>NZ_LT859959.1:600000-1200000 GCF_900176205.1 Bradyrhizobium sp. ORS 285
CACTCGCTCTCTCCATCGTCCTCCTGCTCGCCGGCTGCGCGGCCGAGGCGCCGGTCGTGCAGGCGCCGACCATGTATGCCGACATGGCGGTCGCCGGCGCCAAGCTCGATGCGGTCGCCGCGGCGACGATGATCTCACAATACCGTCAGAACAACGGGCTCGGCATGGTCGAGGTCGATCCCGAATTGATGCGGCTCGCCGAGTCGCAGTCGCAGGCGATGGCCGACAAGAACAAGCTCGATCACGACGTGCGCGCGCCGCTGGCCAAGCGGCTGAACGGCGCCGGATATGATGCCGTCGTCGCGGTCGAAAACGTCTCCGCCGGCTACCACACGCTCGCGGAAGCCTTTTCCGGCTGGCGCGATTCGCCGCCCCACCGCGCCAACATGCTGAAGAGCGGTGTCACAAAAATAGGCATTGCCGCGAGCTATGCTCCAAATACGAAATACAAGGTCTTCTGGACCATGATCCTGGCCGCTCCGGACAGCAAGAAGCCTTCCTGACAGGCACCCCTGCTTGCCGCGCGGGCGGCAACCTGTCCGGCTGGGCCTCACTGCTGGCCGGAGGCGACCTGTTCCGGAGGTTGATTTGACGTTATCAGGAACTCACGCCACGCTGGCGCAACTGCTGATAACCGATCGATTGACATGAATCATCATCCGCTGCCGGCTCCGCCGACAACTCCCTCCGATGCCAAGCGCGTGCTCGTCCTGCAGGGCGGTGGCGCGCTCGGCTCCTATCAGGCCGGCGCCTATCAGGCGCTGTGTCACTTCGATTTCGAGCCCGAATGGGTCGCCGGCATTTCGATCGGCGCGATCAATTCCGCGATCATCGCCGGCAACGAGCGCGACAAGCGCATCGAGCGCCTCAAGGAATTCTGGCACATGGTGTCCTCGCCGGTGCCTTGGAAGCCGCTGCTCGATGGCGACCATCACCGCTCGGCGTTCAACGAGGCGAGTGCAGCGCTGATCGCGGCGTTCGGCGTCCCCGGCTTCTTTACGCCGCGCTTTCCGCCGGCGCCGCTGTGGCCGGCCGGCACGCCGCAATCGGTCAGCTATTACGACACCGCGCCGCTCAAGCGCACGCTGGAGCGGCTGGTCGATTTCGATCGCATCAACGATCTCAAGACGCGGCTGTCTGTCGGCGCCGTCGGCGTCACCACCGGCAACTTCACCTATTTCGACAATGTCGAATTCAAGAGGCAGGGCAAGCGCATCACGCCCGAGCACATCATGGCCTCCGGCGCGCTGCCGCCGGGCTTTCCGCCGGTCGAGATCGACGGCGAGCATTACTGGGACGGCGGCATCGCCTCCAACACGCCGCTCGACTACGTGCTCGACACCGAGACCGACCGAGACCTGCTGATCTTCCAGGTCGACCTGTTCTCCGCGCGCGGTGAACTGCCGCGCACCTTGCTGGAGGCGGCCGAGCGCGAGAAGGACATCCGCTATTCCAGCCGGACGCGGATGAACACCGACAAGAACCGGATGATCCACAACACGCGCAAGGCATTCCGCGAGCTCTATGCCAAGCTGCCCGATGAGCTGCGCAACGATCCCTCGCTCGAGATCCTGTGCAAGGCTGCGCAGGAGAACACCGTGACGGTGGTGCATCTGATCTATCGCAGCAAGAACTACGAGAGCTCCTCGAAGGACTACGACTTCTCCCACGTTGCGATGGTCGAGCACTGGGAGGCGGGGGTGCGCGACGTGCACCAATCGATGCGCCACAAGGACTGGCTGGAGCGACCGCAGTCCGGCGAAACCATGGTCACCTACGATCTCACGCAGGACGGCAACCTCGCTGCCGCCAAGAAGGAGTAAAGCAATGACGACGAATCTGAAGGGCAAGACCGCGGTGGTCACCGGCTCGACCAGCGGCATCGGACTCGCGATTGCGCGCGGCTTCGCCAGCGCGGGCGCGAACATCGTGATCAACGGCTTCGGCGCGGCCGCCGACATCGAGAAGGAGCGCGCCGCGATCGAGAGCGAGTTCAAGGTCAAGGCGGTGCACTCGCCCGCCGACATGACCAAGCCAGCCGAGATCGCCGGCATGATCGCGCTCGGCGAGAGCACGTTCGGCAGCGTCGACATTCTCGTCAACAATGCCGGCATCCAGTTCGTCTCGCCGGTCGAGGATTTTCCGCCGGAGAAGTGGGAGCAGATCATCGCGATCAATCTCTCCTCGGCGTTCTACGGCATTCACGCGGCCGTGCCTGGCATGAAGAAGCGCGGCTGGGGCCGCATCATCAACACAGCCTCCGCTCACTCACTGGTCGCCTCGCCGTTCAAGTCGGCCTATGTGTCGGCCAAGCACGGCATCGCGGGCCTGACCAAGACGGTGGCGCTGGAGCTTGCGACCTTCAAGATCACCTGCAACTGCATCTCGCCCGGCTATGTCTGGACGCCGCTGGTGGAGAAGCAGATTCCCGACACGATGAAGGCGCGCAATCTCACCAAGGAGCAGGTCATCAACGACGTTCTGCTCGCGGCCCAGCCCACGAAGGAGTTCGTGACGGTCGACCAGGTCGCAGCACTGGCGCTGTTCCTGTGCAGCGACGAGGCGGCGCAGATCACCGGCACCAACCTGTCGATCGATGGCGGCTGGACTGCCGCGTAACCTTGTTTGATGGGGCGGAGCCTGTTTCATCCACACCGTCATCGCCCGGCTTGACCGGGCGATGCAGTATTCCAGAGACGGCCGTGATCGATCGAGAGGCCGCGGCGTACTGGATTCCCCGTCTTCGCGGGGAATGACCAAGGGTGGGGTTGGAGGCTATCCGTCTCACGCAAAGGATCAATTTTGCGCCGGAGCGGGTTTCGCTTCGGCGCGCGCCATTCTACAAGCGTGCGTTTCCACGACCAGCGCACGGACTTTCATCTTGCTGACCACGATCATCGGCCTCGGCGCCGCCACCTGCACCACATGCTCGTTCCTGCCGCAGGTCATCAAGGCCTGGCGGTCGCGCTCGACCCATGACATCTCGATGGGCATGTTCGTGCTGCAGACCACCGGCAATTCGATGTGGCTGCTCTACGGCGCGCTGATCAGCGACCTGCCGCTGGTGGTCGCCAATGCCATCACGCTCGGCCTGGTCGCGGCGATCCTCGGCCTGAAGCTGCGCTACGGCTAAAGCATGATCCGGAAAAGTGCGTAGCGGTTTTCCGAAAAGATCATGCGCAAACCAACAACCTGAAGCGCGATGACGATTCAACCCGATCTCATCGCGCTTTAGGCGCGCTCGGCGCCTGAGCAGCGATCAGCTGCGGCGCGCGAAGATGTTGGTGTTGGTCGACGCGACGCTCTGGCCCGGCGGCAGCACGACCACGGTCGAGCCGAGCTGGACGTGGCTGTAGAGATCGGCGACGTCGGTGTTGGTCATGCGGATGCAGCCCGACGAGATCGCCTGGCCGATATATTCGGGCTGGTTGGTGCCGTGGATGCGGTACAGCGTGTCCTTGTTGCCTTCGTAGAGATAGATCGCGCGGGCGCCGAGCGGATTGGCCGGGCCACCGGCGACGCGCTTCGGATAGGGCCCGAGGCGCGCCTGGATATCGGCCGTGGGAACCCAGTCCGGCCACTCGGCGAGCTTGCCGACGGTCGCGACGCCGGAGAACGCCATCGCCTCCTCGCCGACGGCCACGCCATAGCGGATCGCCTTGCGGTCGGGCAGGACGTAGTAGAGCAGGCGCGCATCGGTATCGACGACGATGGTGCCCGGCTGTTCCTGCCTGGTGTACTCGACAATGTGACGCTGGAACTGCTGCGGGATCTGCGCTTCGGCATAAGGCGCGCGGGCCAGCAGCTGGCGGTCGCGCGGCGTCAGGGCGGCATCCGTCGTCGGCGACAGCGTCGCTTCCATGCAGCCGGCCAGCATGAACGTTGCGGCCAGCGATAGCGCGACCCCCAGTCTCGACATTTCATTCTCCCCCAGCGCACGGTCAAATCATGTGCCCGGAGGATCGCGCCAATATCATGGCGTTGCACCCAACACTTGCGTGATCGGCGCGCGCGAGAGGATCGGGGCGTGCGCTGCTCTCAGTTCCGTCAAGGCGAGGACAAGATGACGCAACAGATGCGTCAACATGGCTCCCTCAACGTGCCTTGCCGAAGGCGAGGACATGCAGTCCGAGCCGCTGCTTGACGATGCGAAACAGCAGCACGGTTTCGAACACCAGGGACAGCGAGGTGGCGGCAGCGGCGCCATGGCCGCCGAAATGCGGCACCAGCATGATGCACAGCACGAGGTTCATCACGAACGCGGCGGCATACGCCATCGCGCAGGCGCGCTGCTGGCCGAGCATGTTCAGGAGCCGCTCGACCGGGCCGATCGCCGCGCGCACCACGAGGCCGATGGCTGCGATGAACATGATGTCGTAGCCCGCGGTGAACTGTGCGCCGAACAGCCAGAGCAGCGGCTTGCCGAGCGCGAGCAGCACCAGCGTCGCGGCGAGCGAGGGCCAGAACGTCCATTTGATCGCGTAGGCGACATAGGCCGACAGCCGCGCCTTGTCGCCGAGCGCATGATATTCGGCGAAGCGATGCGCCGTCGTCGCCGACATCGCGTAGTGAATGAACGAGACAAGCGCCAGCGTCTTCACCACGGCAAAGTAGATACCGACCTCTTCGGAGGAGCGGAACTGCTGCAGCACCAGCACGTCGGTGTAGGACAGCAGCAGATAGAAGCTCTCGACCAGCAGGATCGGCAGCGAGATCGCGAGCCAGCCCCGGACGTCGTACTGCTTCGGTCCGCTCTCGATGTGACGATCGAGCCTGCGGTTCAGTACCAGCATCTGGCCCAGCATCGCGATCCACACCGCGGCGGCGCTCGCCGCCATCGCGGCGGTGGCGCCGAGATCGAAGCCGAGCACGAAGGCGCCGGCGGTGAAGCCGATGATCAGGGATTGCCGGATGATGAATTGCGGCATCAGGCCGAGGCTCATCCAGTCGTGCGAGCGCGCGATGCCGTCCTGGGTGTTGGCGACGACGAAGGCCGGCAGCGTCAGACAGCCGATATAAAGCGGCATGCGCTCGCTTGCATCGATCCACGGCGAGAGCAGGGCGATCAGGCCGGCGAGAAGCAGCGCGGCGATGGTGGAGGTCGCGAGCGTCAGCCAGCGGCCGCCGGAGAGGAAGCCGCGCAGCAGCGCGGGCTGGCCCGACGTGCGGTAGTCCGGGATGATCTTCTGCGCCGACGACGCAATGCCGAAATCCAGCATGCTGCCGAGCAGCAGCACCCAGGTCCAGACATAGACGTAGGTGCCGTAATCCGAGCCGCCCATCCAGCGCGCGAGCAGGATCTGGCTGAGATAAGCGAGCCCGGCGCTGAGCACGCGGATGAGGAAGATGGTGCCGGCCAGCCGCCGCGTCAGCGAGGCCTCGCCGCTGCCGCCGAGCGCGGCCAGGCGCGCCTTCAGCCGCGCTGCGAGGCGCGTCGATGTCGTGTCGTTGCGGGCGTCGATCACGGCCACGGCAGAGGCTCCACGGCCGCGCGGATCGCGGCTGAGGATCCTCTCCTATCAACGCATCGTTAAGAATCGGTTGGACAGGCGCTAAGTGACGGCGTCACGGCAGGTTGACGTTGAACTCGTAGGCTTTGTCCGGTCCGACGACCGTGAGCTTCAGCGCCGCGCCGTCCGGCTTGACGCCGGGCGGTACGCCGTCGAGCTCGAACGCGAAGCGCTTGATGCCGGGCGTGCCGCTGTCGCGTGCGGTCGGGATCGGCAGCGCCCAGTCCGGCGTCGGCCCCTCGACATAGAGGTGCACGCCGTGCGGATCGGCAACGGCGACATCGACGATGACGTCCTTCTTGCCGTCGCGCTTGACGTCGCGGATCGTCAGCGGATTGCCGTCGCCGACATTGACCGGCTTCGGCACCGTGTCGAGCGCCGCCGACAGCGCGGTGTCCTCGGTGCTGGCGACGCTGGTGAAGGCGAGCTCGGCCTTCGCGTCCACCGGGATGCAGATCTTCTCGCAGACCGCGTAGCTGATGTCGGCGCGCAAGGTCACCGGCTTGTCGACGCTCTTGGCGACGATGCGCAGCGGCAGCACGACCTGGTCGTGATAGCCGAGCGAATGGCCGCCGGCGCCGTCGTCGAATTTGGTCGGCGCCGGCCATAGAACCGTCACCGCTTCGACGTTCTCCGACTTGGAAAAGTCGAACCGCGGCGGCACGCCGGAATCGCCGGGCGTGCGCCAATAGGTCTTCCATCCCGGCTGCAGCTGAAACGCGATGCCGCCGAGCATCACCGGCCCACTGCGCGAGCCCGCGAGCAGGCGCACTGCGGAGTGGCTGTCACGCTGCCAGGGCGAGGAGTCCTGCGCCCGTGCGCCGGACACGAGGCAGGACGATATGAGGGCGACGGCGAACAGTGTGGCGGAGTGATGAGGAACCAAGGCGGACATGAGACGTCTTTAGAGTGCTGTTCAGGCGCAAACCATTGAATTGCTTGTGAGGCGGATTTCGTCGCGGGGACCTGAACCTTGATTGACAGATGCGCATCCCAATATCAGGATATCAACGATCATGAGAGTCCTCGCGGATGAATCCTGAAGCAAAAAGGCTGGGCGACATTCGCCGCAAGGTAACGGGGATCGGCGATCACGCCTCTCACGGCGGCTACCTCGACGGCCAGCTGCTGGTTGCGATGCCAGTGATGGGCGATTCCCGCTTCGAGCGATCCGTGATTTATCTGTGCGCGCACTCGGCCGAGGGCGCCATGGGTATCATGGTGAACCGCCCGGCGGGCAGCATCGATTTCCCGCAGCTCCTGATGCAACTCAATATCATCGAGAAGGGCAATCAGATCAGCCTGCCCGACAGCGCCGAAACCATGAAGGTGCTGAGCGGCGGCCCGGTCGATACCGGCCGCGGCTTCGTGCTGCATTCGAGCGACTACTTCATCGCCAATGCCACGTTGAAGATCAATGATGGCGTCTGCCTGACGACGACCATCGACATTCTCAAGGCGATCGCCAAGGGCAATGGTCCGAAGCACGCCATCCTCGCGCTCGGCTATGCCGGCTGGCGCGCCGGCCAGCTCGAGGAGGAGATCCAGGACAATGGCTGGCTGCATTGCGACGCCGATCCGGACCTGATCTTCGGCGACAATGTCGAGAACAAATACGACCTCGCGCTGCGCAAGATCGGCATCGATCCGGGCATGCTGTCCAACGCCGCAGGGCATGCTTAAGCGGCAGCGTTTCTGCTCCTGCTGCCCTTCCGAGATCGCAGCAAGATTTTGCAAGATCGCAGCAAGGTTGCGAAAACTCGGTCGTACCCCCGGGTCGTCCCGGCTCGGGGGCCGGGACGACACCGGTGTTGTTGAGCTCGACCTACAAACATCTCTCCATGATGCTCGAAATAGCAGAGTCCCCGCGGAGACTCTGGATTGCTTCGTCGCTTCGCTCCTCGCAATGACGGCCTCTGCTGATAGCCGCGGTGGAAGCTACTCCGCCGCCTGCTGCGCCACGGTCGACTCGGTGCCGGCCACCGTCGCGCGGCGCATGTCGCGGGGCTGCGACTGATCGTAGCGGCGGACGCGGTGCATGGTCTGGCGATTGTCCCACATGATCAGATCGTGCAGCCGCCATTTGTGCACATAGACGAACTCGGGCTGGGTGGCGTGCTCGGTGAGGTCGCGCATCAGCAAACGTCCTTCGGGCATGCTCATGCCGACGACGGCGCCGGCATGCGACGACAGATACAGCGACTTGCGGCCGTGCGCGGGATGCGTTCGCACCAGGCGCTGCAGCACCGGCTTGAACATCGCCTTTTCCTCCTCGGTGTAGTCGAGGAAGCCGAGCGAGCCGCGTGAATACATCAGCGAATGTTCGCAAACGAGATTGTCGATCTCGGCCTTGGTGTCCTGATCCAGCGCATCATAGGCGGCGCGCATGTCGGCGAACTCGGTGTTGCCGCCCTTCGGATTGACGATGCGCGCCGAGAGAATCGAGTACTTCGCCGGGATCGGGCGGAACGAGCTGTCGGAATGCCACAGGCAGTTGCCGAGATTGAACAGATGCGTGCGGTGATCCGGCGGCAGCGGCTTGCCGTCCTTGCCGAGATTGGACACGTCGTTCAGTCCGGTGGTGAGGCGATAATCCTCCTTCTTGGTCACCGTGCCGCCGCGCGCCTGCTCGCGCTCGCCGAAGTTCAGCGCGAAAGCGAGCTGCTGCTCGTCGGTGATGTCCTGATCATGGACCACCAGCACCGCGTAGCGATCGATCGCGGCCTGCAGCTCTGCGACCTCGTCGCGCGCAAGAGGCTTGCGCAGGTCGATGCCTGAGACTTCGCCGACGAAATGGGGATGAAGCTGCCGGATGGCGATTGCCATGGCGTCCTCCTTGCGTGTCCTCATCATGGCGGACTCGTGCCCGCTTCTGATCCGAGAGGCTACGCCCGCGCGCTGCGAAGTCAACGCGAAGCGCGGAGGGCGACGCGCACGGCTGTCATGCCCGCCCGGCAGACATCACGCATTGCGCGCCATCAGCCCGCCGTCGACAGGGATCACGGCGCCGGTGATGAACGACGCGGCCGGCAGGCACAGGCTCAAGGTGATGTGCGCCACTTCCTCCGGATCGCCATAGCGTCCGAGCGCGGTGCGGCGCCTGGCGTAGATCGCCTTCTGCTCGTCGGGAATGCGCGCGGTCATCGCGGTCGTGATCGGCCCGGGGCAGATGCAATTGACGGTGATGCTGTCGCGTCCGAGCTCGACGGCGAGCGAGCGCGTCAGGCCGGTCACGCCCGCTTTCGCCGCCGAATAGGCGCTGTGCAGCGCAGTGGCGCCGAGCGCCTCGGTCGAGGCGATGTTCACGATGCGCGGGCTGTTCGACCGGCGCAGATGCGGCAGCGCGGCGCGGATGACGCGCTGCTGCGCTGTCAGCATCACGGCGATGCCCTTCGCCCAGGATTCGTCATAGGCCTCGTCGTCGATTGCCAGGCGCACCGAGATGCCGGCATTGTTGACGATGATGTCGAGGCCATCGAAATGCGCCGCGGCCTCGTTCACGACGGTGCTGATCGCCTGGGGATCCGTCAGGTCGAGCCGCCAGGCGCGGGCAGTTCCGCCGGATGCTGCGATCTCGGCGGCGACAGCGTGCGCGCCGCTCTCGTCGATATCCGTGACGGCCACCCGCGCGCCATCATCGGCGAACACCCGCGCGGTCGCGCGGCCCATCCCGGAGGCCGCACCCGTGATCAGCACGGTCGATCCCCGGACCGTTCGACTGAGTTGTCGATGTTCATGCATATTTGCGGCTCACGGAAAAATGCACATCGTCGCTGCTCTCCAGCGATTATCACCAATCAGACGCATTTGGTCAGCACCGATCTGGCCTGGCCGCGTTCACGTTGCTGACGTGATGGACTAACGAACCGGAGTGATCATGGTGCTCAAGACAGTCATCGGCCTGGTTTTGGCTGCGGGATTGTTTGCTGCCGACGCCGCAGGCGCCGACAGCATCAACGCCGGCGGTCGGAAGGCAAGTGCCGTTCAGCCCTTCGATGCCAAGACGGTGGCCGAGTTCGACACGCCCTGGGCGATCGCGTTCCTCCCGGATGGGCGGATGCTGATCACGGAGAAGCCGGGCCGGATCTTCGTCGCCACCCAGAGCGGGCAGAAGACGGAGGTCGGCAACGTTCCCGCGGTTGCCGCGCGCGGACAGAACGGCCTCCTGGACATCGCGGTTGCGCCGGACTTCACGACGTCGTCGCAGGTCTACATCAGCTACACCGAGCCGAATGCCGACGGCAGCCGCCTCGCTCTCGCCCGTGCCGTTTTGTCGCTGGCAGACGGCCGCGCCGGCCTGACAAATCTCTCCGTCATCTGGCGTCAGACGCCGGCGGGAGGCGGTGGCCAGCCCGGCGGCATCATCGCGTTCGATCCGCAGGGAACGCATTTGTTCCTGACGGTGGGCGACCGCATGCAGCCGACCAGCGCACAGGATCCACGCCAGGCGCGCGGCAAGGTACTACGGCTCAATCTCGACGGCTCGACGCCATCAGACAATCCGATGGCCGAGGACAAGGGCGTGCCGGCGCAGACCTGGACCACCGGCCACCGCAATCCCTATGGCCTCGCCTTCGCGCCGGACGGCAAGCTCTGGCTGCACGAGATGGGCCCGCGCGGCGGTGACGAGCTCAACCTGATCGAGCCGGGCAAGAACTACGGCTGGCCGCTGGTCTCGAACGGCGACAATTACGACGGCACGCCGATTCCGCGCCATGCGACGCGCCCCGATCTTGCGGCGCCGCTGCTCTACTGGGATCCGGTGATCGCGCCGGCCGGTCTCGCCTTCTATGACGGTGCGATGTTTCCGCAATGGAAGGGATCGGCGCTGATCGGCGGCCTCCGGGCTCAGGCGCTGGTGCGGGTGGCGTTTCGCGCCGATGGCCAGCCCGACGAGGCGGAGCGCTGGGATATGGGCGAGCGCATCCGCGATGTCGCGGTGGCGCCGGATGGCGCGGTCTGGATCATCGAGGACGACTCGCCGGGCCGGCTCAGGCGGCTGACGCCGGCGAAGTAGGCTCCCGTCGCGTTCGCCGCGCTGACCTGCCGTCACGTTGACAGCACCACCGCCGCTCTCCACACATGGCGAAACCCGTGGCGTAAGCCGTGGCGAACAAACAACAAGGGGAGAGCAGGGAGATGAACGCGCTCGATTTCTCAGGGCGGCAGGTGCTGGTGATCGGTGGATCCAGCGGCATCGGCAACGGCATCGCGCAGGCGTTTCGCGCGCAGGGCGCTCGGGTCGCGATCTGCGGCACGCGCGCCAGTGCGGCCGATTATCGCGCCGAGGACGGCTCCGATCTCGAGGGGCTCGACTATCATCAGCTCGACGTCAGCAACGCCGCCGCGATCGAGGCGTTCGCGCCGCGCTTCGACCGGCTCGACGTGCTGGTGCTGGCGCAGGGCGCGGTGCTGTATCGGCGCGGTGAGTTCGCGATGGACGGCTTCCGCAAGGTGCTGGAGGTCAACCTCATCAGCCTGATGGCCTGTGCGACCAAGTTTCACAGCCTGCTGAGCGAGGCCAAGGGCGCGCTGATCATCGTGTCGTCGACCGCGGCCTATCATTCGACCATGGGCAATCCCGCCTACAATGCGTCCAAGACCGGAGCGGTGGGGCTGACGCGAACGCTGGCTGAGGCGTGGGCCGCGGACGGCATCCGCGTCAACGGCATCGCGCCGGGCCTCGTCGATACCAAGATGACCAAGGTGACGACAGCCAACCCGCAGCGTCTCGAAGGCGCCCTGCAGCGCATTCCGCTGAAGCGGCTCGGCACGCCGCAGGACATGGCCGGCGCGGCGCTGTTCCTCGCCTCGCCGCTGGCCTCCTACATCATCGGGCAGACCCTCGTCGTCGATGGCGGCCTGATTTTGTAGTTCGCCGGAACCGTCGCCGCCCGAGCCGGTTAGCAGAGCGGAAAGCCCGCAAACGCGAGACAAGGAGAGGCGGCAATGGATACGGATCGTTTGACCGGTACGGCGAAGGATGTCGCAGGCAAGGTCGAGGGCGGCATCGGCGAGATGACCGGCGACAAGAGCACGCAGGCCTCGGGTCGTGCGCGCGAGGCTTCGGGCGTGGTGCAGAACCTGTACGGCCAGGCCAAGGACGCTGCCCGCGAGGCCGGCGATGCCGCGATGGACTATGCCAAGGACACGTTCGGTGGCAGCGCCGATAGCCTGCGTGACGGCACCCAGGCGCTGACCAAGCGGGTGCAGGACAATCCGATGGGCGCGCTGCTCGTGGCCGGCGGCATCGGCTTCATGCTCGCGATGCTGATGCGTCCGTCGAGCCGGCCGCAGCCGCAGCGCTGGCGCTACTGAGCCCGCGCGCAGACTCGGACTGAACAGACAATCGGCCCGCATTCCCCAGGGGAATGCGGGCCGATTGGCGTTGATGGATGGAGCAGATCTCGTTGGTTCTCAAAGCGCGATCAGCGCGCAGGCGCCTCCAGCGCCGCCGCCGAACGGCCCACTGATCCTGGCGGCCGCGGCGGCGCATTCGGATTGCGCACGGTCGGGGGGCGCGGCTGTGCCGGCTGTTGTTGCTGCTGCGGCGCGCCGAAGCCGAAGAAGTCGCGCATGCCGTTCTGATTGGCCTGACCGTTCGGGTTCGGCTGCTGCGTCTGGCTGGGCGCCGTCTGGCCGGGTGCAGCCGGGGTGGTCGGCCGCTTCGGCCGCTGCTGCGGCGGCAGCTGACCGGGGCTTGCGGGCGCGGGCTCCGGTGACGTCGCCGCGACCGGCGTATCCGGCTTGCTCAGCTCCTTCGGCGGCTCCTTGGCCTGTTCACGGCCGACCTCGCGGCGCGGCCAGACGAAATCGTCGGCGCGCCCGGCCGGCGGGCTGAGCGCCTCGCCCTTGACCAGGGTGCGCGCGGCCAGCGCATCGACCGCGGCGGGACGAGAGCCGGGGCCACCGAGCAGTTGGTCGGTGCCGACCGATGACGCCACCAGCGGCAGGATCGGTCCGGCCACCGGGCGTGGCGCGGGCTGACCAGGCACCGCATTGGCGTCTGGCGTCGCCGGCTCGGTCGGCAACTCCAGCGGGGCGGAGCGGGCCGCGAGCAGGCGGTTGATCTCGCGCTCGGCATAGTGCGCGAGCTTGCGCGCGCCGGGTTTGGTGAAATAGACGCCGTCATAGGAGCGCAGCTGGCGGATCTGGCCCTCGAAGTCCGGACCCTTCTGCAGGAAGCGGCCGGCTTCGTCGACGAAGCCATCCCAGACGTCGACATAGGTGATGCCAGCCTTGCCGGCGGCGTCGCGATAGAGCGAATCGAGGAACAGGCTGTCGGCGGTGCCCTTCGGGCCGCGCACCGCGGGCAGGCCGACCCAGAGCACCGGCACTCCCTTGCTCTTGGCGACCGCGATCATCTCCTCGATCTTCTTGGTATAGAGCTCGACCCAGCGCTCGTCGCGGAATTCGTACAGGGCGCCCGGCGCCCGCGCGGTCTTTTCCGGCGCGGCGACCGCAGGCGTGTCGTTGTCGGCCTCGTCCTGTGGCAGCTCGCTGTCGGCCGGCTTGGCGGCCGTGTCGGCCTTCGCATCGGGCTTGGCATCGGTCTTGGCTTCGCCGGACTTCGGATCGCCCGGCTTGCTGTCAGCCGGCTTTGCTTCACCCGGCTTGGCCTTGGCGTCCTTCTTGGTCTTGTCCGCCTTCTTGTCGTCGGGCTTGTCGGTCTTCTCCACCGCCGGCTCGCGGATCGGGAGACGGTCGTTGAGGCCGAGCATGATGACGATCGCATCGGCCCGCTCAGTCGCTAGGATGCCCTTGGCGGCGGCGGCCCAATCAGCCGGCTCACCCTTGGGCTGGTATTTGATTAGGCCGGAGTTGGTCTTGATCCGGCGCGTGATGCCCATGTCGGGCTGCTCGGAATAGGCATCCTCGAGGCCATAGGCCAGCCAGTCGGCCATGCCGTCGCCGAGCACCAGCACGTAGCGCTCCGGCGCATTGGCATTGTCGCGCCTCTCCGGTGGCGGCGCCTTGGAATAATCCTGCTGCACCCGCTTCGGCTGCTGCGGCTGGAACGGCGCAAAGAAGTCGCTGCCGAACCATCCGCCACCGCCACCGCCGCCGCGCTGCGGCCCCGGCCGGGGCGGGGGCGACGAGAATGGGTTGAAGTTGAAGAACTGGGCCGAGGCCGGGCCGGTGATCCCAACCAGCATGGCGATCACAACGGCCAAGACGACCGCCGGGCCGGGCTCGTTCAACAGCTTGAGAAGGAACTTCAGCTTTGACATGCGCACCCGTCCGCGCCGCCGCGCGTCGAAATCGTGACAGTCCATATAATAGGACCCGAATCAGGCCGCAAACGGGCATTCACCGGATGGTGTTGATGTCCGCCGGCAATCGCCCCGAAAGGTTACCGGGAACGGCCCGATCGAGGCCGATCAGCGCCCCCGCAGCCGTTCCAGCACGTCGGAGGTGGCAAAACCGTCCGCCGGTGCCCCGATCGAGGCCTGGAAGTTCCGCAGCGCCTCGCGGGTCTGGCCGCCGAACTGGCCGTCCGGGGTTCCGCGGTAGAAGCCGCGATCGGCCAGCAATTGCTGCAATTCGAGCCGTTCCGCGCGTGACAAAGTGCGCTCCTCGCGCGGCCAGGCCTGCACGAACGGCGGCGCGCCGCGCAGCCGGTCGGCGAAATGGCCGATCGCCAGCGCATAGGCTTCCGCCGGGTTGTATTTCATGATGACGCGGAAGTTCTGCAGCATCAGGAAGCCTGGACCCTGCGCGCCCGCCGGGGCCAGCAGATAGGCTTTCTCGGTCGTCGCCGGGAACGGCTGGCCATTGGCGCGCTTCAGGCCGAGCTGCTCCCACTGACTGAGGCTCATGCTCTTGGCGCGGTCGGCCAGCATGTAGTTGAAGCCCTGGGGCACCGCGACCTCGTAGCCCCAGCTCTGGCCGCTCTGCCAGCCGTCCTTCTTGAGGTTGTTGGCGGTCGAGGCGATCAGGTCGGCTGGGTTGTCGACGACGTCGCGGCGGCCGTCGCCATCGGCATCGACGGCGAAGCGCTTGAACGCGGTCGGCATGAATTGCGTGGGGCCGAATGCGCCGGCCCAGGAGCCGCGCATCTGCTCCGGCCTGAGATCGCCGCGATTGAGGATCTCCAGCGCCGACAGGAATTCATCCTTGAAATAGGCCTGGCGGCGGCCGATGCAGGCCAGCGTCGCGGTCGATTGCAGCACGCTGCGATCGCCGATCTGCGTCGAGTAGTTGGATTCGATGCCCCAGATCGCGGCGATGATGTAGCGGTCGACGCCATAGGCACGCTCGGTCGCGTCGAACTGCGCCTTGTACTTCGCCAGCACCTCGCGTCCCTTGGCCAGCCGGTTGTCGTTCACCAGGATGTCGAGATAGTCCCAGATCGACTTGGTGAATTCCGGCTGCGCATCGAGCAGGTCCATGATGCGCAGGTCCGGCGACAGGCCGGCTGTGAATCGCTGGAAATTATCCTGGGTGATGTTGCGCCGTGCGGCATCTGGCCACATGCCGGCGACGCAGGCGTCGAAATTGCCGGCCGCCTCGCGAATCGCCGCTGCCGTCATCAGCGGATGGCCGGAGGCGCCGTCCTCGCCGCTCCAGGGCTGCGGGCCGCCGGGGGAGGGGGCTTGCGCCGGTTGGCCCGGGCTCGGATTGCCCTTGGTCAGGGTGCCCGTGAACAGGTTGTCGAGAAAGTTCAGCGGTCCGCCGCTGGATTGCGCCGATGCGGAACCCGACACCATCGTGACCACAGTGACCACGGCCGCCGCAGTGGCGCCGGCTTTCAGAGCTGCCAGGATTCCGTTCCGTCGCGCCATGTCTCGATCCAGATCGCCGGGAAAGACCAGCCTTCACGAGGCCCGGTCCTGCTTAACGGGAGATTAACAAGGTTAAGGATTTCCGCAGCGAAATTTAGCCCTTCTGTCGCCGCGAAGCGGAACACCGGACCAACATCCGCCTTTGTTCTCGGCTGCAAACCAGCTACCAACATGCGATCGGTTTCGCATTCATTCGTCACAAGGTTTAATCAGGCCCCATGAAGATCCGCAAAGCCGTTTTTCCGGTCGCCGGCCTCGGCACCCGCGTCCTTCCCGCCACCAAGGCGATGCCGAAGGAGATGCTGACGATCGTCGACAAGCCGCTCATCCAATACGTCTTCGACGAGGCCAAGGAAGCCGGCATCGAGCATTTCGTGTTCGTCACCGGCCGCAACAAGACCTCGATCGAAGACCATTTCGACCGGATGTATGAGCTGGACGCGACGCTCGCGGCGCGCGGCAAGAAGACCGAGATGGATATCCTGGCCCGCGACCAGCCGGAGGCGGGCGCCGTCAGCTTCACCCGTCAGCAGGCCCCGCTCGGCCTCGGTCACGCGGTGTGGTGCGCGCGCGACATCGTCGGCGACGAGCCGTTCGCGGTGGTGCTGCCGGACGAACTGGTGCTCAACACGCCGGGCTGCCTCGCGCAGATGATCGCCGCCGCCAACAAGCTGCCGGAGAAGAGCAACGTGCTCGCCGTGCAGGAGGTGCCGGCCGATCAGACGCATCAATACGGCATCTGCGGCGTAGGCCCGCGCGACGGCAAGATCTTCGAGGTGGACGGCATGGTCGAGAAGCCGGCCAAGGGCACCGCGCCGTCGAACTTCTCGATCACCGGCCGCTACATCCTGCAGCCGGAGATCTTCAAGATCCTGGCGACCCAGGAGCGCGGCGCCGGCGGCGAGATCCAGCTCACCGATGCGATGATCGGACTCTCGAAGACGCAGAAATTCTACGGCGTGGATTTCGACGGCGAGCGGCATGATTGCGGCTCGAAGTCCGGCTTCCTCAAGGCCAACATCGCCTTCGCCATGGCGCGGCCCGACCTGCGCGACGGCCTGCGCGAGGACATGAAGAAGTATCTCGAGAGCAAGGGCTGATCGCGGCGCTTGTTCAGATCTCATCACGCCGCTGGCGGCCTCACGCCGCCAGCGCGGCCGCGGGCTGTGGCCTTGGCACGGGCACGGTGATGCAGCGGTTGCGGCCGGCAGCCTTGGCCATGTAGAGCGCCTTGTCGGCGGCATTCATCAAGGTGGTCCAGTCCGTCTCGCGCGACGGCGTGACGCTGGCGACGCCGACGCTGATCGAGGTGTTGGTCGCCTCGCCCGCCCACAAGGCGACCTTGTTGCGGATCGTCTCGGCAACGTGCAACGCGTCGGCCTGCGCGGTCGCCGGCAGCAGCACCGCGAACTCCTCGCCGCCATAGCGCGCCGCGCAGTCGCCGGCGCGCCGCACCGAATCCGAGATGCAGACGGCGATGCCGACCAGCACCTGGTCGCCGGCCTGGTGACCGTGGGTGTCGTTGTAGCACTTGAAGTGATCGGCATCGATCATCAGCAGCGCCAGCGGCACTTGCGCCCGCTGCGCGCGGCGCCACTCGATCTCGATGGTCTCGTCGAACTTGCGCCGGTTCTTCAGCCCGGTCAGCGGATCGGTGGTCGCGAGCCGCTCGAGCCGGGATTCGACCTTCGCGCGCAACTGGATCTCGCGCGCGGCGACCTGGGTGGCGGCGAGCACGAAGACGATCAGCGCCAGCATCAGGGCGCCGATCTGCGCCGCCTCGTTGCGCCAGACCGCGTAGACGCCGTCCCATGACCGGCTGGCCACCACGACCAGCGGGCCGCCGGCATTGCGCCACACCAGGAGGCGCGGCACGTCGTCCAGCGCGCCGGAGCTGCTCGACCAGCCGCTCGGCTCGCTCAAGGCGCGGGTCACGTCCGGCACGCGTGCGAGGTTGCGGCCGATGGCCGCTTGATCGAAGGGGGCGGTCACGATGATGGTGCCGTCGCGTCCGAACACCGTGATGCCGATGCCCGGTGCGAGCGAGAGCTGGCCGAACAGGTCGCGGAAATAGCTCAGCCGAATCGAGCCGGCGACGACGCCGGCGAAGCGTCCGTCGGGCGCGGAAATGCGCCGGCTCAAGACGATGGCGGTGCGGCCCTGATGCTCCGCGGGACGGCTGACATACAGGCCGGCGTCGGCGCGGTCGCGATGCACCTGGAAGAACGCGGTGTCGCTGCGATCGTCCGGCAACGGATCGAGCGTGGCCGAGTCGATGGCGAGACGGCCCTTGGCGTCGAACACCTGGATGGCGCCGAAATTCTTCGCCGTGGAGGCGCGGTCGAACAGGATCAGGTGACGGATCGGCTTGCTGACCTCGTTGATTTCGGGCAGCAACATGTTGCCGGCGACCGCGCGCAGCGAGAGATCGTAGAGCTCGATGTTGCGGCTGATGTCGGCGCCGATGCCGGCGGCGAGGTTTTCCAGCGCCTGCCGGGCGCGTACCTCCTCGCCGCGGCGCAGGTCGATCATGACGCTGGCGCAGATGGCGGAGAAGCCGATGATGGTGGAGATGGAGCAGGTGACGAGCGTGCGTGCCGAGAGACGCCAAGGCAGCTTTGCCCGGCCTGTTCGGCGTGTCCAGCGCATCGGCTCGTCCCGTCCCCGTGGAGTCCCGTCCGTAGACTGACGGATACGTCGAAGTAACTCATGTTAGGTTAACGAGTGGTGCGTTGCAGGCTGCGTTGCGCCCGGCCACCCAGTGAGATGGAATTGCAATTTGCCCGACTATGACGCCCTAAGGGACTACCTCAAGCGGCAGACCCGTCCCGAACTGGTGCTCAGCCTCGTCGAGATCGAGGAGCTGATCGGCGACAGTCTGCCGCGCGCCTCGCAACGCGCCTCGTGGTGGGACAGCCTGCGGAGTCCGCAGGAGAAGATGCCGCAACGCGAGGCCTGCCTTGCGGCCGGCTATGTCGCCACCCGGCTGCCCGACGGCGCCGGCGTCCGCTTCCGCAAGCTGAAGCCGCCGCGCTGAGCAGCCGCGCTGCGGCAAATGGCCCGGATCATGCCTATCGGCTGCAGGCGTATAGCCGTGCAGCGCGCGGAACTTGAAGCACGATGGCCGTGCGCTTCAACTGCATCACAGACTTACGGCTTGGAGAAGAACGACAGTGAACGAACAGGACCTGCGTCACGAGATTGCGGCGGTCAAGGATGGGCGGCTCTCGCGCCGCGAGTTCGTGCAGCGGATGCTGGCGCTCGGGCTCACCGCGCCGCTCGCGGGCATGATGCTGGCGCATTCCGGGGTCGCGATGGCGGCGCAGGAATTTCCCTACAAGCCGACCAAGGCCGGCGGCGGCGGGCCGCTGAAGATTCTGTTCTGGCAGGCACCGACCCTGCTCAATCCGCACTTCGCCATCGGCGCCAAGGACCAGGAAGCGGCGCGCGCGTTCTACGAGCCGCTGGCCGGATGGGATGCCGACGGCAATCTCGTGCCGGTGCTTGCAACCGAGATTCCCAGCGTGGCCAACGGCACCCTTGCGGCCGACGGGACCTGGGTGACCTGGAAGCTCAAGCCGGGCGTGAAGTGGCACGACGGCACGCCGTTCACGGCCGACGACGTGATCTTCAATTGGCAGTTCGCCACCAATCCGGAGACGTCGTCGGTCACCATCGCCGACTACAAGGACATCAAGACGATCGAGCGGATCGACGATCACACCGTCCGCCTGGTGTTCGCGCAGCCGACGCCGCTGTGGTTCACGGCCTTCGTCGGCGGTCGCGGCGCGATCATTCCGAAGCATCTGTTCGGCGACTATATCGGTGCGAAGTCGCGCGAGGCGCCGAACAATCTGAAGCCGGTCGGCACCGGGGCCTATCTGTTCGTCGACTTCAAGCCGGGCGACATGCTGACCGCCAAGCTCAATCCCAACTACCACGTGCCGAACCGTCCCTTTTTCGACACGCTGGAGATCAAGGGCGGCGGCGACGCTGTCTCGGCGGCGCGCGCGGTGCTGCAGACCGGCGAATATGACTACGCCTGGAATCTGCAGGTCGAGGACGAGATCCTGGTCAAGCTCGAGGCTGGCGGCACCGGCGTTGCCGAGATCGTGGCGACCGGCAATCTCGAATTCATCATGCTCAACGCTACCGATCCTAACGTCGAAGTCGACGGCGAGCGCGCGAGCCTCAAGACCAAGCATCCGCTGTTCTCCGATCCCGCGGTGCGCGAGGCGATCAATCTCTTGATCGACCGCGCCTCGATCCAGAAGTTCATCTACGGCCGCGGCGGCATCGCCACGGCGAACTGCGTCAACAATCCCGAGCGCTATCGCTCCAAGAACACGAGCTTCGAGTTCAACATCGAGAAGGCCAATAAAATTCTCGAAGAGGCCGGCTGGAAGAAGGGCGCGAGCGGCCTGCGCGAGAAGGACGGCAAGCCGCTCAAATTCGTGTTTCAGACCTCGACCAACGGGCCGCGGCAGAAGAACCAGGCGATCATCAAGCAGGCCTGCCAGAAGGCGGGCATCGAGATCGAGCTGAAATCGGTGGTGGGCTCGGTGTTCTTCTCCAGCGACGTCGCCAATCCAGACACCTACTCGCATTTCTATTGCGACATGGAGATGCTGATGATGACGATGTCGTCGCCGGAGCCGCAATCCTTCCTCAGCCAGTACGTCTCCTGGGAGGCGGCGACCAAGGCCAACAAATGGCAGGGCCGCAACGTCTCGCGCTGGCAGAACAAGGAGTATGACGATCTCTACAACGAGCTGCTGCGCGAGCTCGATCCGGTGAAGCGCGCCGCGCTCTACATCAAGCTCAACGATCTCGTCTGCGCGGGTCGCCATGTGCTGCCGGAGCTCAACCGTCCGCGTGTCAGTGGCGTCCGCAAGGGCCTGCAGACCCATTCCTCGGGTTGGGACAACGATCTCTGGCAACTGCCCAACTGGTATCGCGAGAGCTGAGTGCGATCAGCACCACGCGCAAATCGCGCATGGTGTTCCGCTACGGTTGTTGATGTAGTTCCATTTTCCGGGGCCGCTCCGCAGCAAATGATTGTCGCACTGCAAGGTGCGACAATCGATCCATTCCTTCTTGCGAAATTGGCCCGGATTCTGCTTTGACAGTCGCTTCGAAGGCTGATCCAATTTTGTGCAGCTCTGCGCTGATGCATCGCGGGGCGCTTTTTTTGGCATCAGCAACACCTTGGAGCCGATTGAATGAACGAGCGTGACCTCCGTAACCAGATCGCTGATGTCAAAGCGGGACGCCTGTCGCGGCGCGATTTTGTGCAGCGGATGATCGCGGTGGGGCTCACCGCGCCGATGGCCGGCGCGATGCTCTCTTATTCCGGCATCGCGGTTGCCGCCGACGCCATTCCCTACAAGCCGACCAAGGCCGGTGGCGGTGGTCCGCTCAAGCTGCTGCTGTGGCAGGCGCCGACGCTGCTCAATCCGCATTTCGCCATCGGCACCAAGGATCAGGAAGCCTGCCGCCTGTTCTACGAACCGCTCGCCGGCTGGGACAAGGAGGGCAACCTCGTCCCGATCCTGGCGGCCGAGATTCCCAGCAAGGAGAACGGCGGTCTCGCTGCGGACGGATTGTCCGTGACCTGGAAGTTGAAGCCCAACGTGAAATGGCACGACGGCAAGCCATTCACCGCTGACGACGTGATCTTCAACTGGGAATACGCCAACAATCCCGAGACCTCGGCGGTCTCGATCGGCAGCTACAAGAATATCAAGGCGGTCGAGAAGATCGACGACCTGACCGTCAAGCTGATCTTCCCACAGCCGACGCCGTTCTGGGCCGACGGCTTCGTGGCCTCGTTCGGCTGCATCATTCCCAAGCATCACTTTGCGGACTATATCGGCGCGAAGTCGCGCGAGGCGCCGGCCAACCTGAAGCCGATCGGCACCGGCCCCTATATGTTCGTCGACTTCAAGCCGGGCGACACCGTCGCCGGCAAGCGCTTCCCGGACTACCACGTAGCCACGCAGCCTTATTTCGACACTGTCGAGATCAAGGGCGGCGGCGACGCAGTGTCGGCAGCGCGCGCGGTGTTGCAGACCGGCGAATATGACTACGCCTATAATCTACAGGTCGAGGACGAGATCCTGGTCAAGCTCGAGGCCGGCGGGCAGGGCAAGGCCGATCTCACGCTGACGGGGCACATCGAATATATCGGCCTCAACGTCACCGATCCCAACACCGAGGTCGACGGCGAGCGCGCCAGCCTCAAGACCAAGCATCCGCTGTTCTCCGATCCCGAGGTGCGCAAGGCGCTCAACCTCCTGATCGACCGCGCCTCGGTACAAAAGTTCATCTATGGCCGCGCCGGCGTCGCGACGCCGAACTTCCTCAACAATCCCGAGCGCTTCCGCTCGAAGAACAACACCTTTGAATTCTCGATCGAGAAGGCCAACCAGATTCTCGACGCGGCCGGCTGGAAGAAGGGCTCCTCCGGCATCCGCGAGAAGGACGGCAAGCAGCTGAAATTCGTGTTCCAGACCTCGATCAACGGTCCGCGCCAGAAGAACCAGGCGATCATCAAGCAGGCCTGCCAGAAGGCCGGCATTGACGTCGAGCTGAAGTCGGTCGTGGCCTCGGTGTTCTTTTCCTCTGATGTCGCCAACCCCGACACCTACTCGCATTTCTACTGCGACATGCAGATGTACCAGACCACGATGCCGCAGGCCGATCCGCAGTTCTTCATGAACCAGTTCACCTCGTGGGAATGCGCCACCAAGGAGAACAAGTGGCAGGGCCGCAACGTCTGCCGCTGGCAGAACAAGGAGTATGACGAGACCTACAAGCTGGCGCAGAGCGAGCTCGATCCCGTCAAGCGCGCCGCGCACTTCATCAAGCTCAACGACCTCGTCGTGCGCGACAATTACGTGCTGCCGGAGATCAACCGGCTTAACGTCATCGGCGTCAAGAACGGCATGGTCCTGTACAAGAGCGGCTGGGACAACGACCTCGCGTTCATCGCGACCTGGCATCGGGCGAGCTGACGCGGCCCGCATGACCAGCCAGACATCGTAGGGGTGGAGCGATGGGAAACTACCTTCTCAGGCGCCTCATCGTCGCTATCCCGAGCCTGCTCGGCATCAGCCTCATCCTGTTCGTGCTGCTTGCGCTGGCGCCGGGCGATCCGTTCGGCGAGCTCGCGAGCAATCCGAACGTGCCGCCCGAGGTGCGTGAAGCCTTGCGCATCAAGTTCGGGATGAACGATCCCGTGCTGGTGCGCTATGTGCGCTGGCTGGTCGCCATGTTCCAGGGCGATTGGGGCTTCTCCTTCGCCAGCCGCGTCAACGTCGACACGCTGATCCTGCAGCGGATCCCGACCACGCTCTACGTGGTCGGCACCGCGCAGATCCTCGCGCTCGCCGTGGCGCTGCCGGTCGGCGTGCTGGCGGCGCGGCGGCCATATTCGATCTTCGACCAGATCGCCAACACCTTCGCCTTCATCGGCTTCTCGCTGCCGACGTTCTTTACGGGTTTGCTGCTGATCCTGATCTTCAGCGTCAATCTCGGTTGGCTGCCCTTCGTCTATCGCGCCGATCTGCAGGCGACAGGATGGCAATGGTGGTGGGAGAGCATCAAGCAGGCGATCATGCCGATCACCGTGCTCGGCCTCTACCAGGCCGCGTCCTACACCCGCTATGTCCGCTCGGCTGTGCTCGACGTCATCAAGCTCGACTATGTCACGACGGCGCGCTCCAAGGGCCTCGACGAGCGCAAGGTGATCGTCAAGCATGTCGTACGCAACGCGCTGATCCCGGTGGTCACGCTGGTGGCGCTGCAGATGCCGACCGTGTTCGGCGGCGCCATCGTCACCGAGCAGATCTTCCGCATTCCCGGCATCGGCTCGCTGCTGATCAGCGCGATCCTCGCCAACGATACGCCGGTCATCATGGCGGTGACCTTCGTGTTCGCCTGCCTCGTCGTCCTCTTCAACCTCATCGCAGACATTCTGTATGGCTGGCTTGACCCACGCATCTCCTTCCGTTGAGACGGCGCCGGTCGCCGCGTCGGCCAAACGGCGGTTCTCGCCCGGCCGCGACGCGCTCCGCCGCTTCCTCCGTCACCGTCTCGCGGCGGCCAGCATCGTCGTGCTGCTGCTGCTCGCGCTGTCGATCGTGCTCGGCCCGTTCCTGTGGCGGATTCCGATCAACGAGATCGACTTCACCGCGCGCCTGGCGCCGCCGTCCTGGGAGCACCCGTTCGGCACCGACGATCTCGGCCAGGACCTCCTGGCGCGCATGATCTATGGCGGCCGCATCTCGCTCGCGGTCGGCTTTGCCGCGATGGGCGTGGCGCTCTTGGTCGGCATCGTCGTCGGCGCACTCGCCGGCACCGCCAAGGGGCCGGTCGATGCCGCGCTGATGTGGCTGACCGACCTGTTCCTGTCGCTGCCGCAACTGCCGCTGCTGCTCCTCATCATCTATCTGTTCCGCGACTTCCTCAAAGGCTGGCTTGGCCCTGAAGGCGGCGTCTTCGTGCTGATCGTGCTGGTCATCGGCGGCTTCCGCTGGATGCCCGTCGCGCGGCTGGTGCGCGCGCAGTTCCTGTCGCTGCGCGAGAAGGAGTTCGTCGAGGCCGCGCGCGCGCTCGGCGCGTCGAACCTCCGTCTCATCGTCCGTCACATCCTGCCGAATGCACTCGGACCGGTGATCGTCGCCGGCACCATCGACGTCGCCGCCGCGATCATCGCGGAATCGACCTTGTCGTTCCTCGGCCTCGGCTTTCCACCTGACATTCCGACCTGGGGCCGGCTGCTGTTCGACGCCAAGGATTATCTCGATATCGCGCCGCATTGGGCGCTGTTCGCCGGCGGAGCGATCTTCCTCACGGTCATCGCGATCAACTTCATCGGCGACGGCCTGCGCGATGCGCTCGATCCGCGGAAGGTGATGTGATGGACGCGCAAGTGATCCCCAACGCCGCGCCGCTCCTCGAGATCAAGGGGCTGAAGACCTATTTCAAGACCGACGAGGGCCAGGTTCAGGCCGTCGACGGCGTCGACATCTCGATCAATCGCGGCGAGACGCTGTGCGTGGTCGGCGAGTCCGGCTCCGGCAAGACCGTCACCGCGATGTCGGTGCTGAAGCTGATCGCGATGCCGCCAGGGCGCATCGCCGGCGGGCAGATCCTGTGGCAGGGGCGCGATCTCGTGCCGCTGCCGACCTCGGAGCTCAATCGCATCCGCGCCAGCGAGATCGCGATCGTATTCCAGGAGCCGATGACCTCGCTCAACCCGGTCTACACCGTCGGTGACCAGATCGCCGAGGTGATCCGGCTGCATCAGGGCCTGTCGAAGAAGGCTGCGATGGACCGCGCGGCCGAGATGCTGGCGCTGGTCCAGATCCCCAATCCGCAGCGCCGCGTGCACGACTATCCGCATCATTTCTCCGGCGGCATGCGCCAGCGCGTGATGATCGCGATGGCGCTGTCATGCAATCCAAAACTCCTGATCGCCGACGAGCCGACCACCGCGCTCGACGTGACGATCCAGGCGCAGATCCTCGACCTGCTGCTCGACATGAAGGAGCGGCTCGGCATGTCGATCATGCTGATCACCCACGCCATGGGCGTGGTGGCCGAGGTCGCCGAGCGGGTGGTCGTCATGTACGCCGGCCGGGTGGCCGAGGAGGCGCCGGTCGACCGGCTGTTCGCCAATCCGCGCCATCCGTACACGCAAGGGCTGATCCGCTCGATCCCGCGCATCGATCTCGCGGCGGTCAAGAAGAGCCGGCTGGAGAGCATTCCCGGCAGCGTGCCGAAGCTGATCAATCCGCCGCAGGGCTGCCGCTTCGCCTCGCGATGCCGCTTCGTCATCCCCGAGTGCAAGCTTGCGCAGCCGCCGCTGCGCGAGATCGAGCCCGGCCACAAGGTGGCGTGCATCCGCGCCGAAGAGACGTTGTCGTGATGACCGAAGCTGTCACTGCTCCCGTTGCCCCATCGGCGGCGCTGCTCACGGTGCGCAACCTGACCAAGGCGTTCCCGATCAAGGGCGGGCTCTTGAAGCGCCAGATCGGCAGCGTCCGCGCGGTCGATGGCGTGAACTTCCACATCGAGCCGAGCGAGACGTTCGGGCTGGTCGGCGAATCCGGCTGCGGCAAGTCGACCACCGGGCGCTGCGTGCTCCGCCTGATCGAGCCGAGCTCGGGCGAGTTGACCTTCGAGGGCAAGGACGTGATCTCGCTGTCAGGCGAGAGCCTGCGGGCGCTGCGCCGCGACATCCAGATCATCTTCCAGGACCCTTACGCCTCGCTCAATCCGCGCATGACCATCGGCGCGATCATCGGCGAGGCGTTGACGATCCATGGGCTGGCGTCCTCGCGTCAGAAATACGAAGAGCGCATCGTCCATCTGCTCGAGACCGTCGGCCTGCAGGCCGATCACATGACGCGCTATCCGCACGAATTCTCCGGCGGCCAGCGCCAACGCATCGGCATTGCCAGGGCGATCGCGGTCGAGCCGAAGCTGATCATCTGCGACGAGCCGGTGTCGGCGCTCGACGTGTCGATCCAGGCCCAGGTCATCAATCTGCTCGAGGATCTGCAGCAGAAGTTCGGCATCGCCTATCTGTTCGTCGCGCACGATCTTTCGGTGGTCGAGCACATCAGCCGCCGCGTCGCGGTGATGTATCTCGGCCGCATCGTCGAGACCGCGCCGTCACGCCAGCTCTATTCGACGCCGAAGCATCCTTATACGGAAGCGCTGTTGTCGGCCGTGCCGATCCCGGACCCGAGCGTCAAGCGCAAGCGCGTCCGGCTCAAGGGCGAGGTTCCGAGCCCGATCAACCCGCCGTCCGGCTGTCACTTCCACACCCGCTGTCCCATCGCCAAGGATGTTTGCAGCAAGGAAGTGCCGCCGCTCAAGGCGAGCGACGAGGGGCATCTCGTCGCCTGCCATTTCCGGTAATACGGTAGCGCCCAGCTTGGAGGTCAGCCCCGCTGTCACCCTCCCCTGGAGGGGGAGGGTCGGATCACATGGAGCGCAGCGCAATGTGATCCGGGGTGGGGTGATCTCTCCACTTGCACTGTGTTCCGCGGCTCACCCCAACCCGATCGCCCGCTTCGCGCGCGATCGACCCTCCCCCTCCAGGGGAGGGTGAGACCGAGATCGCGGCGCGCGTCGTGGCCTCGCTGCCTCGGCGGATCACGCCGCCTGACGGTCCGAAATCAGGGCCGTCAGGCGCGCGGTCTGCTCCGGATTGAGCGTGAACTGCACCAGCGCGGTGCGATCGCCGACGCGCGTGACCGTCCCCGGAAGGTCGGACACCATCCCGGCGATCGCGAGCGTGACCGGTGTGTTGATCGACAGGCGAACCGGAATCTGCTCGAGCAGCGCGCCGCCGAGCGACAAATTGCGCACGGACATGCTGATCTGGTCGCCATTCACCTGCAGCGTGCCGGGACGATTGATGTTGAGCCGGGTCGAGAGACGGCGGTCGACGTCGGCGGTGGAGGTCCGGATCACGCGCACCAGCTCGGTGCGCAGGCGCTGCACCTTTTCGGCCACCGTGGTCGAGCCGTCGCGGATGTCGGTAGACCGGCGGCCGGCTTCGCTCGCCTCGCGCGAGACTTCGGCGATCTGGCTCGCGACCTCGCGTGCGGCGGCCGACGTCTCCTCGACCGTGCGGGAGATCTCGATCGTGACGCTGTTCTGCGCCTGGATCGCATCGGCAATCCCCGAGGACACCGCTTCGACGTTGCGGATGACCTCGCCGATCGCCCCGATCGATGTCACCGAGGCGCGCGTCGAGTCCTGGATCTCCGCGATCTGCTGCGCGATCTCGCTGGTCGCCTTGGCGGTCTGCTCGGCCAGCGACTTGACCTCGGAGGCGACGACCGCGAAGCCGCGGCCGGCCTCGCCGGCCCGTGCGGCCTCAATGGTCGCGTTGAGCGCGAGCAGGTTGGTCTGGCCGGCGATCTCGCTGATCAGGCTGGTCACGGCGCCGACCTTGTCGGCCGCTTCCGACAGCTTGGCGATCGTGGCCTGCGCCTCGGACGACGCGGCCACCGCCTTGCGGGTCAGCTCGCGCGAGGAGTTCACCTGGCCGGAGATTTGCGAGATCGATGCGGCGAGCTGCGAGGACGCCTTGGCGACAGTCTGGGTGGTGGCGAGCGCCTGCTCGGCCGCGGCTGCGACGCTGCTCGAATTGCGCTCCAGCGTCAGGGCGCTGTCGGTCATCGACTTGGCGTTGCCGGCCATCTGGCCGGTGCCTTCGGCAACCTCGCCGACCGCCTGGCTGGCAGCCTGCTCCACGGCCTCCGCCATCTCCTGCAGCGCCTTGGACTTGATGCGCTCGGCGACCTGGCGCTGCTCGTCCTCGAGCATCGCGGTCTGCCGCGCCTTCTCCTCGGTCTTCAGCCGGAACTGCTCGATCGAGCGCGCCATGTCGCCGAGCTCGTCGCTACGGGTCTGGCCCGGCAGCTTGATGTCGAAATTGCCGTGGCCGAGCTCGGTCAGCGCGCCGCTCATCGAGGCCAGTGCCGACGACATCCGTCGCGCGATGATCAAGGTGATCGATCCGATGATCAGCATCACGATCACGGCCGCAATGAACACGCTGCGCTTGCTCTCCCAGACCTGGGCCTCGAGATCGTCGACATAGACGCCGGTGCCGATGATCCAGCTCCAGGGCTCGAAGCCGGCGACATAGGACATCTTCGGCTGCGGCGCATCCTTGCCGGGCTTCGGCCACATGTAGTCGACCACGCCGGCGCCCTGGCGCTTCACCACGTCGGTCATTTCCACGAACAGCCGCTTGCCGGTCGGATCCTTGTTGTCGGCAAGGTTCTGGCCGTTCAGCTCCGGCTTGATCGGATGCATGACCATCTTCGGGGCCATGTCGTTGATCCAGAAGTAGTCGCCGCTGCCATAGCGCAGCTTGCCGATCCGCTCGGCCGCCTTCTTCTGCGCGACCTCGGGCGCCACCTTGTCGCGCGCGATCGCATCATATTCCTCGCGGGCAATGCTGACGGCGGTCTGCGTCAGATGGATCAGCTCGCTCCGCCGCTGGTCCTTGAGCGCGGTTTCCAGATTCTGGGTCTGTGTCGCCGCCAGCCCTGCGAGCCCGCAGAATGACAGTCCGATGATCGCGTAGATGCGGAGCGCGAGCGAGAAACGCGGCTGGGCCATGGATTGATCCGGAGAGGAGAGATGCGCGGCAATTTGCAACCGATTCTAAAAAATTGCCGTTTATGCGCAGTTAAATACAGGCGGTTCTCTACTACCGGATCGAGGCGCTCCTTACGTAGTTTTACGGTCTGCGGACTAACAATTGCTAAGTCTTCCCTCACCTCTTAGGCGGGTGGACGTTGATCGGCAGTCTGGCCAAAGCAGGCCACGCTGACATCTCCTTTCTGGAATTTAGTAGGCGCAACCTGATGCCGGTCTCATTGACATCCAGCGCCGACGCGCACGCCATGGGGTTGACGCTGAGCACGGCTGTAATCGTGGAACGGAACAGTGCTCAGCGCAGGCCGAGCCTGATCACATCTGGCGCAGCATCATCCTGCAGCCGTGCGACCAGGCCGGCGCGGCGGGAGAGAACGGCGCGCTGATTGATGTAGGCCTTGTCGGTAATCTCGCCGGCATCGAGCGATGGCGGCTCGGACATCAGCAGTGCACGTGTGGCATAGCGCGACGAGCCGACCGCTTCGGTGCGGAGCTTTGCGAGCCCTTGCGTGATGGCCTCGCGCACGGACGGATGCGCGAGTACGTCGCCGGCCGTCGCGGTGTCGGTCAAGCCGGCCTTGGTGCGACAGGCGGCGATGTTCGGCACGATCAGGAAGTGCACCTCGTCAGTGCCGTGGCCGGCGATGACGATGTCCTGCGCGAGCGGCGCCAGCGCGGCGATGCCGGCGACGCGCAGTGCGCCGACATTCACCCAGGTGCCGGAAGACAGCTTGAAATCCTCGGTGATGCGGCCGTCGAAGAACAGTCCGCGCTCCGGGTGGTCGGGATCCGCCAGCTTCACGGCGTCGCCGATCTTGTAGAAGCCTTCCTCGTCGAACGCAGCAGCGGTGATCTCCGGCGCCTTCCAATAGCCCGGCATCACATTCGGCCCGCGGACGCGAACTTCGAGCTTCTCGCCGGTGGGGACCAGCTTGAGCTCGGTGCCGGGAATCGGCACGCCGATATTGCCGGCGCGCTCGGCAAAGAAGTGGCAGTCGGTCGCGAGCGGCGACGTTTCGGTCGCGCCCCAGGCCGAGACCAGCGGGGCAGGGCGGCCGACCGTGGCCAGGCTCATCTCATTGAGCGCGTCCCACAGATTCTGCGGCAGCGCCGCCGCCGCATAGAGGATGCATTTCACGCCGGAGAAGAATTTCTTTCGCAGATCGTCGTCCGCCTTGAGCGCCGCGACCAGCATGTCGAAGCCGCGCGGCACGTTGAAGTAGATCGTCGGCACCATGCTCCTGAGATTGGCGAGCGAGGTCTCGAACAGGCCGGGCGCCGGCTTGCCGCCGTCGATATAGATCGAGCCGCCATGGGCGAGCACCAGGTTGAAATTGTGGTTGGCGCCGAAGGTGTGGCTCCAGGGCAGCCAGTCGACGATCACGGGGCCGCCTTCGACCTCGCCCAGGAAGGTCCACAACTGGCTTTTGGCCTGCTGGCTCATCGTCAGCATCCGGTGCGTGTTGATCACCGCCTTCGGCTGTCCGGTCGAGCCGGAGGTGAACAGCAGTTTCGCGATCGTGTCCGGCGTGACCGCGGCGAAGGCACGATCGACCTCCGGGCCGGGCTTCGTGTTGAGCACCACCTGCAACGGCACCGAGTTCGTCCCCTCGCCATCCCCGCTGATGATCACCGCGCGGTGCAAGCCGTCGATCGCCGCCAGCGCGCGGGCGAACGGGCCGTGCCGAGCCACGAAGATGACGCCGGGATCGAGCAGGCGGATCATGGCCCTGATCTTCTCGTGGTCGGTCGACATCAACGAGTAGGCCGGCGAGATCGCACAGACGGGAATGCCGACATGCTGCGCGGCGAGCGCCAGCACCGCATGCGCAATGCTGTTGTCGGAGAGGATCGCGAGCGGACGCTCGGCGCTGAGGCCGTGCGCCAGCAGCCACGCCGCGGCGGCGCGGACCTGCGTCAGCGTCTCGCCATAGGTGAGCCAGGTCCAGGTCTCGCCGCGGCGCTCGGCCAGGAATGTGCGGTCCGGCGCGCTGCGTGCCCAGTGCTCGAGCCATTCGCCGGTGCAACGGGCCGTGGGCTGCAGCTTCATGCGCGAGCGCAGAATGATCGCGCCGTCATCGCGCCTGATTGCCTCGATCGAGGGCGCGGCGAACATTGCAGGTTCAGAATCGAGGCGGCGCTCGGCGTTACCCATGGCGTGCCTCCGTCGCGTGAGCAGGAGCGCTGCCTGGCGATGTGGACGTCCACGATCCGATTCGGAAGGCGCCGCGATCAGCTGGGTTGCGCCGCCGCATTGCTGTCGCAGTGCTGGCAGCGCTCGTCATCGATGACGGCATGGCCTTTTCCTCCCACCTGTATTTGTTGTCCGCGAGACTAACAGAATAGTTGTAGTTTGCAATTATTGTGGATGTGACCAATTGCGACGGCTTGTGCTCGCGATGACATCGGTCTAGGCAGAAGCGTCTCATCCAGCGAGCCAGCATGTCCAAGAGCGCACGGGCGCAACCAGACGGAGCCGGGCAGGACGAGGGAATCCGCCTCGGCGAGCTCGAGAACCATCTCGGTTATTTCGTCCGTCGCCTGCAGCACTGGATCTTCCGCGACGCCAACGCGGCGCTCGCTTCTGTCGATCTCGACGTCATCCTCTATTCGATCCTGGAGACGATCGCGGCCAATCCGGGCGCGACGCAGATCGCCGTCGCCGGCGCGCTCGGCATCGAGCGCGCGCGCATGGTCGCGCTGCTCGACGATCTGCAGCAGGCCGGGCTGATCGTCCGCGCGCGGTCCGAGCAGGACCGCCGGGCGCATGCGCTCGGGCTGACGCCACGCGGACGAATGATCCTGAAGAAGGCCAATGCGCTGGTGGCCGCCCATGAGAAGCGCGTGGCGCGCCGGCTCGGCGCCGACAATTATCGCCGCGCGCTGGCGGCGTTGGCGCAGTTCGAGAGCGATTAGACGCAGACCGATTGGACTCTTCGCTGACGGCATTGTCGCGAGCCTCCTGCCGCACCAATGCGCATCGGCAACACGCAGCCAGCACGCGAACGCGGTACTGCGGTAAGTCTACCTCAAGGCAGGAAAAAGAAAAGATACATCCTTGGGGTGTTGCCCCGTAGGCGACGCCGCGCCCACGTCGGAATGGGATGCGAGATGCGCGGAGGAGGTCTCAGCTCGCCGCTTCCAGCCGCTCTTCCGTCAGCAGCCGCATTGCGGCGTCAGCGTCCATCGGCTCGCCGAAGGCGTAGCCCTGGGCGTATTCGCAGCCGAGCTGATAGAGCTCGACCGCATCGGAATCCGTCTCCGCGCCTTCCGCCACCACGTCCATGCCGAGGTCGTGGGCGAGTGCGATGATCGATTTGAGGATCACCGGCCGGGTGCCGCGCGCGGTGGTGCGGACGAAGGACTGGTCGATCTTCAAGGTGTCGAACGGGAAGCGCTGCAGATAGGCAAGCGACGAATGGCCGGTGCCGAAATCGTCGATCGAAAGCCCCACGCCGAGCTCGCGAATGCGGGCCAGCATCTGCGCGGCGTGCTCCGGGTTCTCCATGACCAGCGATTCCGTCAGCTCGATCTTGAGCGAGCCGCGCGCCACCGAGGAGCGCGCCAGCACCGAGCGGATGTCGTGGATCAGATCGTGGCGCAGCAGCTGGCGGGAGGAGACGTTGACGCTGGCAAAGATCGGTTCGCGCAGCCGCGTCGCGCGCTGCCATACCGAGAGTTGGCGTGCGGTCTGGTCGAGCACGAAGGTGCCGAGATCGACGATAAGGCCGATCTCTTCGGCAATGGTGATGAACTCGTTCGGCGACATCCGGCCGAGCTTCGGGTGATCCCAGCGCGCCAGGGCCTCGAAGCCGGCGATCGAGCGATCCTCCAGCCGCACGATCGGCTGGTACAGGATGGTGATCTCCTGGCGCTCGATCGAGCGGCGCAGCTCGCTCTCCAAGGTCAGCCGGTCGTTCTTGCGCGCGCGCATCGCCGGCTTGTAGACGTCGATGCGGTCGCCGCCGATGCGCTTGGAGTGATACATCGCAAGCTCGGCATCCTTGATGATGTCCTCCGACAGCTGCGTCTGCGGATCGGACAGCGCCAGCCCGATCGAGGCGGTCAGGAAGATCTCGCGCTCGTTGAAGGCGATCGGCGCGCGGATGGTCTTGCGGATCGTCTCGGCGAAGGCGGTGATGCGGGCGGGGTCCTGCTCGGACAACAGGATCAGGCCGAACTGGTCGCCGGCCAGCCGCGCCAGCGTGTCCTGGGGCTTCAGGATGCGCGACAGCCGCCGCGCCAGGGTCAGCAGGATGGAATCGCCGACCGCGATGCCGACGGAATCGTTGACCTGCTTGAAGCGATCGAGATCGATCACCATCAGGGTCGGCCGCAGGGTCGGCATCGTCTTGGCGAAATTGGCGACGGCGGCGAGACGGTCGATGAACAGCTTGCGGTTGGGCAGGCCGGTCAGGTTGTCGTGCACGCTGTCATGGAGCAGGCGCTCCTCGGCATTCTTGAACTCGGTGACGTCAGTCAGCGTGCCGACGACGCGCGAGACCTCGCCGTCAGAGCCGACCACCGGCCGTGCCTTCAGCGCGAACCACATGAAGTGGCCGTCGGGCGTGCGCAGCCGGAAATCCTGCACCAGGCGGCCGCGGCGCTGGTCGAGCACGCTGTCGAGCGCGGCGCGGAAGCGATCCTGATCGAGCGGATGCAGCACCTCGAGCCATTTCGCGGCCGGGCCTTCCAGCGTGCCGCGCTTGAGCCCGAGCAGGCTCTCGGTCTCCGGGCTGGTGAACACCTTGTCGGCGGAGACGTCCCAGTCCCAGATCAAATCGCCGGAGCCGGCCAGCGCCAGGGCGCGGCGCTCGACGTCGGAGACGATGCCGGTGGTGGCGCCGCCGCCGGCGAAGGCGTGCTGCATCACCGTGAAGCCGATCAGCATCACGATCAGCACGAGGCCGCCGAGCAAAGCCGGGCCGACGATGTCGTTGGTGACCTGGCCCGCGACCGTCATGCTGGCGGCGCCGACCCACACGGTCAGCAGGAACCAGGTCGGGATCAGCAGCACCGCGCGGTCGAAGCCGTGGCTGGAGAGATAGACGATCAGCGCGAAGCCGAGCACCGCGATCAAGAGCAGCGAGATGCGCGCGATGCCCGAGGCGACGGCCGGATCGAACAGCGCCACCGCGACCAGGGAGCCCAGGAAGAACAGCCAGCCCAGCGTGATGTGCGAGTAGCGCACGTGCCAGCGCGACAGATTGAGATAGGCGAACAGGAACACCAATAGCGTCGCCGCCAGGATCGCCTCGCCGGAGGCGCGCCAGACGCGCTCGGCATTGTTCGACATGTCCAGGACCTTGCCCCAGAAGCCGAAATCGACGCCGATATAGACCAGCACTGCCCAGGCCAGCGCCGCGGCGGCCGGAAACATGATGCTGCCCTTGACCACGAACAGGATCGTCAGCACTAGCGCAAGAAGTCCGGAGATGCCGATCACGATGCCCTGGTACAAGGTGAACGAGTTGACCTTGTCCTTGTAGGCCTCGGGCTCCCACAGATAGAGCTGCGGCAGCTTGTCGGTGCGCAGTTCGGCGACGAAGGTGACGACCGATCCGGGATCGAGGGTGACGCGGAAGACGTCGGCGGTCGGGCTCTCCTGCCGCTCTGGCAAATCGCCGATCGAGGGGGTGATGGTGGCGATGCGCGACAGGCCGAGATCAGGCCACAGCACGCCGGAGCCGACCACGCGGTAATGCGGCGCCACGATCAGACGGTCGAGCTGGTCGTCGGTATTGTTGGCCAGCGCGAACACGATCCAGTGCTGGCCGCCCTCACGCGCGCGCACCTCGATGCGGCGGACGATACCGTCGGTGCCGGGCGCGGTGGAGACCTGGATGCGGTCGTTCTCGCTGCGCTGGTGATCGAGGATGCCCGTCAGGTCAATGGCAGGCGCGTCGCTGCGAACGCTGACGGCGTCAACGGCCTGAGCGGGGGCAGCGGCACCACACATCACGAGGCCCAGCGCCACCATGGACGCCAGGCACCTGATCAGACGCAATGTCAAATCTCCGCGTTCGACACCAAACCACAGCGAAACAGTTCAAACTTAAAGCGACGTTCGCAAAGGATTTGGAGCCGTTCCAGGCACGGTTCAGATGTGCGCGATCATTGGCACGAAAGCGAGGAAAATCAAAGAGTTTCCAAACACGCTCTGTTTAGAGAGCGACTAGATTTCCAACACAATTTTGCCAATATGTTGGCTCGTCTCCATGCGTGCATGGGCTTTTGCTGCATCCACCAGTGGAAAGCTCGAGTCCATCAGGGGCTTGATGCGGCCCTCGCGCAGGAACGGCATCACCTTGGCCTCGATCGCCGCCACCATCGCCGCCTTGTCGGCATTGCTGCGGGGACGCAGGGTCGAGCCGGTGTGGGTGAGGCGCTTCACCATCAGCTTGACGAAGTTGACGGTGGCCTTGGGGCTGCCGAGGAAGGCGATCTGCACGATGCGTCCGTCTGTCGCCGCCGCGTCGTAATTGCGCTCGATGTAGTCGCCGCCGACCATGTCGAGGATGACATTGGCGCCCTTGCCGCCGGTCGCTTCCTTCACGACGGCGACGAAGTCCTCGGTCCTGTAGTTGATGGCGCGGTCAGCACCCAGCTTGACGCAGGCGTCCGCCTTGTCCTGCGAGCCAACCGTGACCAGCACCTTGGCGCCGAACGCCTTGGCGAGCTGGATCGCCATGGTGCCGATGCCGGAGGAGCCGCCATGCACCAGCAGGGTCTCGCCGTCCTTGAGGCCGCCGCGCTCGAATACGTTGTGCCAGACCGTCATCAGGGTCTCGGGCAGGGCGCCTGCCTCTTTGATGGACAGCGCCGCTGGCACCGCCATCGCCTGGGCGTCCTGTGCGATGCAATATTCGGCGTAGCCGCCACCGGCGACCAGCGACATCACGGCGTCGCCGAGCTTGTGCCGGACAGCACCTTCGCCGAGCGCCACCACTTCGCCGGCGACTTCCAGCCCCGGCAGGTCGCTGGCGCCGGGCGGCGGCGGATAGCTGCCGGAGCGCTGCGCGACATCGGGACGGTTCACGCCGGCGGCCTTCACCTTGATCAGGATCTCGCCCGGACCGGGCTTCGGCACGGGCCGGGTCTCCGGCTTGAGCACCTCGGGTCCGCCCGGCTGGCTGATGGCGACCACGGTCATTTGCGCGGGCAGCTGTTCCATGAGAAATCCTTAACGGAGTGATCAAGCGGGTGCTGCGGCGTGCTTAAGCCAGCCCGGGCCCCGCTGGCAACCGGGAGAGGGTGAAGATGGCAAACGAGGATGACGACCGGCCGCGCAAGGCCGTCTCGCACGAGATCGGCCAGGACCTGTCGATGCTCTCGGTCGAGGAGCTGACCGGCCGCATCGCGCTGCTGCGCGGCGAGATCGAGCGGATCGAGCAGGCCGTGGCCAAGAAGCGTGCTTCGCGCGACGCCGCCGCCAGCATCTTCAAGTCCTGACTCGTTCCGCGGCACGTGGAAATACGGTCGGCCAGTGGCCGACATGGCTAACGAAGTTTGAAAAATTTCCGCCATTTACGGTTGATTAAGCTTTCGCGTTTACAACCGGGACTGTCCTCGTTTGGACACCGAGTGGCTCCTGTCCACTCTGTTTGACGCCTCCCTGTTATCAACTTCAAAGCCGCCGGCAACGGCGGCTCTTTTTTTTGGGGCCCGGTCAGCATCGCCGGCCGTGAGAGGTTGTTAACCCATCCAACGACGATGAGGCGGCCGTCTGTCAGCGCGAGGAACGACGCGTGCCGGTCCGTCTTGAGAGACCGTCTCAGTCTTCCATCGGCCAATACCGGCACAAAGCTTGGGAGCGGCGGCTTGGGACAATGTCGTTCTCCGCCGACCGCACACTATTGCCGTGATTGTGTTTGCTAGTTGATCGCGTGTGGCGACTCAGCGCGATCAGCCGTGCTGCAGCCGCAAGTGGTACGAGGGCACGGTACGTCCCACGCCGTGGAAACCATAAAAGCCGTTGCTGCTGGACTCTCGAAACCGGCCGCGCAATGATTTGTTCATCATACCGGCGCGGTTGCCGGATTGCGTAATCAGTCGCGTATAAGAGGCGTTAACCATGTCGGACCGTTTGCTGGGCGATGGCGCTCTTGTTCAGTTCAATGAGCGGCTCACCAACTCAGCTGCATTCGGCGCGCTGTTCCGGGAAGGCATGGATCTGGTCGAGGAGACCGCCGCCTATCTCGACGGTGAGGGCCGTAACGAAGCCAAGGCGCTGGACCGGGCCGTCAGCCTGACCTACGCGACCGAGAGCATGCGGCTCACCACACGGCTGATGCAGCTTGCCTCCTGGCTGCTGCTGCACCGCGCGGTGAAGGAGGGCGAGATGACCCTCGGCCAGGCCAACCGCGAGAAGACCAAGGTCAAGCTGACCGCCGCCGATCCCGGCCCGGCCGATCTGCTCGAGAAGCTGCCGCAGCAGCTCCAGGACCTGATCGCCCGCTCGATGAGCCTGCAGGCCCGGGTGCGCCGCCTCGACGCCACCATCCATTCGCCGCCGCCGGACCAGAGCGCGATCGGCAATCCCCTGGTTCCGCATCTCAACCGGCTGAAGGCTGCGTTCGAACAATAAGCCGCAGACCCGCGGCTCGGCCTCGGCCGGGCCGACTGTTCACCGCAACACTCCGGTCCAAACAAAAAAGCCCAAACAAAAACGCCCCCGTTTCCGGGGGCGTTTTGCTGTGAGGGTTTGTCGAAGGGCCTTGGGGAGGCGCCTTCGGGGAGCCTCGGGCCGCGCGAAGCGGCCCCGCAGGCATCAATCCTTCTTGAGGAAGCCCTGGAACTTCTTCTGGAAGCGCGAGACGCGGCCGCCGCGATCCATGAGCTGCTGGGTGCCGCCGGTCCAGGCCGGGTGCGACTTGGGGTCGATGTCGAGGTTGAGCTTGTCGCCCTCTTTGCCCCAGGTCGAGCGGGTCTGGTACTCGGTGCCATCGGTCATTACGACCGTAATCGTATGATAATTCGGGTGAATGTCGGCTTTCATGGCAGATCCTAGCGAGTGATGCGAAGACATGACGCGGCGCAGCCGCGCCTGATCCTGTCGTCACTGAAGGGGGACAATTGGCGCGCTCTATAGCCCAAGGTCCCGCCCAAAACAAGCCAAGGTCGCCAAACAAGCCAGGGTCTCAGGTCTCTTACCTTGGTATGTTTCCGGATTTGCCAAGGCCGGTCCGGCAGGCCTATCACGACGTCAGATTGGATGAATTCTCAGGTGGCCCCAAGGTGATCGCATGAGTGCAGTGGAACGGCTTGACGAGCGGCAGAACGCTGGCCCCTCGGCGCAGGACGTGGTCGAGGATGCCGTCGCCGCCGTCGAGGCGCTGACCGAGCCGGATGCCCCGGCCCGCCGCTCCAAGCTGCGCCCGCTGCTCGCACTGGCTCCCTACATTGCCCGCTACCGTGTCCGCGCCTTCCTCGCTTTGATCGCGCTGACGGTCGCCGCGCTCACGACGCTGCTGGTGCCGGTCGCGGTCCGCCGCATGATCGATTTTGGCTTCACCCCGAAGGGCATCGAGCTGATCAACAGCTATTTCAGCGTCATGATCGCGGTCGTGGCCGTGCTCGCGCTGGCCAGCGCCGCCCGCTACTACCTGGTGATGACGATCGGCGAGCGCATCGTCGCCGACATCCGCCGCGACGTGTTCGCGCATCTGATGTCGCTGTCGCCATCCTTCTTCGATTCCGCGCGCTCCGGCGAGCTGGTGTCGCGGCTCACTGCCGACACCACCCAGATCAAGGCTGCCGCGGGCGCCTCGGTCTCGATCGCGCTGCGCAATCTGCTGCTGTTTGTCGGCGCAACGGCGATGATGGTGTTCACCAGCCCGAAGCTGTCGCTGTTCGTGCTGCTGGCGATTCCGCTGATCGTGCTGCCGCTGGTGGCGTTCGGCCGCTGGGTCCGCCGTCTGTCGCGCAATGCCCAGGACACGCTGGCCGATGCGTCGGCTTACGCGTCCGAGCTGGTCGGCGCGATCAGGACGGTGCAGGCCTATACCAGCGAGAAGCTCGCGGCGGGGCGCTTCGGCGGCGAGGTCGAGCAGGCCTATGAGGCCGCGCGCGTCTCGACCCAGGCGCGCGGCGTGCTCACCGCGATCATCATTTTCATCGTGTTCTCCAGCGTGGTCGCCATCCTCTGGGTCGGCTCGCACGATGTGCTGACCGGCAACATCAGCGCCGGCCGGCTTGGCCAGTTCGTGCTGTACGCGGCCTTCGCCGCGGCGGGCCTCGGCCAGCTCTCCGAAGTCTGGGGCGAAGTCTCGGCCGCCTCCGGCGCCGCCGAGCGGCTGTTCGAGCTGCTGCACGTGCGGCCGCAGATCACCGCGCCGGCGCATCCGACGGCGCTGCCGGAGCCGGCGCGCGGCGACATCGGCTTCGACCGCGTCAGCTTCGCCTATCCGAGCCGGCCCGATGTGCGTGTGCTCGAGGATGTGTCGTTCGCGATCCGCGCCGGCGAGAAGGTCGCAATTGTCGGTCCCTCCGGTGCCGGCAAGAGCACTCTGTTTCATCTCTTGCTGCGCTTCTACGATCCGGCCTCCGGCTCGATCGCGGTCGATGGCGTGCCGGTGCGCGCCGCCGACCCGCGCAAGGTGCGCGAGCGGATGGCGCTGGTGCCGCAGGAATCCGTGGTGTTCGCCGCAAGCGCGCGCGAGAACATCCGCTTCGGCCGTCCCGAGGCGACCGATGCCGAGGTCGAGCGCGCCGCCGATCTCGCCCATGCCAGCGAGTTCATCCGTCGGCTGCCGGAGGGATTCGAGACCCAGCTCGGCGAGCGTGGCGTGACCTTGTCCGGCGGCCAGCGCCAGCGCATTGCGATCGCCCGCGCCATCCTGCGTGACGCGCCGCTGCTCTTGCTCGACGAGGCGACCTCGGCGCTCGACGCCGAAAGCGAGACCCTGGTGCAGACAGCGCTCGAAGGGCTGATGAAGGACCGCACCACCCTGGTGATCGCCCATCGGCTCGCGACCGTGCTGTCCTGCGACCGAATCCTGGTCATGGACCGCGGCCGCATCGTCGAGCAGGGCACGCATTCGTCGCTGGTTGCGGCCAACGGTCTCTACGCGCGGCTGGCGCGGCTGCAGTTCGAGACCGTGTAGTTTCAGCAACACACGTGGGCTGCAGGCAACACCGCGAATTCTCGTCGCAGGGCCTGCAACCTTTCTCCAGCTTTGTACGTTCCCTGCGCGAAACTTCACGGCGCCATTCATGCTGTGGCGCCTATCGCACAGGATGAATCACCATGCCCTATCGCCGCGGCAGCTTTGCCCTCACGCCCCCGTCCTTCGTGATCTTCGCCATCGCACTCGTGCTCGCGCTCGTCGCAATGCTCGCCCACTACATGCACGCTTCGGTGCCGCTGCTGTCGGCCGCCCACGCCTTCGACGCGCTGGCGATCGCCTTCGTGGTGCTGACCATCGGCGTACTGTTTCGCGGCGTGTAGTTGGCATTCTCGGCTTGCTCGGTGTCGCCCCTGCGAACGCAGGGGCCCATAACCCCGGTCGACGATGTGGCGGGACAACCTCGCCACATCGTTCTTCGCGAAACACCTGCTGCGGCGTATGGGTCCCGGATCTGCCCTCGCTGCGCTCGGTTGTCGGGGACGACAGCGGTCGGTGGGGCCGTGTGCCCGGCCATCAACAACTAAGGCGTCCACGCCATGCGTAGCACAGGTCGACCCGACGTCGGGTTGACGTCCTCGCCGGCGTCGACGAAGCCAGTGCGCTTGTAGAAGCTAATCGCGCGCGCGTTGTCTTTGTTGACCAGCAACGTGATGCCGCCAGGAGACCGCTGCTTGGCAGCGTCAACAAGCTGTGTCGCAAGCGGTGAGCCCCAATGCCGCGGCGACACCACCAGCTGATCGAGATAGCCCGTTGCGTCGATCGTGACGAACCCGACCAGCGTGCCGTCGGTCTCCGCGACGATCACCTCAGCCTTCGGCACCAGCTCGCTCCGCCACCGCTCACGCCACCACGGCACCCGCGCGGCGAAGTCGATCGCGGGGTAGGCGAGCTGCCACGTCTGCTGCCACAGCGCGATCGCCGCGTCCTCGTCCTCGGCGCGATAGGCTCGCAGGGTGAAGGTCGACGTCACCGCTCCGTCAGCTTCAATTCGATGCGACGGTTGCGGCGGAAGGCCTCTTCCGTGTTCGCCGCGTCGAGTGGCTGGAATTCGGCGAAGCCGGCGGCGACGAGGCGCTGGGCGGGGACGCCGAGCGAGATCAGATATTGCACCACCGAGATGGCGCGTGCCGAGGACAGCTCCCAGTTCGACTTGAACACCGGGCTGTTGATCGGCCGGACGTCGGTATGGCCGTCGACGCGCAGCACCCAGGAGATCTCGGTAGGGATCTGCTTGTCGAGATCGACCAGCGCCGTCGCCACCGAGTTCAGCTCCTGCTGGCCCTCGGGCAGCAGCGTCGCCTGTCCGGTGTCGAAGAACACCTCGGACTGGAACACGAAGCGGTCGCCGACGACGCGGATGTCGGGGCGGTTGCCGAGGATCGCGCGCAGCCGGCCGAAGAACTCCGAGCGGTAGCGCGTCAGCTCCTGTACCCGCTGCGCCAGCGCGACGTTCAGACGCGAGCCGAGATCGGCGATACGGTTCTGCGATTCCTTGTCGCGCTTCTCGGAGGCGTCGAGCGCATCCTCCAGCGCGGCGAGCTGGCGGCGCAGCGCGCTGATCTGCTGGTTGAGCACCTCGATCTGCGCCAGCGCCCGCGCGGTGACCTGCTTCTCGGAGTCGAGCGCGCGATTGAGCTCGGTAGCACGGCCGGCGGCATTGCTGCCGGCATTGGCGAGGCCTTCATACAAGCCCTTGATGCGGTCGCGCTCCGCTTCGGCGTTGGAAAGACCGGCACGCAGCTGTGCGACCTGGTCGTCCAGCGACAGCTTGCCGAGCTTCTCCAAGGACAGCATCTCGTTGAGCTGCGCGATCTTGGCGTTGAGCTGCTCCAGCGCCTTGTCCTTGCCTGTGACCTCCTGGGACAGGAAGAACTGCACCACCAGGAACACGGTCAGCAGAAACACGATTGACAGAACGAGCGTCGACAGCGCGTCGACGAAGCCGGGCCAGTAGTTCATGCCGGAGTCGCCCCGGCGGGAACGGGCAAGCGCCATTCAGTGTCTCCTCGCTCGTCTCAAGCCAGCTGATCGAGAGGTCAACTCTTCTCCGGCTGCCGGGCCAGGCGCTCCAGCAGCCGCTTGATCTCGCGGTTCTGTTCGCCCTGGCCGTCGGCCCATTCGCGGATCATCTGCTGCTCGGTGCGCATGTGCGCGACCAGGCCCTGAATCGCCTCGGCGAGGTTGGCCATGGCCGCGGTGGCGCCGCGGTTGGAGCCTTCCTCCATCGCCGTGCGCAGCCGCTCGATGGCCACCGAGAGATCGGCGCTCGTGTCGCCGGTGCCGCCATATTCCCGAACCGTGCCGGCCAGCCAGTCCTCCAGGTCGGTATAGAAACGGTTCTGCGCCTGGCTCGACTGCAGGTCGAGGAAGCCGAGGATCAGCGAGCCGGCGAGGCCGAACAGCGAGGACGAGAACGAGATGCCCATGCCGCTCAGCGGCGCGGCGAGGCCGCCCTTGAGCGTGTCGAACAGCGCGCCGGCATCGCCGCCGACCTTGAGCCCGTCGATCACCTTGCCGACCGAGCCCACGGTCTCGATCAGGCCCCAGAAGGTGCCGAGCAGGCCGAGGAACACCAGCAGCCCGGTCATGTAGCGCGAGATGTCGCGGGCCTCGTCCAGGCGGGTGGCGATGGAGTCGAGCAGGTGCCGCATGGTCTGCTGCGAGATCGACATCCGCCCGGTGCGCTCACGGCCGAGGATGGCCGCCATCGGCGCCAGCAGGACCGGGTGGCGGGGCACCGCCAGGCCGGGATCGGCAATGCGGAAATTATTGACCCAGGAGACCTCGGGATACAGCCGGACGACCTGCCGGAAGGCCAGGATGACGCCGATCAGGAGCACAGCCCCGATCAGGGCGTTGAGGCCGGGATTGGCGAAGAACGCCATGATGATCTGCTTGTAGAGCACGATCCCGACCAGGCCGCACAGCACCAGGAAGACCAGCATCCGCACCAGGAAGATCCGGGGCGTCGACAATTTGGTCGGTTCGACTGACATCGCGGAGCGGGGAGGGGAGCCTTGAGGCATTGTCGATGACATCCGTTGCGGGGGACCGGTCCCGAAAATTCACTATGGCATAGCACGGTCGGGAGAACAGCTGCGAACGGCGCTCTCCTCATCCCTGCACGGAACCATGGCTGAAACCGGCGGGCTTCCGCGGCGTAGTTAGTCCCGTGGACCATTTCTAGCGGGAATGCCCGGGCTTTGTCATGACCGTCGTTGAATATCTGCAGGCGCTGCTGGCGCTGGCACTGGCGCTCTCCCTGCTCATGGCCATGGCCTGGGTGGTGCAGCAGCGCACCGGGAATTCCGGCTGGGTCGACACGATCTGGACATTTTCCGTCGGCCTCGTCGGGGCCGCCGGCGCGATCTGGCCCGTGGACGGTGCTGCCCCCAACGCGCGGCAATGGCTGGTTGCGATCCTGGTCGCGATCTGGTCGCTGCGGCTGGGCGGCCATGTTGCGGCGCGCAGCCGCGGCATCTCCGATGACCCGCGCTATGCCGAGTTCGCCCGGCAATGGGGCGATACCGCGCCGCGGCGGATGTTCGTGTTCCTGCAGCAGCAGGCCTGGGGGGCCATTCCCCTGGTGTTCGCGATGTTCGTCGCCGCTCATGTCCCTGCGCCCGAGCTGCGCCTGCAGGACTATCTCGGCATCCTCGTGCTGTTCGTGGGCATCGCCGGGGAGGGGCTGGCCGATGCCCAGCTCAAGGCATTCCGCACCGACCCGGCCAACAAAGGCAAGGTCTGCGACATCGGCCTGTGGCGTTGGTCGCGCCATCCCAACTACTTTTTCGAGTGGATGTGCTGGCTCGCTTACCCCGTCATCGCGTTGTCACCCGACAATCCCTGGGGGCTCGCCAGCCTGCTGGCGCCGCTACTGATGTACTACATCCTGGTCCACGTCACCGGCATCCCGCCGCTGGAACAACAGATGCTGCGCTCGCGCGGCGACCGCTACCGGGCCTATCAGGCGCGCACCAGCGCCTTCTTTCCCTTACCGCCGCGCAACGGAGCCACCGCATGAGCTTCATCTCGACCATCATTGGCGCCGCCGAGCGTGTGCCGCTGCCCGACGCCGTCATCCGCGCCGCGATCTACGAATTATGCGCGCGCACCGCGGCGCGGCTTGGCGGGGTCAATGCGATGGGCGATGCGGAGTTCGCCCGCCTGCTGACGACGCGCCCGATCGCGGAACATACCGACGCCGCGAACAGCCAGCACTACGAAGTGCCCGCCGCGTTCTTCGCCCGGGTGCTCGGGCCGAACCGAAAATATTCCTGCTGCTTCTACAAGGAGCCGGTCTCGACCCTGCAGGAGGCGGAGGAGGAGGCGCTGCGGCAGACAGTGGCCAATGCCGATTTGCAGGACGGCCAGAGCATCCTCGAGCTCGGCTGCGGCTGGGGCTCGCTGTCGCTGTTCATGGCCCGGCAGTTTCCCCATGCCAAGATCACGGCGGTCTCCAACTCGCACTCTCAGCGCCGTGCGATCGAGGAGATGGCGGCCGCGCGCGGCCTGCTCAATCTGCGCGTGATCACTGCCGACATGAACGCATTCGCGCCCGACGGCCGCTTCGACCGCGTGGTCTCGGTGGAGATGTTCGAGCACATGATGAACTGGCGCGAGCTGTTGTCGCGCGTCCGGTCATGGCTGGTGCCGGACGGCCGGCTGTTCATGCACATCTTCACCCATCGCTCCGGCTCCTATCTGTTCGACCGCAACGATCGCGAGGACTGGATCGCGCAGCACTTCTTCACCGGCGGCATCATGCCGAGCCACACCTTGATCCGACAGTTCAACGATCTGTTCGCGGTCGAGAAGGAATGGCGCTGGAGCGGCACGCATTATCAGCGCACGGCCAGGGACTGGCTCGCCAATTTCGACGCCGACCGCGAGCGCGTCCTCGGGACGCTGCAGCCGGTGTATGGCGATGACACCGCGCTTTGGATGCGCCGCTGGCGCTGGTTCTTCCTCGCAACTGCTGGCCTGTTCGGCCATGACGAGGGCCGCGAATGGGGCGTCAGCCACTATCGCCTGCGGCCGACGAGCTGATTAGGCGAACTGATGAGATCGGCCGGGAACAACAGCGGGATTCGCGTTTGACCGCGCGGAACCTGCGGGAACAGCGCCGCCACAATGCGCTCACAATCGGGTGAGCCTCAAAAAACTGTTTGAGATCAGCAGTCTAACGGCTGTGACATACGGCCGCCCGGTTGCTGCATTGCGTCGCAGCAGCACGCTTTTATGGTGCGGCCACGCTCGGCACCAGAATGGCGCCATGTCCCGGTCATCCGGTCGACTGCTTCTTAACATGATCGAGGGGCTCCATTGTCCACGACCCGTTTTCGCGCGCCGTTGCTCGGCACCGCATTGATATTCGTCGCGGCCCTGCCGCTCGCCGGCTGCAACGAAACCGCGCCGGCCCAGGCTTCGGCCAACGAGCAGGTCACCATTCCCGACGTCGGCATCATCACGGTCGAGCAGAAGGCGCGGGCGATCGTGCGTGAGCTGCCGGGCCGCATCGCGCCGACCCGCGTCTCCGACGTGCGGCCGCGCGTCTCCGGCATCATCGTCGAGCGGCTGTTCCGCCAGGGCAGCGAGGTCAAGGCCGGCGATCCGCTCTATCGCCTCGACCAGAAGCCGTTCGAGGTCGAGATCATGTCGAGCCGCGCCGCGCTCGCCAAGGCCGAGGCCGTGCATGAGCGCGCGGTGCAGCAGGCGAACCGCATCGCGCAGCTGTTCAAGGAGCGCGCGGCCCCCGCCGTGGAGAATGAGAAGGCGATCTCTGGAGAACGCGAGGCCGCGGCCGACATTGAGGCGCGCAAGGCCGATCTCGCCCGCGCCCAGCTCAACCTGGACTACGCGACCGTTCGCGCGCCGATCGATGGCATCGTCGGCGCGGCCCAGCTCAGCGAGGGCGCGATTGCCGTGCAGAACGAGACCTCGCTGGTGACGATCCAGCAGCTCGACCCGATCTATGCCGATTTCACCCAGTCGGTGAGCGAGCTCCACCGTCTGCGCCGCGCCTTCGAATCCGGCGATCTCGATCAGATCGCGCCGGATGCGATCAAGGTCCGCCTCGTGCTCGACGACGGCACGCCGTATTCGATTCCGGGCAAGCTCTTGTTCTCCGACGCCAAGGTCGATGCCGCCACCGGCCAGGTGACCTTGCGCGGCGAGTTCGCCAATCCGAAGCGCGAGCTGCTGCCGGGCATGTATGTCCGCGTCCGCATCGAGCAGGGCATCGACAGCGATTCCGTCGGCGTGCCGCAGCAGGCGGTGCAGCGCAACGCGGCCGGCGGCTCCGAGGTCTATGTGATCCGCGACGACAACCGCGCGATCGCGCGTCCGATCCGCACCGGTCCGGTGCAGGATGGCCTGGTGCTGATCACCGACGGCCTGCGCGCCGGCGACAAGGTCGTCGTCGACGGCTTCCAGAAGTTTGCCGCCGGCGACAAGGTTGCGCCGCAGGCCTGGACCGAGGTCAGCGCCGCGACGCAGCTCGAATCCAAATCGGCGTCGCGGTAAGTCCTGATGCCGAGCTTCTTCATCGACCGGCCGATCTTCGCCTGGGTCGTCGCGCTCTTCATCTGCCTGATCGGCGCGATCGCGATCCCGCTGTTGGCGGTCGCGCAATATCCGATCATCGCGCCGCCCTCGATCTCGATCTCGACCAGCTATCCCGGCGCGTCGCCGGAAAATCTCTACAACAGCGTCACGCGGCTGATCGAGGAGGAGCTCAACGGTGCCTCCGGAATCCTCAATTTCGAATCGACCAGCGACTCGCTGGGCCAAGTCGAGATCACCGCCAACTTCGTGCCGGGGACGTCGACCAACGACGCCTCGGTCGAGGTGCAGAACCGTCTCAAGCGCGTCGAGGCGCGGCTGCCGCGCGCGGTGATTCAGCAGGGCATCCTGGTCGAGGAAGCCTCCGCCGCGGTGCTGCAGATCATCACCTTGCAGTCGACCGACGGCAGCCTCGACGAGGTCGGCCTCGGCGACTTCATGATCCGCAACGTGCTCGGCGAAATCCGGCGCATCCCCGGCGTCGGCCGCGCCACGCTGTATTCGACCGAGCGCTCGCTGCGCGTCTGGCTCGATCCGGCCAAGCTGATCGGCTATGGCCTCACCGCCGACGATGTCACCAAGGCGATCGGCGCGCAGAACGCGCAGGTCTCCTCCGGCAGCATCGGCGCCGAGCCGGCCACGACCACGCAGCGCACCTCGGCGCTGGTGCTGGTCAAGGGCCAGCTCGATTCGCCGGACGAGTTCGGCGCGATCATCCTGCGCGCCAATGCCGACGGCTCGACGGTGCGGCTGCGCGACGTCGCGCGCATCGAGATCGGCGGTCTCAGCTATCAGTTCAACACCCGCCTCAACGGCAAGCCGACCGCGGGCCTCTCGGTGCTGCTGTCGCCATCCGGCAATGCGCTGGCGACTGCCAGCGCGGTCGAGGCCAAGATGAAGGAGCTGTCGCGCTTCTTTCCGTCCACCATCGCATATGAAATCCCCTACGACATCACGCCCGTCGTGAAGGCCTCGATCAAGCGCGTGCTGATGACCCTGGTCGAAGCCGTCGTGCTGGTGTTCGTGGTGATGTTCCTGTTCCTGCAGAACATCCGCTACACCATTATCCCGACGATCGTCGTGCCCGTCGCGCTGCTCGGCACCTGCGCCGCCCTGATGCTGGTCGGCTACTCCATCAACATGCTGACGATGTTCGGCATGGTGCTCGCGGTCGGCATCCTCGTCGACGATGCCATCGTGGTGGTCGAGAACGTCGAGCGCATCATGAGCGAGGAGGGGCTGTCGCCGAAGGAGGCGACACGCAAGGCGATGGGCCAGATCACCGGCGCCATCATCGGCATCACCCTGGTTCTGATGGCGGTGTTCGTGCCGATGGCGTTCTTCCCGGGCTCCGTCGGCATCATCTACCGGCAATTCTCGGTCACCATGGTCGCCGCCATCGGCTTCTCCGCGCTGCTCGCGCTGTCGCTGACCCCCGCACTGTGCGCGACGCTCTTGAAGCCGGTCCAGGCCGGTCACGGCCACGCCAGGACCGGCGTGTTCGGCTGGTTCAACCGCTTCATGGATGTCAGCCGCACCAAATACACCGGCGTGGTCGGCGGTGCGCTGAAGCGCACCGGACGGCTGATGATGATCTACGCGATCTTCATCGTCGGCCTGTCCTGGGCCTTCATCCAGCTGCCCGGTGGCTTCCTCCCGGTCGACGACCAGGGCTTCATCACGACCGACGTGCAGACGCCGGCGGATTCGTCCTACGCGCGGACGCAGGCCGCCGTCGAGGCGGTCGAGAAATATCTCGCCAAGCGCGCTGGCATCGACGACGTCACCTTCCTCACCGGCTTCAGCTATGCCGGCCAGGGCGTCAACACCGCGCAGGCCTTCATCTCGCTGAAGGACTGGTCGGAGCGCGGCAAGAACGACAGCGCCGCGGCGCTGGTCGCCGACATCAATCGCGATCTCGCTTCGCTCCGCGATGCCAAGATCACCGCGCTGCAGCCGCCGCCGATCGACAATCTCGGCAACTCCTCGGGCTTCAGCTTCCGCCTGCAGGACCGCGGCCAGAAGGGCTACACCGCGCTCGTTGCGGCCGCTGACCAGCTGATCGCCGAGGCCAATGCCAGCCCGGTGCTGCAGAAGGTCTATGTCGAAGGCCTGCCGCAGGGGCCTCAGGTCAATCTGACGATCGACCGCGAGAAGGCCGGCGCGTTCGGCGTGACCTTCGAGGACATCAACAACACGATCTCGACCAATCTCGGCTCGAACTACGTCAATGATTTCCCCAATCGTGGCCGCATGCAGCGCGTCGTGGTGCAGGCCGACCGCATCAGCCGCATGAATGCGGACGACATCCTCAACTACAGCGTCAAGAACGCTAGGGGACAGCTGGTGCCGTTCTCGTCGTTCGCGACCATCCAATGGGCCAAGGGACCGACCCAGATCGCGGGCTTCAACTATTATCCGGCGATCCGCATCTCCGGCGAGGCCAGGCCGGGCTTCACCTCGGGTGACGCGCTCAACGAGATGGAACGCTTGGCTGGCAAGCTGCCGCGCGGCTTCGGCTATGAGTGGACCGGGCAGTCGCTGCAGGAGAAGCTGTCAGGCTCGCAGGCGCCGCTGCTGCTCGGCTTGTCCGCGCTGGTCGTGTTCCTGTGTCTCGCCGCGCTGTATGAAAGCTGGACCATTCCGCTCGCGGTGCTGCTGACCGTGCCGCTCGGCATCCTCGGCGCCGTGGTTGCCGCAAATGTGCGTGGCCTCTCGAACGACGTCTACTTCACAGTGGCGCTGATCACGATCATCGGCCTCGCGGCGAAGGATGCGATCCTGATCATCGAGTTCGCTAAGGATCTGCGCGCACATGGCAAGCCACTGGTGGCAGCGACGATCGAGGCCTGCTCGCTGCGCTTCCGCCCGATCATCATGACCGGCCTCGCCTTCGTCTGTGGCGTGCTGCCGATGTCGATGGCATCAGGCGCCGGCGGCGCCAGCCAGCAGGCGCTCGGCACCAACGTGATGGGCGGCATGATCGCGGTCGTGATCCTGGCGCTCTTGATGGTGCCGGTGTTCTTCGTCTCCGTGCAGCGCGTGCTCGCGGGCGATCGGGAGAAGGCGGAGGTGACGGAGCGTGAGGCATATGGGCCGCCGGCTCCGGTGAAGCCGTAAAGGGGGCGTGACGCTTCGTGCAGTAGTTCGAGCCCCAATCTCGCCGCACCAGCGGTGCGCACCCCTCCCCCTTGCGGGGAGGGGTCGGGGGTGGGGGGTCTCCGAATTCCGCTCGATGCGATGAAATTCATCCCCATCGCGCGATGCACTGGATCCGGGTGAGCGAGAACGAACCCGTTTCCTCATGGGTTGGCGCACGAAGATGTGTGCCTTCCACGACATTCGGAGTTCGCGGACCCCCACCCCCGACCCCTCCCCGCAAGGGGGAGGGGAGCGCACCGCCGGTGCGGCGGACATGCTGCTTCAATCCGCGCGACTGGAGTTTCTCGACCCGTACATGTATGCTCCGCTGACCTGTAACGGGTACGGCATGTCGATGTTCGCTCGCAAATCTGCTCTCGCATTCGCGCTTGTCGCGCTTGGCTCCGGCGCTTCCACGGCTCAGGCCCAGTCCGGCCCCGTCAAATATTGGCTCCCCGGCTGGCCGGTCGGCTTCACCGAGTCCGGCAGGCTCGACTCCTACGGCAATTTTCCGAGCTTCACGGCCGATGGTCGCGACAGTGGCTTCTTCGCACGGCGCTATAGCGTGGCGAACAACTGGTCGAGCCTGTCCGGCGTCGGCCTAAGCCCGAGCCTCGTCAACCGCTACGGCTCGCTCGGCACCTATACCACCGAAGGCGCGCAGTACGGCTACACGTTCAAGAGCGGCGTCAGCTTCTACGGCGGATTCGAGGCGTTGAAGGTCACGCCTGGCCTCGGCGGTCCGTTCGCGACCTTCGACGGGCGCTCCACCTCGACACCCGCTTACGCGATCAATGGCGGCGTCGAGTTCAAGCCGACCTCCAATGTCAGCCTGTCGCTCGGCTTCAGCTATGCCGGCCAGTCCTCGGACCGCACCGACAGCGACATCAACTCGCCGGCGCTGCCCGGCGCCACGCCGCAGGCGTTCACCAGCGGACGCAGGTAGTCTGCTGGCGATAGACTCTGGCCGCCAACCCCACCGACGGTGTCGTCCTGGACAACCGCGCGTACGCGCGCGCAGATGCGGGACCCATAACCCCAGAGAGATGTTTGAGGCATATTGGCCGACGCATCTCGCCCAATGACGACAGCCGGTGGTTATAGGTCCCGGCTCAAGGCCGAGACGACACCGTGTGTGAGGCGCGAGTGGGGCTAAGCCGCCGCCTTCAGCACCTTCACCAGCTCGCGGTGGATCACCTCGTTGCCGCAGACGACGTGCCCGGTGGCCAGCGCATCCTCCTTGCCGTCGATCCCAGAAACCGTGCCGCCGGCCTCGCGCACCATGATCATGCCGGCGGCGATATCCCAGGGCTGCAGGTCGCGTTCCCAATACGCGTCGAAGCGGCCGGCAGCGACGAAGGCGAGGTCGAGCGAGGCGGCGCCGAAGCGGCGCAGGCCTGCGACCTTGACCTGCAGCGAGGTCATCTCGCGCAGGAACTGCTGGCGGTCGCCGCGGCCGATATGCGGCAGGCCGCAGGCGATGACGCATTCGTGCAGCTGCTTGCGCGCGGCGACGCGCAGCCGCTGGTCGTTCAGGAACGCGCCCTTGCCGCGCTCGGCGATGTACAGCTCGTCATTGGCCGGGTTGTAGATCACGCCGGCGATCACGGTGTCCTCCCGCTGCAGCGCGATCGAGATCGCGAATTGCGGGATGCCGTGCAGGAAGTTGGTGGTGCCGTCGAGCGGATCGACGATCCAGGTGTGCGACTTGTCGCTGCCTTCGCGCTTGCCGCCTTCCTCGCCGAGGAAGCCATAGCCAGGACGGGCCTTGGAGAGATCCTCGTACAGCATCTCCTCGGCCTTCTTGTCGGCGCGCGAGACGAAATTCGCCGGGCCCTTGAGCGACACTTGGAGATGCTCGATCTCGCCGAGATCGCGCTTGAGGTTGCGGCCGGCGCGGCGCGCGGCCTTGACCATGACATTGATGAGGGCGGAATGAATCATGTGCTCGATGCGCTGGGCTGACCGCACCTTGCGGTGCGCGCCTCGTCCAAGGCGGGAGAGGCGGTTGAAAAGGGCTGGCTGTGGGTGCCCTGAAGGGGCCGCCGCGTCAAGGCCGGATCAGGCGCTGGCTCATGTCCAGCTTACTTGTCTCGGTTACTTGATCGTGCCGAGCCAGCGCTTGGCGGCCGCTTCACCCTTGGCGCGGTCCTCGGGCGGCATGTCGGCGAACTTCTCCTCCAGCTTGGGATCGCCCTTGCCGGCGGTCTTGGCCACCAGGTGCCACTTGTACGCCTCGATCTTATCCAGCGGCGTGGAAATGCCGTACCAAAGCACCCAGGCCAGCCGGTTCTGGGCCACCGGGCTGTTCTGCCGAGCGGCCCGGCGCAGCAGCGCAATCGCGGCGGGCTGGTCCTTCGGCACCCCGGTGCCGTTGAACAGCGCGATGGCGTATTCCACCTCTGCATCGAGATTGTCGGCGAGGGCTGCGGCCTGCAGCAGGCGCGCGGCCTTCTCCAGGTCCTTCGGCACGCCGGTTCCCTCTTTGTAGAAGGTGGCCAGCGCATATTGCGCCTCGGGATTGCCGGCATCTGCCGCCACGCGCAGCAGCTCGGCCGAGCGCCTGAGGTCCTGCGGGAAGGTCTGACCGTCGAGATAGAGCAGGGCGAGATTATAGGCTGCCTTGGGTTCGCCGAGCTTGGCGGCAGAGGCGAGCAGCTTGACCGCCTCCGCCTTGTCGACCGGGCCGCCGCGGCCCGCGAGCCGCATCATCGCGAGCGCGAACATCGCCTCGCGGTCGCCGGCTTCGGCAGCCCGCTTGTACCAGATCGCCGCCTTCTCATAGTCGCGGCGGATCCCCTGGGCGTTCTCATAGAGCTGCCCGAGCATGGCCATCGCCTTGGGATCGCCGGCCTGCGCGCGCGGAGTCGCCAGGTCGAAGGCGGTCTTGTACTGGCCGCGCTGATAGGCGCCGTAGACCAGGTCGACGTTGGGGTCGTTGGCCGCCGGCTGCTGCGTCGGGACAGGGGCCGGCGCGGCCGGCTTGGCCGAGGGAGCCGGGGCCGGCTTTTTGGCCGCGGCGGCGGGGGCGGGCGGCTTCGGTTTCTCGGCAGCTTTTTCGACAGGCTTCGGCTTCTCGGCGGGCGCCGGCTGCAGGGCCGGTGGCGTCAACGAGATCTGCGCGCGCGCACCGGCTCCCACGACCAGGAACGCAGCAACCAGGCATGTCAGGCGCAGCATCGTCATGGTCGGCCGTTCAGCTTCCGGCGATGGCGACGGGGGCGGCCGCATGGGCCTGCCGGATCGTCGCGCCGATCTCGGCCAGCGCGGCCGCCGGGCCGCGTGCATCGTTCCAGACGAGATCGTCCACCAGCACGAAATCCGCTCCTGCGGCGACGAAGTCGGCCGCTTCTTTCAGCGAGATCGCATAGCCGACGCAGGGCGGCTCGAACAGCTCGGCCCACCAGGCCAGGCGCTCATTGACCGCATCCGGCGAGGGCCGCCGGCCCTGCGCATCGCGCTCGCCGAACAGCACGTAGTCGGCGCCGACCTCACCCGCGCGCATCGAATCGTGCCGCGTCGACAGACCGCCGCCACCGGCGATGCGGTCCGGCTTGAGGCCCGGCAGGGCCTCTTCCAGCGCGGCGATGCCGGTCAGATGCGCACCATCGGCACCGGCGCGCGCCACGATATCGGGATGGCCGTCGATCAGCAGCGCCGCGCCCGTGCCCTGGATCGCCGGCGCCAGCGTCTTCACCGTCGTGATCATGCTGCGGGGATCGCTGTCCTTGAGCCGCACCAGCACCGCGGCGACGTCGGCGCTGGCGAGGATCGCGGGCAGGCTGGCGGCGAGCGCGGCGGCGTCGGTCACGACCGGCGTTGCCAGGTAGAGGCGCGGCTCGGGCCGCGCGGGAGTGGTCTTGCCGGACAATTTATGCAGCCTTCTTGTCGCGCCGCGCCATCAGGTAGCGGGGAATCCTGTCATTGTCGATGCAGTGAGCCACGGCGCGCCCGGGTGCAGGGCGTGCGCTCTGCGGGTAAACCGTGGTGCGATGATCCGCAAGCCCGCCGGCGCCTGCCGCTCGGGCGGCAGGCATGGCCGTGCCGGGTGCGGCCGTCGCAGGGGCGACGGGGTTCAGTGCGAAGATGTCCATCATCTGCTCCAGACCGCACCTGCCCTGCCCGTCAAACTAGACGGTTCTCGGGCGGCTGCCGAGCAAACATTGGCCGCAGCTGAGGCAGGCTCTCACAGAGGTGAACGGGGCGTTGCCAATCCGGCGATCTCCTTAACCCCAGCGGCAGCCGGCCGGCCCTCCACCCTAGGGCAATCGCAGGAGAGACACGGGCCGTCGCGACGAGCGATCCTGGAGCTTAGTTACTCCGTCATGCCCGGGCTTGACCCGGGCATCCACGTCGTTCTCCGGATGCCGGTCGACGTGGATGGCCGGGACAAGCCCGGCCATGACGATGTGGAGAGAGACGAGCGCAAAGCTGCGATCGTCAAATGCGATAGCCGTGCCACAACAGGAAGGGGAGCTGACCGCCGTCGCGGCGGCCACTGAAGTCCACCAGTCTGGATGTTGGCCAGCTCACGCCACCTTCGGGTCGAGCTCGCCGCCGGCGTAGCGCTTGGCCATCTCGGCGGTGGTCAGCACGCGCTTGATCTTGCCGGCCTGGCCGGCGGTGTTGAACTCCTCGAAGCGCTGCTTGCAGAGCTTGGTCATCGCTTCCATCGCCGGCTTCAGATACTTGCGCGGATCGAACTCTTCCGGGTGCTCCGACAGCACCTTGCGGATCTGGCCGGTCATCGCCATGCGGTTGTCGGTGTCGATGTTGATCTTGCGCACGCCGTTCTTGATGCCGCGCTGGATCTCGGCGACCGGCACGCCCCAGGTCGGCTTCATCTTGCCGCCGAACGAGTTGATGATCTCCTGCAGATCCTGCGGCACCGACGACGAACCGTGCATGACCAGATGCGTGTTCGGCAGCTTGCGGTGGATCTCCTCGATCACGTTCATGGCGAGGATGTCGCCGTCCGGCTTGCGCGTGAACTTGTAGGCACCGTGCGAGGTGCCCATCGCGATCGCGAGCGCGTCGACCTTGGTCTCCTTGACGAACTTCACGGCCTCGTCGGGATTGGTCAGCAGCTGGTCATGCGACAGCTTGCCCTCGGCGCCGTGGCCGTCCTCCTTGTCGCCCATGCCGGTCTCGAGCGAGCCGAGCACGCCGAGCTCGCCCTCGACCGAGATGCCGCCGAGATGCGCCATCGTGGTCACCGTCTTGGTGACGCCGACATTGTACTCCCAGTCACCCGGGGTCTTGCCGTCGGCCTTGAGCGAGCCGTCCATCATGACCGAGGTGAAGCCCGACTGGATCGCGGTCATGCAGGTCGCCGGCTCGTTGCCGTGGTCGAGATGCACGCAGATCGGGATCTGCGGATAGATCTCGGTGAGCGCGTCCATCATGTGCTTGAGCATGACGTCGTTGGCGTAGGCGCGGGCGCCGCGCGAGGCCTGAATGATGACCGGCGCGTCGGCGGCGCTTGCCGCCGTCATGATCGCCAGCGCCTGCTCCATGTTGTTGATGTTGAACGCCGGGACGCCGTAATCATGCTCCGCCGCGTGATCGAGCAATTGACGCAAGGTAATGCGGGCCATGGATGGAACTCCCTGATCAAGAATTGGACCGTGCAGCGGCTGATGCACGCGTCGAAACGGCTGCACCGTGCATAACGCGGTGATCGGCGGAATCCAAGGGTGGCGGCGACGCAGGCGGCTGGCTGAGGTGAGCAGCCGGAGCGAGCGCTGTTGGCTCAGGCGTCATGGGCGCCAGCTCAGGTCTTCGCCTCAGGTTTTCCTGGCTTCGAGAGCCGCGATACGTTCCTCGACCGCACTGACACGCTCGTCGAAATCGCTGGCTGCCGCGCGCATCATGACCAGCATGCCAGCGGAATCACGGCGCTGCTTTCGGATCAAGGTTTCCATCCGCTCGTGATCGGCTCGGTTGTCCTGCCTGAACTGTCCGACCTCCATCCGGAGCGCAGCAATGCTCTCCTGAATCTTGATCAGGATCGAATGAACAGCATCTGCCGGGGTGTCAGCCATGGATGGAACATAACAGAAACATCCATGGCCGACAAGCTCCGTGTCTCAGGATTTCAGCACCTCAACGCCCGGCAGCGGCTTGCCTTCCATCCATTCGAGGAAGGCGCCGCCGGCGGTCGAGACGTAGCTGAAATCGCCGGCCACGCCGGCCTGGTTGAGGGCCGCGACGGTGTCGCCGCCGCCGGCCACCGAGATCAGTTTCTTGGCCTTGGTGCGCTCGGCCGCATGCTTGGCGGCGACCATGGTGCCGCGGTCGAACGGCGTCAGCTCGAAGGCGCCGACCGGGCCGTTCCAGACTAGGGTCGCCGCGTCGTCGATCGCGGCATGGATGCGCGCGGTGGATTGCGGGCCGACGTCGAGGATCATGCTGTCAGGCGGGATCGCGTCGAGGCCGTAGGCGAACGACGGCGAGTTGGCCGCGAAGTGGAACGACACGGTGGCGTCGACGGGCAGGATGATGGCGCAGTTCGAGACCTCCGCCTTCTCCATGATCCGCAGCGCGGTCGCGGCGAGATCCTTCTCGGCCAGCGACTTGCCGATCTGCACGCCCTGCGCATGCAGGAAGGTGTTGGCCATGCCGCCGCCGATGACCAGCGCATCGACCTTGGTGACAAGGTTCTCCAGCAGGTCGATCTTGGTCGAGACCTTGGCGCCGCCGACGATCGCGATGACCGGCTTGGCGGGACGTCCCAGCGCCTTGTCGAGCGCGTCGAGCTCGGCCTGCATCGTGCGTCCTGCATAGGCCGGCAGCTTGTGGCCGAGGCCTTCGGTCGAGGCATGGGCGCGGTGCGCGGCGGAGAACGCGTCATTGACCCAGATATCGCCGAGCTTGGCGAGTTCGGCGACGAACGACGGATCGTTCTTCTCCTCTTCCTTGTGGAAGCGTGTGTTCTCCAGGCACAGCACGTCGCCGTCCTTCATCGCGGCGATCGCCTTCGCCGCCGGTTCGCCGATGCAATCATCGGCGAACGCGACCGGGCGCTTGATCACTTGCGACAGCGCAGAGGCGACCGGCTTCAGCGAGTCCTTGGCATCGCGGCCCTTCGGCCGGCCGAAATGCGCAAGCAGGATCACCTTGCCGCCCTTGTCTGCGATCTCGTTGATGGTCGGCGCGACGCGCTCCAGGCGCGTGGCATCGCTGACGTGGCCATTCTCCATGGGAACGTTGAGATCGACGCGCAGCAGCACGCGCTTGCCTTTGACGTCGACGTCATCGAGGGTTCGGAATTTTGTCATTGAAGCCACCTTGGAACGAGGGACTGAACGTGACGCGTCGTAGTTGGATCAAGTGGCGATCGCGGAGCCCGGTTCACCTCTCCCCATCGGGGAGAGGTCGGCGCGCAGCGCCGGGTGAGGGGACTTGGCTCTGTCGGAAGATTGTCCGGAACCCCTCACCCGGATTGCATCTGGCGATGCAATCCGACCTCTCCCGATGGGAGAGGTGAAGTCCTCCGTTGACGCACCATCGAACCCGGATTCTCGAAATTCCGGGTTCGATGCTTTGCATCGCCCCGGAATGACTGAGAGAGTTAGTTAAAGCAGCTTGCCCATCGCGACGGCGGTGTCGGCCATGCGGTTGGAGAAGCCCCACTCATTGTCGTACCAGGACATCACGCGCACGAGGTTGCCGTTCATGACCTTGGTCTGGTCCATGTGGAACGTCGAGGAGTGCGGATCGTGGTTGAAGTCGATCGAGACGTTCGGCGCGGTGGTGTAGCCGAGCACGCCCTTGAGCTCCTGCTCGGCGGCGCGCTTGATCGCCTCGTTGATCTCCTTCGGCTCGGTGTTGCGCTTGGCGACGATCTTGAGATCGACGACCGAGACGTTCGGCGTCGGCACGCGGATCGCCACGCCGTCGAGCTTGCCCTTCAGCTCCGGCAGCACAAGCCCGATCGCCTTGGCGGCGCCGGTCGAGGTCGGGATCATCGACATCGCCGCCGCGCGGCCGCGATAGAGATCCTTGTGCATGGTGTCGAGCGTCGGCTGGTCGCCGGTGTAGGCGTGGATCGTGGTCATGAACCCGGTCTCGATGCCCACCGTGTCGTTCAGCACCTTGGCGACCGGCGCCAGGCAGTTCGTGGTGCACGAGCCGTTGGAGACGACGAGATGATCCTTGGTCAGCGTGGTGTGGTTGACGCCGTAGACGATGGTGGCGTCGGCGCCGTCGGCCGGAGCCGAGACCAGCACGCGCTTGGCGCCGGCGGCCAGATGCGCGGAGGCCTTGTCCTTGGAGGTGAAGATGCCGGTGCATTCCAGCGCGATGTCGACGCCGAGGTCCTTCCACGGCAGCTTCGACGGATCGCGCTCGGCGGTGACCTTGATCTTGCCCTGGCCGATATCAATGGTGTCGCCGTCGACAGTCACGGTGTGGGGAAAGCGGCCATGCACGCTGTCGAAGCGCAGCAGATGGGCATTGGTTTCGACCGGGCCGAGATCGTTGATGCCGACCACCACGATGTCCTTGCGACCCGATTCCGCGATGGCGCGCAGAACGTTGCGGCCGATGCGGCCAAACCCGTTGATCCCGACCCGGACTGCCATTTTCGTCTCCTTCAATGACGTTTCTCGTCCCCGTCTGCGTCCTCCTAACAGGGCGCCACGAGGGTTTTGGAACTGATGCCGACCGGTTCTGCCGGGCGGGAGCGGACGATAAGGGCCTTTTGGTAGACCTTTTTCGCGCAAACCTCAACTGTCTGGCGGCGATCCTGCTCCTGCGGAGCGCGCAGCATTGATCAGCGCCAGCAACTCGTCGCCGTAATGCTCGAGCTTCTTGTCGCCGATCCCTGGTATATCGCGCAGCTGGCCCAGCGTCGCCGGGCGGGCGCTGGCGATGCCGTCGATGGTGGCATCGTGCAGCACCACATAGGCTGGTACACCACGCTTGCGCGCGATCTCCGAGCGCCACGCCCTGAGGCTTGCGAGCAGCGGCGCATCAGCGGCCGCGGCGGGCCGCGCCACCAGCTCGCCACGTCGTGATTTGCTGCGGATGGCGCGGGTGCTGGCGGTCTCCTCGCGCAGCATCACCGGCGTTTCGCCCTTCAGCACGCCGCGCGATGTCTCCGTCAGCTTCAGCGCGCCATAGGCCTCGGTGTCGGGCGCCAGATGCCCCATCGCCACCAGCTGGCGCAGCGCCGCGCGCCACTGCTTCTCATTCATCTCTCGGCCGATGCCGAACACTGACAATTGATCATGTCCGAACTGCTTGACGCGCTCGGTGGCGCGCCCGACCAGCACGTCGATCAGGTGCATGGCGCCGAAGCGCTGGCCGGTGCGATAGGCGCAGGACAACAGCTTCTGCGCGATCACCTTGCCGTCGCGCATCTTCGGTGGCGACACGCAGTTGTCACAATTGCCGCAATTCTCGCCCGCCGGGCTCTCGCCGAAATAGCTCAGCAGCAGCTTGCGCCGGCAGCCCGCGGTCTCCGCGAGCGCGACCAGCGCGTCGAGCTTGCGGATCGACATCCGCTTGAACGCTTCTGCGCCGGTGGATTCGTCGATCATGCGCCGCTGCTGCACGATGTCGGAGAGACCAAAGGCCATCCACGCGGTCGAGGCCTTGCCGTCACGCCCGGCGCGTCCCGTCTCCTGGTAGTAGGCCTCGATGCTCTTGGGCAGATCGAGATGCGCGACAAAGCGCACGTCCGGCTTGTCGATGCCCATGCCGAAGGCGACGGTGGCCACGACCACCACGCCGTCCTCGTTGATGAAGCGGTCCTGGTTGCGCGAGCGCACAGCCGGGTCGAGCCCGGCATGATAGGGGATCGCGGTGATGCCGGCCTCGGTCAAAGCTGCCGCGGTGTCCTCGACCTTGGCGCGCGACAGGCAGTAGACGACGCCCGCGTCCCCCGGATGACGCTCCCTTATGAACGCCTTCAGCTGCGCCGGGCCATTGTGCTTGTCGACGATCTCATAGCGGATGTTGGGACGGTCGAAGCTCGCGACGAATTGCGGCGCGTCGGTCAGGCTGAGCCGCTCGGCGATCTCCTTGCGCGTCAGCTCGTCGGCGGTCGCGGTGAGCGCGATGCGCGGCACGTCGGGAAAGCGCTCGGCGATGACCGAGAGGCCGATATATTCCGGGCGGAAGTCGTGCCCCCATTGCGATACGCAATGCGCCTCGTCGATCGCGAACAGCGCGATGTCGGCGCGCTCCAGGAGCGACAGGCAGCGCGGCGTCACCAATCGTTCGGGGGCGACATAGAGCAGATCGAGGTCGCCTGCGATCAGCCGGCGCTCGACCTCGTCGGCCTCCTCGCGTGACAGCGTGGAGTTGAGCACGGCGGCGTTGACTCCGGCCTCGATGAGGCCGGCGACCTGGTCGCGCATCAGCGCGATCAGCGGCGACACCACGATGCCGCAGCCTTTGCGCAGTAGAGCCGGCAGCTGATAGCACAGCGACTTGCCGCCGCCGGTCGGCATCAGCACCAGGCAATTGCCGCCCTCGGCGACATGCCAGATCACCTTTTCCTGCGCACCGCGAAAGCCCGGCAGCCCGAACACCGAATGCAGCACCGCCAGCGCGCGATCGGCCGTGTCGGTCGTGGCGTTGGGGGTTGTGGACATGCTGGGAGACTACGCGAACCAGGTCATCTGATCAGACGATTTTAGAGGGTCTCAGCCTGCTGAACAGCGCAATGTTTGGATCGAGCCGCCAGCGACCAACTCCGTACACCTCTCCCCACCGGGGAGAGGTCGGCGCGCAGCGCCGGGTGAGGGGGCTTGCGCCGACAGATAGACCGTAATCCCTCACCCGGATTGCATCTGGCGATGCAATCCGACCTCTCCCGACGGGAGAAGTGGACCTCCGTTGCTGCCACAATGGAGGCTTCCAACGGAAGATCACCCCAGCCGCTTCACCGCGGCGTCCACCGCCGCCTCGGCGGTGATGCCGAAGTGCTTGTACAGCTCCTTGGCCGGGCCGCTCTCGCCGAACGAATGCATGCCGATGAAGATGCCGTCCTGGCCGATCACGGCATCCCAGCCCCAGCGCACGGCGGCCTCGATCGCGATCTTGACCGGCGCCTTGCCGATGATCGCGGCCTTGGTCTCTTCCGGCTGCTCGAGCAGCAGTTCGAGCGAAGGCACCGAGACGACGCGCGCAGGGATGCCGCGCTCGGCGAGCTGCTTCTGCGCGGCCACCGCGATCTCGACCTCCGAGCCGGTGGCGAACAGCGACACCTTGGCCTCGCCCTGGGCGGCGACCAGCTCATAGCCGCCATGGCTGCAGGGATTGTCGGATGGAGCCGAGGTGCGCAGCTGCGGCAGGTTCTGCCGCGTCAGCGCCAGCACGGTCGGGCCGTTGGTGCGGTTGAGCGCCAGCTCCCAGCACTCCGCGGTCTCGATCGAATCGCACGGTCGGAACACGCGCATGTTGGGGATGACGCGCAGCGCCGCCAGATGCTCGACCGGCTGGTGCGTCGGGCCGTCCTCGCCGAGGCCGATCGAATCGTGGGTCAGCACGTAGACGACGCCCGCACCCATCAGCGCCGACAGGCGCATTGCGCCGCGGGCATAGTCGGAGAACACCAGGAAGGTGGCGCCGTTCGGCGCGAAGCCGCCATGCAGGAAGATGCCGTTCATGCACGCCGCCATGCCGTGCTCGCGGATTCCGTAATGGATGAAGCGGCCCTTCGGCGTCTTGGCTGAGAACGAGGTCGCCGACTTCGCCTTGTTGTTGTTGGAGCCGGTGAGGTCGGCCGAGCCCGCGACGAACTCGAACGGCATGGCCGCTGCGATCGCCTCGATCGCGGCCTCCGACGATTTGCGGGTGGCGACGTTGAGCGGATTTTCCAGCAGCGCCTTCTTGTGGTCCTTTAGCGCCTTCGACAGCGCGGCGGGACGCTCATGGCGCAGCCGGCGTTCGAACTCCGCACGCTTGCGCGGGCCCATCTCGGCAAGCCGTGTCTCCCACTCGGTCCTGACAGCTGCTCCGCGGCGGCCGGCCTCGCGCCAGGCGGCGAGCACGTCGTCCGGCACAGAGAATGCTTCCTGCGAGATGCCGAGCTTCTCCTTGGCGCCCTTCAGCTCCTCGGCGCCCAGCGCCTCGCCATGCACCTTGGAGGTGCCGGCCTTGGTCGGTGCGCCATAGCCGATCGTGGTCTTGCAGGCGATCAGGCTCGGCCGCGAGGATTTCTGCGCCCGCGCGATCGCAGCGGCGATGGCTTCGGGATCATGGCCGTCGATCAGCTCGGCGGCCCAGCCGGCCGACTTGAAGCGCTTCACCTGGTCGACCGAATCGGCGATCGACAGCGGGCCGTCGATCGAGATGCCGTTATCGTCCCACAGCACGATCAGCTTGTTGAGCTTCCAGTGCCCGGCCATCGCGATGGCTTCCTGGGAGATGCCTTCCATCAGGTCGCCGTCGGAGGCCAGCACATAGGTGTGGTGGTCGACGATCTTCTTGCCGTATTCCGCCTGCAGCATCTTCTCGGCGAGCGCCATGCCGACCGCGGTCGAGATGCCCTGGCCGAGCGGGCCGGTGGTGGTCTCGATGCCCTTGGTGCGGAAGTTCTCCGGATGGCCCGGGGTGAGCGAATCGACCTGGCGGAAGCGCTTGATCTGGTCGAGCGTCATCTCCTCGTTGCCGGTCAGATACAGCAGCGCATACAGCAGCATCGAGCCGTGGCCGGCCGACAGCACGAAGCGGTCGCGGTCCGGCCAGGCGGGCGCGGCGGCATCATATTTCAGCACGCGGGTGAACAGCACGGTGGCGACGTCGGCGGCGCCCATCGGCAAGCCGGGATGCCCGGATTTCGCCTTTTCGACGGCATCCATTGCGAGCGCGCGGATGGCGTTGGCCATGCGGGAGTGATCGACCTGCGTCATGCTGGAATCCGTCCAAACGTGAAATGCTGATGACAGGAGAGCCGCCGGTATCGCTGGCGGGCCGGGATTTTGCGGGCTGATTAGCACCTCAGTTCCGGGAATCAAAGGCAATGCAACGTCGTTTGCGTCCCAAAAGTTGCTTAGTAGTGCATAGTTTCCGCCGAGCGTTGCGCTTGGCTCGCCCAGCACGTAAGATTCTGCCCGTAAACGCTTGCCGGACAGCGGCTTTTGTCGCTATCCCCAGGCGGTATAAGGGCCTCGCATCCGCGTCATGAACGATCACCCTGCCAACCTTGCCGGCCAGGTGGAACCCGGCGCCGCCGATCTGGAGGCGGCGACGCGGCGCCTGATGACCGCGCTCGACGCGCTGGAGAGCGCGGTCGAGCGGCGGCGCGAGGCCGATCGCGACGAGGACGAGTTGGCGACTCGCATCCAGGCGCTCGGCGCCGACCGCTCGCGTCTCGCCGACGAACTCGACGGCTCGCTGATGAAGACGCGCCGGCTGGAGCGCACCAACCGCGAGATCGCCGAGCGGCTGGACACCGCGATCGGCACCATCCGCGCGGTGCTCAATGGCGCTGGCCAAGATGGCGCAAATGACGATGAGGATGACGAATGAGCCACATCAACGTCACCATCAACGGCCGCCAATATCGCATGGCCTGCGAGGAGGGCCAGGAGCTTCGCCTGTTGAAGCTCGCGGAAAGTCTCGAGACCCGCATCACCAATCTGCGCGGTAAGTTCGGCGAGATCGGCGACGCCCGGCTGACCGTGATGGCCGCGCTCACTGTCTGCGATGAACTGATCGATGCCAATCAGCGTGTGCAGATGTTGGAGCAGGAGCTCGAAGGCTTGCGCAACGTCCGCAGCCAATCCGTCGACCGCGCCCGCGCCACGCAGGTCGCGGTGGCGAAGGCCCTCAACGCCGCGGCCGAGCGCATCGAGCGCACGACGCAGGTGCTGAACCGTACCATCGGTGGCGGCGTGGCGATCGGGTAGAGCACATCCAAGCTCGCAGGCCCTCGCGCGATCTCATCGTGATTGTGGTGCGGTCCTGCATGCAAGAGTGTTGCACGAGTGTTTGGCAAGCTCGCCGCTCCATTACCGGTGTCGTCCCGGCCTTGAGCCGGGACCCTTACCGCGTGATCTCTCCATCGGGCAGGGTGGTCGACACCGAGCGCAACAACAAGCAGCGGTGGTTATGGGTCCCTGCTTTCGCAGGGACGACAGCGGTGAGCTTGGCGACGGCTCGATCTACGTCATAGTTGTGCGTCGCCTACAGCGCTCTTGCTCATAGCTGCGCCTCGATCGCCGCCTTGTCGATCACCGACCACACTTCCGCAATCCGGCCGTCGCGAAATTCGTAGAACACGTTCTCGCTGAAGACGACACGCCGGCCGTTCACCGGCAGGCCGAGAAACTCACCCTTCGGCGTGCAGTCGAAGTCCAGCCGGCACGCAACATGCGGCGGGTCCGCCACCAGCAAGCCAATGTTGAAGCGAAGATCGGGAATGGCGGCGAAGTCGCCGATCAGCATGTCGCGATAGTCCGCCAGTCCAAGCTGCCGGCCGTTATGCACGACGTGCTCGTGCACGAAATCCCCGAGCGCGGGCCAAGCCTGCGCATTCAGGCAGACAATGTAGGCGCGATAGTGATTGGCGAGCTCGGCTGCGGTCATCGGCTGTGCTTGGTTTGGAACGAGAATCGGCCAACCTCGCGCAAGGGCAACGGTTCCGAAGACCTGATCAGAGACCCTCCAGGATCAGCCCGATCGTTTCCAACGGAAATGCTGCGGCGAGGGCGCCGATGATCAGGCCGACAATGCCCAGCGCCACCGCGCCGATCCAGCCGCCGGAGTGGAGGCCAACGGCGACACCCACGAATGTCCCGGTCGCCATCGCACATACAGCCCAGATCGTGTGAACGATCAGTCCGATCGCCTTCAGCATGCGTGACCTCGCGCAGCAGCGGTCTCACCCATCCCCAATCATTCGTCGTGCCACGCGGTGATTGTGCAGCAGCGAACGCGATCACGTCGTCGCGATGCAACCGTGTTGCGAGCGCTTGTCGTTCGCTGCGTGCTGCCCTACTGCTGGGGCAGGCGGACATCACCGAATCCCGCGCCGACAAGCGGGATCGTGTTCGCATCAGGGAGGTGTTCTTGAACAGACTGATTTTCGCGGCGGCCGCCGCAGCCTTCACCGCGCTCGCGACTCCGCTCGTCGCCGCGCCGCTGCCCGAAGCCAAGCCCGACGAGGTCGGCTTCTCGCAAACGGGCCTCACCCGCATGGACGATTTCTTCGCCCGCGAGATCGCCGCCAAGCGCGTGCCCGGCGCAGTGGTCGCGATCGCCCGTGACGGCAAGCTCGTTCACTACAAGGCCTATGGCCAGCTCGATCCGGTCAAGGGCACGCCGATGCCGCTGGATGCGATCTTCGCGCTGGCCTCGATGACCAAGCCGATGGCCGCGGTGGCCGGGCTGAGCTTGATGGAGCAGGGGCGGCTGCCGCTGCAGGCGAAGCTCGCCGACTACTATCCGGCGTTCGCCGACATGAAGGTCGGCTTGGTGCAGGAGAACGGCGCGCTGCAATTGGTGCCGCAGGCGAGGCCGATCCTGATCCACGATCTCTACCGCCACACCTCGGGCCTGATGTATGGCGGCCGGCCCGACAGCGCGAGCCCGGTGGCGCGGCTCTATCCCGACGGCATTGCGCCGGCGATCGAGGGCGACACCCAGTCCTTCATCGAGCGCCTCACCAAGCTGCCGCTGGCGCATCAGCCCGGCACGCAGTTCGAATATGGTTTCTCCATCGACGTGCTCGGCGCCGTCGTCGAGAAGGTCAGCGAGCAGCGGCTCGGCGAGTATCTCTCCAACAACGTCTGGAAGCCCCTCGGCATGCAGGACGCGACCTTCGCGCCTTCAGACGCGCAGCGGTCGCGACTGGCGCGGCCGTTCCCGAACGATCCGCTCACCGGCAAGCCGCAGGCGATCAGGCTGCTGGATACGCCGACCAGGTCCGACTGCGGCGGCGCCTGCTCCTTCGCCACCATCGGCGACTACATCCGCTTCGGCCAGATGCTGCTCAACGGCGGCGAGCTCGACGGTGTGCGCATCCTCAGCCCGAAGACGGTGCATCACATGACCTCCAACCATCTCGGACCGGAGATCAAGAACACCGTCGCCACCGTCGAGCCGCATCGCGCGGGCTTCGGTTTTGGACTGAGCGTGGCCGTGCGCACCAGCGAGGGTCTGTCGGCGGTGCCCGGCAATCCCGGCGAGTTCAGCTGGAACGGCGCCTTCGGCACGCAGTTCTTCTGCGATCCCAAGGAGCGGCTGGTCGTGGTGGTCGGCACGGCGGCGCCAGGAGACCTGCGCAAATATTATCGCGAGCAGGTGCAGGACATCGTCTACGGCGCGATGGTGAAGTGATCGCGACGGCGCTCGTTTGCATCGGTGCAGACGAGCGCCGCAGCCATCGCATGGTCCGGACTACTTGACCTCGATCTCGGCCATCATGCCTTTGTCTTCGTGCTCCAGAATGTGGCAGTGGAACACGAAGCGGCCGCCGACCATCTGCTCGTTGAAGTCGATCCGGATACGAAGATAGCCGCCGGTCGGGACCGGGTAGCTGTCGAACCGCCGCTCCTTGAGCTTGCCGCGCGGCATCGTGATCCGGCCGGTGGGATCGAACAGGTCGATCACCTCGAACTTCATTTGATGCACATGGAAATTGTGCGTCTCGTGATTGCTGTCCAGCGGATCGTTGACGATGGTCCAGGTCTCGGGACGGCCCGCGCGTGCAGCAAGCACGACCGAGTTCTTGCCGAACGATGCGGCGCTTGCCTCGGCGGCCTTGATGTGCGCCGCCCAGTCGGCGCCTTTGAAGGTCGCGCAGTCGGCCCCGATCTTGAAGTCCTCGATGTTCTTGGCCGTATCGACATGGATGGCGAGCGCAATGATCCGATCCTCGTGGCCGGCCTGTTCGGCGCAGGCATCCTTCGCGGGCGGCTGCGGATGCTCGTCGGTGCCGCCGCCGTGAGCGTGCTCTGAAGGCCGTGCCGCCGGCATCGGCTCGTTGCGGTCGGGCGCCACGGCGCGCGCCATTTCGGAGCCGGGTTGCCAGGGAGAGACGATGAAGGGCTGGAACTGGCGTACCGCGCCGAGGACGGTCTTGGGTCGGTTGAGCCGCGCCTGGGTCGTGGACAGGGACTCGAGCGCCGCCGGTGGGGTGGTGGGTTCGGCCGCGAACGACACCGCGGCGAGGTCGACCGCCGGCCAGGAGTCGCCGAACCCCGCGGTCTCGCCGGTGAAGAAGCCGTAGCTGCGCAGCCGCGCCTCGAGCGGCTGGCTGCCGTCGAAGCGGCCCTCGGCGGTGGCGCGGTCCACGCCGATCTCGATCCGGGAGCCCGGCATCAGCAGCACGCGATCCGCCATGACGGGGGTGGAGGCTCCGCCGCTCTGCGCGACCACGGCGACACCATCGCGGGCCAGGATCTGCACGCGCAGCGGCCGGCCGGTGGTCGTCTCGACGAGGGCGAGATCGTAGGTCATGTCCGCGCTCGCATTGGCGATGCGCCAGATCTGCTGCTCGCCGGAGCCGAGCGAGATCTGGGGGAACACCTGACCATTGACCGTGAACAGCCAGCCCTGGGTGAGCTTCTGGCCGGCGTGGTCGGGATCATCGATCTGCGTGAAGCAGGCCCCGAGCGGCGGCGCATCGCCCGGGCCGGGGCCGCAGAGATCCGACTTGTGGCTCGGGCTATCGACCGGCAGGAAGCGCGCGTTAAGCGTTCCCGGCGACGCCTGCGTCACCTGGTCGATCTGAATGTCCTTCAGCATCATGAATTTTTCGATCGAGGCGACCGGCTTGGCCGGATCCTGCGGACGGGCGCCGCCGGAGGCGCCGGCGCCATTCGCCGCGGGCTTTCCCTTGATGAAGATCAGACCGGACAGGCCGGCGCCGACCTGTGTCCGCGCATTGCCGTGCACGTGCGGGTGATACCAGAACAATCCCTCCGGATGAGCGTCCGGCAGCGCGATCTGGTAGTTCATCTCGTCGCGCTTCTCGCCGAAGAACAAGCGTGCATGCGTGGCCGCGGCCGCGCCGCCATGGTTCGTGCAGCGCTTCTCGCCTTCGCTGCCGGCAGGCTGGCCGGACGGCAGTGTGCAGACATAGACGGTGTCGCCCACGGGCTCGGCAGCGATGGCTTCGGCCGGATTGGCGGGATTGGGCTTGGTGTCGAGGTCGGGACTCACCAGGAGCCCGTGAGTGTGCAGATTGGTGGCAGCGAAATCGCCCGGCGTGAGCTGGTTCCTCAGCTTGATGTCCACGACGTCGCCGGCATTCAGCCGCCACACCTCGGGGATCAGCTTGCCATCGTAGAGCATGAGGTCGTCGACCCGCAGGGTGGCGCCGGCGGGAAGCTTGGCGCCGCCCACCGTGAGGCCGTCCGGCAGATCGAACGTGACCGCGCCCTGCGTCGCGACCAACAGCGCGCTGCGCCGCGTGTTGCCGGCGGGGGCCTCGCAGGCCACGTCGACCTTGCCGGCATTGGGTGCGCAGGGGTCGCTCGGTGCGATGGCCTTGAGCTCGGTCGCATGAGCGTCCGCGCCGGCTAGAATGGCGAGGGTGAGGGCGAGCAGCAGACGTCCTGGAGAGCAGTGGCGGTTCATGACGCGCATCCTTCCGCATTTTCGCGGCCAACGGCCGCAGGCCCGGACATGCGTCTCATTGAGGTTGATGTCGGTTCAAAAAACAACCTTGCAAGAGACCGCCGGCGGTCACCGGTCGGGCGGCCAACGGCAATTGCGACGCATATGCGTTGCGGATTGTCGCGTGCCGCTCTCTGCCGCTACATTGCAGGCGACATCATTGCTGTCTCGTCGTCGTTTCGAAAGTCGCCATGCTCACCGTTCATCATCTCGGCAAATCTCAATCCGAACGCATCGTCTGGCTCTGCGAGGAGCTGGAGATTCCCTATGAGTTGAAGTGCTACGCGCGCGACGCCAGGACGATCCTGGCGCCCGCGGAGTACAAGGCGCTGCACCCGATCGGTGCCGCGCCCGTCATCACCGACGGCGAGCTGGTGCTCGCCGAATCCGGTGCTGTCGTCGACTACATCATTGCAAAGTACGGCCAGGGCCGCTTGCGGCCCGGGCCTGACGATCCCGACTTCGCGCCGTTTCTCTATTGGTTTCACTTCGCCAACGGCACCTTGCAGGCGGCGATGGGACGGCTGATGATCCTCAACCGGCTCAATCTGCCGGATGACAATGCCATGCTCGGGGCGATGCGGGCGCGGCTCGACCGTGCCTTCGCCGCCGTCGAGGCGCGCTGCGGCGAGGCCGACTATCTCGCCGGCAACGCGCTGACCGCGGCCGACATCATGACGGTGTTCTCGCTCACCACCATGCGCTACTTCCAGCCCTATGATCTCGCGCCATATCCCAACATCCGGGCCTATCTGTCGCGCATCGCCGCCCGCCCGGCCTATCAGCGCGCGATGGCCAAGGGCGATCCGGGGATGGCGTTGTTGTTGAGTTGATCACCGTGTAGCCTCGACGGCGGTGCAAACCTCTCCCCGCTCTTTGCGGGGAGAGGTCGGATTGCGCAGCAATCCGGGTGAGGGGCATGGCACATAGCGTGCCTAGAGCTGAAATCCATCGGACGGGCACGACGGGTCAGCGCCGATCAAACCGCGCGAAACAACTGCACCGCCCGTGCGGCTGCCCCTCACCCCGACCCTCTCCCCGTGAAGAACGGGGAGAGGGAGCAGACTGCCCGTGCCGTGATGGACACTCCTGTCATCGACTAATTAGTCGGCAGGGCCGCGTGCGCACTTTCTGGACTCACTCACTTCTGCCGCTTCCGGCTCCATTCCAGGAATGAGCGATACAGCTCCTCCTTTTCCGCCTTCGACGGCGGCGCCTTGGCTTGCGACGCGAGGAAGGCCTCGAAGCGCTCCTGCTGGGTCAGGCTGCCGGTGGCCGCCGGCGGCAGGCCGATGTCGGCTTCCTTCTTCATGCGCTCCAGCACGGTCTCGACATAGGGGTAGCGCTGCCAGCCCGGCACCTGGGCGTCGAGGTTGAGATCCTTCCATCCGGGGTGGAACGGCGGCTGCTGCAGCCGGGCGAGGTTGCTGAACAGCGTGTCGACGAAGCGGTTGACGCGGTCGGCGCGGTCGCTGCCGGGCTTCCAATTGTACACCGCGAGCACCGAGGGCACGGCGATCGTCTCCACCGCCGTGTCGGGTGCCACCAGGCCGGGATAGGTGTCGGCCTTGATGCTGGTCGGATAGTAGAAATCGGAGAATTGCTGCGTGTACGGCACCGGCACGAAGTGGAATCCCGGATCGGCCTTCTTGCCGGCGAACAGTTCGCCGGGCTTGGAGGCGACATACACCATCGCCGCGATCTCGCCCTTGTGCAGCTTCTCCAGCGCCACCGGCCCGCCGACCGCGACCGGCTCGATGTCGATGCCGAGTCGGCGGAAGATCAGCGGCCCGGTATGCGCGGCGGCGACGCCCGACGTGCCGATCGCGACCTTCTGCCCTTTGAGGTCCTGCAGCGTCTTGAACTCGTCCCGCGCATAGATGTGCACGTCGGAGATGAAGAAGCGCAGCACGTAGCGGATGCGATCGTTGATGTTCGAAAGGCCGGCCTGCTTGGCGTAGAAGTCGAAGGCATCGGCATAGGTGATGGCGACGTCGACGCCGCGCAGATACAGGAGGTCGGCGATGTTCGACGTCGTCCCGCGCGTCACCATCGGGATCAGGCGCATGTTGTCGCCGTCATCCATCGTCCGCGCCATTTCGCTGGCGAAGCGCACGAAGCCGCCATCGGGCAGGCCGGCGGCAAGGCCGACGGTCCACTGGTTCATACGCGCCTTGATGGCAAGCTCGTCCGAGGCGCCGCGCGGCTCGGGCGCGCGGGTCTCCACCACCCGGACCTCGGCGGCGCGCCGCTCCGGCGCACGCGCCGGCCTCAGGGAGAGCGGGGCTGCGGGCTGCTCTTGCGCCCACGCCGTGCTGTTGAAGGTGAAGAAGGCAGCAGAGATCGTTGCCAGCGCCATCAGCGCTGGGCTCGCGAGCGTTCGACGCATGACGATAGTCCCCCGATCGCGTCTGCCCTCGTGTCCCCGTGGGCAGACTGATGTGACCGCTTCAATCCAAGGTCGTATCGTTGTGCGACTTAAACCGGGCGGATTTGCGGCGGCGACTACCTAAGGTTTTAGATAGCTCCAGCCGCTCTCTTGTAGTTCCATCAGCCGGACGGCGCCCGACGGCACGAGGCTCGCCTCGGAGACGATCGCGATCGGATGTCCCTCGCGCTTCTCCATGCCGCGCTTGGTGATGTTGCAGGCGGAGAATCTGATCTTGGCGGGAAAGCTGAGCTCGGAAATCTGCTTCAGCCGGTCCTTCACCGGCGAGGTGTCCTCGCGCAGCATGTTCAGCCCGGGCCCGTAGGTGACGAGCTCGATCTCGACCTCCTCGCCCTTCTCCTTGAACGTCTCCATGATGTTGGAGGCGTTGTTGAGCGCCAGGTTCATGATCGCCGGATCGTTCTGATCGACCTGGATGGAGACGCGGTGAATCTTGACGTCGGCGGCGAGGCTCGCGGTAGCTGATGTCATCAGCAGCGCGCAGGCGGCCGCAGCAGTCTTGAGAGGGAAGCGCATGCCTGGACTCCAATGTACGCGGATACGCGGCAGGTATGTACGGTGTAGGGCATTGGGTGTGGTCGTGTTCCACCACAACCCCAGCTCCATTGGATGGGCCCCAATCATGGCGAGACTATGCGCTGCGGGCGCGGCGCCGCCGCGCGAGCGCCGCGATGATGCCGGCTCGGATCACCCGCGCCAGGACTGCGGTCTCGTGTGGGCCACCCCCGTAGCCACGCCCACCGCCGTCGTCCCGGCGAACGCCAGGACCCATAGCCACCGCTGTTAGTTGGTTGCGCTCGTTGACTGCCGTCGTGCCCGATGATGGACCTAGCGGTATGGATCCCGGGGTTCGCCGGGATGACGACGGAATGCTGGGATGCGTCACGGCTAATCGATGCACGCAACTGTTGTCAGCAACGACACGACGGGCAATCCGCGCATGTCGCGCATGCGCAAACTGCCCGTCGCGTTACGATGTCGCAGGCGGCATCGCTTGTCGTGTCGGGCAAATCAGGCCGATGCTTCCGCTCGTCCTGCTGCCGCATGAGGGGCGTGTCGCGACCGTCACGAGACGTTGGCAGTGGGATGCGATGGGCGTGTGTCGACGCAGCGTGAAGCGATTTGCGCGGACGAACGGCGAGACACGACCGGTCAAGTCGCGTGGTCCTGACACCCCGAAGCTGGTGTTACCCGCGCAACGCGCGTGAGCGCGTTGCGCGACATGGTGGCCAACAAGCCCGGCGCACCAGGGAGATCGCGAAGCAGCCGTTCAAACCGTCGCGCAGGGAGGGCCGGGCTGTCCCGGCTGCACCTGTGGTACCTGCCGCCTGCATTTTTTCTCGCAGGCGGGCCATGGGCGTCAGCCGACGCCCGGCCTTCCCTGCGCCCTCTGTTGACGAGGGCGATCTCGATGACCAACTCGGACGCCGTGCGCGCCGCGAGGATGCGAAGCCATGTCTGAAAGTGGATGGCCCCCGCCGCCGGAGAATTCCGGCAAGCCCAAATGGGACCCGTGCCAAGTCCGACGATGGGCGCGCCAGCAGGGGCCTCATGGTTCGAGACGCGCCGAAGTCGGCGCTCCTCACCATGAGGGTCAAAGCCGGGGCGGCACTGCACACTGGACCATGAGCACACCGAGAGAGGTGTTCATGGGGAGGGTCAAGACCCGGGGGCACTGCACATCGACCATGAACACGCCAAGAGGCCTGTTCATGGAGAGGATGGGCTGTGGCGATCGGAGCGGCACATTGGGCGTGGGTGGCGGGCCCATCCGAGGGGATTGAATTCTCCAGGGGGCAGACCTCGTCCTGAGGAGCACGCCGCAGGCGTGCGTCTCGAAGGACGGCCGCAGAGCGCGATCGCTCCGCAATTCCGTCCAATGGCCGCGCGCCCGCTGGCAAAATCGTCCGGCCATAGTTACATTGCCTTGGCGAGGCTGCGACGCGCGTCCGGAACCAACATATCCCCGGGGCCTTATCGATCCTTAAGGGAACTGTCCCTGGCCAGGTCCGTGGACCTGGACATATGGTGCCCACCTACTTTCGTAGGGAACTCCGGGATCGAGCGTTTCAACGGCGATTGCGGCTTCGCTCTTCTCTCTGTCTCACCCTACCCAAGCGCGTCGCTATTCAAGTCTTCCCCTGTTGACGTCCGGTTGCTCGCCTGCCGCGTTCCTGCAACGTTCGAGGCCCCGCGTCCCGCGGGCCGCCAGCGGAGGTAGCCTCGCATGCCGATGAAGGCCGCTCAGCACACCAAGCAACAATTGCGCACGGCCGCGCTCGCTGCCCGCGACGCGCTCAGCGAGAATGCCAGGAGCGCAGCCGCGCAGGCCATCGCCGCGCGCGGCCTGCCATTTCCTCTGAAGCCGGGCGCGGTGGTCTCCGGCTATGCGCCGATCCGCAACGAGCTCGATCCGATGCCGCTGCTGCACGCGCTGGCCGGGCAGGGCGCACGATTGGCGCTGCCGGTCGTGCTGGCGCGTGGCCATTCGCTGTCGTTTCGCGCCTATGCGCCCGGCGACCGGCTGACGCTCGGCGCGCTGGGGATTCCCGAGCCGTCGCCGGTGGCGGCCGAGCTGGTGCCCGACGTCATGCTGGTGCCGCTCGCCGCCTTCGATCGCACCGGCCATCGCATCGGCTATGGCGGCGGCTACTACGACTACACCTTCTCGCACCTGCGCAAATCGCACCACGTCATCGGCGTCGGCCTCGGCTTTGCGGTTCAGGAAACCGAGGAGGTCCCGGCCTTGGCCCACGACGCGGCGCTGGATTATGTGCTAACCGAAGGCGAGATCTTGGATTTCCGGAGCCATTGAGTTGCGCATTCTCTTCGTCGGCGACGTCGTCGGCCGTGCCGGCCGCAGCGCCGTCACAGACCATCTTCCCGGCCTGATCCGCGACTGGCGGCTCGATCTCGTCATCGTCAATGGCGAGAACGCGGCCGGCGGGTTCGGCATCACCGAAGCGATCTACCAGGAGCTGGTCGATGCCGGCGCCGATGCGGTGACGCTCGGCAACCATTCCTGGGATCAGCGCGAGGCGCTGGTGTTCATCGAGCGCGCGCCGCGGCTGGTGCGGCCCGCGAACTATCCGCCGGGCACGCCCGGCCGTGGCGCCGCGCTGGTCGAAACCAAGACCGGCGCCCGCGCGCTGGTCGTCAACGTGCTCGGACGCGTGTTCATGACGCCGTTCGACGATCCGTTCGCGGCCATCGCGCGCGAGATCGGCGCCTGCCCGCTGCGCGAGGCGGCCGACGCCATCGTGGTCGATGTGCATTGCGAGGCCTCCAGCGAGAAGCAGGGTTTTGGCCATTTCTGCGACGGCCGCGTCAGCCTCGTCGTCGGCACCCACACCCATGTGCCCACGGCCGACCACCAGATACTGCCCGGCGGCACGGCCTACATGACCGATGCCGGCATGACCGGCGACTACGACTCGATCATCGGCATGCAGAAGGACGAGCCGCTGCGCCGCTTCCAGTCGGGGATTCCCTCGGCGCGCTTCGAGCCGGCGATGGGCGAGGCGACCTTGAGCGGCGTCGCGGTCGAGACCGACGACGCGACCGGGCTCGCCGAGCGGATCGCGCCGGTGCGCATCGGCGGCCGGCTGTCCCAGGCCAAGCCGACATTCTGGGGAGCGTGAGACGAACGCGTCAGGCCTTGATGCGGAAGCCCATGCGGAACGCGCCCCAATGCCGGCCCTTGATGACAATCGGCGCCGACAGGTCCTTCATCAGCACGAACTGGCCGCCGCCCATGTAGCGGCGGTAGGTCTGCAGCAGGAACGGCTTGTTGCCGGCGGCGGCGACCTTCTTCACCGCGCGGTCCTCGAACAGCCGGCGGTTGCGACAGTTGGCGTTGTTCCAGACCGGGTCGGGCCCCTGCGGCTTGCGGTAGTTCGGATTGTGCGTCGGCAGATAGCCGCCGCGCGCCCAGGCGACGCAGAACACGATGCGCGGGTCGCTGCCCTGGATCGGGTCCTGGATCGCGGGCAGCACGCGGTCGGTGAACTCGACGTAGCGGGTAAGATATTGCTTGGGGTTGGTGCCGGGAATCTCGCGGTAGTTCTCGTCCATCAAATCGGCGAGCGAGATCTCGCCGCGGTCGACCGCGGCCTCGAACACGGCCGAGATCTGCCGTGCGGTCTCGACCACGGTGCGGATCAGCGGCGCATCGGCGGTCTCGACGCCGCTCTCGGCGATCAGTCCGATCAGCGCCTCGGAGTGGTCGAGCAGCTTGGCGATGCGGCTGTCGGCCTGCTTCAGCTCGATCGACGACTGGTCGACGCCCTTGGCAAGCTCGGCGAGCTCGGTGATGACCGCGTCGCAATGCGCGAGGTTGGAGGTCGCGGCCTTCGCCACGCCGTCGATCTCCTGGCCGACGCTGGTGAAGCCGTCCTGGACGCGGACGATGATGCCGCCGATCTGCTGGGCGCCTTCGCCCGCCGTCTTGGCCCGCGAGGACGCCTGGCCGCTCTCTCCGAGCAGGCTCTTCACCTGCGAATCCAGCCCGCGCAGGGTATCGCCGATCTGCTGCGTCGCCTGCCGTGTCGCCTCGGCCAGCGACTTCACCTCGCTCGCGACCACCGCAAAGCCGCGGCCGGCCGAGCCGGCGCGGGCCGCCTCGATGGTGGCGTTGAGCGCGAGCAGATTGGTCTGCTTGGCGATCGCCTCGATCGCGACCGAGACCTTGGCAACCTGCGACAGGGCATCGCCGACCGAGCCGAGCCGCTGCTCGATTCGCTCCACCGAATCGACCAGCTCGGAGATGTGCCGCACCGCCGTCTCGACCACGTTGCGCGACTGCGCGATGTCGCCGACGGCGGCGGTCGTCGCCGATTGCACCGCCTGCGAGGCGGTGGCGATGTCGTGATTGGCCGCGACCATCGTCTTGGCGGTGGCCTGCAGGTGGCCGAAGCGTTGCGACTGGTAGCTGACGCGGTTGGCGACCTCCTGGACGTTGCCGGCGACGTCGGCCAGTTCGACGCCGAGACCGCCGATGCGGTCGGCGATCTCGTCCATCAGCCGTTCGGCGCCGGTGCGCGCATCGTGATTTTCCAGAATGGCGCGTTGCGCGACGGACATGTCCAGGCTCCCGTGATCGTAGACTTCAGCAGGTCACCGCTCGGCTCACAATTTGTAGGCGGTGCGGAAGCCGCCCCAATGCCGGCCGCGGACGCGGATCGGCACGTCGATCTCGCGCATCATGACGGTGTTGCCGTTGCCCATGTCGCGCGCGTAGCTCTGGATCAGATAGGGCCGCTGGTTGCGGCCCGCCGCCAACCCCGCCGGATCGTTGAAGATGCGGCGGTTGCGGCAGTTGGCGGTGTTGAAGGCGACATCGCCCGGCCGCTGCGGATGCGAGTAGATTTTGTTGTGCACTGGCAGATAGCCGTTGCGATCGATCGCGACGCAGAACGCCATCCGCTGATCCCTGGCCAGGAACGCCTCCTGAAACGACGGCAGCGCACGCTCGGCCCAATCGAGAATCCGGCTGCGATGCTGCTGCGGATCGGTGCCGGCGATCTCGACATAGCTGGCGTCGAACATGTCCTCGAGCGTGATCTCGCCGCGGGCAACCGCGCTCTCGAACATCCGGTTCAGCTCGGTGCCGGCCTCCATGGCCCGGGTGACGAACTCGTTGTTCTCCTCGTGCAGCGCCCAGAGCTTGTCCTCGATCTTCTCGCGCAGCTCCGCGCTCGGCGCATCGAACCGCGCCTGGGCGCCGGCCTTGACCTGCTCGGTGATAACAAGCCGGCAGGGGCCGACATCCTCGAGCACGGCGTCGAGGCGCTCGTTGGTGGCGAGGCGGCTGGCGTCGGGACCGGTGATGAGGATGCCGTCGTTGGAGATCTCGTAGACCGGCGCGGTGATTGCGCGCGCGCCCGATTTGAACTCGAGCTTGAGATGACAGGGCAGGCGCTCGCTGCCGCTGCGCGCGGTGCGATCGCCCTGGCGCAGCAGCACGGCGCAGCGCGCCTTCAGCTTCTGGGCATACATCGTCACCGCGCGGCCAGCGCTGGTGACGCGCTCGCCATAGCTCTCGGCCTGCTGGGTGGCGCTGCCGATATCGGCGGCGCTGTCGACCACGGAGGAGATGAATTGCGAGGCCTGCGCCGCATTATCAGACATCTCGCCGGTGGTCTGGTTCTGCTCGGCGACCGCGCCATTGACGTTGGTGAACACCGGCCGGATGGCCTCGATCGCCTGGGCGATGCGATGCACGGCGTCGGCGGAGCCGGCGGCGTCCTTCTGCAGCGCCTCGATCTTGCGGGTGATCTCCTCGGTCGCGTTCTGCGTCTGCACCGCCAGCGCCTTCACCTCCGTCGCAACCACGGCGAAGCCGCGGCCGGCTTCTCCCGCGCGGGCCGCCTCGATGGTCGAGTTCAGCGCGAGCAGCGTGGTCTGGCGCGCGATCTGGGAGATCAGATTGACGACGTTGCCGATCGCCGCCGACGAGTCGCGCAGCCGGTCGACGTTCTCACGCGCTTCCTGGGCGGCGGCGCTGGCCTGGTCGGCGAGCTGGCCGGCGTCCTGGACCTGGGCGCGGATGCCATGGGCGGATTGGGTCACCTTCTCGGCCGCCTGGGCGAAGGTCGCGGCCGTGCCTTGGGCTGCGCTGCTGCGCCCGCTCAGCGCGTCGGCGCGCTGGCGGATATCGGTCAGCGTCCCCGCCGTCGCCTCGGCGCCGCTGGCGACCGCATTGGCGGCCCGCTCCAGCTGGCGGATCATGCCGCCGAGTTCGAGTTCCAGGAGATCGAGAATGGCCTTGGCCGAATCATCGGGCGTCGCCGACGGCTCGGGCGCAGCGACCGGCTGCGGCTCGACCACCGGCGCGGGCGTGGGGGCCCGTCTTGCAAGGAAACCAAACGCCATTGGGGTGGACCCCTGGTCGCGCGTGAGAAGGTGCAGAAGGCCGGTATCCTTGCACTTGACAGTGAAGCCATGGTTAACATTTGGCTTATGAGGGCAGGCGGTGCGGCGGCCCCGAATACCGCTCGCCCCCCTTGAAACCACCCCAAATCTTTGATTTTGACGATTCCCGGCCTATAAGGCCGCGCTTCCCGCAACTGACCTCCAGACGATTGCAAGAGACCTCGCATGGCCGGCCATTCCCAATTCAAGAACATCATGCATCGCAAGGGCCGGCAGGATGCGATGAAGTCCAAGCTGTTCGGCAAGCTGGCGCGCGAAATCACCGTCGCGGCCAAGCTCGGTACGCCGGATCCGGCGATGAACCCGCGCCTGCGCGCCGCCGTGGTCGCCGCCCGCGCCGAGAACATGCCGAAGGACAATATCGAGCGCGCCATCAAGAAGGCGCTCGGCGGCGAGGGCGAGAACTACGCCGAAATCCGCTACGAGGGCTACGGCCCGGGCGGTGTCGCCGTGATCGTCGAGGCGCTGACCGACAACCGCAACCGCGCCGCCTCCGACATCCGCTCCTACTTCACCAAGTCCGGCGGCAACCTGGGCGAAACCGGCTCGGTCTCGTTCATGTTCGACCGCGTCGGCATCATCGAATTCGACAGCAGCGTCGCCTCCGACGACGCGGTGCTGGACGCCGCGATCGAGGCCGGCGCCGACGACGTCATTTCGGGCGAGGGCGGCCACGAGGTCTATGCCTCGCCGGACAGCTTTCACGAGGTCGCCAAGAACCTCGAAGCCAAGTTCGGCGAGCCGCGCAAGGCGGCGCTGACCTGGAAGCCGCAGAACACGGTGGCCGTCGACGACGAGACCGGCGAGAAGCTGGTGAAGCTGATGGATCTGCTCAACGAGCACGACGACGTCCAGAACGTCTACGCCAATTTCGAGATTTCCGACGCGCTGATGGCCAAGATGGGCGGTTGACGGACGGTTAACCACGAAGCTCCGGCCGTTCCGTTTATGTTTCCTCCGGGGCGGCGCGAGGCTATCTCTAACCCATGAAAGCCCAGCCGATTCGCGCAGCAATCCGCATCATCGGGATCGATCCCGGCCTCCGCCGCACCGGCTGGGGCGTGATCGAAAGCGAGGGCAACCGGCTGATCTATGTCGGCTGCGGCTCGGTCGAGCCGCCCGACGACCTGCCGCTGGCCAGCCGCCTGCTCGCGATCCATGAGGGACTGGCGAAGGTGCTGGCTGACTTCCAGCCGCTGGAGGCCGCGGTCGAACAGACCTTCGTCAACAAGGATGGCGTCGCCACCTTGAAGCTCGGCCAGGCCCGCGGCATCGCCATGCTGGCCCCCGCAATGTTCGGAATTTCGGTGGCCGAATACGCCCCCAACCAGGTCAAGAAGACCGTCGTCGGGGCAGGGCATGCCGACAAGGGGCAGATCGCGGTGATGCTCAAGATCCTGCTGCCGAAGGCCGAGCCGCCGTCGGCCGATGCGGCCGACGCACTGGCGATCGCGATCACCCACGCGCATCACCGCCAGGGCCAGGCGCTGCGCATGAAGGTGGCCGGCCTATGATCGGCAAGCTCAAGGGCCTGATCGATTCCTATACCGAGGATTTCGTGATCCTCGATGTCGGCGGCGTCGGTTACCAGGTGCACTGCTCGGCGCGGACGTTGCAGGCCTTGCCGTCACCGGGTGAAGCCGCCACATTGTCGATCGAGACCTATGTGCGCGAGGACCAGATCAAGCTGTTCGGTTTTCGCTCGGATGTCGAACGGGAATGGTTTCGTCTTTTGCAGACCGTGCAGGGCGTCGGCGCCAAGGTCGCTCTTGCCGTGCTCGGCACCTTGCCGCCGGCCGATCTCGCCAACGCGATCGCGCTACGCGACAAGGCCGCGGTGGCGCGTACCCCGGGCGTCGGCCCGAAGGTCGCCGAGCGTATCGTGACCGAGCTGAAGGACAAGGCGCCGGCCTTTGCCGATGTCGATCCCGGCGTGGTGCGGTTGTCCGGTGCGATCGAGGAATCGCGCGCGCCGCAGCCGATCGCGGATGCGATCTCCGCGCTCATCAATCTCGGCTATGGCCAGCCGCAGGCGGCCGCGGCCATCGCCGCTGCCTCGCGCACGGCCGGCGACAAGGCCGAGACCGCGCAACTCATCCGCCTCGGCCTCAAGGAGCTGGCGAAATAGCCGCGCGCCGCTGTGACGGACGCGCAGAAGGACAACGATCTTCCCCATGGTGAGCAAGAAGGACAAGGAGCTGATCGAGGCGGCGACTTTGGCGGTGAAGAACCGCTACCGCAACGATTGGCAGGAGGTCGGCGCGGCCATGCGCACCCGCGACGGCCGCATCATCACCGGCGTCAACATCGACGCCTATCTCGGCCGCAACGCCGTCTGCGCGGAGGCCATCGCCATCGGCCGCGCCATCACCGAGCACGGCGACCATGGTATCGAGACCATCGTGGCGGTGCGCCATCCGAAGCCCGGTGAGCCGGGTGAGGTCTCAGTGGTGTCGCCCTGCGGTACCTGCCGCGAGCTGATCCATGACTACGACGCGAAGGCGCGCGTCATCGTGCCGTCGAACGGCAAGGGGCCTGACGTCGTGACCATCGGCGAGTTGCTACCGAACAAGTACCGGCGCGGCAACGAATGAAGCCGCCTGCGCGCATGGTGAGCCCGGAGCGGCGCTCCGACGATGTCGGCGACACCGCGCTGCGTCCGCAGCAGCTGTCGGAGTTCGTCGGCCAGCAGCAGGCGCGCGCCAATCTGTCGATCTTCATCGAGGCGGCGCGCAAGCGCGGCGAGGCGCTCGATCATGTGCTGTTCGTCGGTCCTCCGGGTCTCGGCAAGACGACGCTGGCGCAGATCGTCGCGCGCGAGCTCGGCGTGGGTTTCCGCGCGACGTCGGGTCCTGTGATTGCCAAGGCCGGCGATCTCGCGGCGCTGCTGACTAATCTCGAAGAGCGCGACGTGCTGTTCATCGACGAGATCCATCGCCTGAGCCCCGCGGTCGAGGAGGTGCTCTATCCCGCGATGGAGGATTTCCAGCTCGACCTCATCATCGGCGAGGGCCCCGCCGCGCGCTCGGTCAAGATCGATCTGTCGAAGTTCACCCTGGTGGGCGCGACGACGCGCGCGGGCCTGCTGACCAATCCGCTGCGTGACCGGTTCGGCATTCCGATCCGGCTGAACTTCTATACTGTCGAGGAGCTCGAAGGCATTGTCACCCGCGGTGCCCGCGTGCTCGGGATTGGCATGACCCCCGATGGCGCCAACGAGATCGCCCGCCGCGCTCGCGGCACGCCGCGCATCGCCGGTCGGCTGCTGCGCCGTGTGCGCGACTTTGCCTCCGCTGCCGACGCCAGCGCGATCGACCGAGCCATCGCGGATCACGCGCTGAGCGCGCTGGAGGTGGATGCAGCCGGACTCGACGCGATGGACCGGCGCTATCTCTCGACCATTGCGCTGAACTACGGCGGCGGCCCGGTCGGCGTCGAGACCATGGCGGCGGCGCTGTCGGAGCCGCGCGATGCGATCGAGGACATCATTGAGCCTTATCTGATCCAATGCGGCTATCTGCAGCGTACCCCGCGCGGCCGGCTGCTGACCTCGCATGCCTTCAAGCATCTCGGCATGGCCGAGCCCGCCAACCGCGATCAAACCCAGATCGGCCTGTTCGGCAATGACGACGATGATTAACGAATCTGCTGACAATCTGCACAGACGCACCCGAAATCGGTTGCAATGAACGAGGAAAAGGATTGCGTGCGAGGAGTTCGTCCATGCTGTCACGCCGCCGCTTTCTGAAATTCTCGGGCGCTTTCGCCGCCACCGGTTTTTCCACCGCCACCTATGGCGTCGGCATCGAGCCGCTCCGCCTCGGCGTCACCGACTATCACATCCGTCCGCGCAACTGGCCGGCCGGGCTGACACTGAAGATCGCGGCGATCGCGGACATCCACGCCTGCGATCCCTGGATGTCGCTGATGCATATCGACGGCATCGTGCAGCGAACCAATGCGCTGAAGCCGGACCTGATTGTCCTGCTCGGTGACTACGTGGCCGGTCACCGTCATCATCTCGGGCGCATCGACGCCGCGGAGTGGGCGCCGGTGCTCGGCGGCCTCAAGGCGCCGCTTGGCGTCCACGCCATTCTCGGCAATCACGACTACTGGGACGACCGGACCGTGCAGCGCGACGGCCATGGCGCGCCATACGCCCAAAAGGCGCTCGAGACCGCCGGGATTCCGGTCTACGAGAACGAGGTCTTACGACTCACCAAGAACGGCCATGCCTTCTGGCTCGCCGGTCTCGGCGATCAGCTCGCCTATATGCCGGCGCGACGCTTCCGGCCGGTGCCGCGGATCGGCGTCGATGATCTCAAGGCCACGCTTCAGAAGGTTACCGACAGGGCACCGGTGATCCTGCTTGCTCATGAGCCCGACATCGCGCTTCGCGTGCCGGCGCGCGTGTCGCTGCAGTTGTCCGGCCACACGCATGGCGGCCAGGTCCGCGTGCTCGGCTGGTCGCCTGCGGTGCCCACGCGCAACGGCGTCAACCTCGCTTACGGCCATATCCGCACGCAGTGCGACGTGATCGTCTCGGGCGGGCTCGGCTGCAGCATCATGCCGGTCAGGATCGGCATGCCGCCGGAGATCGTGCAGGTCACGATCTCCGGGGAACAAATGGAGGTGACGTCTTAAGCTTGCGCCCGCGGCTCACTTGCGCGAAACGATTGCCATTTCCGGCGATCGAGGATTTCCAATGACCGCAAAGCATCTCGACGGCGAGATCCGCGATGGCCGTCATCACATGCAGGTCCGCGTCTATTACGAGGACACCGACTTCTCAGGTATCGTCTACCATGCCAACTACCTCCGCTTCATGGAGCGCGGCCGCACCAATCATCTGCGGCTGATGGGCGCCGAGCAGCACGCGCTGTTCGCGGAAGCCGCCAGCGAGGCCCCGGGCTTCGCCTTCGTGGTGCGCTCGATGATGCTCGATTTTATGCGGCCGGCCCGCATGGATGACGTGCTCGACGTCGTCACCTGGCCGATCGCGGTCAAGGGCGCCTCGATCACGCTGGCGCAGGAAGTCCGGCGCGGCGAGGACGTGCTGGTCAAGGCCGACGTCCGCGTCGCCTTCATCAGCGGCGGCAAGGCCCAGCCGATCCCGAAGGCGCTGCGCGACCTGATGAAGGCCGACCTTGCCTAGCCGTCAAGCCGGCGCGGTGGGCGAGATCTCCTGCGGCTTCGTCAGCAGCATTCCCTCGCGGCGCAGGCTTCCTTCGTCCAGAAGATCCTTGAGGCTGCTCTGCACGGCCTCGCGCAACGCCGCACTTGTCGTTCCAAAGCCAAACAGGCGGGCGACCGCCTGGATCAACTGGTCCTCCTCGGCGCCAAAGTTCTGCTCGACGACCTGCATGATGGCCGCCTTGATCTCCTCCGGCGGCAGCATCTCGGGCTTGCGCAAGGTCGTCGATTGCACGTCCTCGCGGTTGCGCACGACGATCGTCTGGCCGGGCACGACATAGAACGGGCCTCCAGCGATCTGCTCTTTCGCCACCGCCGCGTTCAGCGCCGCCTTTACCGCATCGCGGATGCGATTGCCGGCGCGGGCAAGGCCCCAGGCCGATCGGATGCGGACGATGATTTCCGATTCATGCACCGGCCCCTCGACGGCGACGATCTCGACGACATGCTTCGTCATCGTTGCAAGCGACGTCTCGTGCGGCTCGGTCTCCCGACGCACCCGCAGTCTGGCCTCCTCGTAGGGCGCCATCGTTGGCCTTGGGGCCAGGACCGCGGGAGGGCGGTCGTAGGTCGGCTCCGGCGCGGCGACATCGGCTTTGACTGAGGGCTCGGGCTGCTTTGCAGCAGTCCCTTTGTCGATCTCCCGCCAATGCGCCTTCGCCGCCTCGATCGCGCGCAGCACCTTCTCAGTCTCCTCGTTCGGACGGAGAAACCAGTCGGTCGACCAGATGCGATGCAGCACCCAGCCATGGGATTCGAGCACGTTCTGCCTCAGCCGATCGCGATCGCGCGCCGAGCGGGATGCGTGATACTGCGCGCCGTCGCATTCGATGCCGAGCAGGAAGCGGCCGGGCTTGTCAGGGTCGACGATCGCAAGATCGACGAAGAATCCGGCGGTGCCGATCTGGGTCTTCACATCGTGGCCGAGCGCCCGCAGCTTCGCGGCGACCTGCTCCTCGAACACGGAGTCGGGATCGCGGCCGGTCTCCTGCGCAACGCCGAGCTGTCCGGTCTGGGCGAAGGTGAGGAACGTCTTCAGTGCCGCAATGCCGCGGCCCTTGGCGCGCGACAGATCGATGTCGTCGCCTGTGATCGAGGAGAACACCTCGGAGCGCAGCTTGGCACGGGAGATCAGCACATTGAGGCGGCGTTCGCCGCCGTCCGAATTCAGCGGGCCGAAGCTCATCGAGACGAAGCCTTCCTTCGTCCGGCCGTAGCCCATCGAGATGAAGATGACGTCGCGCTCGTCGCCCTGGATGTTCTCCAGGTTCTTGACGAAAAACGGCTCGCTGGTCCCGCGGGAGAAGAACTCCTCGGTGTCGGGGCTCTCCTTCCGCAAGACTTCGAGCTGGTCCTGAATCGCTTGCCGCTGGGCCACGGAGAAGGTCGCGACGCCCAGGCTCCGTTCCGGGGTCTCGCGCGCGTGACGCATGACGGCCTCGGCCACGAGTCGCGCTTCCCTGGGATTGGTCCGGCTACTGCCGCGCTCGTAATGCGCATCGGGGTTGTAGTTGAACTTCAGCCCCATGCCGGCGACGGCGTCATACGGGCTCGGTACGATGAACAAACGATTGTCGTAGAACTGCTTGTTCGACACCGCGATCAGCGACTGGTGCTTGCTGCGGTAGTGCCAGTTCAGCATCCGATGCGACAGACCTTTGGCCAGACAGAGATCGAGAATGCTCTCGGCATCCTTCACCTGGAAAGTCGGCTGATCGTCGTCGTCACTGTCCTCCTCATCGTTTCCTGTGAGCTTTGCGAAGAAGCGCGTCGGCGGCAGCTGCCGCTCGTCGCCGACCACCACCATCTGCCGGCAGCGCGCGACTGCGCCCAACGCATCGACCGGCTCGATCTGCGAGGCTTCGTCGACGACGAGCAGGTCGAACGCCATCCCGCCGGGCTTCAGGAACTGAGCGACGGACAACGGGCTCATCAGGAAGATGGGCTTGATCTGCTGGATGACCGGACCCGCGCGCTCCAGGAGCTGGCGAATGGGAAGGTGGTTGCGCTTCTTGGCCAGCTCGCCATTGAGAACGCCGAGCGGGCCGATGCCCCCGGCGTTGCGCGGCAGCGCAGCGGCATGCTCATGGGCGATCTGGTCGCGGGCGAGCTGCATGCGTTCGAGGTCGAGCTTGCGGAAGCCGTCGACGAGCCGGTCGTGCGATTCGCCGTCGAAGCGCTTGAGCTGCGGATGCTGGGCGAAGATCACGCCGCGCATGGCGTCGTAGTAGGAATTGTCGAAGGTCTGTACCAGCGCCTCGCCCGGCAGCGTGCCATCCAGCGTGCGGTCGGCCAGCGCTGCGAGACCGTCCGCGCGGGCGAGCCGGACGCGCTCCATGAAAGCGATCCAGCGGGTGAGGCGCTCCGTCGAACTCTGCCACTCGAATAGCGTCTGCGATAGTTCGTCCACGCGAAGCTGATCGCCGGGGTCGAGCGGAATGCGGTCCCCCTCCATCTGCAGAAAATCGATCAGACGCTGAAGGCTGGACCGAAGGCCGGTGAGATCGTTCTTGAGTTCATCGATCGCCTGCCGGTCGTCAGCGGACAGCGTCAGCTGCGTCAGGCGTTGACGTGTCTCGTCATTTGCGAATGGTTTCGGAAAGGTGTTCCACCAGGCTGTCAGCTTCGCAAGCGCGTCCCAGTCCGACTGCTCCTTCTGCCAGGCAGTGCCGAAAGCCGCGCTGCCGGCGCTTTCAACGGCTTCGAAGGATTTGCGTGCTGCTTGCGCAGCGATGAGACCGTCGATCAGCAGCAGGCGCTGGTCGAGCGATTTCGGCATCGGCACCTTCAAATAGGAGGCCAGCAGCCGCATCTGTGCGCGATAGCTCGTGCTTAACACGCGAAGCCAGGAGCTGCCCTTTTCGGCGATCACCTTGCGGCAATCGGTCATCGACGCATCCCAGGCGGACTCGACGAATGCCGACTCGAATGCGGCCTTTAGTTTGGCGTAGCGGACTCCTCTGTCGACGACATCGGCAACCTCCTGCGGCCGGCTCCAGATCGGATCGCGAAGAGCAGCCTTGTCGCTCTCCGGCATCGCCGCGGCGGCTTCGGCTAGCGCCTGCAGGCCCACAGCATCTGCCAACGTCAACGGCAGCGGCACCTCCAGCAGTGCGCCGATGCGTGAGGTGCCCGTCACGACGCGTCCGAGCAGGCTTGAGATGTCGTCCAGCAGCTTGCGCAGCTCCGCCATCTCGGCAGGATCCAGCGCGTCACGGCCGACACCGCGCCACGGGTGGTGATGCGGGGGGCCGTCGGCGGCAACCCGCTCGGCAAGTTCTGCGATCAGCTCGCGCCGTCGTTCCAGGTCCAGCGGTGTCCACGACGGTGCGCCCTGCAATGGCAGCGCCGGGTGGGCGGATATTTCGCCGCAGCGGACGAGGTGGCCAAGCAGCCGGAAAGGCGTGAGCTCGCTCGGCTGATGCGGCTCGTGCATCATGTCGGCATGGTGATTGAGAGCGTTGCGACTGTCGGTCAGGCGCTGCACCAGGGTCGCCTCGCCACGCGGCATCGGCACGGTAGCGGATTTGCTGCGCTTCAGCTCTTCGAGCAGCACGCGCTTGTTCGCCTTGTTGGAGTGCAGCTCGAGCGCGAGGGAGCCAAGGCCGACGGCCTTCAGCCGCCGGTGCACGACGTCCAGCGCTGCCATCTTCTCCGCGACGAACAGCACTGTCTTCCCCTCGGCCGCAGCAGAGGCGATGATGTTGGTGATGGTCTGCGACTTGCCGGTGCCCGGTGGTCCCTTCACGACGAGGTCGCGGCCGCGAACCACTTCCTCGATCACCACGGCCTGCGATGAATCGGCATCGACGACGTGATTCATCGCGATCGGCTGGATCACGGGATCGATCTTGCCGTTGTCGGGAACGATCGGCTCGCTTGCTTCGAAACCATTCTGCAGCAGCGCCGTGATCAGCGGATGCCGGTCCAGCGCGCCGTCGCAAGGCCAGTTTTCCGGATCGAGGTCGCGATACATCAGGAACTTGGAGAAGGAGAAGAAGCCGAGGACGATCGCGTCCGGCTTCACCTCCCATCTCTTCTTGGTCGCGACAGTCTCGGCGATGCCGGCCAGATATGCTGCGATGTCGACGTCGTCCTCGTCGCCAAAATCTTCGATCTTGAGGCCGAACTCCTCGTTGAGCTTGGCCTGGAGCGAGAGATTGGGCGAGGGCGGCTCCGAGCGTGACACGAGATGGAAGCGCTCGGCTGCGCTGCTGCGCTCGAGACGCACCGGCAGCAGGACGAGCGGCGCGAAGCGTTCGGTGTCCGATTTGTCGTCCTCGAACCATTTGAGCAGTCCGAAGGCGAGGTAGAGGATGTTGACGCCCTGTTCCTCTTCCAGCGTGCGCGCGTCGTACCAGATGTCGAGCAGGCGCTTCTGCAACGCTTCTGACGATAAGCGGGTCTGGAGCCTTGTGTCGGCTGGGCGGGCTTGCGTCTCCGATTCGTTGTCGGCCTGCTTGCCGTCGACGGCCGGTGCGTTGGGCGGGGGAAGTGGCAGCGCCGGGGCCGATGCGGTTTCCTCCTCCGCAGAGGCTTGAACCTTGCTCGGAGAAAAGGTGAAGCGCTTGCCCTCCCCGAGCAGCTCGAACAGCGTTGCGGAGCGTGCGCCGACGATGTCGATGGTGCGGGTGGTCTTGGTCTTCAGCGGAATGTGCACGAGCCGGTTGCGCGTGCCCAGATCGAGCAGCGCGCGCCGGTCCGCCAGCAATCGGTCTCGTACGGATGTTCCTGCCACCTGCAATCCTCCTGCGACTCGAGGATTGCAACCCGACGTGACCGCGGTCAAGCATCGCGGCTAGGCAGCTGCCTTGTGCCTTGCGAGTTCCGCCTTGTAGAGCTCGAACTCCTCGCTGATTGCGCGTGCGATGGAGGGGCGCGCGCGCAGACGCTCGTAGTAGGCTTTCACGGCTGGCCATTTGGCGAGCTCGATCGGCGGGGTGGCCATCGTCCAGTTGATCACGGTGACGAGATAGGCATCGGCGACGGTGAAATGGTCGAGCAGAAACTCGCGGTCATCAAGATGATTGTCGAGATAGTCGAGCCGCGAGAGGTTCTTTTTCAGCACATGAGATTTCATCTCGTCGGGGGCGGTTCTGTCGAGGATCGGGATGAACAGCCCCTTGTGCAGCTCTGTGCCGATGAAGCACAGCCATTGATGCAGCCGGCTGCGGTCCATGCCGGGGTCGGTCCCGAGCTTCGCGTCGGGGAAGCGGTCGGCGACATATTGGAGGATCGCTGCGTTCTCGGTGAGCAACTCGCCGTCGTCGGTGCGGAGCGTCGGGACGAGGCCGAGCGGGTTGACGGTGCGGAAATCCGAGCCGTCGTTGCGGACGATCTTCGTCTTCGGATCGACCTCGAGATAATTTGCCGATGCGCCGGCTTCATAGAGCGCGATGCGCGTGGCGAGCGAGCAGGCGAGTGGTGAGAAATACAGGTCCATTGGACGTCTCCCTGGGGCTCCCGGCGGAGCGTTGATTGATTTTTATACTGTCTTGCATAATATGGTGCAGGTCAAGGAATTTAGTGCGAAATGGTACAAAAAAAGAAAGGGCCGCCCCAGGGCGATCCTGCAACTGGAAAAGACGTGGCGGCTGCGGAGCCGAAGCGGCGCGGGCGGCCGCGGGCCTATGAGCCGGAGGTCGCGCTCGGCAAGGCGCTCGATCTGTTCCGGACGACCGGGTTCGCGGCAACCTCGCTTGACGACCTGAGCGCGGCCACGGGCATGAACCGGCCGAGCCTTTACGGCGCGTTCGGCGACAAGCGCGAGCTCTATATCAAGAGCTACCAGCGCTACCGCGACAATGCGCGTGCCCTGATGGGCGACATCTTCCGCAACGACTGGCCGGTGCGGCGGCAGCTCGAGCAGATCTTCGCCTCGGCGCTCGACATCTATCTGTCCGGCGAAGAGGGACCGCGCGGCTGTTTCACGGTGATGACGGCCGGCTCGGAGGCTGTCGCCGATCCAGATATCCGCGCCATGGTGCAGAATGCATTGACGGAGCTCGACAAGGCGTTTGCGCATTGCTTCCGGCGCGCCAAGGAGAAGGGCGAGCTTCCCGATGGCGCCGATCCCGTCGTCCTGGCGCAACTGGCGTCGGCGACGATCCACTCGATCGCGGTGCGCGCCCGGGCGCGGGTGCCGCGGAAGGAGCTGGAGGCGATCGTCGCCGGTGCGATCGACGTGATGCTGGGCGGCAAGTAGCGTCTCAGTATCCTCTCGTGCGATCGACCAGGTTGCGCAGCGGACCGCCGGCCTCGAACGTTCCGATCTGCTCGCCCACATAGCGCGAGATCGCGTCGGCGTCGGTGTCGGCGGCATTGTGCGGCGTGAGCACCACCTTCGGATGGGTCCAGAACGGGCTGTCGGCCGGCAGCGGCTCCTGGCCGAACACATCGAGCGACACGGCGCCGAGCGTGCCGTCGTCGAGGCAGGCGAGAATGTCAGCCTCGTTCTGGAGGCCGCCGCGGCCGGCGTTGATCATGATCGGTGCGCCGAGCGGCGACGTGCGCCGGAGACCAGCGAACATCTTGCGATCGAGGATGCCGCGCGTGTCGGGCGTCAACGGCAGCAGCGACACCAGGATGTCGGTCCGCGCCAGGAAGGCGTCGAGTTGCGCCGCGCCGTGGAAGGTCTCTATGCCTGGGACGCGCTTCTCGCTGCGGCTCCAGCCGGCGACCTGGAATCCGATGCGCTTGAGCACCTCGGCGGCGTCGATCCCCAGCGTGCCCAGCCCGACTATGCCGACATTGATCGCAGCTGCCGGCCATTGATATTTCGGCGCCCAGCGCTTCACCCGCTGCGACTCGCGCAGATACAGCTCCTGGCGATGGTGCATCAGCACGTGCAGCACGACCCATTCGGTCATCCGCTGCGTGAGATCGTCGACCGCGACGCGCACCAGCGGCACGCTCGGCAGGGTCTTGTCGGCCATCAGCGCGTCGACGCCGGCGCCGAGATTGAAGATCACGCGCAGGTTCGGGAAGCCGGCGAGCTCGCCGGGGACCGGCTTCCAGACCGCCGCATAGTGCACGCTGGCCGGATCGAGGCCCGCATCCGGCAGCAGCACGACCGGACGATCGCTGCAGACATCGTTGAAGCGCGCCTTCCAGCGCTGCGGCGACCAATTGTCGGTGCCGCCATGGATCAGGAGCGCCAGCGCGCCTTTGGTCATTGCAGGGTCCTCTGAGCTTGCGTGATCTGCTCCACATACCAGATCGCGCGGACAGGCCAATCTCCGGGCATCAACACGGAGACATCGTCATGCGCAAACTGCTTCTCGCCACCGCCCTGGTCATCGCTTCCGCCGCCGCGGCCCAGGCCCAGACCATCGACGTCGGCTCGATCCTGTCGGCCAACGGCATCTCCATCGGCAAGGGTGGCGGTCAGCCGCAGGCCGGTGGCGCGGGTCTGGCACAGAGCGCCGGCCAGCAGGGGGGCCAGAGCGCCGCCGGACAAGGACAGGGGCAAGCGCAGGGACAAGGCCAAGGACAGGGCCAAGGACAGGGCCAGTTGCAGCGACAAGCCGGCCGGGCCAAGCAGCCGCGCGAAAGCGCCCAGGAGACGCGGGCGCGCAACATCGCCGCCAAATACGGCATCTCCTGGTAGGCGTGCCGTTCCTATCGGCGGAACCCGCGAAAATTGTTCGCGGGCCTGTCGGCTCCGGGCATACTCCGCCGTCTTGAAGATGAAGGGAGAGGCCTGCCGATGCTGTATGCGCTGCTTTGTTATCACGATGAGGATGTCGTCTGCGCCTGGAGCAAGGACCAGGACGCTGCCGTCATGGCCAAGCTCGCGGTGATCCAGGAGCGGCTCACCAAGCAGGGCCGGCTTGGACCGGTGGCGCGGCTGTTGCCGACGACGGCTGCGACGACCTTGCGCAAGGAGGATCCGCCGCTGGTGCTCGATGGTCCCTATGCCGAGACCAAGGAGCAACTGCTCGGCTTCTACATCGTCGACTGCGCCAATCTCGACGAGGCGCTCGACGTCGCGCGCGAGCTCGGCGAGGCCAATCCCGGCGGCTCCTACGAGATCCGTCCCGTCGGCACCTTCAGGCCGGGGGGAGCGCTGGCATGAGCGATGCGGCCTGGATCGATGCGGCCCTGACATCAGCACGCCCCCAGGCCGTCGGCGCATTGCTGCGCTACTTTCGCGACCTCGACACCGCGGAGGAGGCGTTCCAGAACGCCTGCCTGCGCGCGCTCAAGAGCTGGCCGCAGAACGGCCCGCCGCGCGATCCCGCGGCGTGGCTGATCATGGTCGGCCGCAATGCCGCGATCGACGATGTCAGGCGCACCCGGCGCGAGCAGCCGCTGCCGGAGGACGAAGCCATCTCCGATCTCGGCGATGCCGAGAGCGCGATCGCCGACCGGCTCGACGGCTCGCATTATCGCGACGACATCCTGCGGCTGCTGTTCATCTGCTGCCACAAGGAGCTCCCCGCGACGCAGCAGATCGCGCTGGCGCTGCGCGTCGTGTCCGGCCTGACGGTCAAGCAGATCGCCCGCGCCTTCCTGGTCAGCGAGGCGGCCATGGAGCAGCGCATCACCCGCGCCAAGGCGCGGGTCGCACAGGCTGACGTGCCGTTCGAGACGCCGGGCGCGGTCGAGCGCTCGGAGCGGCTGCTCGCCGTCGCCGCGATGATCTATCTGATCTTCAACGAGGGCTATTCCGCCAGCGGCGAGACCGCCGCGCTGCGCCAGCCGCTCTCCGAGGAGGCGATCCGGCTGGCGCGGCTCCTGCTGCGGCTGTTTCCAGGCGAGCCGGAGATCATGGGGCTGACGGCCTTGCTGCTGCTCCAGCACGCCCGCAGCGCGGCGCGCTTCGATGCCGAAGGCTTGCCGATCCTGCTCGACGATCAGGACCGCACGCTGTGGAATCAGCCGCTGATCGCCGAGGGCCTGGCGCTGATCGACAAGGCGATGCGGCATCGGCGCAGCGGCCCGTACCAGATCCAGGCGGCGATCGCGGCGCTGCATGCGCGCGCCGCCAGGCCCGAGGAGACCGATTGGACCCAGATCGACCTGTTGTATGGCGCGCTCGAAGTGGTGCAGCCGTCGCCGGTGGTGACGCTCAACAGGGCCGTCGCGGTCTCCAAGGTACGCGGCGCCCAGGCCGCGCTCGACCTGATCGCGCCGCTCGAAGGGCGCCTTGCGAACTATTTCTATTTCTTCGGCGTGCGCGGCGCGCTGTTGATGCAGCTCGGGCGCAATGACGAGGCGCGGACGGCGTTCGATCGCGCCATCGCGCTGGCGCACAGCTCGGCCGAGGCGGCCCATATCCGCATGCAGCTCGACCGCTTGATGCGCGACGGCGCAACTGCGCAGGCCAGAGCAGGGCAATGACCCCGGGCTGAGATAGGAGCGAAAATTGTCTGCCTTCGTGTCGGCGGAGCGAGGCCTCCGGCGTCCTTGGAGCAGCATCATCGGGAGGAGCTTGGAATGTCGACGATCACCTTGGACCAGCCGGTCTCGCGCGCCGAAGTGTGGGGCGGCCGCATGAGCGGGCTGGTGATCGCGTTCCTGCTGTTCGACGGCGCGATCAAGCTCGTCCCGCTCGATGTCGTGACCCAGACGATGGATCAGATGGGCTATGGCGGCAGCGACGGCATGGCCCGCGCGCTCGGGCTGATCACGCTGTTCTGCACATTGCTCTATGCGCTGCCGGCGACCTCGCTGCTCGGCGCGATCCTGCTCACCGGCTATCTCGGCGGCGCCATCGCCTCGCATGTTCGCATCGGCAGTCCGCTGTTCAGCCACGTGCTGTTCGGACTCTATCTCGGGCTGATGGTGTGGGGCGGATTGTGGCTGCGTGACCGCCGGCTGCGCGCGCTGCTGCCGCTGCGCTGACGCATTACCTTTCCAACCACGGAGGATGACATGATCTGTCCCTATCTCACCTTCAACGGCGATTGCGAGCAGGCCCTCAAGCTCTATGGCGAGGTGCTCGGCGCCAAGGTCGACATGATGATGCGCTATGGCGAGGCGCCGCCGGAGATGCCGTGCGCGCCGGAGCACAAGGACCGGATCATGCACGTCCGCTTCTCGATCGCGGGCGATGTCGTGATGGCCTCGGATTCGCCGCCGGAATACTACCACGGCAAGCCGAACGGCATCTCGGTCTCGCTTCAGATCGCGGATCCGGCCGAGGCCGAGCGCAAGTTCAATGCACTGCTCGAGGGCGGTGCGATCACCATGCCGTTCGGCAAGACGTTCTGGTCGAAAGGGTTCGGCATGGGCGTCGACCGCTTCGGCATTCCGTGGATGATCAACTCCCCGGCTGACGGCTACGAGGCGTGAGGCCGCTAGCGGCACGAAGGGTACATCGCCTTCAGATCGCGCCCGCGCAGCAGCAGCAGCCGCGACGTCAGTCCGCCGCGGCGCTCGATCCAGTTGCGCACCGGCGCGGGATAGGTCTGCAGCACCAGCTTCGAGGCCTCGGGCTCGGCATAGATGCGGCCGCGCCGGTCGACCGAGCGCGCGGCGTGGAAGCCGAGCGCGGCGCGCCGCGTCACGCAGATGCGCTCCTCGGGCACGACGCTGAGCACCAATGTGCAGGCGGACAGGCACGGGCCGTCGATCACGACGCGCTCGCCGGAGGCGCGCACCTTCTCGAACAAGGTGAGGAACGGCCCGACCTCGCCGCCGGGCGAGGAGATGATGCGGACATCGGCGCGCGCCAGCATCGTCGCGATGCCCCAGAGCACCACCGCGAGCAGCAAGGTCAGGATGATGCGCACCCGGCTCGGCATCCTCGTCCTCATGCGTTCCTGCGTTGACCTCGCAAGGTGGGGAGTCCAATTCCGGCCGCGTCGAAGCCGCCGTCAACGGCGAGCACCTGGCCCGTGATGTAGCTGGATCGGTCCGAGCTCAGGAAGAAGATGGCTTCCGCCAACTCCTCTTCAAGTCCGTAGCGGTTGAGCGGAATCGCGTCGTGATAGTCGGCGCGGATCTCCGGCGTGTGCACCGCCTTGGCCATCGCCGTCTCGACCGGACCCGGCGCCACGGCGTTGACGCGGATGCCGGCGGAGGCGAGCTCGACGGCAAGCTGCTTGGTGAGATGCGCCAGCGCCGCCTTGCTGGTGCCGTAGGCCGAGCGCAACGTCGAGGCGCGCACCGCCGAGATCGACGTGATGTTGACGATCGCGCCGCCATGCTCGCGCATCAGCGGCACGGCCGCGCGGGTGCACAGGAACGGTCCGGTGAGATTGACGTCGAGGATGCGCTGCCAGTCGGTCTCGCTGGTCTCCATGATCGGCGCGAAGCGTGCGACGCCGGCATTGTTCACCAATGCATCGAGGCGACCGAACGTCTTTGCAATGCGCTCCAGCGCATCGGCGACCATTGCCGCATCCGACACGTCGCAATGCAACGCCAGCGTTTGCGCTGGCGATTTGAGCGCGACGGTGGCGTCGTCGAGCAGCTTGCTCTCGATGTCGAGCAGGGCGACGCGCCAGCCCTCGATCAGGAATCGTTTGGCAGTCGCAAGCCCGATGCCGCGCGCGGCGCCCGTGATCAGGGCGACCTTGTCGCTCGGCGTCGTCCTCGGTGAATCCGTCACGGCCATCGCCTCCTTCGGCCGGCGGCCCGGCTCTTGCTCGTTGTGGGTCCTAGCACGCGCTGCGCAGAGCAGCTGTGAAGGCCGTCACAATCGTCAGTGTGCGTTAAATCCAACTTATGGAATGCCGACAGCGCAGCGAAGTTCGCGAGCGTTGTCAAACAGCCAAGGGTAGTAACTGCGGCATCAGTTCGCGTTCTCGCAGCGCCGAAGCGCCCGAGTCGTGCTGGTATCTGTGTCCCTCACCATCGGAGGGCGCAGGGAAGACCGGGAGCTCGCCGCCCCCATGGCCCCCGTGCGGAAGAGATGCACGGGGCAGGAACCACAGGTTCGGCTGGGACATCCCGGCCTTCCCTGCACGATGGGCTCACGGCTTATACGTGCTCTCCCCGGGGACCGGCTGTCTTGCCCCCGTTTTGGCCACAATGCGCACACGCATCGGACACGACATCAGCGTCGGGATGCCAGGACCACACGATTTCGCCGTACGCGCCGCGTTGTTCGTCTGCGTGTCTACTTCTGAGCATGATCTCGTCAGAAAGCTGTGGCGCAATGTGCGTCAACGCTCTCCGGTTCCGAATCATGCTCCACGCTGCAACATCGACGCGTCCACCGCATCCCGCTCCCCACGTTCGTGACGACCGCGAAACGTCCCTCTCGATCGGGAACAGGACGTGGCTAAGAGAGCATGAATTCTGAAAAAAAGAAAGAAGAATTTGTTAACGGGAAGGACTGGACAAGGGTGATCGGCTTGAAAGTCTTCACGAAACAAGTTTCCTGGCGCAGCGGGATCGATGGCGCGCCAAAGCTTCCAAGGGCGCAATCCGCGTCGGCGGCGAGCATCTCTCCCCGGGTGATTTGCCCGTCGGGTCGTGTGCGCGGGGTTCTCTCTTGGACGAGCCCCGAGCTGGTAGCGTAAAGTCAGAGTCTCGGTAGAATCGATATGCGCGGTCACGTCATCAGCCAGCGAATCACATCCCTGTCGTGCAGCACGGAGCAGCCGGTGCGTCGGCCTGCCGGCGTGCTGCGCGCGCGCCGCGCGTTGCTGCTGTCCTGCGTCGTCGCAGGTCTGACGGCGACGGGTGCCGCCTTCGCGGCGGACGGTCCGGCCGTGAAACCGGCTGCGACGGAGCAGGCCGCGCAAGCGCCCCAGCAGCAAAAGACAGAGCCCTTGAAAACCGAGCCGCAGAAGGCGGACGCCAAGGCTGAAGCGCAAAAGACGGAGTCCCAGAAGGCAGAACCGGAGACGGTGGGACGTCCGGCGGAAGCCCAGGCGCCCGCGCCCAAGGTCGTCGTCCCCTCGACCGAGCCTGCGAAGCCGGTGGCAGCCGAGCGCAAGCCCGACACGAACAAGGCCGAGACGAAGACGGCGTCCCGCGACACCAAGGACGGCAAGAACCTCACCGTCCCGCAACGGATGCTGCCGCCTGACGTGGCGCAGATGATCGGGCGCAAGATCTGGCTCAACGAGGCCGGTGGCCGGCGCGACGCGATCACCTCATGGAATGCGGGCGAGGAATTCGCCTCGCTAGGTATTGGACACTTCATCTGGTATCCGACCACCGCGAAGCCGCCTTATGAAGAAGGCTTCCCCGGGCTGGTCGCGTTCCTGCGCAAGGGCAAGACGCCGTTGCCGGCGTGGCTCGACAAGAATCCGATCCCGGCCTGTCCGTGGACCAGCCGGGCCGACTTCAAGCGCAATTTCAATTCGCCGCAGATGAAGCAGCTGCGCCAGTTCCTGCTCGACACGATGGCTGAGCAGACCCAGTTCCTGGTCGCGCGCGCGCAGGGCGCCATGGACAAGATCCTCGCCAACACGCCTGACGGAGCCGAGCGCGAGCACATCGTCGCGCAATATTCGCGCGTCGTGCGGGCATCGGAGGATCTGTATCCGCTGATCGACTACATCAACTTCAAGGGCGAAGGCACCAACCCTTCCGAGACCGCGGTCGACAAGGAGACCGGGCAGCGCCAGGGCTGGGGCCTGAAGCAGGTGCTGCTCAAGATGAACGGCACGACGACCGAGCCGAAGGCGGTGCTCGCCGAATATTCCGATGCGGTGCAGGTCGTGCTGCAGCAGCGCGTCCGCAATCTGCCGTCCAACCGTGTCTGGGAAGCGGGCTGGCTGCGCCGCGCGGAGACGTATCGCCGGCCGATCGCGCAGCTCGATCAGGCCCCCGAACGCGCGCCGCGCAAGTCGTCGCGCTACCGCGCGGACAATTCGGCGTTTTGATCGGTGCGCGATGGCAGCGCGATATTCGCGCCGTCTACAAAGTACAGTTAGCTTCGGCCCGCCGCGGCCTTCTTGTCGGCGACCACCTTCTGGTAGGCCGCCTGCAGGCGCTCGCCGACGCTCGCTCCCGCCTTCCTGCGCTTCTTCACGCCGAGATGGATCTCGCGCAGCTCATCCATGAACTCGGCCCACATCTTCGGACCGCCCTCCATCAGCAGCCGGGCGCGGATGCCGAGCTCCTCTGACACCGGCAGATATTTGTAACCCCAGCCGGCCATCTGCGCGAGAATCGGCATGAGCTCGATGCCCTGCTCGGTCAGCGAATAGATGCCCTTCTGCTTGTGGCTCGGATCGTCCTCGCGGCTGATGATGCCGGCGGCGAGCAATGTCTTCAGCCGGTCGGCGAGGATGTTCGAGGAGATGCCTTCCTGCGAGCCGGCGAGCAGCTCGCGATAATGCCGGCGATTGCCGAACATCAGGTCGCGGATGATCAAGAGGCTCCATTTGTCGCCGACCACTTCGAGCGTGAGGTTGATCGGGCAGCCGGAGCGCTGAGGGTCGGACATCGAGATCTCGTGGGCGGGGTCGCAAACAAACTGCTTGCAATATTGCATCGGTCTCGGCATCCTCCAACTGCTTGCAAAATGAAAGCAGTTCGGGAGGTGGCCGGTGGCGAGGCTGATGATGTGGAACATGATGACGCTCGACGGCATGGTCGCGGGCGCGAACGGCGACATCTCCTGGCATGAGGACGTCTGGGGGCCCGAGCTGGAGCAGTTCTCCGAGACGCAGCTGCAGGAGGCGGGCGGACTGGTGTTCGGACGTGTGACCTACGATCTCATGGCGGGCTACTGGCCGGCGCAGCGGGGCGTGATCGCCGAGTTCATGAACGCGATCCCGAAATATGTCGCCTCGCGCAAGCTGTCGGATCTCGCATGGCCGAACGCGCATCTGCTGGGCCATCAGCCTGCGGCCGAGATCGAAAGGCTCAAGAAGGACAGCGCGAAGGATCTGTTCCTGTTCGGCAGCGCGGATTTCGCTGCGACGCTAACGGCGCATGACCTGATCGACGAATACCGGATCGCGATCAATCCGCGCGTGCTCGGCAGCGGCGCGCCGCTGTTCAAGCCGGGCCAGGCGATGAAGCTGCGGCTGATCGACAGCCGCGCGTTGTCCACGGGTGTTGTCATCGTGCGTTATGGGCTGGTGCGGGATGCGTGAGCGTACGTCATGGCTCGCGCGGTCCTACTGAGGACGCAATGTGATTGAGATGCGATCCTTGTGCGGCATGCGCTGTGCACTTTTCGCCTGCGGCAGGGCTATCTCAGATGCAGAGGTTTTCGCGGCGAACGATCCGCAAGTTAGTTACTCCGTCATGCCCGGGCTTGTCCCGCCTGCGCGGCCGAAGCCGCTTCGGCGCGGCGAAGGCCCGGGCATCCACGTGGTTCTCAGCAAGCCGGACGACGTGGATGGCCGGGACAGGCCCGGCCATGACGATGCGGAGAGAGACGAGCACAAAACAGCGATCGCCATACGCGATAGCCTGCGGCTTGCCGGAGAGGTCGGATTGCATCGCGAGATGTAATCCGTGTGAGGACGCAGGTCTCGCCGCGAACACCACCCGTGCGGCCGCCCCTCTCCCCGTGAAGGACGGGGAGAGGGAGCGCACCGTTCGTGCCGCAGGGAGGCGAGGTCTAACTTATTAGGAGCAAACGAATGTCTCTCACCCTCTATTATCATCCGCTGTCGTCGTTCTGCTGGAAGGTGCTGAGCGCGCTGTATGAGAACGACACTCCGTTCACGCCGAAGGTGATCAACATGGGTGATGCAGACGATCGTGCCGCGTTTCTGAAGCTGTGGCCGGTCGGCAAGTTTCCGGTGCTGCGCGACGAGCAGCGGCAGCGCACGATCCCGGAGTCGAGCATCATCATCGAGTATCTCGACCAGCACTTTTCGGGGACGACGCGCTTTATTCCGGACGAGCCGGATCTTGGCTTGCGGACACGGTTGCGCGATCGTTTTCTCGATCTCTATCTGCACATGCCGACGCAGACCATCGTGTTCGACCGGCTGCGGCCGAGCGATGCGCGCGATCCCCTGGGCGTCGCCGAGGCGAGGGCGCGGCTTCGGACGTCCTACGCGATGCTGGAGGCGGAGCTGCCGTCAGCGGGCTGGGCGATGGGCGAGCGCTTCACGCTGGCGGATTGTGCCGCCGTGCCGGCGTTGTTCTATGCCGAGAAGGTGGAGCCGTTCGGAGGCGAGCTGAGTGTCGTGCCGGCCTATCTCGAACGCCTCAAGGCGCGACCCTCCGTCGCGCGCGTCCTCGCCGAGGCCGAGCCCTATTTCCACATGTTCCCGCGGGAGCCCGGCTGAGCGCGGCATCCCACGAAAATAATTGCACGGCCGCTGTCGGCGCGCCTGATTGCCGACCGTCTTTGATGAAGAGCGCAGGGGAGACCTGCCGCAGCATCAGGGAGAGTGTGATCATGCGTTTCATGGTGATCGTGAAAGCAACGCAGGACTCGGAGGCGGGCATGCTGCCGACCCGTGAAGAATTTGCCGAGATGGGCCGGTTCAACGAGGGACTGATCAAGGCCGGCATGATGGAAACGGGGGAGGGTCTGCATCCGACCGCCAGGGGCGCGCGGATCGATTTTTCCGGCGGCGAGCCTCGCGTGGCGCACGGCCCGTTCAAGTACACCGGCGACCTCGTCGGAGGCTACTGGATTATCAAGGCGGATTCGCTCGATCAGGTCATCGCCGCCATGACGCGCGCGCCGTTCCCGAGCGGCCAGCTGGAGATACGGCGGATCTACGCGGCGGAGGATTTCGGCGAGGCGCTCGCGCCTGAACTGCGCGCGCAGGAAGATCGGCTGCATGCGCTGGCGGCGAACGGCTGACGCATTGCGCAATCGGACGAGGAGCAGACGCGATGCGATTCATGATGCTGATGATCCCGCTCGGCTATGAGAATGCGCCGCCGGACGTGCAGCTCGATCCCGAGCGGGTCGCGGCGATGATGCGCTACAACCAGGCGCTCAAGGAGGCCGGCGTGCTGATCACGCTGGAGGGGCTGCATCCACCGTCGACGGGAGCGCGGGTCTCATTCCCCGGCGGCAAGCCTGTCGTGACGGATGGTCCGTTCGCCGAGGCGAAGGAGGTGCTCGGCGGCTTCTGGATGATCGAGGTCGGCTCGCGCGAGGAGGCGATCGCCTGGGCCAAGCGATGCCCGGCGTCCGACAACGAGATCATCGAGATCCGCCAGGTTCAGGAGATGACGGATTTTTCCGAGGAGGTGCAGCAGGCGCTGTCCGGCTTCGCCGAGCTGCCGCATGCCGGCCGTGCCTGATCCATTCGTTTCAACAGGGAGGGAAGTGCAATGAGCGACAATAGCAACACCTATCTCGCCGTGTTTCTTGGCAGCAAGATGAGCCCCGCCTGGAAGGAATGGGACGCGCTGCCGGAGGCCGAGCGCAATGCGAGGGGACGGCAGGGCATGACGGCGTGGCAAGGCTGGGTCGAGCAGCACAAGGCTGCGATCGTCGCGCTGGGCGGGCCGCTCGGCAAGACCAAGCGGGTCGACAAAGGCGGGATCAACGACATCGCCAACGAGATGGGCGCGTTCACGGTGGTCCGCGCCGCCTCGCACGAGGATGCGGCAAAGATGTTCGAGGGCCATCCGCATTTCGCGATCTTCCCCGGCGAGCGGGTCGAGATCATGCCGGTGCTGCCGATTCCAGGCGGTTAGCGCCCGCACAATTGCGCGTTGCCGAATCCCGCATCTTGCGACAAGCCCCGCTGCCACCCTCCCCTGGAGGGGGAGGGGCGGCTCGGATCCGCGTAGCGGAGGCGAGCCGGGGTGGGGTGACAGACGATCGGCATACTCGACGCCGAGGTTCTGCGGGTCACCTTCTGCTGGCATCCGTGAACTCCACGCTGACCTCGCCCGGGGCTCACCCCACCCCGATCGCCCGCTGCGCGGGCGATCGACCCTCCCCCTCCAGGGGAGGGCGGCGGCTGTGCCTGGCGGTCGAACGCCCAAAAGTCTCTGGTGTCTTTCCTCCCGGCTCATGTAAAAGCCCTTCACATGAGCTGGCGCAAGGAGCAGCGCCGCGCCGAGCGCGGCTATCATCACGGCAACCTCAAGGAGGCGCTGCTGCAGGCGGCGCTCGACCTGATCGCGCAAAAAGGAGCCGCGGGCTTCACCTTCGCCGATGCGGCGCGGATGGCGGGCGTCAGCCCGGCCGCGCCGTATCGCCATTTCCGTGATCGGGATGAGCTGCTGTCGAGCATCGCGCAGCGCGGCTTCGAGCAGTTCGAGTCTCGGCTGTCGGCCGCCTGGGATGATGGCCGCCCCGACACGGTCACGGCGTTCGAGCGCGTCGGCAAGGCCTATCTCGCTTTCGCCCGCGAGGAGCCGGCGTTCTACTCGGCGATGTTCGAATCCGGCGTGCCGGCGGATTCGACGCCGGGTCTGCTCGCGGCGGGCGACAGCGCGTTCGGCGTGATCCGTGCCGCCGCCGAGCGGTTGGCGGCGCTCGCGCCACCCGGCGTGCCCCGACCGCCGGCGATGATGATGGCGCTGCACATCTGGTCGATGGCCCACGGCATCGCTTCGCTGTTCGCGCGGGGCGACGCCGCCCGGCGCAAGCTGCCGATGTCGCCGGAGGAGCTCTTGGAAGCCGAGGTGCTGATTTATCTGCGCGGGCTCGGTTTCAGCACCGATCGCCAGACCGCCGCCAAGCCCGAGCCCCCGCCGCTGCCGGATGACGACAAGCCGGCGGGCCCGTGGGGCCGGGCGAAATAAGGTTCAACGACAGAGCGAAAATATTCCGGGCGGCGCGTCAGGTGGCCGCCTTGACAAAATCACGGGTTGAGCTAGCTATGTAAATGTTATTTACATTCACACGGCATGGCGCCGCGAATGGAGAGGGAGATGGCCTACACCGCAGATGTCAATCGATGGCGCGGTTCGGAGGAGGAGCGCAGGTACCGGCCCCATATGATGGAGTCGCCCTGGCATCCCGGCTGGATCGCGGTGACCGTGCTCGGCTTCATCATCTGGTGGCCGATCGGACTTGCCCTTCTCTTTTTCACACTCGGGAGCAGAAAGATGGCGTGCTGGAACGGCGGGGATCGCTGGTCGAACAAGATGGAGCGGATGCAGTGGAAGATGGACCGCATGCGCGACAAGATGGAGCGCCGCGGCTTCGGCTTTGGCTTCTCCGCGCCGTCGTCGAGCGGCAACCGTGCCTTCGATGAGTACCGCATGGAGACGCTGCGCCGGCTCGAGGAAGAGCAGCAGGAGTTCCGCGACTTCCTGACCCGGCTGCGTCACGCCAAGGACAAGGAAGAGTTCGACGCCTTCATGGCGCAGCACAAGCCGCGTCCGGCCACGCCGCCGAACGACCAGCCCCAGAGCTGATCACCTAAGCGCTGATCACTGAAGCACTGATCGACCGATCCTGACGCCGCAGGGCTTTCAGCCCCCGCCCTGACGGCACGAGACGCCCGCCCGCGGTCCCGCTGGCGGGCGTCTTGCGTTCCGGGATACCGCTGGGCTGCGGCAGCTCGCCGCTGCCGTTCGCCGGCCGAATGCCTGCGGAACTCGCAAGGGCCTGATCACAAAGGCTCTATCTGGCTGTCCTGGCTCGCCCTTTGACCTCCGCAAAACTCCGCGGTAACCCCGCCTTAACCCCGGAGGGGGTTTGGTTAAGGGGCGCTTACGGGCGCCGAGCCCTTGTTTTGACACGTTGGCAGAGGAAGCAGGCCACATATGGCTTCGGCGGGCCTCTTAAAGCGATCAGTTCAGGGCTTTCTTGCGTAGGCGCTTCGCGCCGCGACGGCATCCGGCGTGGAACGGCGGATGCATGGTCCCGGGTGTCCCGGGCTGTTGGTTGAGAGGATACTGCGGATGGAAGGCGACTTCTCCCTGATCGCGCTGTTCTGGCAGGCGCATTGGGTCGTGAAGGGCGTGATGCTCGGCCTCATCACCTGCTCGGTCTGGGTGTGGGCGATCGCGATCGACAAGCTGTTCCTCTATTCCCGGACGCGCCGCTCGATGGACCGGTTCGAGCAGGCGTTCTGGTCAGGCGAGTCGATCGAGGAGCTCTATCGGGTGCTCTCCGCCAAGCCGACGCAGTCGATGGCGGCCTGCTTCGTCGCCGCAATGCGCGAGTGGAAGCGGTCGTTCGAGGGCCATGCGCGGTCGTTCGCGGGCCTGCAGATGCGCATTGAAAAAGTGATGAACGTCTCGATCGCGCGCGAGGTCGAGCGGCTCGAACGCCGGCTCCTCGTGCTCGCCACGGTCGGTTCCGCCGGCCCCTTCGTCGGCCTGTTCGGCACCGTCTGGGGCATCATGACGAGCTTCCAGGCCATCGCCGGCTCCAAGAACACCTCGCTCGCGGTGGTCGCGCCGGGTATCGCGGAGGCGCTGTTCGCGACCGCCATCGGCCTGATCGCGGCCATTCCGGCGACGATTTTCTACAACAAGTTCTCCTCGGAGGTGAACCGGCAGGCGCAGCGCCTGGAGGGCTTCGCAGATGAATTTTCCGCCATCCTGTCCCGTCAGATCGACGAGCGGGGATGAGGGCGGGTATAATGGCGGCCGGATCGTGAGTATCGCAGCATGGGCATGAGCATGGGCAGCGCGTCCGGCGGCGGTGGTCGTCGCGGTCGGCGCAAGGCACCGGTGATGGCGGAGATCAACGTCACGCCGATGGTCGACGTCATGCTGGTGCTGCTGATCATCTTCATGGTCGCAGCGCCCCTGCTCACCGTGAACATCCAGGTCGATTTGCCGCAGGCGCAGGGCGGCTCGGCCTCGACGGCCGACGCCAAGCCGCCGCTCGAGGTGACCGTGAAGAAGACCGGCGGCGGCTGCGCCTCCAAGGTCGACGTGTACATCGGAGACTCGCCGATCGGCATCAATGAGCTCGGTCCGAAGATCAAGGCGATGAAGGAGGCGGCCGCCAGCGGTGGCGGCGATAACGTCGTCAAGATCCGCGGCGATCGCGATGCCTGCTACTCCGACATGATGAAGGTGCTCGGCATGGCGCGTGACGCCGGCTACCGCGCCAGTATCGTCGTGCTGCCGGAACAGGGCTCATGACGGCAAGGGACCTCATCCAGTTCGTTCGGACGCGCAAGGGCACGGTTCTCTCCGTGGCCTTGCACGTGCTCGTGCTGGGATGGGGTCTGTTCAGCTTCTCCGCGCGCTCGATGGTGGCGCCGCCGGAGGATCTGGTGCCAGTCGACGTGATCTCCGAGGACAACACCTCGAAGGCCAAGGCCGGCTCGCTCAGCGGCAAGAAGGAATCGCAGAAGCTGCTCGCCGACAAGATCGGCGAGAAGAAGCCGACCGAGGACATCGTCGGCAAGGTCGACACCAAGCAGGTCACCGAGACCGACGCCGCGCCCGAGCCGAAGCCCAAGCCGGAGAAGCCGGTCGAGAAGAAGCCCGATCCGCCGAAGCCGGTCGAGAAGCAGCCGGATACGCCGAAGCCTGTCGCCGAGAAGAAGCCGGATCCGCCGAAGCCTCTGCCTGCCGAAAAGCCGAAGCCGGAGGAGAAGAAGCCCGATCCGTTCAATCCGGACCAGATCGCGAGCGTGCTCAACAAGGAAAAGGCCAAGCAGCCGCCGAAGCCGCAGCCGGCGCCCGCCGCGCCGCCGGAGCCGCCGAAGCACAAGAGCGAGCGCAAGTTCGACGCCGAGAAGATGGCGAGCCTGATCAATCAGAAGGACCCGACGCGGCAGGCCGTGACGGGGGCCGAGCTGAACGCCAACGCAGCGCTGGGCGCCGCGCAGGGCACGGCCGAGGCCAACGTGGCGAGTTGGCAGAACGCCTTCCAGCAGGCGGTCGGCCGTTGTTTCAATCTGCCCTACACCGGCGTGGATGAAGACAAGATCGAGGTCGATATCGATATCCAGCTGCGCCCCGATGGATCGCTGGCCGCCGTGCCGGCGGTCGTCGGAACACGCGGACCGTCGCGGGTCAGCGTGTCGATGGCGGAAAACGCCAAGCGCGCGGTCGAAAATTGCGCGCCCTATTCGTTCCTGCCGAAGAACCGGTACAATGAGTGGAAGCTCGTGCCGACGACTTTCAACCTCAAAATGATGAATTCCATGCGAGGCCGAACTTGACGACACCTCCGAAGCGCACGACCGGATTTTTTTCGCGGCGCGAGCTGCTGCTGACCGGAGGCGCCGCGATGGCGGCGCTGGGGGCTGGTCCTGCGCTGGCACAACAGCAGGGCGGCCGTATCGTGATCTTGCCGAGCGGCGAGTTCAAGCCGATCCCCATCGCGATTCCGCCGTTCGTGCCGGGCGGCGCCGGCGACGCCGATGTCGGCAACGGCATCGCGCAGGTGATCACCAACAACCTGAAGCGCAGCGGACTGTTCATTCCGGTCGACCCCGCGGCGTTTCCCGAGCGCATCAGCAATTTCGACGTGCTGCCGCAATTCGCGAGCTGGAGGCCGCTCGATCTGCGCGGTCTCGTCACCGGCCGCGCCACGCGTCAATCCGACGGCCGGCTGAAAGTGGAGTTTCGGTTGTGGGATCCGACCTCGGGCCAGCAACTCGCCGGCAATGCATTTCTGACGGCGCCGGAATATTGGCGGCGCATCGCGCACATCATCTCCGATCAGATCTACACGCAGATGACCGGCGAGAAGGGCTATTTCGACAGCCGTGTGGTGTTCGTCGACGAAAGCGGGCCGTCGGAGCGACGCGTCAAGCGGCTGGCGCTGATGGATCAGGACGGCGCCAATGTGCGCTATCTCACCCGCGGCGCCGACCTCGTGCTCACGCCGCGGTTCTCGCCGTCGAGCCAGGAAATCACCTATATGGAGTTCGGACAGGGCGACCCCAGGGTCTATCTGTTCAACATCGAGACCGGCCAGCGCGAGATCGTCGGCAACTTTCCCGGTATGTCGTTCTCGCCGCGCTTCTCGCCGGATGGCCAGCGCATCATCCTCAGCCTTCAGCAGGGCGGCAACTCCAATCTGTTCGTGATGGATCTGCGCTCGCGCACCACCACGCGGCTCACCGACACGCCGGCGATCGACACCTCGCCGTGCTACTCGCCGGACGGCAGCCAGATCTGCTTCGAGTCTGATCGCGGCGGCAAGCCGCAGATCTACGTGATGTCGGCCAATGGCGGCAACGCGCAGCGCATCTCGTTTGGCGAGGGCAGCTACTCGACGCCGGTGTGGTCGCCGCGCGGCGACTACATCGCCTTCACCAAGCAGGGCGGCGGCCAGTTCGCGATCGGCATCATGAAGACCGACGGCTCGGGCGAGCGCATCCTCACCTCGGGCTTCCACAACGAAGGCCCAACGTTTGCGCCGAACGGCCGCGTGCTGATGTTCTTCCGCGATCCCGGCGGCACCGCCGGCCCGTCGCTGTATTCGATCGACGTCTCCGGCCGCTTCGAGCAGAAGGTTCCGACGCCGGGCTTCGCGTCGGACCCGGCCTGGTCGCCGTTATTGTCGTAACGGCGGCGGCCTCGGCGCGGCTCGCTCGCGCCGTAGTGGACGTCATTTTTTGAGTCGCGCGATGCGTGTTGTCGGCGAAATTAGAACCATTCGTTGCAGGAGCCCGGTAGTGTTTGCCTAGTTCGCTGAATTCGCGGTGGTTTTCCTGCATTCCTGCGCTGCGGCAACGCTTCGCTAACGACGTTCGCTCAGAAAGACTTCACTTGCGAACGGTAATGTTGCGCACCGAACAGGACGTGTGCGCACGAATGCAGCTTGCCAGTCAGAACCGAGACGACGATCGAAAGTTGTCGCCCGCTATCCAGGCGGCTCTCGTCGACTCTCTCTTCCAGGATCCCGGCCCGATGTTCGCCGGCGCACTGTGCGCCGCCGTCGCCGCCGTCATGACCGCCGTCAAGAGCGGCGATGTCAATTTGTGGCCGTGCGCGGTGATGCTGATCGTGGCCGGCGGGCTCCGCTCGCTCGACATGCGCTATTATCGGCACCTCTGCGATAGCGGTCGGCTGACGACCGAAGCGGTCGCGCGCTGGGAGATCCGCTATCAGATCGGCGCGATGCTGTATGCGCTCGTGCTCGGCATCTGGTGCGTCGTTGCCGTCGTCGACAACGACGATGCCGTCGTGCACCTGATCGCGATCTCGGTCACGCTCTGCTACATGTCGGCGGGCGCGGGCCGGACCTACGGCCGTCCCTGGATCTTCCATGTCCAGATCCTGCTCGCTTGCGGACCGCTGGCGCTGGCGCTCGCGCTGCACGGCAGTCCTTACTACATGGGGATGGCCGCGTTCTGCGTGCTGTTCTTCATGTCGCTGAAGCACATCTCGACGAACCTGCAGCGGATCTTCGTCCAGGCTTTCGTGGCGCGCGAGGGCGAGGCTGCGCTCGCCAAGCAGTTCGACACCGCGCTCAACAACATGCCACACGGCCTGTGCATGTTCCGCCCGGACGGGCGGCTCGCCGTGATGAACCATCGCTTCGGCGAGATGATGGGCCTGCCGGACGACGTCCTGCAACGCGGCGCGAAGGCGGCCGACATCATCAATGCCTGTGTCATCTCAGGTGCGATCTCGGCCTCGAGCGGCCGGATGATCCTGTCCGAGATCGAGCACACCAAGACGCACAGCCTCATCACCAGCGATCCCGACGTCGTGCGCGACCGCTCGCTGTCCTGGACCTTCCAGCCGATGGCCGATGGCGGCGCCGTGGTCCTGCTCGAGGACATCACCGAGCGTCAGCACGCCGAGGCCAGGATTTCGCATCTCGCCCGCTATGACGAGCTGACGACCTTGCCGAACCGCGTCAGCTTCCGCGACGAGATCGAGCGTCTGCTCAAGATTCCGCAACGCCATGGCGAGTTGTCGGCGCTGCTGTTCGTCGACCTCGACCGCTTCAAGCAGGTCAATGACACGCTGGGCCACCCGTGCGGCGACCAGCTGCTCTGCGCGGTCTCCGAGCGGCTGCGCGACATGCTGCGCCCGGAGGATTTCGTCGCCCGCTTCGGCGGCGACGAATTCGTCGTCTACCAGCGCAACATCCGCTCCAACGACGATGCCGCCATCCTGGCGCGCCGCATCGTCGATCAGCTCAGCGAGCGCTACAAGATCGACAACCATCTGGTCGAGATTGGCGCCAGCGTCGGCATCGCCATGACCGCGCCTGGGATCAGCGCCGACACGCTGCTCAAGAACGCCGACATGGCGCTGTATCGTGCCAAGGCCGAGGGCAGGGGCACCTTCTGCTTCTTCCGCGACGAGCTCGCCCAGACCGTGGAAGCGCGTCGTATCCTCGAGCTCGACCTGCGCAAGGCGCTGGCGAACGAGGAGTTCGAGCTGTTCTATCAGCCGCTGGTCAATCTGAAGTCCGGCAAGATCTCGACCTGCGAGGCGCTGCTGCGCTGGAATCATCCGGTGCGCGGCACGGTCTCTCCCGTCGACATCATTCCGGTCGCCGAGGATATGGGCCTGATCGTCGATCTCGGCCGCTGGATCCTGCGCAAGGCCTGCCTGGAATGCATGAAGTGGCCGGAGGCGGTGAGCGTCGCGGTCAACTTCTCGCCGCAGCAGTTTCATCAGCGCGACGTGCTGAGCGAGGTTCGCTACGCGCTCGAGGTGTCGGGCCTGCCGCCGCACCGCCTGGAAATCGAGATCACCGAATCCTCGCTGTTGCGCAACACGCAGCTGACCCACGACGTGCTGTCGCAGCTTCATATGCTCGGCGTGCGCATCTCGCTGGACGATTTCGGTACCGGCTATTCCAGCCTGAGCTACCTGCACAATTTCCCGCTGGAGAAGGTCAAGATCGACCGCTCCTTCCTGGAAGGCATCGACAGCGACCGGCCGCTGACCCTGCTGCGCGGCGTCGCCCGGCTGTCGGCCGATCTCGGCATGTCCGTGGTGGTCGAGGGCATCGAGACCAACGAGCAGCTCGAGCTGATCAGCGTCGACGGCACCGTGACCGAGGCGCAGGGCTATCTGTTCAGCCGGCCCGTGCCGGCCGTGCGCATTCGCCAGCTCCTGAATGCCTCGCATGGCCGCCGGACGGCCGAGGAGCCGATGGCCGCCATCGTCGCCACGCGCTCGATCGCCTGATCAGTGCTCTGATCTGCTCGCATGGCTTGGGTCATAGCCATGCGATACAACCGTACGTCGTGCCAGGAACGGGCAGGCCGCGTGTATACCACGCGCTTTCGTTTCGAATTGGTACGTAGTTGAGCCGAAGCGATCCTTCGCAGCCTGACAACTCCCTGTGTAAGCCACGGTTGTGGCACCGGGATTCTACGTGCCGTTAACTGTGTACCGCCGAAAGCTTTGCTTCCCTGTTAACGCGCTGTTAATCTCAATCCTGCTCGTAAGGGTTGTGTGAAAAGGGGTTGCGAATGAAGTCGGCGGCTAGAGTGACTGCCGTTGCCGAACAGAAGTCGGATGCGCTGGAGAACGTGGACTATCGGCTGGCTCTGACCGCTGAAGACAAGGATGAGATCTATCGCCTGCGCTATCGCGCCTATCTGCGCGAAGGGGCCATCCTCCCATCGGCCAGCGAACGCGTCACCGATGAATATGACGATCTGCCCAACAGCTTCATCTTCGGTGTCTATGTGAATGGCGAGCTGTACAGCTCGATCCGCATCAGCGTGCTGAATTCGCAATGGCGCAAGTCATTGTCGGCGGACATGTTCGCGGATCTGCTGCATCCCGAGCTCGACCGCGGCAAGGTCATCGTCGACCCCACGCGCTTCGTCGCCGACCACGAGAAGGCGCGTCTGTTTCCGGCGCTGCCCTATGTGACCGTCCGTCTCGGCTATGTCGCCTGCGCCCATTTCAATGCCGACATCGGTCTTGCCAATGTCAGGCCCGAGCACCGCGCGTTCTACAAGAAGGTGTTCCTGCAGGAACCCTGGGGCGAGCCGCGGCTGTATTCCGGACTGACCAAGCCGGTCGGCCTGGTCGCCGCGCACTATCCGTCGATCCGCGATCGCGTGTTCCAGCGTTTCCCGTTCATGCGTTCCAGCGCCTTCGAGCGCCGCATGCTGTTCGTCCGGCCGTCACCCGACGCCTTCACTGATTCGTTCAGCATTCCCCAGGTCGCCAAAGCGGGCTGATCGCCCACACCGTTTCAAGCGTCTCCGGCCGTTCGGCCGGCGCTTGCTGTGGCGTTGCCGCAAAAATCAGCGAAAAAGCGCCCTGCTGCAGGCCGTGGGCCGCTTGCCTTCACCCTGGCGCCACATTTACAACCCATTAACCATCGCGGTCGCTTTTTCGGGTTTCGTTAGCATTTGACGGGGTTCGGCAAGACCCCATCAAGGTTGACGGAACGTTCGCTTAACTATCGCCCTGTAGACCGGATGGCAGTCTAAGAACGTGAGCGTGGAGGCTCCCGGAATGAAATATCAGATGCGTATCCTCCAGGGATTGAAGTTGGCTGCCGTGTTCGCGGTCGCGCTGTCGATGGGCGCCTGCGCCAACAAGAATCTCACCGGCGCCGATGGGGCAATGGCCAGCGCTGCAACTCCGGGCAGCCAGCAGGACTTCGTGGTGAACGTCGGCGATCGCGTGTTCTTCGAGAGCGACCAGACCGATCTCACCCCGCAGGCGATCGCGACCCTCGAGAAGCAGGCGCAGTGGCTGCAGAGCTATCCGCGCTACAGCTTCACGATCGAAGGCCATGCCGACGAGCGTGGCACCCGCGAGTACAACATCGCCCTCGGCGCGCGCCGTGCGCAGTCCGTGCGTAACTTCCTGGTGTCGCGCGGCATCGATCAGGGCCGCATGCGCACGATCTCCTACGGCAAGGAACGGCCGGTCGCGGTGTGTAACGACATCTCGTGCTGGTCGCAGAACCGCCGCGCGGTCACGGTGCTGAACGCCAGTTCATAAAGCTGAACGAATAGCTCGTTCATGAAGCCGGCGTCGATCATCGACGCCGGCTTCATGTTTTTGTCTTCGCTTGAACGTCATTTGTCTCTATTGCGGTTCTGACGTAGAGCCACGCTCGCAGGGCTATTATTTCCAACCTCTCGCCGATCCGGTCGTCAGGGCAGCATGTCATTCATGTTTCTTTCCAGGAGCGCCGCCGCAGGTCTCGCGGCGCTCGTCGTTGTCTCGTGCCAGATGTTGTCGTCCCAGGCATTCGCTCAGGTCGACGACGATCCGGAGATCCGGATCCAGCGGCTGGAAAATCAGCTGCGCCAGCTCACCGGGCAGAACGAGGAGCTGCAATATCGCAACCGCCAGCTCGAGGAGCGGCTGCGGCAGATGCAGAGCGGGGCGCAGCCGGCAGCCGCCCCCGCGGCCCAGCCGAGCGCGGCCGTCCCGCCGCCAACGCAGCTTTCCCCCGGTTACGGGCAGCAGGCCCAGCCGGCCTATGGCCAGCCGCAACCCGCGCAGCAGCAGGCCTATCCGCAGCAACAGCCTGCCTATCAGCCGCAGCAGCCGACTTATGCGCAGCCGCCGGTCGCCGCCCCTGCGCCGATTGCGCAGGACCAGCCTGCGCCGGGCGCGGGCGGGCGGCGGCGCGGTGATGCGTTCGACCCGAACCAGAACCCCACTGCGCCGGGCGCCCCGCAGGCACTGGGCGGCGGCCAGCTGCCGATGCAGCCGGGCGGTCAGCCGCCCCGTCCCGCCGCCGATCCGGCGACGCTCGCCAACTCCGGCGGTGGCCGCTATCCGCAAGGTGCGCCCGCCGCTGCTCCCGGTGCCGGTGGGCTTACGACGGCGCCGCCGACCCAGACGCCGCGCGACGAGTATGATCTCGGCATCGGCTACATCCAGCGCCGTGATTACGCCCTCGCCGAGCAGACGATGCGCAACTTCGCGCAGAAATATCCGAACGATCCGATGGTCGGCGATGCGCAATACTGGCTGGGCGAGAGCCTGTATCTGCGCCAGCAATATCGCGATGCCGCCGAGATCTTTCTCGCCGTGACGACCAAGTACACAAAGTCGTCGAAGGCGCCCGATGCGCTGCTGCGCCTCGGCCAGTCGCTCGCGGCGCTGAAGGAGAAGGAGGCCGCCTGCGCCGCCTTTGGCGAGGTCACGCGCAAATATCCCAAGGCATCGGCCGGGGTGAAGGCGACGGTCGACCGCGAGCAGAAGCGGGTCAAGTGCTGAGCCCAGCCTCGCGCTCGATCGGATGAACCGATCCTGAGCTCCGGCGTCGCTCACGCCGGAGTTTGTTGTTCCACTGTCTCCCGCGTAAGGTCCGTCGTCATGGCAGCCGACGCGACCATGCAGGACAAGGCTTCAGGGCAGGGGGATCCGATCTCCGTCCTCGAGGCCGAGCGCCTGTTCGCGCCGCTTGCGGCCGCGCCCGCGCTGGTGCTGGCTGTCTCCGGTGGTCCGGATTCGATGGCGTTGATGTGGCTGGCGGCGCGCTGGCGCGCAGCGCTCGCAAATGGTCCTCGTCTCGTCGCGGTCACCATCGATCACGGTCTGCGGCCCGAGGCCGGACGCGAGGCGCGCATGGTCAAGGCGGTCGCGCGCCACCTCGGGCTGCCTCACCGGACGTTGCGCTGGACCGACGACAAGCCCGCGACCGGCCTACCAGAGGCGGCGCGCCTGGCGCGCTATCGTCTGCTGGCCCGCGCCGCGGGGCAGGCCGGCGCCAGCCACGTCGTCACTGCCCACACCCGCGACGATCAGGCCGAGACCGTGCTGATGCGGCTGTTGCGCGGCAGCGGCCTCGCCGGGCTCGCGGCCATGGCGGCGATCAGCGAGCGCGCGGGGCTGCTGCTGGCGCGGCCGCTGCTGGACGTGCCCAAGCTGCGCCTGGTCGCGACGCTTCGATCCGAGGGACTCGATTTTGCCGATGATCCGACCAACCGTGATCCGGCCTATACGCGGCCGCGTCTGCGCGCGCTGATGCCGGCTCTGGCCGCCGAGGGCGGCGATGCGAAGACGCTGGCGACACTGGCGGGGCGGCTCGGACGCGCCAATGCGGCCATCGAGCTGATGGTGGACGGCGCGGAGAAGTACCTCGCGCTGCACGCAGCAGCAGGCGGTGCGGAGGCGGCCCGGGAGCGCGGCCAAGCCTTCGAGCCGCGCGCCTTTGTCGCACTCCCGGCGGAAATCAAGCTGAGGCTGTTGATGCGCGCCATCAACCGCATTGGAACCGAAGGGCCCGTGGAACTCGGCAAGGCCGAAGCGTTGCTCGATCGGCTGGACCGGACTCTTGCGGGGATCGCAGATGGTGGTAGGTCTGGGCCGGAAAGGCTAAAACAAACCCTGGCTGGTGCACTGGTAAGCATGACCAGCAAGGCCATCCGCATTACGCCCGCGCCGCCTCGGCGATCGCGTCGGACTTGAGGCGGACCACGCCTTCGCTGACCCTTAACCACCTGCGTCGGCGGCGCTTTCCCGCGCCATTTTTTGAGCGGGAATCGGGCTAGGATGCGTTAAATAGTCCTGTCTGGTTCCCTTGGCATTGGTGCGAGTGGTACCTAGATTACGAAACGGTCGACCGGGGGATACCCTCGTGGCTACCCAGGGATGAGTCCGAGGACGAACGGCCGCGATCCGCGCGACCACGAAGGAAAATCGATGAACGCCAATCTGCGCAATTTCGCCCTTTGGGTCATTATTGTCCTATTGCTGTTGGCGCTGTTCACACTCTTCCAAAATCCTGGGCAACGCGCCTCGTCGCAAGACATCAACTTCTCGCAGCTGCTGACCGAAGTCGATCAGGGCAATGTGCGCGACGTCGTGATCCAGGGACCGGAGATCCACGGCACCTTCAAGAACGGCTCGTCGTTCCAGACCTACGCGCCGAGCGATCCGAACCTCGTGAAGCGGCTGTATGACGCCAAGGTGAACATCCAGGCCAAGCCGCCGGGCGACAACGTGCCGTGGTTCGTGTCGCTGCTCGTCTCCTGGCTCCCCTTCATCGCGCTGATCGGCGTCTGGATCTTCCTGTCGCGGCAGATGCAGGGCGGCGCCGGCAAGGCGATGGGCTTCGGCAAGTCGCGTGCGAAGATGCTGACGGAAGCGCATGGCCGCGTGACCTTCGAGGACGTCGCCGGCGTCGACGAGGCCAAGCAGGACCTGCAGGAGATCGTCGAATTCCTCCGCGACCCCGGCAAATTCCAGCGCCTCGGCGGCCGCATCCCGCGCGGCGTGCTGCTGGTCGGCCCTCCCGGTACCGGCAAGACGCTGATCGCGCGCGCGGTGGCCGGCGAAGCCAATGTGCCGTTCTTCACCATCTCCGGTTCTGACTTCGTCGAGATGTTCGTCGGCGTCGGCGCCAGCCGCGTCCGCGACATGTTCGAGCAGGCCAAGAAGAACGCGCCCTGCATCATCTTCATCGACGAAATCGACGCCGTCGGTCGCCACCGTGGCGCCGGTCTCGGCGGCGGCAATGACGAGCGCGAGCAGACCCTCAACCAGCTGCTGGTCGAGATGGACGGCTTCGAGGCCAATGAGGGCGTGATCCTGATCGCCGCCACCAACCGGCCCGACGTGCTCGATCCGGCCCTGATGCGTCCCGGCCGCTTCGACCGTCAGGTCGTCGTGTCCAACCCGGACATCATGGGTCGCGAGCAGATCCTCAAGGTCCATGTCCGCAAGGTGCCGCTGGCGCCGGACGTCAACCTCAAGACCATCGCCCGCGGCACGCCCGGCTTCTCGGGCGCCGACCTGATGAACCTCGTCAACGAAGCCGCGCTGACCGCCGCCCGCCGCAACAAGCGGATGGTGACGCAGGCCGAGTTCGAGGAGGCCAAGGACAAGGTGCTGATGGGCGCCGAGCGCCGCTCGATGGTGATGACCGAGGAAGAGAAGATGCTGACCGCCTATCACGAGGCGGGCCATGCGATCGTCGGCCTCAACGTCCCGAGCCACGACCCGATCCACAAGGCGACCATCATTCCGCGCGGCCGCGCGCTCGGCATGGTGCAGTCGCTGCCTGAGGCCGACCGTCACTCGCACACCCGCGAATGGTGCGTGTCGAAGCTCGCGATGATGTTCGGCGGCCGCGAGGCCGAGGTGCAGAAGTTCGGGCCTGAGAAGGTCACCAACGGCGCCACCGGCGACATCCAGCAGGCCACCAATCTGGCACGTGCGATGGTGATGGAATGGGGCATGTCCGACAAGCTCGGCCGCGTCCGCTACCAGAGCAATGAGCAGGAGGTGTTCCTGGGTCACTCGGTGGCGCGCTCGACCAACATCTCGGACGACACCGCCCGCCTGATCGACTCGGAAATCCGCGGCCTGATCGAGGCCGGCGAGCAGGAGGCGCGCCGCATCATCACCGAGAAGCGCGACGACTGGGAGGCGATTGCCCAGGCGCTGCTCGAATACGAGACGCTGACCGGCGAGGAGATCCTCGACCTGCTCAAGGGCAAGAAGCCGAACCGCGAGTCCGCGATCGAGCCGTCGACGCCGCGTGCCTCGGCCGTGCCGCCGGCCGGCAAGCCGCGGCCGCGGCCCGATCCGGATCCCGGCCTGGAGCCGCAGCCCCAGGCGTAAGGACGGAGCAGGGGATCATCCCCTGCGCAAGACGGTCAAGACAGAACGAAACGAAAGGCCCGGCTTCGCAGCCGGGCTTTTTTGTTCTGTGTCGTCATCCGTCGATGGCCGGGATCGACAATGACCTCAAGGCTTGTCGAACCAGGCCTTCCATTGCGGAACGGCCGTGGCAAACGTGCCGCGATGTGTGGTCGGCCCGGTCGAGACCGCCTCGACCTTAGGATTGCCGGCGCCGATCGCCTGCTGATAGGTCATCGCCAGCCGGCCGAGCCCGGTCGAAATCGCCTCGTCGGTCTCGCCATAGTAGTTGCGGACCGGGGTCTTGATGATCCAGCGATAGGCCTGCGTGTGCGCGACGAGCCGGCCATAGGCCGACGCCGCGAAATACTGCGCATCGAAATAGTCCGGCTTGAGCAGCTTGTGCAGGTCGGTCGGAACGTCGGCGACGTTGAAGGGCTCGCGCTCATAGGCTTTGCGGGCGACGTCGTAATAGCTGTCGCTGATCACCGAGCGTGCCAGGCCCGGGACCGCGTAGTAGTTCTCGAAGGCGAAGGCCGAGAGGATGAACAGCGAGTTGACCCAGGCGGCGTCGTTCTTGCGCGGGAAGCTCAGGAAGCCGTTGAGCGCGACGAACACGTCGACCGGCGCGCTCGCGGTGGCCGCAGCCGCGACCGGCACGCCGGCGCTTTCGAGCTTCTCGAGAAACGCCATCGTCACGAAGCCGCCCTGCGACCAGCCGGCGATGGACAGCCGGGTGGAGGTCAGATGCAGGTCGTTGAGCACGGCGCGGCTCGCGATCAGCATGTCGTAGGTGGCCTGCTGGTGGCTTGCCTTGACCATGTAGCCCTCCGGCTCGGTCGAGATGCCCATGCCGAAATAGTCGGCGCCGATCAGCAGCTGGCCCTGGCCTGCGAACTGCGCGATCATCAGCTGCGTCTCCGGCGATTGCTCCGGGGATGACGGCACCTCCTGCTTTCCGTAGACCGTGCCGTGCTGATAGGACACCAGCGGCAGGCTGGTCTCGCTGATCTCGGGCACGACCAGCAGGCCCGAGGCGCGGATCGGCTTGTTGCCGCGCTCGGGGATCACGGACGCGTAGGTGATGCGATAGAGCCTGACGGCGTTGACGGCCGGTGTGTAGCTCACGGTGATGCCGGCGAATTTCGGCGTGTCGACGGTCAGGATCTTGTTGAGCCGGTCGACGTCCCAGCGCGCCAGGAATTCATAGGAGACGTCGGAGGTCACGCGCACCGTGCCCTTGTCCTGGGCGCGGCCTGCCGCCGGCCAGATCAGGCAGAGCGCAAGGGCGATGATGAATCGGATGGTCGACATGAGAACTCCTGCGGGGCGCCTGCCAGTTGCATCGGAGTTCCTTGCTACAGAGCGCGCGTAAATAATCAGTACGGCCGGCGCCGAAAGCCTGCGGCGGGCGCGCTTAAGCCTTCTTCAAGCCTCGCCGCATATGCCTGGGTCAGGAGTGCGCCCGTGCCGGCGCGGGCGAGGTTTCCCATGGCCGACAATCTCATGGCCGACAAGTCTGTTGCCGCGATCCCGTCGCAACGCCCCAGCGTTCCGGCAAGCCTGTTCGTCGTGTGCTTCGCGCTCGCTTGCATCAACGCCGCGTTCTTTCCCGCTGGGCTGTTATCCGGCATCTGGATCTGGGGCGCCGACGGTCTCGGCATCCCGACCGACTTCGTCAATGTCTGGGCCGCGGGCAAGCTGGTGCTTCAGGGCCATCCGGCATTGGCGTGGGACTGGGATGTGCAGCGCCAGCTCGAGCTCGATCTGTTGAAGCAGGATTTCCCGGGCTATTTCGCCTGGCACTATCCGCCGCCGTTCCTGTTCGTCGCCGCGTTCCTCGCGCAGTTTCCCTACATCACGGGCTTTGCCGGTTGGGTCTATGCGAGCTTCATTCCGTTCGCGCTCGCCATGCGCGCCATCGTCGGCCGCGGCTTCGGCCTGCTGCTCGCCGCCGGCTTCCCGGCGCTGTTCTCGAATGCGCTGGTTGGCCAGAACGGATGCCTCACGGCAGCCCTGGTCGGCGGCACGCTGTATTGGCTGCCGGTGCGCCCTGTGCTGGCCGGAATTTGCCTGGGGCTTCTGACCTACAAGCCGCAGTACGGGCTGCTCTTTCCGGTCGTGCTGATCGCCACCCAGCGCTGGACGGCGGTCGTCTCTGCCACTGTCACTGCGCTGGTGCTCGCCGTGGCGTCGCTTGTGGCGTTCGGTCTCGACAGCTGGCAGGCCTTCTTCCATTGGCTGCCGATGTTCTCGCAGGCGTTCCTGACCGAGGGCAAGGCGACCTGGTGGAAGCTGCAGAGCCTGTTCTCGCTGGTGCGCTATTTCGGCGGCTCGGAAGCGCTCGGCTGGACCTTCCAATGGGTCCTGACGGCGGCGGTCGCGGTGGTGCTGGTGACGCTGTGGCGCAGCCGGGTGCGTTATTCGCTGAAGGCGGCGGCCCTGGCGATCGGGCTGCTGCTGACCACGCCCTATCTGTTCATGTACGACATGATGGTGCAGGCGATTGCCGTGGCCTGGCTGGTGCGGATTGGCCTGCATGACGGCTTCCGGCGCTATGAGCTGCCGGCGTTCGGCTGCATCGCGGCGCTGCAGATCACCTTCATGCTGACCGGCATTCCGCTCGGTCTCGCGGCCAATCTCCTGGTCGGCGGCCTTGTGCTGGCCCGCGCCGGATCATGGTGGCGGCGGCAGCCGGTGAGCTCGCAGACGGCGCTCGCAGCGGCCTGACATCCGCGCAGGGCTGCCGAGCCGTGATTCCGCTTGTCTTCTTTCCTGAACAGGTGTTCAGTTCTTTCAGCGATTTGCGAGGGTCACCCTCCAAAAACACTGAACCAGCGTTCGCCGGGCGTTTCCTGGACGGACGTGTCCGGGACGAGAAGCGCCATGGTCTATCGGCGAACCCATCAGGTCGTAAAACGGCTGGCGGCCCGCCGCAGCGCGATTCTGGCCGCCGCGCGTGAAGCCGCAGCCGAAGGCGGCATGTCCGCCGTCCAGATCGCGCCCGTCGCGGTGCGGGCCAATGTCGCGGCCGGAACCGTGTACCGCTATTTCCCATCCAAGGCGGACCTGATTTCCGAGTTGATCGCCGAGGTGTCGCGAGACGAGCTGACGGCGGTCCGCCGCGCCGCCGATGCCGCGCCCGGCCCGTCCTCGGCGCTCGCGGCCGCGGTCTCCACAGTCGCCGTCCATGTGCTGTCGCAGCGCAAGCTCGCCTGGGGCATCCTGGCCGAGCCGGTCGATGTCGACGTCACGGCGTCGCGCATCGCCAGCCGCCGCGAGATCGTCGGCGAGATCGCCTCCCGCATCGACGCCGCCGTGCGCGCCGGCCACCTTCCGGCGCAGGACACCCAGCTCGCGGCCACCGCGCTGCTCGGCGCATTGCACGAGGCCCTGGTCGGGCCGCTGGCCACCGACACGCTCGACGATCCCGCCAAGCTGCGTGACACCGTCCAGGCCGTCACCCTGCTGGCGCTGCGCGCGGTCGGCGTGATGGATGCCCGCGCCCGCGGCCTGGTGGTGCAGGCGGTGCTGCCGGTGAAGAGCCTGGTCGGCGCCTGAGCCGGGCCAGCGGGCATCCACTTAAGCAAGGATTCATGCCTCGCCGCCATGGTCGGGGGCGGCGCCGGACGGCCGCCGCTCGCAGGTCCCCAGCGTTTCCTCAACCGATGTCCACTGCACGCACACATCCGGCCACGTGGTTCGTGATCGCCGGATCGGCGATGGCCGGCGCACTCTATGCCTATGTCGCCGGCGAGGACATCAACTGGGACTGGCAGAACTATCACGACTACGGCGCCTTCGCGCTCGTGCATGGCCGCTTCGACGTCGATGTCGCGCCTGGGGGCTTTCAGACCTTCCTCAATCCCCTGGTCTATTTGCTGCCCTATGTGCTTCGCCACAGCCTGTCCGCGCCTTGGTGGGGACTGGCCCTCGGTGCGCTCCACGGGCTCAACCTTGCGCTGATCTGGTGGGTGACGCGGGTGCTGCTCGGGCGCGCAGCCGATGCTTTCACGATCACCGCGGCCGTGCTCATCGCAGCGCTCAGCCCCATGGCCTTGTCCGAAGTCGGCACCAGCTTTGCGGACATCCTGACCGCGATCCCAATTCTGATCGGGGTCGCGCTGATCTTCCGCGACGACGAGGATGGCGGCCGGCGCTTTTTCATCGCTGGCCTGCTGATGGGCGCCGCCACCGGACTGAAGCTGACCAACGCCGTTTTCCTGGTCGGCGCCGGCGTTTCGCTGCTGCTGGTCGCGCGGCCGCTGCTCGCGCTGACAGCATTCGGTGCCGGCAGCGCGCTCGCTGGAATCGTGACGGCAGGGCCCTGGGCGCTGAAGATGGCGCGCGAGTTCGGCAGCCCGCTCTATCCGTTCTACAACACGATCTTCCGCTCGCCCGAGGCGCCGCTGGGCTCGATTGCCGACACGCGCTTCTTGCCGCAAGGTCTGCTCGACGCGCTCGCTTACCCCTTCTACTGGCTGGTCGGAGTGCATCCCTCGTCGGAATCGCCGTTCCGCGATCCGCGCTTTGCGGTGGTCATCGTGCTGCTGATCGCGCTGGTGGTCACCGCGCTCTGGCAGAAGCGTGAGGTGCTGACGCTGCGTGACCGGCGCCTCATCATCCTGTTCTGCGTCAGCTATGTCCTGTGGATGCTGGCCTTCTCGATTCAGCGTTATCTGATCCCGCTCGAGCTGCTCGCGGCGCCGCTGATCGTGCTGTTGCTCGTGCGTCTGATCGATGCCTGGCGCGAGCAGGCCGCCCCGGAGAGGCCGTCACGGAGCGTCCAGGTGGTGGTACTGATTGCAGCGGCCGCTGTCGCGCTCGGCTCGCAGCCGAGCGACTGGGGACGCAGGCCGTGGTCCGATCCGTATCGGCCGCAACTTGCGCAGGCGTTGCAGCAGCCGGCCACGTTCCTGATGCTGCAAAAGCCGTTCGGCTATCTCGCTGCGCTGCTGCCGGAAGGCTCGCGCTTTTATCAGCTGGCGGAGATCGTCGTTCCGATCGTTCCCGGCGGAGTGCTGGATCGCCGCGTTCGCAGCGGACTGTCCGATCCGCTGCCCGGTGGGATCTGGGCGCTGTACTTTGCCAACAGCCGGCCGGACTACCAGCCGCGCCTCGAACTGCTTGCCGATTACGATCTCAGGATCGATGAGACGCGCCCTTGCGAGCACCTCTGGGCGCCTGACAAAGTCGAGGTCATGGCCTGTCCGGTCGTGCGGGGGGCGATCTCTGCTGCATCGACGGCCGGCCTGAAGCCGGCCAGCCGCGCCGACTGATCAGCTCACAGATGGGCCTCGCTCGACGGCCCGACATAGGCGATGCGCACCATGTTGGTGGTGCCGGGCGTGCCGAGCGGCACGCCGGCGACGACGATGACGCGCTGGCCGGCGCGCACGAAGCCGTCACGGAACGCGATCGAGCCGGCGCGCTCCACCATGTCGTCCTGGTCGCGGGCATCCTCCGCGACGACGCAATGCACGCCCCACACGACCGACAGTCGGCGGCCCGTCGCGAGGTTGGGGGTGATTGCGACCACCGGCGGCTTGGCCCGCTCGCGCGCGACGCGCACCGCCGTCGAACCCGACGAGGTCCAGCAGATGATGGCGGGCAGATCGAGATTTTCGGCGATACGCCGCGCGGCTTCCGCGATCGCATCACCAGCGGTCGATTCCGGTTCGGGGCGCTGGGCCGCGATCACCGAGCGATAGACGGTGTCGCGTTCCACCTCCTCGCCGATCCGGTTCATGGTCGCGACTGCCTCGACCGGGAATTTGCCGGCGGCCGATTCGGCCGACAGCATGATCGCATCGGCGCCCTCGTAGACCGCGGTGGCAACGTCCGAGACTTCGGCGCGTGTCGGCACCGGCGACTGGATCATCGATTCCAGCATCTGCGTCGCGACCACCACCGGCTTGCCGGCACGACGCGCGAGCCGCGTCATCTGCTTCTGCAGGCCGGGGACGCGCTCCAGCGGCAGCTCGACGCCCAGATCGCCGCGCGCCACCATCAGGGCGTCGGAGACGTCGACGATGTCGTTGAGCCGCTCGATCGCCTGCGGCTTCTCGATCTTGGACATCACGGCGGCGCGGCCGCGGATGATCTTCTTGGCCTCCAGCACGTCATCGGCGCGCTGCACGAAAGACAGTGCGATCCAGTCGATGCCGATGTTCAGGGCCGCTTCGAGGTCAGCGCGGTCCTTCGGCGTCATCGCCGAGACCGGCAGGTCGGTGTCGGGCAGGCTGACGCCCTTGCGATCGGACATCTTGCCGCCAATCACGACGCGGGTGACGGCGCGGGTGGGAGAGGTCTCCTCCGCGATCAGCCGCACCTTGCCGTCGTCGAGCAGCAGGGCGTGGCCGGGCTGCAGGGCGGCCAGGATTTCCGGATGCGGCAGGTACACGCGAGTCGTGTCGCCCGGAGTCTTGTCGGAATCGAGTACGAAGCTCTGGCCGTTGTTCAGCTGGACCGGGCCTTCCGCGAATGTACCGAGCCGCAGCTTCGGACCCTGCAGGTCGACCAGGATGCCGATGGGACGGCCATAGCTCGCTTCGACGCTGCGGATCGTGGCCACCAGCTCCCGCAGCTTGTCGTGCGGGGTGTGGCTCATGTTGATCCGGAAGATGTCGGCGCCGGCCTCGAACAGCTTGCGAATCATCGCGCTGTCCGACGAAGCGGGGCCGAGCGTGGCGAGGATCTTGATGCGGCGCAGCCGTCTCATGGCTTGGGCGCTTGCCCCGAGGGCAGGCCGGATCCGGCAGGCGGCGCCGCCTGCGGGCCGTTGGGCAGACCCGGCATGTTGCCTCCTGGACCGAGGGTGCCCGGGATGCCCGGCACGCGCTGCTGTGCCGGCTGCTCATTGGCTTCGGTCAGCTGCACCGTCCAGGCACGCTGGTCGCCGGTGTCGACCTCGAAGAAGCCGGTGCGATCGAAGCCGCGGGCCAGGCAGTTGTCGGTGCCCTTGATGGTGAACTCCTTGTCGCGGGAGCACATGAAGGCCTGTCCCGACCACTCGCCGCCGCGGTCATAGTCCAGCGCATAGATGTAGTAATAGCGCGCGACCAGCGTGCCCTTGAGCAGGGTTTCGCAGCTGCGAGAGGAAACGTTCCACCAGCCCTCGGTGGTCCAGCCCTCCGCGTCCTTGTAGCCGAGGGCGATCCCGACCCGGCTGGAGGTGTTGTTGCAGAGCCGGAAATCGGCCGCCGCCGGGCTCGCTGACAGACAGAGCGCGACAAGCCCGAGCAGCGAAAGCAGTCCGAAACCGGGGCGGCGGGGAATGCGATGCACGATGGCGGATATTTTGGGGATCATTGCGCGACGCTATATCAATCGATGCACGATGTCGCGTGACTTGGCCGCGGCTGTCAACGGCGAGGCGATCGGCGCGAGGGCGGATCCGATCAAGCTCCTGAAGCCGCCTGACGGTGCTGCGATATGGCCAAACCAGCGACGTAGCCGCATGATATAGCAGATCTCCGTCGCGGCGCGGAACATGGAACGAAAGAGACGATCATGGACAGCACCACCCGAACCGAACTCGAAGCGGCTGCCTTCCGCAGGCTGATCGAACATCTCCGAAGCCGAACCGACGTTCAGAACATCGATCTGATGAATCTGGCGGGGTTCTGCCGAAACTGCCTGTCCAATTGGCTGAAGGACGCCGCCGACGCAAAGGGCGCCGCGATGACCAAGGACGAGAGCCGCGAGGCCGTCTACGGCATGCCCTATGACGAGTGGAAGGCGAAGTATCAGCGCGAGGCCAGTGCCGAGCAGCTCGAGACGATGAAGAAGGTGCATCCGGGCCATTGAGCCCGGCGGCCGCAGGCTCGCACCATCCGCGAATCGTATGGCTGTCCGGCCAGCGTGGAAAACGCAAGCCGCGTGGCCGATGTTGTTGCTCGGTGGCCGGCCGGCCCCAACAAGATGTGGGCGCATCTGTGGATGAGGCTGATGTCGCCTTGACGCAGGGCCCGCCAGATTTGAGGGTCGCGGCGAACACGCGGCGCTCTGACGGCGCCCTCATTGGACACACGAGTTCCACTCAGGAGTAACAGATGGCCACCTCCGCCGCCGCGAAGGACGACGACTCGCCCGCGACCCGCTTCGCCGTAGATCAGCTCAAGTCGATCATCGAGCGCATCGAGCGGCTGGAGGAGGAGAAGAAGGCGATCTCCGAGGACATCAAGGACGTCTATGCCGAGAGCAAGGGCAACGGCTTCGACGTCAAGGCCCTGCGTACGATCATCCGGCTGCGCAAGCAGGACCCGAACGAGCGTGAGGAAGAAGAGAGCATTCTCGAGACCTACATGCAGGCGCTCGGCATGATCTGAGCGCTCGCCGCGCTCACATCGTTACAACGTCGAAAATGCCTCGCGACTCAGTCAGCGCGGGGCATTTTAGCGTGGGGAATTTTGCACGGGCCTTCGATCGACGGTCAGCGCAAAGCTGCGGCGCGCATCGTGAAGGATTTGGTCTCGAGCTTGATGATCGCCGGCCCGCTGAACTGGTCATAGCTCAGTCCCGGGATCGGCTCGGCGGCGAAGGTCATCGCCAGCGTCGTCTGCGGCTTGACGAAATAGCTGCGCATGACCGTCAGATCGAGGTCGCCCATTTTCGTGACCGACATCGACGACGATGCGCTCGGCGTCAGCATGATCGCCCGCATCCATGTGGAATCCGGACCCTTGGCGGCCGACACCCGCGTGGCCATCGTGATCAGGGCGTCCGAGTTCTGAGCCGCCTTTGCGTTGGACTCAGGGGCAGGGGCGGCAGATCGCGTGGCCGCCGGACGGGAGTTGCGCACCGGAATCGGCGTGGTGGCGGCATTGCTGCGATCCGGCGGAGTCGGCGGAGCGAAGGCCATGGCCTGCATCAGGCTCGCATTTTGCGGCTGGTCGATCGCCGACAGCGCCCGGCGCGCGGTGATCGCGGCAACCTGCTCGGGCGTCGCCTGCTTCGGTGTGCTCGGGTTCTCACCCCAGAAGCCGCGGGCATTGATGATATCGGCGACACTCTTCGGCGCGCCGTCCCGGTCGCCGCCATTGATCGCACTGGTGGTCTCGGATTTTGTCTCCGGCTTTGCTGCCGGCTGCTGGACCGCCTGCGCATCCGCGGAGGCGAGCTGAAGGGCATTGGCAATCTTGCCGCGGGCCGTCGCCGGCTTGCTGTCCGCCGAGCGGTCGGCGTTGCGGCTGTCCTTGTCAGCCGTCTTCTCGACGGCCTTGGCGCTGAGCGCGGCGGTCTGGACCGGCTTGGCGTCGGCCTTGCTGTCGCTCTCGCCGGATTCTTCGTCATCCTCGCTCGGACGGCCGCGGAACAGGCGTGCCAGCAGGTTCGATCCGCCGGACGAGGCATCATCGCCGGAGCCGCGCTTCTCGATCTCGGCCTTGGCCAGCTCATAGCCCTTCAGCGGCACGCCATTGGTCGGAACGTGGACGGTCTTGCCGTCGGGGAAGACGCGGGCGAGCTGGTCGGCGGTCATGCGCGGCCAGTGGCGGATGTTGCCGGTGTCGAGATGGACGAAGGGCGAGCCGGAGGTCGGATAGAAGCCGACGCCGCCGCGCTGCAGGCGCAGGCCGGCGTAGCGGATCTGCTCCAGCGGCACGCCCGGGATATAGAAATCCATCGCATGGCCGAGCATGTGCTGGCTGTGCCGGGCCACACCGGTATGGGCCGAGCGGCGGCGCAGCATCGAGTTCGTGGCAGGCGAGCGGTACGACGAGATGATCTGGATCGGCTGCTTGCCGTCGACGTCGCGATAGACTTCCCAGAGAATGTCGAACAGGCGGCGGTCCATGACCGTCTGGTCCTGGGTGCGCCAGTCCCGCAGGAAATAGTTGAGCTTCTTCAGCGCGTCCTCGTCGTAACGGCCTTCGCGCTTGAAGGTGACGGTCAGGTCTTCGCCGGAGTGGGTGTGGTGGAAGGAGAGGGTGCGGGTGTCGTTGAGGGCCTCGGCGTCACGGATGGCGCCCGCTCCCAGCAGGAGGAGCAACGACGCGAGGCCGGTGCGGCAGACGGCGTTCCATGCCGTTCTCGGCAGTGAACGCGATTGGCGCGCGAAAACAGACAGCAAGATGCAGCCCACCCCGTCGACGAGCGTTTACTCGAATACCCTCTTGCGGCCCGTCCGGCGGAAGAGAGAGGAAACGCTTACCTAAGGCGGGATGGTTAAGGGATACTCACCGGCCCGCCCCCCCAATTACCCTTAACATATACTCTTGAGTGTGGCGAAAAAGAGCCATCGAATCGTGGTTGATCATTGTGGTTAACCTAAAGCAAAGGCCCCGCCGGACGGCGAGGCCTTTGATCTCAAATCGGAATTTGATTCGGCGCTGAGGGCGCCGATCAGCGCGTGAACACCCGGCGGGACGGACGCCCGACAGGGACGGGCGGGGTCGGCTGTCCACCGCCGCCGAACAGGCGCTCGAAGAAGTTCGGGCCTGAGGAGCCGGAGGAGAAGCTGTTGTCGCTGACGTTCACGGCGTTCGGGAGCGGGCCCTTCGGACGCGAATAGTTCGGCTGGGCGTGGGCGACGACGTTCTCGAGATCCTTGCCGCGGCTGTTCTTGAGGATCGCGATCATCGCCGCGTCGCGGCCGTAGATGTCCTTGCGGAATTGCAGCTTGCCGGCATCGTCGACGAAGGCGGTCTGGTAGGTGATGTTGACCGGGATCGGCGTCGGGAATTTCAGGTCGATCTCGCTGCGGCCGTACATGCTGCGGATGCGCTCGGGCGTGTAGCGCTCGTTCGGCATGGTGATGTTGAGCAGCACCGAGGCGTACTGATCCGGATACTGCACGCGCATGCAGCCATGGCTGAAAGCGCGCTCGTCACGGGCGAACAGGTTCTTGTCCGGCGTGTCGTGCTGATAGACCAGGAACTTGTTCGGGAAGTTGAAGCGGATGCGGCCGAGCGCATTGGCCTCACCCGGCGGCTGCGAGATGTGGATCGAGCCGTCGCGGGCGCGCTCCAGCTTCAGGCCCATGCGGTCGAGGACCGTCGGATCCTGCTGCAGCGCCGGCAGATACTCGTTGTAGATGATCGACGGCGGCACGTTCCAGGTCGGGTTGACCGTGATGAACTTCATCGTCTCGCTGAGCAGCGGCGTGGCGTGCTGGCCCGGCTTGCCGGTCACGACGCGGGTGGTCCACACCTGCGCCCCGTTCTGCATCACCTTCAGCGTGTAGTCGGGGATGTTGAGGATGACGTAGGCATTGCCGATCGCCGGCGCGCCGAGCTCGCGGGGCAGCCAGCGCCAGCGCTCCATGTTGACGAGGACCGTATCGATCTGCTTGTCGCGCTTCGGCGTATTGAGCGCCTTGACGGTGCGGTCGTCGAGCACGCCGGTCGGCTTGAGGTCGACGCTCTCCTGGAATTTGCGCACCGCGGCCGCGACCTTCGCGTCGTAGCGGATGTCGTCGGCATTCTCGGTCAGGCCGAGCTTGGCGCGCAGCTTCGGCACGCGCGGGTCGGACATCTGCGCCTCGGCCTCCGGCGCGTTCTTGCCGCGCGCGGGGGTGTATTTCAGCGGCTCGCCGTCGTCGATTATCACAGGCGCGCCGTCGCTGACGCCGCGCAGCTCGGCGAGCTTGGCTTTCAGAAGCTTGAAGAGCTTGTGCGGCGGGTTGTAGCTCTCCAGTGCCGCCGAGGCGTCCTTCGCGCCGGTGACGTTGGCCAGCACCTCGTTCGGATCGATCGGATGCTCGGGATACTGGATGTCGGCCGAGACCTGCGACCAGTGCATGCGGCCGCTCTGCGCCTGCCGCGCATAGTCCATCATGCTCTCGGTGAGTTTGAGGTCGGCCTCGGCCAGCGCGTCCGGCGCGGAGCCTGCTGCGGCAAAGTCCGGCACCGGATAGTCGGCGGGGTTGAGGCCGTCGGACGCCGCATCCTTCAGGCGCGCGATCACGCCCTTGGCGGCGGCCGTCAGGTTGCCGCTCTGGGTCCAGATCGGCGCGTAGTCACGGCTGGTGTAGAACTTCTCGACGGCGGCGCGCTCGGCCTTGCGGTCGAAATATTTCGTGGCCTTGGTCGCGACCAGGTCGCGCAGCCGGTCGGCCACCGGCTGGTCGGCTGCAGGAACGGTGCTGGCGGCCTTGACCGGTTCAGGCGCGGCTGCGGTGGCAGGGGCTGCGGCGGGCGGCGGTGCGGCAACGGTCTTTGCAGGATCGGCTTTGGCGGGATCGGCTGCAGGCGCGGTGGCGGCTTCAACCGGCTTCGTCGTCGGCTCCTGCGCCTTGGATTGAGGTGAGACCGTCGCGGTCGTGTCGGGCTTGAAATCGCTGGCGGTCGGCGGCGGCACGTTGGCGGGCTCGGGGAGCGGGACCGCTGCATCGATGGCCAGCTCGGCAGCACTGCGAGGCGCATCGCCCTGGGCGAGGGCCGAGGTCGCGGACACCGCGAGGAAGGTTGCCGCGACAGCCATCAGCACGCGGTCATATCCGCCACGGGTGGTCACACAATCTCGCATCGTCAATCCCTCGGATGATCTGTCCCGCCAGGAACAGGGTCGGTAACAAGGTCGATCTCTGCCCAACAGTTCCGGGTCGAGCACCGCTCGTGAGAATGGGTCACGCCTGCACGCAATGATTCACGCCCAAACGATACTCAAGCCCCATTTCTGCGGCCAGCGCCACACGGGACAACTCACGACAAACTGACTCTTGGGAAACCCCGGCCAAACCGATCGTGCGTTTGTGCCACGCGTTATTTCCTTTGTCTGTCACCGCAAGGCAACGGTTCAGATGTTCCAGTGTTGCGCAGGGTTGCGGCGTTTTTCGGACGGCTGCGGATCATCCGAGCGGCGGTGACTCCGTCGCTGGTGTCTCACCATTGGCCTCGTCCAGCTTGCGATAGAGCGTCGAGCGTCCGATTTTGAGACGCCGCGCCACCTCCGACATCTGGCCGCGGTAATGGGCAATCGCGAAGCGGATGATCTCGTGCTCCATCTCCTCGAGCGGGCGGACCTCGCCGGCCGCTGTCAGCATGGCCAGGCTGCCATGTGAGGGCAGCGGCGCAATGGGTACTTCACTACCCGGCACCATGGCCGGCAGCGCGGCATGAGCGGGGCGCTCCACCATCAGCGCCGGTGCCGGCTCGATCGGCGGTGCGTGAGTCGGGATCAGCGGGAAGTCGGCGACGCCGAGCTGGTCGGTCTCGCTCATGACGACAGCGCGATAGACCGCGTTTTCGAGCTGGCGAATGTTGCCGGGCCAGTCGAGCTTGGTCAGGTAGGCCACCGCATCACCGCTGATGCCTGACACCGGGCGATTCTCCTCGGCCGCGAAGCGCGCCAGGAAATGCCGCAGCAGATGCGGAATGTCCTCGCGCCGCGCGCGCAACGGCGGGATCGTCAGCGGCAGCACGTGCAGGCGGTAGAACAGATCCTCGCGGAAGTGGCCTTCCTTGACGCGATCGAGCAGGCGGCGATTGGTCGCCGAGATGATGCGGACGTCGACCTTGACCGGCTTGCGGCCGCCGACCGCCTCGACGGCACCCTCCTGCAAGGCGCGCAGGAGCTTCACCTGCGCGGTCAGCGGCAGCTCCGAAACCTCGTCGAGGAACAGCGTGCCGCCATGGGCCTCGACGAACTTGCCGGTGTGACGCTCCGTCGCGCCGGTGAATGCGCCCTTCTCGTGGCCGAACAGGATCGACTCCACGAGATTGTCCGGAATCGCGCCGCAATTGACCGCAACGAACGGCTTGGTCTTGCGCTCGCTGGTGCCATGGATGGCGCGCGCGAACAGCTCCTTGCCGACGCCTGATTCGCCCTCGATCAGCACGGGAATCGATGAGGCAGCGGCCTTCTCGGCGATGCGCAGGATCGGCGCCATCGCTTCCGCGCGGGTGATGATGTCGGTGAAGGTCAGCCGACCCTCGCGGCTGTGCCGGATGCGCTGCAATTCGCCCTTCAGCGCCGAGGTGTTCAGCGCATTGCGCAGCGACACCTGCAGTCGCTCGATGCCCACGGGCTTGACGACGAAATCCTGTGCGCCGGCGCGCATCGCGGAGACGACGTTGTCGATGCCGCCATGCGCGGTCTGCACGATCACCGGAATCGAGATTCCCGCCTCGCGCATCTTCGAGAGCACACCCATGCCGTCCAGGCCGGGCATCACGAGGTCGAGCACGATGGCGTCGATGGGACCGGCGTCGGGATTGGTCAGCTTTTCGATCACGGCGTCGCCGGTCTCGACGACGACCGCCTCGTAGCCGCATTTCTGCACCATGTTCTCCACCAGCCGGCGCTGGACCGGATCATCATCGGCAATCAAAATGCTGGCAGCCATGGCTTTCCTTGCACGCTACGACTATCTGTCTCGAATCGGGGCACTCTCGCCGACGCCGATTAACGCAACCTTAAACCTCGCTGATCGGGATAAACGTTCGAACAACAGGTTACCCATCCGATGACCTCGCGCGCCTCTTCTGCCCTTCGCAAGCCGACCAAAGCTTCTCCTCCCTCCAAAGCCGCCAAGGCCAAGCTGGCGAACAAGCCGGCCAAGAAAGCGGCGGCCAAAACCTCGAAGCCCGCCGCCAAGTCCGTGCGTGGCGCTGCGGCCAGATCGTCTGCCAAGCCGGCGAAGAAGACGCTCGCGGCCAAGACGGGAATCGGGGCGCTGCCCGAATGGAATCTCGGCGATCTCTATATGGGCATCGACGCGCCGGAGATCGCTCACGATCTCGCGAAGATGGATGCCGAATGCGTCGCGTTTGAGACCGACTACAAGGGCAAGCTCGCCGAGCATGTCGCACGCGAAGATGGCGGCGAATGGCTCGCAGAAGCGGTGCGGCGTTACGAGGCGATCGACGATCTCGCGGGACGGCTCGGCTCGTTCGCGGGTCTCGCTCATGCCGGCGACAGCGTCGACCCCGCGATCTCCAAATTCTACGGCGACATTTCGGAGCGGCTGACGGCTGCCTCGACGCACCTGCTGTTCTTCCCGCTCGAGCTCAACCGCATCGACGACGCGGTGATCGCACGCGCGATGGAGACGCCTGCGCTCGGCCACTACCGCCCCTGGATCGAGGACCTGCGCAAGGACAAGCCGTATCAGCTCGAGGATCGGGTCGAACAGCTGTTCCACGAGAAGGCGCAGACCGGCTATTCCGCCTGGAACCGACTGTTCGACCAGACCATCGCCGGCCTGCGCTTCCAGGTCGGGGGCAAGGAGCTCGCGATCGAGCCGACCTTGAACTTCCTTCAGGATCGCGACGGCGCCAAGCGCAAGGCGGCCGCCGAGGCGCTGGCCAAGACCTTCAAGGCGAATGAGCGCACCTTCGCGCTGATCACCAATACGCTCGCGAAGGACAAGGACATCTCCGACCGCTGGCGCGGCTTCCAGGATGTCGCGGACTCCCGCCATCTCAACAACCGCGTCGAGCGCGAGGTTGTCGACGCGCTGGTCGCCTCGGTGCGATCAGCCTATCCAAAGCTGTCGCATCGCTACTATCAGCTCAAGGCGCGCTGGTTCAAAAAGAAGAAGCTCGCGCATTGGGACCGCAACGCGCCGCTGCCCTTCGCCGCCAATGCCACCATCGCCTGGCCGGAGGCCAAGAACATGGTGCTGACGGCCTATCGCGGCTTCTCGCCCGAAATGGCCGACATCGCGCAGCGCTTCTTCGACGACAGCTGGATCGATGCGCCGGTGCGTCCGGGCAAGGCGCCGGGCGCGTTCTCGCATCCGACCACGCCGTCGGCGCATCCCTATGTGCTGATGAACTACCAGGGCAAGCCGCGCGACGTGATGACGCTGGCGCATGAGCTTGGCCACGGCGTGCACCAGGTGCTGGCGGCGAAGAACGGCGCGCTGATGGCGCCGACGCCGCTGACGCTCGCCGAGACCGCGAGCGTGTTCGGCGAGATGCTCACCTTCAAGCGGCTGCTGTCGGAGACCCGCGACGCCAAGCAGCGCCAGGCGCTGCTCGCCGGCAAGGTCGAGGACATGATCAACACGGTGGTGCGGCAGATCGCGTTCTATTCGTTCGAGCGCGCGGTTCATACCGAGCGCAAGAACGGCGAGCTCACCGCCGAGCGGCTCGGCCAGCTCTGGCTGTCGGTGCAGACCGAGAGTCTCGGCGAGGCGATCGAGATCAAGCCGGGCTACGAGAACTTCTGGATGTACATCCCGCACTTCATCCATTCGCCGTTCTACGTCTACGCCTATGCGTTCGGCGACTGCCTCGTGAACTCCCTGTACGCCGTCTACGAGCACGCGGCCGACGGCTTCGCCGAGCGCTATCTCGCGATGCTCGCGGCAGGCGGCACCAAGCACTATTCCGAGCTGCTCAAGCCGTTCGGCCTTGACGCCAAGGATCCCAAATTCTGGGACGGCGGCCTGTCGGTCATTGCCGGCATGATCGACGAGCTGGAGGCGATGGGGTAGGGGTGTAAAACATTTGTTGAACGGAACGAAAGGGCGCGTTATACAACTGTATAACGTGCCCTTTTTCGGAGTGGTCCTCCCATGAAAATCGAAATCAAGAAGATCGGTAATTCCGACGGTCTGCTGCTGCCGCGCGAGCTGATGCAGCGGCTTGATCTCAAGCGCGGCCAGCAATTGCACATCGTCGAGTTGCCCGGCGGCGGGTTCCAGGCGCTGCCCTACGATCCGGATTTCGAGCGGACGATGGAGATCGCTGACGAGCTCATGGACGAGTATCGCGACACCCTCGCCGCGCTCGCCAAATGAGCGAGCAGCAAGAGCCGCTGTGGATCACCTACGAGCAGGCCATCGCGATCCACGCCCGGCAGTTGCGCCGTTTCGGTGGCGCGCCGGGACTGCGCGACCAAGGCATGCTGCGATCGGCGCTGGAGCGGCCGATCAACAAATGGAGCTATGAGCAGGCGACGCTGCCCGAGCTTGCCGCGGCCTATGCGTTCGGACTGGCCAAGAACCACGCCTTCGTGGACGGCAACAAGCGCATCGCCTTCATGGCTATGATGACGTTTCTGCGCAGAAACGAAGTCGCGTTCGCGCCGGACCCGGCCCAGGCCACCGCCGTGATCCTCGCCCTCGCAGCCGGCGAGGTCAGCGAGGCCAGCGTGACGCGATGGGTTCGCGACAATTGGCCGGGCCAATAGGTCGATTGGAAAAGCCGATTAGCCCGATCGGAAAAACCGATAAAACTCTCTGGCATACCTGCCGTTGCCCTTGCATCGGCTTTGGGGTATGCGACCTTAACAAAGCAATGTTCTCTGGGGGACCCCGATGGCAAACCATGGCGAGATCGCCTACTCGACGGCTGACGGCAACGACTACGCTGCCCATGAGGCCACGTATGAGGGCTTCATCAAGCTGGTGAAGTACGGCACGATCAGCGTCGCTCTGATCGTCATCTTGATGGCTATTTTCCTCGTTTAATGTCGCACTGGGCCCGCCGGCACCCCGCCGGCGGGCCTTCAGCTGACTGCCGCAGCCGATGGCTGACCCAGGCGTCGTGCTGAAGCCATGGACGTCCCGCCCTTTTAAGCTCGCGCGCGCATCCGCGCCGGAGGCCTCATGAAGATTGCCGTCGCCAAGGAAATCGACCCGTTGGAGCCGCGGGTCGCGGCCTCTCCCGACACGGTGAAGAAGTTCAAGGCGTTGGGTGCCGAGATCGTTGTCGAGCCCGGCGCCGGCATCAAGTCCGGCCTGCCGGATTCGGAGTTCACGGCGGCGGGTGCCACGGTGAGTGCCGATGCGCTGAAGGACGCCGACATCATCATCAAGGTGAAGCGGCCGGAAGCCTCCGAGCTCGTAAACTACCGGCGCGGCGCCTTGGTGTTCGCGATCATGGATCCCTATGGCAATGACGCCGCGCTGAAGGCGATGGCCGATGCCGGCATCGCGTCCTTCGCGATGGAGCTGATGCCGCGGATCACGCGCGCCCAGGTCATGGACGTGCTGTCGAGCCAGGCCAACCTCGCCGGCTACCGCGCCGTGATCGAGGGCGCCGAGGCCTTCGGCCGCGCGTTCCCGATGATGATGACCGCCGCCGGCACCGTGCCGGCAACGAAGGTGTTCGTGATGGGCGTCGGCGTCGCCGGCCTGCAGGCGATCGCGACCGCGCGCCGCCTTGGCGCGATCGTTTCCGCGACCGACGTGCGCCCCGCCACCAAAGAGCAGGTGGAGAGCTTGGGCGCCAAGTTCCTGGCCGTCGAGGACGAAGAGTTCAAGAACGCTCAGACCGCCGGTGGCTACGCCAAGGAGATGTCCAAGGAGTACCAGGCGAAGCAGGCGGCGCTGACGGCGGAACACATCAAGAAGCAGGACGTCATCATCACGACCGCGCTGATCCCCGGCCGTCCGGCGCCGCGCCTCGTCACCATGGAGATGGTGAAGTCGATGCGTCCGGGCTCCGTGCTGGTCGACCTCGCGGTCGAACGCGGCGGCAACGTCGAAGGCGTCAAGCTCGGCGAGACCGTCGAGATCGACGGCGTCAAGATCATCGGCTTCCCGAACCTCGCCGGCCGCGTGGCAGCCTCGGCTTCGGGACTGTACGCCCGCAACCTGTTCTCCTTCATCGAGACGATGATCGACAAGAAGGAGAAGACGCTGGCGGTGAACTGGGACGACGAGCTGGTCAAGGCCACGGCTTTGACAAAGGACGGCGCCATCATCCACCCGAATTTTCAGCCCAAGGCGTAGTTGAAGGCCTGAGGAGCAAAGCCATGGAACATGTCGTCCAAGCCGTCGATCCCTTCGTCTTCCGGCTCTCGATCTTCGTCCTCGCCGTCTTCGTCGGTTACTTCGTGGTGTGGTCCGTGACCCCGGCGCTGCATACGCCGCTGATGTCGGTGACCAACGCGATCTCCTCGGTGATCGTGGTCGGCGCGCTGCTCGCGGTCGGCGTGTCCATGGTGTCGAGCGGCAGCGGTCTGGCACGGGCCTTCGGCTTCATCGCGCTGATCTTCGCCTGCGTGAACATCTTTGGCGGCTTCCTCGTCACCCAGCGCATGCTGGCGATGTACAAGAAGAAGTCCAAGTAACAACGCCGCACAACAACGCCGCGCGACGCGGGATGACAGGCACAACGGGGCATCTGCAATGAACGCCAATCTGTCGGCACTCCTCTATCTCGTGGCGGGTGTGCTGTTCATCCTGTCGCTGCGCGGGCTGTCGAGCCCGGCCACCAGCCGCCAGGGCAATCTGTTCGGCATGGTCGGCATGGCGATCGCCGTCGTCACGACGCTCGCCAGCCATCCGCCCGCGGATGTGTTGGCCTGGATCCTGGTGATCCTCGGCGTCGCGATCGGTGGCGGCATTGGCGCGGTCATCGCCCGCCGCGTGCCGATGACGGCGATGCCCGAGCTCGTCGCTGCCTTCCACTCGCTGGTCGGCATGGCCGCGGTGCTGGTCGCCGCCGGCGCGTTCTTCGCGCCCGAGGCGTTCGACATCGGCACGCCCGGCAACATCCATCCGCAGAGCCTGATCGAGATGTCGCTCGGCGTCGCCATCGGCGCGCTGACCTTCACCGGCTCCGTCATCGCCTTCCTCAAGCTGTCGGGTCGGATGAGCGGCGCGCCCATCATGCTGCCCGCGCGCCACGTCATCAACATCGCGCTCGCCGTCGCGCTGGTGTTCTTCGTCGTGCGCCTGGTGCTGACCGGCGGCGGCTTCGACTTCTTCATGGTCACGATCCTGGCGCTGGCCCTCGGCGTGCTCATGATCATCCCGATCGGCGGCGCCGACATGCCGGTCGTGATCTCGATGCTGAACTCCTATTCCGGCTGGGCCGCTGCCGGCATCGGCTTCACGCTCGGCAACTCCGCGCTGATCATCACCGGCGCGCTGGTCGGCTCATCAGGCGCGATCTTGTCCTACATCATGTGCCACGCGATGAACCGGTCCTTCATCTCGGTCATCCTCGGCGGCTTCGGCGGCGAGACCGCCTCGGCGGGAGCCGCGACCGGCGAGCAGAAGCCGGCCAAGCTCGGCTCGGCTGATGACGCGGCCTTCATCATGAAGAACGCCTCCAAGGTCATCATCGTGCCCGGCTACGGCATGGCGGTGGCCCAGGCGCAGCACGCCCTGCGTGAGATGGCCGACACCTTGAAGAAGGAAGGCGTCGAGGTGAAGTACGCGATTCACCCGGTCGCAGGCCGCATGCCGGGCCACATGAACGTGCTGCTCGCCGAGGCCAACGTGCCCTATGACGAGGTGTTCGAGCTCGAGGACATCAACTCGGAATTCGCGCAGGCCGACGTGGCCTTCGTGATCGGCGCCAACGACGTCACCAACCCGGCGGCTGAAGAAGACAAGACCTCGCCGATCTACGGCATGCCTGTGCTGCAGGTGTGGAAGGCCGGCACCGTGATGTTCATCAAGCGCTCGCTCGCGTCGGGCTACGCCGGCATCGACAATCCGCTGTTCTATCGCGACAACACGATGATGCTGCTCGGCGACGCCAAGAAGATGACCGAGAACATCGTCAAGGCGATGTAGTTGTTGCCGTCAGGAGCCATGACGATCCTGAAATGGCTCCTGATCGTCGTCGTGGCCATCTACGCCACCGTGCTGGCGGTGCTGTTCGTGCGCCAGCGCGCCATGCTGTTTCCGATCCCTCCCGTCGGCCGCATCGCGCCCGCTGCTGCAGGTTTCCCGCAAGCTGAAGAGCACGTGCTGACCTCGGCCGACGGCGAGAAGGTCATCATCTGGCATGTGCCGGCGCAGCCCGGCCGCAAGGTCGTGCTGTATTTTCCCGGCAATGGTGATTTCCTGGCTGGCGTGGTCTCGCGCTTCAAGGCGCTGACTGCCGATGGGACGGGCCTCGTCGCGCTGTCCTATCGCGGCTATGCGGGCTCAACCGGAAGCCCGAGTGAGACCGGCCTGCTACAGGATGCCGCAGCCGCCTATGCATTCACGCGCGAGCGCTATAATCCGGAGCGTATCGTCGTCTGGGGCTTTTCACTCGGCAGTGGCGTGGCCACCGCGATCGCCGCGGAGCATCCGATCGCCAAGCTGATCCTGGAAGCGCCCTATACGTCGACGGTCGATGTCGCGTCCGAGATGCTGAAGGTGGTTCCGGTCAGTCTGCTGATGCGTGACAGCTTCCATTCCGATCGGCGCATCGCCAAGGTGCATGTGCCGCTGCTGATTATGCATGGCGCAAAGGATCCGGCGATTTCGATCCGGTTCGGGGAACGATTGTTCGAGCTTGCGCATGACCCCAAGCGCTTCGTACGGTTTCCCGACGGCGGTCATAACGATCTGGATTTGTTTGGTGCGACCAATACGGCCAAGAGCTTCATCGACGATCCATAGTTCCGTTCATGGGCGGCCCGCCCTGCTCGTCGCGGCTTCGGTCTTCGCATGCATCCCGGGGCAGGCGCAGGCTGCGGAAGGCTTGAACGGCGCTGCGATGACCTGGCCGTTTGCGCTGCCGTTCGCGGGATTGCTGCTGTCGATTGCGCTCGGTCCGCTGCTGTTCGCCACGTTCTGGCATCACCACTACGGAAAAATCGCTGCGGCTTGGGCGCTGATGACGCTGGCGGCGCTGACCTGGCAGGCCGGCCTCGGTGCGGCATTCGCGTCCTTCGTGCACGCGCTGCTCGCCGAATATCTCAGCTTCATCGTTCTGCTGTTCGCGCTCTATACGGTGGCCGGCGGCATTCTCGTGAGCGGCGACATCAGAGGCACGCCGGCGACCAACACGGCCATTCTCGCGCTTGGCACGATCATCGCGAGCATCGTCGGCACCACGGGTGCTGCAATGATCCTGGTTCGCCCGCTCATCCGCGCCAATCTGCCGCGGCCCCACAACGTCCATGTGCTGATCTTCTTCATCATGCTCGCCGCCAATGTCGGTGGCGCACTGAGCCCGCTCGGCGATCCGCCGCTGTTCGTCGGCTTCCTGCGCGGCGTCGATTTCTTCTGGACTACGCGAAACATCTGGCTGCAGACCGCGATCGTCGCCGGCCTGCTTTTGATGATCTTTGCTGCGATCGACACGTGGCGTTTCCGTCAGGAGAAGCCGGCCTCGGACAGGGCTGGCACGAAGGAGCCCGTCCGTGTCCGCGGGCTCGTCAACGTCGTCCTGATTGCCGCCATCGTGGGCAACACGCTGGTCTCGGCGACCTGGAAGCCCGGCATCTCCTTCGATATCGTCGGCACGCATCTCGAGCTCCAAAACCTCGTCCGCGATGCCATCCTGCTGGGGATCGCGGGCCTCTCGCTCTGGCTGACGCCGGACGAGCACCGCGAGGCCAATGGCTTCAATTGGGAGCCGATCCGCGAGGTCGCCAAGTTGTTCGCCGCAATCTTCACGGCGATCATTCCGGTCATCGCCATGCTGAATGCCGGACACAACGGATCGTTCGGCTGGCTCCTCAACGCGGTAACGACGCCGTCCGGCGCGCCGCGCGAGGTCGCCTATTTCTGGTTCACCGGACTGATGTCGGCCTTCCTCGACAACGCCCCCACTTACCTGCTGTTCTTCGAGCTCGCTGGCGGCGACCCCAAGGTGCTGATGGGCCAGCTCTCGGGAACGCTGGCCGCGATCTCCATGGGCGCCGTCTACATGGGCGCGCTGACCTATATCGGCAATGCGCCAAACTTCATGGTGGCGGCGATTGCCAATGAGCGCGGCATCCAGATGCCGAGCTTCTTCGGCTACATGCTGCGCGCTGCCGCCGTCCTGATCCCGCTCTTCCTGTTGCTGACGGTGCTGCCGATCCATCCGCTGCTCAGCCAGAACTGATGACCATCGACGCGCCATCGCGCATAGTCCGCGACAGGATCGAGGAGCGCGAATCATGAGTGTGCAGGGCGCGACGCCGGCCTCATCGGTGATCTTTCCCGGATTGGCGGTGGCGCTGGTCATCGCCGTCGCGCTGACCCATTACGATTTCACGCCCTCGGCAGCCGGCCTCGTGTTCGCCGCGGTGCTTCTGATCATCCTGTTCGGCACGGTGTTCGCAGCCGTGCATCACGCCGAGGTCATTGCTCATGAGATCGGCGAGCCGTTCGGAACGCTGCTCCTGACACTGGCGGTCACGATCATTGAAGTGGCCTTGATCGCAACCATCATGCTGGGCGACAAGTCCGCGCCTGCGCTGGCGCGCGACACCGTTTTTGCCGTCGTGATGATCGTCTGCAATGGGCTGGTCGGCATCTGCGTCTTCATCGGCGGCCTGCGCTATCGCGAGCAGGATGTCCTCGTCTCTGGCGCCAATCTGTATCTCAGCGTTCTGTTCACGATGGCCACCATCACGCTGGTGCTGCCGAACTACACGCTGACCGCGCCAGGCCCGGTGTATTCGGCCGCGCAGCTCGCCTTCGTCAGCATCGTGACGATCCTGCTCTACGCGGTGTTCCTGTACACGCAGACCACGCGCCACCGGGATTATTTCGTCGGCAGCTCGACCGGATTCACCGACGACGACCGCCGGCTTCCACGGAGCAAGCTCATGCTCAGCATCGGGCTGCTGCTGCTGGCGCTGGTTGCAGTCGTGCTGCTCGCCAAGAAGTTTTCGCTTGTGGTCGATGCCGGCGTTGCGGCCACCGGTTCGCCACCCGCCGTCGCCGGCGTGCTGGTGGCCTTGTTGATCCTGTTGCCGGAGAGCGTCGCGGCGATCTCGGCCGCCCGCGCCAATGATCTGCAGAAGAGCATCAACCTTGCCCTCGGCTCTTCGCTCGCCACCATCGGTCTGACGATCCCTGCCGTGGCCGTCGCCGCCTATGCGCTCGATAAGCAGCTCGTGCTCGGCCTGGACGCCCAGGGCATGGTGCTGCTGGTCCTGACCTTCGTCCTGAGCATGCTGACCTTCGGCACCGGCAGGACGAACATCCTGTTCGGGCTGGTGCACATGGTCGTGTTCGCGATATTCCTGTTCCTGCTCTTCGTGCCCTGATTCAGAGAGATCCCCATGCTCAACGCCCAGTCCGATGTCCAGGTCGATACGCCCGAGGTCCGCGTCACCGAGTGGCGGCTGGCGCCGGGCAGCGCGACGGGACGCCACGTCCACGGGATGGATTACGTGATCGTGCCGGTGACCGCGGGGGAGATGACGATCGTGGCGCCGTCGGGTGAGCGCTCGAAGGCGCAGCTCGCGGTCGGGAAATCCTATTTCCGCAAAGCCGGCGTCGAACACGATGTGCTGAACGAGACCGGTTCCGAGATCGTTTTCCTCGAGGTTGAGCTCAAGCCCTAACCATTTGTTTACCGGCATGCCGCTGATTGTGGTATCTTAAGCCAGTGATCCGGAAAGCTGCGGTGGCGTCCGAACGGTCTCGGATTGCAGCTCGGCTCCGGTCTCAAAGGCTTTCAGGAAAACGACTTTTCGCGGTTCGTCCGTGCGCGCCTTGCGTGGATACGGGCTGCGGAGAGTGGGGAATGGTCCCTTAATTGTGCCTCAAAGTTCCCGCAAATACCGCGCGGGAGTGGTCAGCATGCTGAAATATCTCACGAAGTTTGCTCTGGAGATCATCCCGTCGGTGCTCGCCACCATCATCGGGGCCTACATCGTCAACCACTACATCAATACCAAGCCCGACGCGCCGCCTTCGACCGTGGCCTCCGTGGCGTCGGCTGCCTATGCCAAGCTGACCGGCTCCAAGGCAGATGCGCACAAGGGCGAGGTGCCCAAATCGGCTGATAGCAAGTCTGCTGATGGCGCAAAGCCCGATGCCAAGCCGGCCGAGACCTCCGCCGCGCTGTCCACTGCTCCTGTGCCGGGGATCGAGGCGAAGGGCGTGTCCGAGAAGTCGCTGACGGACAAGGCCGCCGAGAAGGCGGTCGAGGTGAAGCCCACGGAGACGGCGAGCCTTCCGGCCGAGACGCCGGCTGCTCGCCATACGACATCGCCGCGCGAGAAGCTGATTGCACGGGGCACGCCTGCCGAGACGCCGGCCGCCCAGCCTGAGGAGCGTCGCGACGCGGCTGATCTCGCGCGTGCTGCGATCGAGCGGCTGCGGGCGAGCGAGGGCGCTGGAAAGGGATCGACTGACAAGGCAACGGCCGAGAAGCCGTCCAACGATGCGGCCCGTGAGACGCCGCGCGTCGTCACGGCTGTGCCCCAGCTGTCGCCGGTCCGTCCGCTGCCGCCGCCTGTGACTGTCTCGGCTCCGCCGGTCGAGCAGGGCTTCGTCATGCCGTCGGCGCCGAACCCGGCTTACACGGGATCGGTGCAGGCCGACGGTCGGCCCACGCCTCCAGCGGAGATTCCGGCACAGCAGCTGCGCCCGCTCGATCTGCGTGCGGAGAAGGATCCGTCGATCAAGGACCAGATGTCGACCGTGGCGCAGGACATGATGTCCGCGGCCAAATCGGTGTTCCACTCGGTGCTGCCGAAGTAATCGGCAGCATCCATCCGTAAGCTGATCCGCGAAGCGGTAGACCGGCAAGTCTACCGCTTTTTCTTTGGCCGCCGGCTCCGCGAAGAGCCGGGCGCACCGCGGCTGCCGGACCACCGATGCCAGCCGTGCCGCAGAGAAACGGGGGCCCACAAACAAAAACGCGAGCCCATGGCCCGCGCTTTCGAATTCAGCAGATGATTATACGTATCAGCGCGGCGCGCCGGGGCGGGCGCCTGCACCCGGACCACGGCCAGCGCCACGGTCACCACCGGCGCCAGCGCCGAACACCGGCTTCGGCTTCATCGGCAGCAGGCCTTCGCGCTGCAGCTTCTTGCGGGCCAGCTTGCGCGCGCGGCGCACGGCTTCGGCCTTCTCGCGGGCTTTCTTCTCAGAGGGCTTCTCGTAATGGCCGCGGAGCTTCATCTCGCGGAAAATGCCCTCGCGCTGCATCTTCTTCTTGAGCGCCTTGAGCGCTTGATCGACATTGTTATCGCGAACGAGAACCTGCACGCGGCATCCTCTTTCTCAGTCTATCGGTTTGAAATCTGGTGAAGCCAGGGCTGGCAAATGGCCGCGCCCTTAACCTTGAGCGCGCCCATGTATCAGAGGAGTCCCCTGCTGTCCACCCGCTGGCGGGCTCATGACCGCAAGTTTAACGCGCCGGAGGCGGTTTATTTCAGCCCTGCCGCGGCGGCAGCGGCGAGACCTGGGTGACGTGCCCCATCTTGCGGCCCGGGCGAGCAGCCCCCTTGCCATACAGGTGCACGGTGGCGCCGGGAACCGTCAGCCATTGCTCGTAGGTATCGATCTCATCGCCGATCAGGTTGGTCATCGTGACGTGACCGTGGCGCAGCGGCTTGCCCAGGGACCAGCCGGCAATCGCCCGGATATGCTGCTCGAACTGGGAGATCGAGGCGCCATCGAGGGTCCAATGGCCGGAATTATGCACCCGGGGCGCGATTTCGTTGACCAGCACGCCCGGATTAGGGCCGCTGGTGACGACGAACATCTCGACGGCGAGCACGCCGACATAATCCAGCGCCGTGGCGATCCGGCTGGCGATGTCCCGGGCCTCATCGGCGAGCGCATCGGGAATGCTGGCCGGGGCGCGGGAAACCTTCAGGATGTGGTCGCGGTGCTCGTTCTCCGTCACATCGAAGCACTCGACCTGGCCATCGGCGGCGCGCGCCGCGACGACCGAGATCTCGCGCTCGAACGGCACGAAAGCCTCCAGAATCGCCGATTTGGTGCCGAGCTCGGCCCAGATCCGCTCGAGGTCGTCGCCTTGGCGAATCTTGACCTGGCCCTTGCCGTCATAGCCGAACCGCCGGGTCTTCAGCACGGCCGGCAGGCCCAGCCGGAACGCCGCCTCACGCAGGGTCGCAAGCGAGGAGACATCGGCATAGTTCGCGGTGCGGATGCCGAGCGAGGTGACGAAATCCTTCTCGATCAGCCGGTCCTGGGTGGTCTCCAGCGCGGAGCGGCTCGGCAGCACAGGACGGCGCGCCGCGAGCACCATCGCAGCCGCGGACGGGACATTCTCGAACTCGTAGGTGACGACATCGACGTCGTTGGCGAACAGCTCCAGCGCCTCCACGTCGGCATATTCGGCGCAGGTGGCGTTCAGGACCACGTCGAAGGCCGGCGAGTCCGGGTCCGGCGAGAACACCTGGCAGCGCAGCCCGAGCCGGGCCGCAGCCAGCGCCAGCATGCGGCCGAGCTGGCCGCCGCCGAGAATGCCGATGGTGTCGCCGGGCTTCAGCTTCACCTGCTTGGAGCCGGTCACGCCGCGCCCTCCGGACATTCGGCGATCGCATCGGTTTGGGCCTGGCGCCACGCCGACAGGCGTTCGGCCAGTTCCGGATCAGACAGAGCCAGCACGCTCGCAGCCAGCAGCGCCGCATTGATGGCGCCCGATTTCCCGATCGCCAGTGTTCCCACGGGAATACCGGCGGGCATCTGCACGATCGAGTAGAGAGAATCGAGCCCGGACAGCGCCTTGGATTCGACGGGCACGCCGAACACGGGCAGCTCCGTCAACGACGCGGTCATTCCCGGCAAATGGGCGGCCCCGCCAGCGCCGGCGATCACGACCTTGAAGCCGGCGGCCTTGGCGCCCTTGGCAAACGCGTACAACCGGTCCGGCGTACGGTGCGCCGAGACGATGCGGGCGTCATAGCTCACGCCAAGCGCGCCGAGTGTCTCGGCGGCATGGCGCATGGTATCCCAGTCCGACTGGCTTCCCATGATGATGGCGATCGGGGCGGTCATGACCTCAATTCTTCTCGGGAATCCATCAGCATGGGCCGGAGTATAGGATCGGTCCCGACAGCGGCAAGCCATGGCATGGAGGTCCGAATGGACTATCCTGTCTTGGTTAAACCCGGCAAGTCCAAACCGTGGCGCGTTTAGGTCCAGGATGAAAAAGAAGCGTATCAAGAAGGTTGGACCGGCCGCCAAACGCGGACCTCGATACCGTCGCAAGGCTTCGTCCCGTGCCCGCGGGCCAGGAACTGCCACAGCGCCGGCCGGCGCCCGCCAGACCATCCGGCGCCTCAAGGCCGAACTGGCCGCGGCTGAGGCGCGCATCGCGGAGCTGACAGCCACCGCCGAGCGCGACTTCCTGCTCGACATCTTCAACCGCCGCGGCTTCGCCCGCGAACTGCACCGCTCCATCGCCTTCATCAAGCGCTATGACGCGACCGGCGCCCTGGTCGTCCTCGATGTCGATCGCCTCAAACCGATCAACGATACGTTCGGTCACGCCGCGGGGGACGAGGTTCTGAAAGCGGTGGCGCGCGTTCTGGGCGAACAGGTTCGGTCCTCCGACGTGATCGGCCGCCTCGGCGGCGACGAGTTCGGCGTCCTGCTGTGGCACCTCAGCGAAACCGATGCGCGCGCCAAGGCGGCCGCGCTGGAGGAAGCGATCGACGGGCTGAGCTTCACCTTCGGCGACCAAACTGTCCGGGCAGGGGCCTCCGCCGGCGTTGCCCTGCTGGACAAGCGCGTCAACCCGGTGCGTGCGCTCGAGGAAGCCGATCGCGCGATGTACGTCCGCAAGGCGCAGCGACGGCATGACGTCCGGGCTTGACTCGGCGCATCGTGGTTCGATCAGAGCTCCCCTAGATCATCTGGCAGCTCGCCGAAGGTGTGCAGCAGCCGCGCATCGCTGAACTCGCCCATCAACGGATCGCCGCTGCGGCTGAAGGCGATGGCGCCGATATTGTCCGGCAGCCGCGACATCGCTTCGGCCCGGCGTAGCGCCGCTGTCGAGCTCTGGCATTCCTCCGCCGTCCCGGGGATCACTGCGCCCATTTCGTCTCGCCTAAACGGCATGGCGACGTAGTAGGTCACGTCAGGCATGGCATCATCCTCCTGGTGCTCGTCGAAACTCCAAGCAGATGCGGCAACGATCGTTTGATAGCGCGCCGTGCGGCTCAGGCCGCGCTGCTCTGCACCTCGTCAGAGGCGGTGTTCGGCATGCAGCCGCAGGCGATCGCCGCACGCAGCTCCAACAGCTCCAGCTCCAGATATTCATTGGCCATGATCAGGGCCTTGATCGTGGAGCGCAGATTTCCGTCGCACATCGCGATGGCCTGATCGCAGGCCTGTTCGTAGAGGCGGTCTTGCGGAGAGAACGAGGCGGGCATCGAACCATCCTTGGTGCTGGCAAGCCCTGTACGGCCGGGCGTGCGAGGATGGCTGGATTGTTCCCGTTTTGTTCGATTCTGTCAAGACGACTTCGTGGACGTTCCCCAATCAGTCGACGACATAGGGCATGGGCGCTGACGCTTCGCGTCAGGCGATGATGTCCGGCGTAATCTGGTCTTCGATGAAGGCGATCCGATCGCGCAGCATCAGCTTCCGCTTCTTCAGCCGTTGCAGCCGCAACAAATCCGGCGCGGGCGACAGATGCAAGGCATCGATCGCTGCGTCGAGGTCGCGGTGCTCCTGCTGCAGGCGCGCGAGTTCGGCCTGCAGTTCGCGCTCGTCTTGGTCAGCCATGATCTATGATAGCAAAAAAGCGGAAGGAAGTGGGAAGCCCTGCGAAAGGCGGGAGCGAATATTGCGCTTGCGAAGCTGATAAGCAAGCCGCGACCCCTGGGATCTCTGCAGCTGTCCCGTGAATTTCAGGTTGGCGCGCCCTGGAGAATCGTCCGCATCCGCTCACGCTTCGTTACGCACGGCGCTCAAATCTGCATGTGCGGTCTTTTGGCCCCATCGACAGGTCAAGCGACTTGTGTACACTCGATAGCCCTGGTCGAATCTCAGGTTCACCTACCAAGGAGGTTTCGAATGGCCATTCAGGCGCATCTCGTTGAACTGGAGCGTAAGCATAAAGTTCTTGAAAACGAATTGCATGAAGCCCTCGTGCATCCATCAACGGACGATCTGCGCATAGCCGAACTGAAGCGGCGTAAACTGATGGTGAAGGATGAGATCGAGCGCTTGAGACAGGTGACCACCGAAACGCTTCACTGACTTGTGACGACGATCAACGGTAATTCCAACGGCAAGACCGTGCGTGCTGGGATGGTGATAGCGCCATCCCAGGCGCAACTTCCCAGATAGGCTGACATCGCAACCGGCTGCTGCGTCCCGCAGCCTTGAAGGATTGCCCGCGGGGCCATCCACGCTCCGATGCATACCAATTGTTAGTTCGCTGTGAGCTCACCGACATGCGTGGCGATCGCCAGCGATGACGTCAGCCCCGGCGATTCAATTCCGAACAGATTGATCAATCCGGTCACGCCGTGCTCGCGCGGTCCCTGGATGACGAAGTCCTGCGATGCTACCGCGGGCGGGACGATCTTCGGCCGGATGCCGGAGTAGCTCGGCATCAGCGCACCATCGGGCAGTGTCGGCCAATATCTGCGGATCGCCGGATAGAAGCGTTCGGCGCGCGTGGGGTCGACCGCGTAGTCGATGGACTCGATCCACTCGACATCGGGACCGAAGCGGGCCTGGCCTGCCATGTCCAGCGTGAGGTGGACGCCGAGCCCACCGGGCTCCGGCACCGGGTAGATCAGCCGGCTGAACGGTGCCTTGGCGCTGCAGCTGAAGTAGTTACCCTTGGCGAGATAGGCGGTGGGCACCAGGTCGGGCGGCATGCCCTCGATCAGGCGGGCGACCGCCGGGGCGCTGAGACCGGCCGCATTGACGAGCAACTGACAGGACAGCGTCATCGGCTGCTCGCCGCCGGCATCGAGCTCGATCGCGCCGCCGGTCGCCTTGGCGCGCAGCAGCGGGGTGTGGAAGGCAAAGGCGCCGCCGGCATCCTCGATCTCACCGCGCAGCGACAGCATGAAAGCATGGCTGTCGAGGATCCCGGTCGAGGGTGACAGCAGGGCGGCCTCGCAGGCCAGCGCCGGCTCCATGGCTTTCGCCTCGGAGCCCGTGAGAAGCCGCATGCCCTCGACGCCGTTCGCCTCGGCATGGGCGCGGATGCCCTGCAGCTTCTCGGTCTCGGCCGGGCTGGTGGCGACGATCAGCTTGCCGCAATTGCGGTAGGGAACACCGTGCTCGTCGCAATAGCGGTACAGCATGCGTTTGCCGCTGACGCAGAAGCGGGCCATCAGGCTGCCGGCCTTGTAATAGATGCCGGCATGGATCACTTCGCTGTTGCGAGATGAGGTGACGGTGCCGATGTCCTCGGCCGCTTCGAGCACGACGACCTCGCGCCCCGCTTTGGCCAGCTGGCGGGCAATGGCAAGTCCCACCACGCCCGCACCGACGACGACGCAATCAACCTTTTCCATACGCGTTCCTGAAACAATCCCGGGAGGTCACGGCTCTCTGCAATCGGCGGTGGGCGGAACCTTCATGCCAAGCACGAAGCTGCTTAGCAAACCATTCATCATAGAAGGTCATCGCCCGAATTTGCTTCGTCTTTTTCGAAGTTTGTGGAAACCGTTTACCCGATCCCAACCGGTCGGGCCAGAGAATGCCATCCGGATACCGCGGGTGATTGATGGCTGGCAAGTTTTGGCAGGCGAGCGACCGAAACGCGTTTCCGGCGCGTGTCGTTGCGGCCTCAGTGGCCGCCATGATGGCCGGGACGCCGGCGTGCGCCTGGGCAGCCTCCCCCGGTTTTTCGCCCTCGGGCTATCTTGGTACGGTCGAGCCGGACGTGCTCTGGAAGGTGCTGATCGGGGGCATCATCGTCTGCGCATTCCTCGCCTCGGTCGTGATCTGGATCCACCAGGCCTTGCGGCGCGCCAAGCGTGCGCAGCTGCGCCGGAACGCCTTCATCAGCTCCGCCCTCAACAATCTCAGCCAGGGCCTGATGCTCACCGACGCCGCCAACCGCGTCGTGTTCTACAACCATCGCTTCCTCGAGATCTACGGCATGAGCCGGGCCGACATTCCGCCCGGCTGCACCGGCCGCGAACTGCTCGAGCTGCGGCGCCAGCGTGGCCTGCTGCCGACGTCGGTGGAGGACTATGCGCGCCAGGCGCGCGAGCCCGAGGGCTGCCTGACCGAGCTGCCCGGCGGACGGACGGTGCGCGCGAAGATATTCCGTCTTCCGAACGGCGGATCGATCGGCATCCATGAGGACTGCACGGTGCAGCGGAAGCTCGAGGACGAGCTGGCCTCGACCAAGCAGTTCCTGGAATCGGTGCTGAACCACGTTCCGGTCTGCGTCGCCGCCAAGACCGTCGAGGACGGCCGCTACGTGTTCGCCAATCGCGCCTTCGAGGAGTTCTCACGCATTCCGCGCGAGCGCATCGTCGGCAACCTCGCGCGTGATCTGTTCTCCGCCGAGACGGCCGCCAACATCGAAGCCGCCGATCGGGCGGCAACGCTGGCCCCCGGCACCTCTCATCGCAGCGAGCTGGTCATCCAGCGCGGCCGCAAGCAGCGTATCCTGGATTCCAACCGCGTCGTGGTGTGCAACGACAGCGGCAAGCCGCAATTCCTGATCTCGGTGTTCGACGATGCCACCGAGCGCCGCTCGCTGGGGCTCGAGCTGGAGAATACCAAGAAGTTCCTCGAGCTGATCGTCGACAACATCCCGGTGTCGCTGATCGTCGAGAGCGTCAATGACGGCCGCTATCTGCTCGCCAACCGCAGCGCCGAAATCATCCTCAACCGCAAGCGCGAGGAGGCCACCGGCCTGACCGCGGCGGACATCTTCAATCCGCGCGAGGCCCGGCTGATCATCGCGCGCGACGAGGCCGCGATCAAGAAGCGCAGCCTGATGACCGAGGAGCATCCGATCTCGACCAAGGACGGCCTGCGCCTGTTCCTGACTCGGCGGGTGACGGTGCTCGGCGATAGCGGCGAGCCGCAATATCTGATCAAGACCTATGAGGATGTGACCGACCGGCGCCAGACCGAATCGCGGATGGCGCACATGGCCTATCATGACGGCCTGACTGACCTGCCGAATCGTGCCGCCTTCCTGCAGGCGCTGAGCCAGATGATCGAGGCGTGCCGGGATTCCGACGAGGAATTCGCCGTCCTGAACGTCGACCTCAAGGCGCTGAAGGATGTCAACGACGTCTTCGGCCATGCCGTCGGCGACAAGCTGCTGATCGAGGTCGCCCGCCGTGTTCACGCCGTCGCTCGCGGCGGCGTCGTCGCGCGCCTGTCCGGCGACGAGTTCGGTCTTATCATCGATGGCAAGCAGCCGGAGGCGGGCAGGGCGCTCGCCGAACAGCTGGCCGCGGCCATTGCCGTCGAATTCCAGATCGACGGCAAGTCGATCCGCACCGCGCTCACCACCGGCATCTCGGTATTCCCGCACAATGGCTCCGATCCGGCATCGCTGCTCGCCAATGCCGGTGCCGCGCTGTTTCGCGCCAAGGCCAAGGCCCGCGGCAGCATCACCTTCTACGAGCCGGAGATGGACCAGCAGATCCGCGACCGCCGCGTTCTGCACCAGGAGCTCTCGGTCGCGATCAAGAATGGCGAGCTGTCGCTGTACTTCCAGCCGCAGGCGAGTTCGGGCCGTACCGTCGATTCCAGCGAGATCATCGGCTTCGAGGCGCTGGCGCGCTGGCAGCATCCGGTCCGCGGCTTCGTGCCGCCGAGCGACTTCATTCCGCTCGCCGAGGAGAGCGGCCTGATCGTCGAGATGGGCGAGTGGATCCTGCGCGAGGCCTGCCGCGAGGCAGCGTCGTGGCCGAAGCCGCTACAGGTCGCCGTCAATCTGTCGCCGGCGCAGTTCGTCCATGGTGATCTCGTTGCACTGGTGCATTCGATTCTGCTGGAGACCGGGCTCTCGCCCGGCCGGCTCGAGCTCGAGATCACCGAGGGCGTGCTGATCGAGGATTTCGATCGCGGCGTCTCGCTGCTGCGGCGGCTGAAGGCACTCGGTGTCCGCGTGTCGATGGACGATTTCGGCAGCGGCTACTCTTCGCTGAGCTATCTGCAGGCGTTCCCGTTCGACAAGATCAAGATCGACCGCGCCTTCGTCATGAATCTCGGCCGCAACCCGCAGTCGGCGGCGATCATTCGTGCGGTGATCGGACTTGGCCACGGCATGAACATGTCGATTGTCGCCGAAGGCGTCGAGACGCCGGAGCAGCTCGGCTTCCTCGCCGAACAGGGCTGCGACTCGGTTCAGGGCTATCTCCTCGGTAAGCCCCTGCCGATCGACAAATATGACGGCGTCGTCGGTCGTGCACATGACGATCTCGTCGCGACCGCGCGCAAGACCGGCTGACCGTAGCTTTGCGGTCAGAGGCTGCCGCGCAACAGCACGAATTTATCCGGTGACCTGTTAGCTACGCCGCTACGAGAATCAGTGACCGAGGTCTACGATCCCGCGTCCTGACGCGCGCGAAGACCTTGGGCAGCATGGCGGACTACGATCTCGCAATCATCGGTGGTGGTCTGAACGGCGTCAGCCTCGCGCGGGATGCGGCGGGCCGTGGCTTGCGCGTCATTCTGATCGAGCAGGGCGATCTCGGCGGTGCCGCCTCGTCGGCGACATCCAGGTTGGTGCATGGCGATCTCGCTGCGCTGGAGCGCCGCGGAGTCCTGCGCGTGCGCCGGGCGCTCACCGAGCGCGACGTCTGGCTGACCACAGCGCCGCATCTGGTGCGCCCGGTTCGCTTCGCGATTCCCGCCCATGCCAATGAGCGTCCGCAGTGGCAGTTGCGCGCCGGGCTCTGGCTCTACGATCACCTTGCGAAGCGCAATCGTCTGCCTGCTGCCGCGACGCTCGACGTCACGCATCATCCAGTCGGCGACGCGCTGAAGCGTCCGTTCGGCACCGCGTTTGAATACTCCGATTGCGTCGTCGACGATTCCCGCCTGGTCGTGCTGACGGCGCTCGATGCCGCCGAGCGCGGCGCCGACATCAGGACCGGCGCCCGCTGCATCCGTGCCGACCGCGACCGCATCTGGCGTTTGGCGCTCATCGACCGCGGCCATCGCCGCATCATCACTGCGCACGCCCTGGCCAACGCGACCGGCGCCTGGAGCGTATCGACCGCAGAGACCGTGTTGCGCCAGCCGCCGCCACGCGTGGCAGCACGGCAGCTCAGCCAGATCGTCGTGCCCAAGCTGTTCGATGTCGACGCGGTCTACGTGTTCCAGAACTCCGACGGTCGGCTGATCTTCGCTCAGCCCTATGAGCGGGAGTTCACGCTGATCGGAACGGTGGCTCATCCATTCAGCGGCGATCCGGCGGTCGTGGCCATGCCGGCGGCGGATGTCAGCTATCTCTGCAAGGCCGCCAACCGCTATTTCCGCTCCGACATCCAGCCGGTCGATGTCGTCAGGACAATCTCCGGCGCCAACATGATGCTGCTGAAGGGCGATGACGGCCGGCAGATGGAAACGGTCGTCAGGCTTGATGCGGGCCGGGGCAGGGCGGCGCCGCTGCTCACTCTGTGTGGCGGCGACGTCACCACGGCGCGCCGCCGTGCCGAGCAGGCGGTCTCGCGGCTCGCCCGGTTCCGTCCGATGTCGCCGCGCTGGACTGCAGGCGCGCCGCTGCCCGGCGGCGACTTCGCCTGGGAGTGCTTCGAGGACCTCGTCGATGACGCCAAGGAGCGGTGGCGCTTCCTTGGCGAAGCCGAGGCTCGCCGCCTGGTCAGCGCCTACGGCACGCGGATCGCCGATATCCTGGGCGATGCCCGGAGCCGCGCCGATCTCGGCCAGGCGTTCGGGGCACAGCTGACGGAGGCCGAGGTCCGTTATCTCATGACCAGGGAATGGGCACGGTTTGCCGATGACGTGCTCTGGCGGCGGACCAAGCTCGGGCTGACCATGTCAGCCGCCGAGCGCGACGCCCTGACGGCCTTCATGGTCACCGCCAGCGGCCGGAGCGGGTCTGTTGCACGTGAAGGGGACGGGGAAAGTCCGTCCCGTACGGTTGAGCTGCAGTCGATCGGCGGCTAGCTTGCGCTCCGCCGCGCCGTTGTGAGCCGGCAGGGTGACTAGACCTGATCATGGCTGACGACATCGCGACTTCAGAGCCTGCCGCCGAGCCGGCGCCATCGCCTCTGCCGGACCCGCGCCCCGATCCTCAGCCGCCGATCCTGCGGATCGAGAATGTCGTGAAGACCTTCGGCAGCTTCCGCGCCGTCGACGGCGTCTCGCTCGACATCCGCGCCGGCGAGTTCTTCGCGCTGCTCGGTCCGAGCGGCTGCGGCAAGACCACGCTGTTGCGCATGCTGGCCGGCTTCGAAGCCCCGGACGAGGGCCGCATCCTGCTGTCGGGCGAGGACATCGGCGAGGTGTTGCCGCACGAGCGGCCCGTCAACATGATGTTCCAGAACTACGCGCTGTTCCCGCATCTCAACGTGCGCGACAACATCGCCTTCGGCCTGAAGCGCGCCGGCATGCCGCGCGCCGAGATCGCCACGCGCGTGGCCGAGATGGTGGCGTTGGTCCGGCTCGAAGGGCTGGAGAAGCGCAAGCCCGATCAGCTCTCCGGCGGCCAAAGGCAGCGCGTGGCGCTGGCGCGCTCGCTGGCACGGCGCCCGCAGGTGCTGCTGCTCGACGAGCCGATGGCCGCACTCGACAAGAAGCTGCGCGAGAGCACGCAGCTCGAGCTGATGGAGTTGCAGCGCCGGCTCGGCATGACCTTCATCATCGTCACCCACGACCAGGAAGAGGCGATGACCGTGGCGACACGGATCGGGGTGATGAACGCCGGCAAGCTTGAACAGGTGGCCGTGCCGCGCCGTCTGTACGAGGAGCCGGCCTCGCGCTGGGTGGCGGAGTTCGTCGGCGACATCAATCTGTTCGAGGGCGAGGTGACCACGCGGGAGCCAATGCGGCTCCGGGTCGCGACCTCCACGGCGGGCGAACTGGTCGCGGCGCAGCCCGTTGTCCCGGTCAGCGAGGTCAAGGTCGCGGTCGCGATCCGGCCTGAGAAGATCCGGCTCGCGCTCCGTCGACCCGCCGGCGATGCCGCGGGAATCAATTGTGTCGAGGGCGCCATCAGCGATGCCAGCTATCTCGGCGGCAAGACGGTGTACAAGATCAAGCTCGATGGCGGCGCGGTGCTGCACGCCGCGCAGGCCAACACGGCGCGGCTCGATGCCGACGGCTACGGGCTGAACCAGCGCGTCGTCGCCTGGTTCACGCCCGATGATTGCGTGGTGCTGGAGCGATGAGCGCACGCCGCATCTTCTCGCGTCCGGCGCGCTTTGCCGCGATCGCGCCCTATGTCTGGATGGTGCTGTTCTTCCTGGTGCCGTTCGCCTTCGTCCTCAAGATCAGCCTGTCGCAGACCGCGATCGCGCAGCCCCCCTATACGCCGGCGTTCTCGCTGGCCGAGGGACTCTCCTCGCTCCGTGAGGCCTTCGCGGCGATATCGCTGGACAATTTCCGCCTGCTGCTCTCGGACGATCTGTATCTCGCATCCTATCTGCGCAGCGTCGTCGTCGCGCTGACGTCGACGGCGATCCTGCTGCTGATCGGCTATCCCATTGCCTATGGCATGGCGCGGCTGCCGCGGCGCTGGCAGGGCATCGCGATGATGCTGGTCATCATCCCGTTTTGGACCTCGTTCCTGATCCGCATCTATGCCTGGGTCAACATCCTCCAGCATGACGGCCTGTTGAACCAGATCCTGCTCGGGCTGCACATTGTGTCCGCGCCTGTCGTGTGGCTGTCGACCGACGCCGCTATGTATGTCGGCATCGTCTATTCCTATCTGCCGTTCATGATCCTGCCGCTGTTCGCGACGCTCACCAAGCTGGAGCCGGCGCTGGAAGAAGCGGCCGCCGATCTCGGTGCGACGCCGCGCGAGACGTTCTGGCTGGTCACGTTCCCGATGTCTTTGCCCGGCGTTGGCGCCGGCGCGCTGTTGTGCTTCATCCCGATCGTCGGCGAGTTCGTCATTCCCGACCTGCTCGCCGGCTCGAGGTCGCTGATGATCGGCCAGACGCTGTGGCTGGAGTTCTTCACCAACAAGGACTGGCCGGTCGCCTCCAGCATCGCCGTGGTGCTGCTGGCCGTGCTGCTGTTGCCGCTGCTGCTCTACGACCGCCTGCAACGCCGGCAGTTGGAGGAGAGCCGGTGATGGCAAGCTCGCTCTTGACGCTTGCTCCGCTGCCCACCCTCCCCTGGAGGGGGAGGGTCGCCTCACATGCAGCGAAGCGGAATGTGAGGCGGGGTGGGGTGATCTCTCCGCTGGCACAAGCGGTAGCGGATAGATCACCCCACCCCGCTCGCCCGCTTCGCGTGCGATCGACCCTCCCCCTCCAGGGGAGGGTGGTCGACCGTCGAGGCTGTTCTGTGTTCGGGCCGACTCAGAGCACTGCAGGAGAGTTCGCACTGGCAACTGCGCAGGAGAACGCTGCGCATGCCTAAGCCCTCCCGCCTGTCGCGCTTCAACATCGCCTCGCTCTCGCTCGGGCTCGCCTTCCTGTATCTGCCGATCCTGATCCTGGTGATCTACTCGTTCAACGCCTCGCGGCTGGTGACGGTGTGGGGCGGCTGGTCGCTGCGCTGGTATCACGAGTTCTTCAACGACCGCGCCATGATCGATGCGGCCTGGATGAGCCTCCGGGTCGGCGCGACGTCGGCGACCGTGGCGACCGTGCTCGGCACGCTCGCCGCCGTGGCGCTGTCGCGTGGCCAGGGCTTTCGCGGCCGAATGCTGTTCTCGGGCATGCTGTATGCGCCGTTGGTCATGCCCGAGGTGATCACCGGCCTGTCGCTGCTCTTGCTGTTCGTCGCACTCGACGCCGAGCGCGGCTTCTGGACGGTGACGATCGCGCATACCACGCTGACGATGTGCTTCGTCGCCGTCGTCGTGCAGTCGCGCCTCGTCTCGCTCGACCGCAGCCTGGAAGAAGCGGCCATGGATCTCGGCTGCGATCCGTTCCGCGCCTTCGCCATGGTGACCTTGCCGCTGATTGCACCGGCGGTGGTCGCCGGCTGGATGCTGGCGTTCACGCTGTCGCTCGACGATCTCGTGATCGCGAGCTTCACCACTGGCCCGGGCTCCGCGACCTTGCCGATCCGGATCTATTCGGAGGTGCGGCTCGGGGTGAAGCCGGAGATCAACGCGATCTGTACGCTGGTGATCGGGCTGATCGCGGTAGTCATCGTGATCGCGTCGCTGGCCTCGAAATTGTCGAGCGACCGCGGCGAAAGCGCCGCGCCGCTCTAACACTCGTCATTGCGAGCGAAGCGAAGCAATCCAGAGTCCTTGCGCGGCCCTGGATTGTTTCGCTTCGCTCGCAATGACGGAGGTGTTGAGGCGGCGTCCTCAAACCATGAACAGCTTCAAAGCGGCATCAACCACTGTGCGGTGGATTGCCCCGCGATCGACTGACGGCGGATCGACGCAGCTGGCTGGATCAGCGTTGCGGCCCAGTTCGGTGCTCTCCGGCAGGAACACGTAGTGGCCAGCGTCATCGGCGACGATGTCGAAGGCGCTCTGCGGCAACCGCTCGTGCAGCCAACGCGCCGACGGCAGCAGCGCATCGGCGCCGCCGACCATGATGTGTGTCGGCACATCGATCGCCGCGACGCTGTCTTCCGAGAAGCCCTGCACCGAGCGTCCCGGCGCCAGCAGCAGCGCCGCCTTGATGCGGGGATCGTGATACGACGCCGACATCCGCGCCCAGGAGTCGCGGAAGACCTGGCTCGTCTCCATCAGAAGCGGCAGATGATCGACGAGGTCGGGAAACTCGCGTGGGCCGCGGCCGAGATTGGCGCCGGGCTCGAAGGGCGAGCGGATCATGATGGCGCCGAGCAGGGCAGTGGCGGTGACGCCGCCGAGCGAGTAGCCGACGGCGAAGATGCGATCCGGATCGATGCGGCCTGCAAAGCCGGGATGAGCGGCGAGATGGTCGATCAGCAACGAGATGTCGCGCGGCCGCTCCCACGAACACAGGAACGCCTCGGCCCGGTACGGCTCGGCGTTGCTGTTGCCGTGATGGTTGACGGCGACCGCGATGAAGCCGCGGCTCGCCAACTCGCGCGCCAGCCATTCGAACTGCAGCCCGTTGCAGCCGGTGCCGTGCGAATAGACCACGAGCGGATACGACCCGTTGCCGGCAAGTGGCGCATCCAGCGCCGCCGGTCCCGCCTTGAACCATCCGTCCGGCCATGGCGCGACCTGGAGCGGCGCTTCGATCGCAGCGTCCGCGGCCGGATACCAGGCGAACCAGTCGATCGGCCGCAGGCCGTCGCCATCCCAGTTCGGCCGCGAGGCGTCCGCAAGCCGACCTCGGCGAAACCCGACCCGCATTACTCCGTCACGACTTCACGGCGCCGGCGGTGAGACCGCCGACCATGTAGCGCTTGAAGGCGTAGTACACCGCGGCCGGCGGCAGCGCGTAGATGAAGCCGGTGGTCATCAGGAGCTCCCACGGCGAATCGTCGGCGGCGAGGAAGTTGCCGAGCGCCACGGGAAGGGTGATCGCTTTGTCGTTCGACAGCAGCAGGAACGCGTAGAGATACTCGTTCCAGGCCAGCAGCACCGCATAGGTGCCGATCGCGACCAGCGACGGCATCATCAGTGGCACATAGACCAGCCGGAAGATCTGCAGCGGGCTCGCGCCGTCCATCACGGCGGCTTCGTCGAGCTCGACCGGCAGCTTGTCGGAGGCCTGCTTCAGAACCCAGATCGCGTAGGGCGAGGCGATGGTCACCATCGCGAGGATCAGCGACCAGTCGTTGTTGAGCAGGCCGTATTTGCCCATGGTGCGATACATCGGCACCGCGAGGAACGCCGCCGGGATGAAGTAGGTGAACAGCGCCAAGTTCATCACCACGCGGCTGCCGGGCACGCGCAGTCGCGAGATCGCATAGGCCGCGCAGGTCGCGATGATCAAGGTCAGCGCGCCGACGGCGACCGCGATGAGGACGGAGTTGCCGAACTGGATCCAGAAGTCGCGCAGGAAATAATGCTGCTGGTGAAACACGATCGAGAAATTGTGCAGGGTCGGATGATCAGGCCACAGCTTGCCCGAGAACGCGTCCTCCTTCGGCGAGATCGCGAACAGGAACATGTGGTAGATCGGGATCATCGTCCAGATGAAGACGGGAATGCCGATCAGCAGCAGCCGGGCCTCGGTGCCGACTTCGCGCAAGGTGGGGAGCTTCATCGCGACAACCGCTTCATCATGAAATAGACCAGGGGGAGCACCAGCGGCATCGCGCAGACGATCGAGGCCATCGCGAGGCTGAGCTGATCGAGACGGAGATAGCGGATGCCGAGCGTCGACAGCACGTGGGTGAGGTCGGCCGGGCCGCCGCCGGTCAGCAGATAGACGCTGTTGAAGTCGCCGAGCGTCCAGATCATCGAGAGCAGCGTGCAGGTGATGTAGAGCGTCTGCATCGACGGCCAGGTGATGTAGCGGAACTTCTGCATCCAGGTGGCGCCGTCGACCTCGGCGGCCTCGAACAGGTCCTGCGAGATCGCGAGCCGGCCGGTCATCAGGATCAGGGTCCAGAACGGCAGCGATTTCCAGATGTGCATGCCGATGGCCATGCCGAGCGCGATCGTCGGGTCGTTGAGCCAGTTCGGGCCGTCATCACCGGTCAGGCTGAAGATCAGGTGGTTGACCATGCCCCATTCGGGATTGAGCATGAAGCGCACCGACAGGATGGTCGGGATCGACGGCACCGCCCAGGGCAGGATGAAGATCACCGACAGCCATTTGATCCAGCCGCGCTGCTGGATGAAGAAGCCGGACAAAAACAGCGCGATCAGCATCTTCAGATTGATGCCGACCAGCAGGAAGACGAGCGTGTTGACGGCGGCGCGCGCGAAGATCGGGTCGTTGTACAGCGCGACATAGCTCGCGGGATCGCGCGCCAGCCACAGGCCGTAGCCGACGGGATAGACGACGAAGGCGAGGAACACGAGCAGGTAGGGCGCCAGCATGACGATGCCCCACACCTGGGGCGGCGTCAGCCGCGCCGGCCGCGGTGCCTCCGCAAGCGTAGAATCGGAAGCTGAAAGCGTGATCGCCATGATGGTCTCTTCTGGTCGTCTCTTCCCACCGATAACCAAACCGGCCGCATGGGCTGCGGCCGGCAGTCTTTGTCGTTGTCAGGACGTCAGGCTAGTGCATCGCCAAGCGAGAGACTAGCCCGCGACCTCCTTGAGGCGCGCGATCAGCTCGTCGACCGCCTTCTCGACCGGCACCTTCTCGCTGACCACACGGTTCATCGCCTTCGCCCAGACGTTCTCGTTGTTGAGAATCGTGAACTTGTAGTTCTTGGTGAAGTCGAACGGCGTGGTGCCGCCGGTGAACTGGGTGTAGACGGCCTTGCGATGGCGGTCGGCCTGCCAGAACGGGCTCTTCTGGCCGGCAGTCGTCACCGGGAACCAGCGGCCCAGCGCGCCTTCGACGTAGGGTCCGAGGTTCTCTTCCTGCATCAGGAACTTGATGAACTCCTTGGCCTGCGCCTTATGCGGCGCATTGGCGAAGATGAGGCCGGTCTTCACGTCGGAGCGATACTTGATCGGCGTGCCGTCCGGCTTGTTGGGGAAGGACGCGGTGATGATGTCCTCCTCATAGGCCTTCTTGCCGGCCGCGCGCTGCTCGGGCGTCAGCGCCTGGTTGGTCGAATCCTCGAACCACTTGGCCGCGATCGAGATCGTGAAATTGTGGGTCATCACGATGGTCTTGTTGTGGAAGGCGACGTTGTTGTCCGGGTCCTTCCAGGTCGTCGAGGACGGCGGGGTGCAGCCCTTGATGTAGGTGTCGGTATAGTCCTTCAGCGCCTTGGTCAGGCCCTCGCGCACCTTGGGGTCGTCGACCAGCAGCTTGCCGTCGTCGTCGACCAGCTTGACGTTGTAGGCGTCCATGAAGGTGTAGAACGACTGGAACGAGTCGGTCGACTCGACGCCCATCGGCTGTCCGACGCCGTAGAGACGCTGGCCGGTCGCCTTGCGGATGCCCGGCTGAACCTTGTCGCACCAGAACGTCCAGTAATCTTCCCACTTGGTCGGGATGTCAGCCTGCTTGAAGCCGGCCTTCTCGAGCAGGTCGCCCCAGATCTGGACGTGCATGCTCTGCTGCTTCAGCGGAAAACCGTAATAGGCCTTCTTCTTGGTGACGTTGTTGTAGAGATAGGCGGTCTCGATGGTGTTCGGCGCAAACGCCGACTTCATCGGCTCCAGGATGTCGGTGAGATCTTCGAGCTTGCCTTCGTAAGCCCACTTGCCCTGCGCCTGCACGTCATAGGTGTCGGCATAGGCGACATCAGGCACGGTGCCGGAATCGAGCGCGGCCACCGTCTTCGGGATCATGTCCTGGATCGCGTATTGCGACAGCTCGACCTTGATGCCGGTCTTGGCCTCGAATTTCTTGACGACGTTGAGCAGCGCATCGTCCTCGGACTTGTAGAAGCCCTTGCTCCACCAGATCGTGATGGTGTCCTGAGCGACGGCTGGTGCTGCAGCGCAAAAAAGCCCGGCGGCTACTGCGATTGAAAGCGCACCCATTCCCCTGGATTTCACGTGTCTCTCCCTGATCCGCCGATCTTGCTTGATCGGTTGTGGGCGGACACTAGCGCAGGGACCAGATGCGATCCAGAAGTAATATATCAGACATAGGTCGGGGCTACGGCTGTCGCTCGATCACGCTTAATGCGGGCGGCGATCAGTTCTGTTTTGTGGGACTCTCGCTCGCCGGAGCGTCGGCCTGCGGCGCATTGTCCTGCTGAGCAGGACGCAGCCCGCCGCCGGTGAAGCGCTCCAGCACCGAGCGTACGGCGTCGCGGGTCTTGCGGTCCTTCACGGCATCGAGCAGCGGCGCCGCCGCCGGCGCGCGGCGGATCAGGCTTTCCGGATCGGGGAAGATCAGCGGATCTTCCCACGGGCCCTGCACCACGAACGGCAGTTCGAATCCGTTGCCTGCATTGCCTGCCGACAACAGGCTTGCGACGCCCTTGAAGTCGTATTCGCGGCTCGGCACCGATGCGGTGCCGGTCATGGTGATCCGCGCGGTCGGGCTCTCGACGCGGATGTCTTCCGCAGTGGCAACCCCGTCTGCGAACTTCACGGCGACCGTCAACGAGTCGTAGGGCGTCGATCCCGTGCGGAAATTGCCGCCGCGCGATAGGGGGCTGCGCTCCAGCCGCTTCAGAAGCTGCTCGACGTTGAAGCCCGAGATCGCGCCGTCGCGGCCTTGCAGCGTGGCGCTGCCGTCGAGCGATTGCGCAAGCCCGAACGGGCTCGAGCCCGACGCCGTCAGCGAGACGTTGAGATTGCCGCGTCCGGACAGCGAGGACACGCCGAACATCTCGTTGGCGCAGGCCTGCAGGTCGACGTCGTTGAATTGCAGCTCGGCCTTGACATCGGCGACCGTGTCGGCCCGGGCAATGCCGAACGAACCGCGCACGATGCCGCCATACATCTGCGCTTCGCCCACCGACAGTGCGAGCACGCCGTTGCGCAGATTGGCGCCGAATGCCGTGCGTCCGAGTTTCGAGGAGCCGACCGTGACCTTTGCGGCCGATAGCCGCATGTCGAGGTCGGTGGTCGACAGCGCCTTGAGGTCGAACAGCTGCCGGTTCCAGTCGCGCGCGCCATTGGCGAGCAGCCGGAAGGTCGAGATGTACGGCGTGAAGTCCAGCGCATCGGCCGCGAGCGTCGCCTGCAGCGCTTGCCGGCCGTTGTTGGAATAGGTCATCACGCCCTCGGCGGTATTGCCGTCGAGCTCGACATTGACGTTGGTGAGCGCGATCGAGGCGCCGACCACATTGGCACGAGCACGTAGCGCAAAGCGGCCGAAGCCGCCGCCGCCGAGCGGCGTCTGTCCGGTCCAGCGCAGCGCGTCGCGCAATGAGGGGCTGTCGACCGTGAGCGTGCCTTCCATCAGCGCGCTCGTGCGGTTGGCGACGGTGCCGTCGAACGCGACCTTCAGCGGCGGGCTCGCCAGGCGCATCTTCAGGCCGGAGCGGTCACCCGACAGAGCTGCCAGGAAATCGCTGACGCTGATCGAGCCCTCGATGCGCTGGCCGCGCCAATCGAATTGGCCGGTCGCAGCGAACGAGCGCGAGATCGAGGGCCAGGCCAGCGACAGGTCGATGTCGTCGAGCCGCTCGGACGCATGATGGTTGCCGTCCTCGTAGACCAGGATGCCGTCCTGGATGCGGATCTCCGAGAACGACATCTGGCTGTCGGGACCCGGCCGCATCGTGCGCGCGATGGTTTCGATGAAGGGCGTCCAATTGCTGTTGCCGTCGGCCTCGCGGGTGACGTTGATCTGCGGCCGCAGCATCATGACGTCGGCGATCTCGAAGCGCTGCAGCAGCAGCGGCAGCAGTTGGAGATTGGCAGTCAGGACGTCGACGCGCAGCGCCGGATCGTCGGCGCCGCTGCCCTTCAGGCCGACATCGTGGAACGAGACGTAGCTGCCGGGGAATAAGGAGACGTCGATATGGCCTTTGACGACGAGCTCGAGCCCAGTGACGGCGCGGATCTGCGTCTCGACGGCGCGCCGCAGTGCCTCACGATTGACCAGCCAGGAACTCGCGAGCAGGCCCACGAGGGCAATGCCGAGCAGCACCGCGATCGGTGTGCCGAGGCGCCTCATTCCTTGGGCCATGGTCACGGACATGTCCTGGATACGTCGGATCGCTGGTGAGGGAGGATGGGCAGGGCGCGCCGAAAACCCTTGCCAACATCAACAACTTGATGCGTTTTCTTGACGCTTTCAAGGCCACGCCGTTGGTGTGGCTGGATTACGGCGGAGGCCGCGAAGCGCCGCCCCCGGATCATTCCGGGGCCGCGCGCCGCTGCGACTGCTAATGCAGGACATGCCCGTTGGGAAGGCATCATTGACGCATTGCGAAGATTTCGCCTAATAATCCGGTCGATATCTGCGCCGTCCTCGCTTTGCAACAGGTCATTCCCGTATGAACAAGGTCTATCCGGACGCCAAATCCGCCCTTGCGGGCCTTCTCAAGGACGGCATGACCATCATGTCCGGTGGGTTTGGCCTTTGCGGCATCGCCGAAACGCTGTCCGATGCCATTCGTGATTCCGGGGTGAAGAACCTCACCGTCATCTCCAACAATGCCGGCGTGGATGGCATCGGGCTCAGCCGACTGCTGGAGACGCGGCAGATCAAGAAGATGATCTCGTCCTATGTCGGCGAGAATAAGCTGTTCGCACAGCAATATCTGGCCGGCGAACTGGAGCTGGAATTCTGCCCGCAGGGCACCCTGGCCGAGCGCATCCGCGCCGGCGGTGCCGGCATCCCGGCCTTCTTCACCAAGACCGGCGTCGGCACGCTGGTCGCCGAAGGCAAGGAAGTGCGGGAATTCGACGGCGAGAAATATCTGATGGAGCGCGGCCTGTTCGCAGACATCGCGATCGTGCACGCCTGGAAGGGCGATACCGCCGGCAACCTCGTCTACCGGAAGACGGCGCGCAACTTCAATCCGATGATGGCGACGGCGGCGAAGGTCACAGTGGCTGAGGTCGAGCATCTCCTGCCGGCCGGCCAGATCGATCCCGACCACATCCATACGCCGGGCATCTTCGTGAAGCGCATCATCCAGGTCGGCACCGCGCTCAAGCGCATCGAGCAGCGCACCGTCCGCAAACGTGAAGCCGCCGCTGCAGCGGGGGAGGAAGTCTGATGGCCTGGACGCGAGAGCAGATGGCGGCACGCGCCGCCAAGGAGCTGCGGGACGGTTACTATGTCAATCTCGGCATCGGCATTCCGACGCTGGTCTCGAACTACATCCCGCCGGGCGTCGACGTGGCGCTGCAGAGCGAGAACGGCATGCTCGGCATGGGTCCGTTCCCCTATGAGGGCGAGGAGGATCCCGACCTCATCAACGCCGGCAAGCAGACCGTCACCGAGCTGCCGATCACGAGCTACTTCTCCTCGGCGGATTCCTTCGCGATGGTCCGCGGCGGCCACATCGATCTCTCCATCCTCGGCGCCATGCAGGTGGCCCAGAACGGCGATCTCGCCAACTGGATGATTCCGGGCAAGATGGTGAAGGGCATGGGCGGCGCGATGGATCTCGTCGCCGGCGTCAAGCGCGTCGTCGTGGTCATGGAGCACAGCGCCAAGGACGGTCCGAAGCTGCTCAAGCAGTGCACGCTGCCGCTGACCGGCGAGCGCGTGGTCGACATGGTCGTCACCGATCTCGCCGTGTTCACCATCGACAAGCACGGCAATGACGGCATGGCGCTGATCGAGCTCGCCGACGGCGTGACGCTCGACGAAGTCAAGGCCAAGACCGAAGCCGAATTCCGCGTCGCGCTGAAGAACACCTGAGCGCGACTACCAGCGCCGGCACAGCATCTCGGCAACCTTGACCGCGAGCCGGCAGGCCGCGTTGGGTCGCGGGCTCGCGTGAGCCTGCGGCGGCATCTCCGCCAGGCTCTGAAGCACGAGGCAGGGGATGCCGTGACTGAGGGCGATCAGTCCCGTCACATAGGCTGTATCGTCGGTGGCGAGGGCACCCGGGACGGCGGCCGAAATATCGGCATCGGTGCCGCCCCCGTTGCGCGTCACCGTCATCCCTTCGAAGAACACGCCGATCTCGTCGAGCATGGTCGTCGCTGCCTCATGGGCAAGGCGGCAGAGCTCCGGATCGGCCGGGATGATCATGCCGCCTTGGCTCGGGAATGGCGGTTCGGCGATGCTGAGCGCATCGCGGAGCTGGATCTCGATCCGGAACGGCGCGACCGCCGTCGCAATCACGAGATCGCCCGGGCCGGCGCCGACGAAGCGGGCGCCCAGAGTTGCCTGCGCCAGTGTTGGGCCAAGGGCCTGCGCGCGTCCCGGCATGATCACCCAGCGCGCGCCGTGCTCCTCGATCGCGACCGCCGTCGCGCTGGCCGCCTCGGTCATGGATCGCCCGAGGCAGATCACCGCGTGGAAGCAGGCGTGACGGATGATCGCGCGTGCGGCGTTGCGTTGTTCGATCAGCGTGCCCGGTCCCATCGCCTGGATCAGGCCTTCGATGTCATCAGGTGTGCTGACGACAAACCCGATCGTATGGGCCTTGGCGTGGAGGAAGCGCAGCGCGTCGAGCATCGCGTTGATGCTGGCCTTGTCGCGCTCGTCGAGCTGCGGCCATAACGCCTCGAGCACGTCCAGCGAGGCCTCGATGCTGGCGCCGATCACGCCCTGGCTGAGCGGACGGCCGGGCGTCTCGCAGCGATAGAGCTCCTCCAGCGTCTGCAGGACCGTTCGCCGGTCCTTGATTGCGCCAGCGCCCTGCAGGATGCGTGCGAGAACGAGTGCGCGCTTGCCGGGATCGAGCGGTACCGCCAGCCAGGCGAAATCCGCCAGCTCCGCCGCCTGCTCGCTTGCCGCGCGCTGAAACTCGCCGACGACCTGGCCATAGTGCCAGCTGAGCTGCCACGGCGTCACCTGCCGGCCGCGATACCTGCCGCGATCGATCCGTTCGAGGGCCTGAGCCTGCAGCTCGTGGCGCAGATCCGGGTCGAAGCCTGCTGCGCGCGTATCCAGCAGATGATGGGCGCGTGTCGCGACCCCCGGACCAAACCACTCCTGGTCGGGATCGCCGACGGCCAGCCCGCTCGGCATCCGGATGTGGACCGTTCTGCGAAACTGGTCCAGCTCGCGCTTTGCAACACGTGCCGCAGTGGCCGAGACGCTCTGCAGTTCGCAGAACGCGTCGACAACGCTTGCCCAGTCCCAGAAATCATCGCCGTAGAACGGAATGCGGTATTGCCGGCTTGCGACGATGCACGCACAGATCTCCTCGATGTGTCGCGCGACCCGATCGAGGATGTCACGGCGCGCCAGTGCGGGATCAGTCAGGCATTGATGGACGATGCGCGCCGCATTGGCATTCACCACGTGCCAGTCCTTGGCGGGGAATTTCGGCGTCTTCAGCAGATATTCGAGCGCATCGACGAGGCAGCGTCCGGCCAGCGCGCGCGGCGAATTGTCGTCGAACCAGCTGGTATTACCGATGCCGTACCCATGCAGGTCGGACGTGAAGAAGACCGGCGGATGTCGAGAAACCACGCTCGCCTCCTGGTCCGCTCACCGCGTCTTTCATGCAATTGTTTAACGTTTGTAGCTCGATCATCGCAACCGAAAGTTGATTTTGGGTGACTGTCATTTGTCCCAGTGCCAGGACACCGGCGGCGGTGCGCCGACCCGCCGGTGATCGAGGTCGCTGATCCCTGCGCTCAGGCGCGGAAGGTTCGCATCAAGCGGTTGAGCCGCTGCGCCATACGCTGGCTCCACGCGGGTTGCTCGCGAACCAGGCGGAAGCCGAGGTTGGCCGGCGGCGTGCCCGAGGCGCAGCCGCCGGCGCGCGCGTCGCGGATGAAATCGGTCACATAGGCCCGGTGTGCGCCCTCGGCGAGCCGCACGCCGCAATTGTTCACCGTCTTGATGACGTGCCCTGCATGATCCTGCAGCTTGCGGCTGAAGCAGGTCGAGGTCCATTCCCAGACATTGCCGGCGAGATCGGCGACGCCATGCTCGTTGAGGCCGAAGCTGCCGAAACTGCGCGGCTTCGGGTCATCGGGCAGCGTAGCTTCGCGCTCGTAGCGGGCGATCCAGCGCCGCGAGGGGTTCGCGTCATCGACCGCGACGCCGTCGTCCTTGAAGCGGCTGCCGGCGGCATGGGCCCACTCGGCATCGGTCGGGAGGCGATAGATGTGACCGGTCTTGAGCGAGAGCCATTCGGCATAAGCGAGGGCATCGAGCCAACTGACCTGCACGGCCGGACGGTCGATGGCGACGGCGACGTCGCGATCGAGGGCGCGGCACGCGCGGGCGTCGACGCAGGCCTGATAGTCGGCCGCGCTGACCTGGTGGGTCATGATCGCAAGCGGACGATCAAAGCGGATCGTGGTGACGGGGGCTTCGGCCGGCCGTCCGTCGCGCAGATGATCGCCGGAGTCGCGGTAGTGGAGCGTGCCGGGCGCGATCTCGGTGAGAGCCGGGCCGTCGAAGCTGGCGGGAGTTTGGAGTTCTGCGATGATCGGGGCCAGGGCAGTCGGGCCGGCGACGCCGACGATGCAGGCGAGAGCGAGCTTGATCTTGAAGGCGATAAGCATGGCAGCACATCGGAGCTAACGGGGGCCGGGATACCGGCCCCCAGGGTCTTGGGTGATGAGGGTCTTGAGTGATAAGCGCTGATTAGTTGGTCGAGCCGGTCGGAATGTCCGCCGGAGCCTTCACCTGCGTCATCAGGTCGTCGTTCCACTTGCCCTCGACCTTGAAATGCGCGGTGGCTCCGAGATTGGCCGCCTCGATCAGGTTGTGGGTGACGTAAGCGTAGATGCCGGGCTGCAGGAATTTGTAGAGCGCGGCCCCGGCCGAGCCACCGCGGATGAACCAGGTCTCGAGCCCGGTCTCCGGCGGATTGGAGAATTTTCCGGTTTCCCAGACGTAGTCGCCGTGGCCGCCGATCAAATGCGGGCGGCTGTCGCGATTGGCCTGAGAATGGACGATCAGCACGTTCTCCCCGACATTGGCGGTGAGTGCATTCTTGCCGGTGAGCGCGCCGGCCTTGCCGTTGAACACGACATGGGTCGGCGTCAGCTTGCGCATGACCTCCTCGGTGTCGCTATACGCTTCGCCAGGCGAGTCGTAGGACTTGAAATTGCCCTTCTCGTCGCGCGGCACATAGAGGTCCTGCTCGCCGATGTAGTAGACGCGGTCGTAGCGCAAGGCATGGCCATGGCCGTCATTGAGACCATCGCGCGGCAGCACCATCACGGCGCCGTTCATGCCGGAGACGACGTGCCAGGGAATCATCGGTCCACCGGGGGCGCAGTGGTAGACGAATACGCCGGTGCGCGTGGCCTTCCAGCGCAGCACGACCTGCTCGCCCGGATTGATCAGCGTCAGCGCGCCGCCGCCGAGCGCTCCGGTCGCCGAATGGAAGTCGATGTTGTGCGGCATGGTGTTGGTGGCCGGGTTCACGAGTGTGACCTCGACATAGTCGCCCTCGTGCACGACCATCAGCGGACCGGGCATCGAGCCGTTGAACGTCATGGCCTGGAAGGTGGTGCCCTTCTCGTCGATCACCATCTTCTTCTCCTGGACCACGAGCTTGAACTCCATGATCTTCGGGCCTTGCTTGGTCGCCTGCTCATGCGCATGCACGAACGGCGGGGCAACCAGATCGACCTTCTGGCGCGGCAGCTTGAGGTCTTCGGCAACAGCGGGAGCCGCAAGCATCATCGCGGCGATGGCTGCACTGAGCAGGGCGGTGCGGCGGGTCAACATGGATCGCTCCTTCGTTTGGATCTGTTGTGTGCCGCAAACAGCATGCGCCTGTTGGAACCCGGCTTGTTTGTGCTGCAACAAGCAACTTAGCAATTGCGGAATTGTCTGGAGGAATGAGGCAAAAGCGCCTTCGAGCAGCGTGCTGGCCGGCACGCAACTGATTTGCATCCGCGCGCGACCAACGGAGAAGCAGTCGCATGTGGACGTGGATGGCCGGGCTTGTCCCGGCCATGACGTGGAGGAAGTTGGACTCATATGTCACGTGTGCGCAGCGCTGGGCAACGATCAGGCTGTGGCGTGAGCACCGGCTCATCTGGCCGCTTCGCGCGCGCATGATGAGCGGATGCGTCGGGCTCGTCCGAACTCTGGATGAACAGACTCTCGGTCGTCCTCGGTGGAAATCGTCAGCTCAGCCAGCGCACCGCCAGCAGGACGACGAACGCCACTGCGGCCGCGACACAGAACAGCGTCGTCATGAACATCGCGATGTTGCCGAGCAGGCCTGACGGCACCGAGTCGTCGCGAAAGGATTCGAACCCGTCTGATTGAGGAATATGGCCGCGGACATTGGTGAGGACAGCGAGCAAGCGAATGAGCAGGTCCAGGGCTTCCATTGCGGTTTCCTCGAATCGGGGGCAAGCCGATGATCCCCGCCAAAACGGCCGGCGACTTTGACGAAGCGCAATGTCGAGGGCGAAAGCCGGGGTTTTACTGGCCATCTGACGGGGCACCTGCTGGCTGCGTCCTTGAGGAAGCTCAAGGTCGTCTCCATTGCCTTGTGTCAAACACGCCTCAACTCAGGTGGACAGGACATGAGACCAGATCTCGCCGCATGCTACGGTCAGGAGCGCCTCCCGCGCTACACCAGCTATCCCACGGCGCCGCATTTCTCGGCCGCAGTCGGGCCCTCCACCTACGCAGAGTGGCTGCGCGCGATTCCCGCCGATGCCACGGCATCGCTGTACCTGCATGTGCCGTTCTGTCGCTCGATGTGCTGGTATTGCGGCTGCAACACCATGGTCGCCAAGCGCGACGAGCCGATCGCGGTCTATGAATCCGCGCTGCGCTGCGAGATCGACATGGTCGCGCGCCAGATCGGCCGTCGGCTGCCGGTCGGGCACATTCATTTCGGCGGCGGCACGCCGACGATCATGGCGCCGGACTCCTTCGTCGATCTCGTCGGCTCGCTGCGCCATTCCTTCTCCGTGCTCTCGACGGCCGAGATCGCGATCGAGATCGATCCGCGCACGCTGACGCCGGCGATGATCAATGCGCTGGGGACGAGCGGCGTGAACCGTGCGAGCCTCGGCGTGCAGAGCTTCGATCCGCTGGTGCAGAAGGCGATCAACCGGGTGCAGAGCTTCGAGCAGACCGCCGCGGCGACCACGGGGCTGCGCCGGGCGGGCGTGGCCGGCGTCAATTTCGACCTGATCTATGGGCTGCCGCACCAGACCGTCGCCTCCTGTCTGGAGACGGTGCAGCGTGCCGTCGAGCTGCGCCCCGACCGGCTGTCCGTGTTCGGCTATGCGCATGTGCCGTCATTCAAGACGCATCAGCGCAAGATCCCGGATTCGTCGCTGCCCGACAGTCTGGAGCGCTATGATCAGGCGTGTGCGATCAGCGATACGCTGAAGGATTCCGGCTACGTCCAGATCGGCCTCGATCATTTCGCCTTGCCGACCGATCCCATGACGATCGCCTTCCGCGAAGGCCGGCTGCATCGGAATTTCCAGGGCTACACCACCGACGCCCACGATCTGCTGCTCGGTTTCGGCGCCTCGGCCATCGGCCAGCTGCCGCAGGGCTACGTCCAGAACGCGCCGCAGGTGCGCGCCTATGAGGAGAAGATCGCCTCCGGCAGCCTCGCCACGGTGAAGGGCTATGGCCTGACCGATGATGACCGGCTGCGGGCCGACATCATCGAGCGCATCATGTGCGACTATGGCGTCGATCTCGATGTCATCTGCACGCGGCATGGCACGGCAACCGATGCGATGCTGCAATCGGCACCGCGGCTGCAATCGCTGATCTCGGACGGCGTGGTCGAGCTCAACGGCAGCGCGCTGGCGGTGACCGAGCATTCCCGGTTCCTAGTGCGCAGTGTGGCTGCGGCGTTCGATGCGCATCTCGATGCGTCGAAGCAGTTGCATAGTCGCGCCGTGTAGCGAGCCTGCCGCACAGCTTGTGCCGCGACAAAGACGGGGCAGGCCGCGCCGGTTACCATTCACGTTCGAATGGAGGCGCGCATGCCTATCACCTTTGACGAACTGGTCGACGACGTCATGCGGCGCAAGCCGGAGACGATCCGCATCTTTCTCGCGTTCCAGATGCGTTGTGTCGGCTGCCCGATCGCCTGTTTCCACAATGTCGCGGATGCCTGCCGCGAGCATGGCGTCGATCCCGACGCGTTCCTGTCAGCGCTCTGCGCCAGCACCTGATCAGGAGCGCGATGCCGAGGCGTCGGAGCTCTGTTCCGCCAGCAGCACGATCTTGTGCGGCTCCCGCAGCACGATCTTCTGCCGGCCGCTTTCGACGAGGCCCTGCTGCTCCCAGCCGGACAGAATCCGGCTCACCGTGTGCAGCGTCGTGCCGGTCATCTGCGCGATGTCCTGGCGGCTGATCGGGAAGTCGATCTGCACGCCGTGATCAAGCTTGCGGCCGGCCTGGTTGGCGAGCCGCAGCAGCGCATGCGCGATGCGCTGCTCGACCTGCTGCGTCGACATCTCGATGACGCGGGCATGGGTTTCCTGCAGCCGCTGACCGACCGTCTGCAGCGTATTCGCCGCGAGCGACGGGAACTTTGCGACGAGGCGCGGCCATGCGGCCGACGGCCAGGCGAGCACGATGCTGTCGTCGACGGCGGTCGCCGTCGCCGGATAATGCTGCAGGCCGATGGCCGGCGCGACGCCGAACGTGTCGCCGGGCACGACGTAGCGCACCACGATCTGGTCGCCGGTCGGCGTCGTCTTGGTGGCGCGGACATGGCCGTGCAGCAGCAGGAAGAACGAGGTCGCATCGGCGCCCTGCTCGAACACCGCGCCGTTGCGCGGAACACGCGTGGAGCGAGCCTCCCGCAGCACCTCCGTGAGGTCGTCGGCGGAGAGTCCCGCAAACAGCGGCAGATGCGCGACCAGCGAGCGGTCGATGGAAGCCATGATGTTCTCCGGGCCGGGCACGGCGAAATTTGCGCCGCTCAATAACACGATTTCGCGATCCGCCGGAAGTTTGTGCTGGCGCAATCCGTCGCGAGCCATGCGCAACTACATCGGGGGAGGCGCCGTGATCGGCGCGGTTCCCATCGATATCGAGCGAGCATGCCCATGGCCATTCCGCGCAACTATCAAGGTTGGACCGTTCTCGCCAACGGCTTCCGTCCGTTCTTCCTGCTCGGGGCGATCCAGGCCGCGCTCGCGATCCTGGTGTGGCTCCCGGCCTATTATGGCGAGCTGAAGCTGGGCTCGGCATTTGCGCCGCGCGACTGGCACGTCCATGAAATGCTCTACGGCTATTTGCCGGCGATCGTCACCGGCTTCCTGTTCACGGCGATTCCGAACTGGACGGGGCGGCTGCCGATCCGGGGCCTGCCGCTGCTCACGCTCGTCGTGGTCTGGCTGGCCGGACGTCTCGCGGTGACATTGTCCGCCTTCGGCCCCTGGTGGGCCGCGCTGCTGATCGATGCGAGCTTCCTGCTGCTGGTCGTTCTCGCCGCGGCGCGCGAGATCGTTGCGGGCCGGAATTGGCGTAACCTGCCGGTCGTCGCCGCGGTCGGTGTCTTGCTCGCCGGCAACGTCGCTTTCCATGTCGAGGCGCATCTGCAGGGTGCGGCGGACTATGCGATCCGCATAGGCGTCGCCGTGATCGTGCTGCTGCTGGCCTTGATCGGGGGCCGCATCACGCCGAGCTTCACGCGCAACTGGCTGGTGAAGCACAATCCCGGCCGGCTGCCGGCTCCGTTCGGCCGCTTCGACATGATCGTCGTGCTGCTCAGCGCGGTGAGCCTGCTCGGCTGGATCGTGGCGCCGGACAACGCAGCCACTGGCGTTGCACTCGTCGTCGCCGGCGTGCTGCATGCGGTGAGGCTGGCGCGCTGGGCCGGCGACCGGACGCTGCGCGAGCGCCTGCTGGTTATCCTGCATGTCGGCTACGCCTTCGTGCCGATCGGCTTCCTGCTCAATGCGGCGGCGAGCGTCGGATGGGTGCTGCCGAGCGCCGGCCTGCACGCCTGGATGGTCGGGGCCGCCGGGATCATGACGCTTGCAGTCATGACGCGCGCCACGCTCGGCCACACCGGCCAGGCGCTGACGGCCTCGGTCGCGACGCAGGCGATCTATCTCGGCATCATCGTCGCAGCGCTGACGCGGGTCTGCGCCGTGCTGGCGCCGGCGCATGCGGGCGCGTTGCTGCACGTCGCGGCCTTCGCCTGGGTCATCGCCTTCGCAGGCTTCGCGCTGGCGTTCGGCCCGCTGCTGCTCGGCCTCAAGCTGCGCGCGCTGGCGATCCGCTCCGCGGGATCGGCTCAGCCGGTGCTCTGATTGCGCGCCACCGCGCGCGAGAACACCACCTCCATCAGCGTGCCGGATTTCGGCGCCGCCTTGACGTGGAATTGCGCGCGGTTGGCTTCGACCAGCGCCTTGGTCAGCGACAGGCTGAGGCCCGTGCCCTCGGAGCTCAGCTCGGCTCCCGCGGCCGCGCGGAACGGCTCGAGCGCCGCGGCCACCGCCTGATCGTTCAGCCCATGGCCGGTGTCGCGCACGCGCAGCAGCACCTCGCCGAAATCCGACAGGGCCGTCGAGACGATCACCTGGCCGCCGGCATTGGCGAGCGAGATCGAGGCCGAGATCAGGTTCATGGCGATCTGCCGCAGCGCCCTCGCATCGGCGACGACAGGCGGCAGCACCTGCGACAGCGAGGTGCGGATGATGATGCGCGCCCGGTTGGCCTGCGGCTGCATCACCGCGACGCAGCTCTCGACCAGCTCATTGAGGTTCTGGCTGGTGAAGGCGAGCTCGAGCTTGCCGGTCTCGATGCGTGACAATTCGAGCAGGTCGTCGATCAGCGACACCACGCGCTCGCCGGAGGCGCGGATGTCCTTCATGTATTCGGCATAGCGCGTGTTGCCGAGCGTGCCGAAGCGCTCGCCGATCATCACTTCGGCAAAGCCGATGATCGCGTTCAGCGGCGCGCGCACCTCGTGGCTGATCCGCGCCAGCATGTCGGCCTTGGCATTGGCCGCACGGTCGGCGACGCGCCGGGCCTGCAGCAATTCGTTCTCGCCGCGGCGGAGCTGCGACAGATCGCGGAACACCGCGAAGAAATTCGGCCCCTCCGGCCGCGTGCGGCCGACCGTCATCGACAGCGGAATGGCGCCGCCCTGGGCGATCTTGCCGAGCACCTCGTGGCCCTGATCGCGCACGCCCGACGCACCGGCCTCTTGAACGCAGTCGAGATAGTCGAGCACGAGCCGGGCGCTCTCGGGCGCGAACAGCTCGATCAGGTTGCGCCGAACGAGCTCAGTGCCGTCATAGCCGAACAGCGCCTCCGCACTGCGATTGCAGGCGTGGATGTTGCCGCCGGCATCGAACATCAGGATGCCCTCGGCGGTGACGTCGAGGATGGCAGCAAGATCCTCGGCCTCCGCGTGACCGGCGGCCGGAGGCGGCGGCACCACGAGCGCGGCCGGTGCTGCTTGTGCCGGCGCCGGCGCGGCGTCCGTCGTGGGCGGCAGCGCCGCTGCAGGACCTTGCGTCGGCGCGAAGATCAGCGCGTGCGCGGTGTCGCCGTCCCAGGTGATCGTGAACAGGCGCGCCTCGGCCTTGATCTCCTCGCTGGAGGAGCCGTCGGCCGCGGAGATCGTCACCGGCGTGCCGGTTTCGGATTTGTTGGAGGATCCCGAGCCGCCGGGCTCGACATAGAGCGCATCGAGGCCGCCGGCCTGCTCGAGCGCCGGCAGGTCGGCATAGCCCATCTGCTTGAAGAAGGCGGGGTTGGCATAGAGCAGCCGATCGAGCCGGTAGATCAGCATGCCCGTCGGGAGCAGGTCGAGCAGGATGCGGTCGCGCTGGCTGTCCCCCTGGGCCGGCGGCGCCTCGGGCGTCAGCCAGTCCGTCTGCAGCCCGCCGCCGTGCTCGCTCGTCGCGTCGGACCGTGCCGACATCTCGTCGTGCTGGGCTGGTCCAAAGGGATCACTCACGCGCGGCGCCATCTCGTGCGCCGGACCGGAAAGGTCCGCCGGCGTGTTGCGGACCTCACCTTCGAGCCGGGCCGACAGCTGGCGCGCAAGTTCATGAAACGCATTGTTCTCCACCGGCGTCAGCGCCGGAAGCTTGCTCTCTCCGAGGGCGCGGAACGGCACGACGTTTCCGGCCGCCTCCAGGCCGACACCATCAATGTGGGACGCGTCCGTCGCTATGGAAGCATCCCGTGCTGACAGCGTGATGTTGTCCTGCCGCGGCGGCGCATCTGCGGCCGGCCCATGGTCGGATTGCGCAAGCTCTGCCGGTGCAACATCAGCCGCAGCAGGATCGGTCCCGCCGCCCTGCGACGCCTCGGCCGTGGCGGGGCGCAGCGCCTCCAGACGGTTCAGGGTGTCGAGATCGCGACAGACGCCGAAGCCACGATAGCCGGAATAGGTCTGCTCCCGCGTGAGGACCGGCAGCCCCGAGAGCTCGACGGCAAGGCGCTCGCCGCTGTCGTCGGTCGGCCACGTCACGACGAGGTTGCTCCAGGTCTGCCGCGATTCGATGGCAGCGCTGACGAGACCGTCCGGATCGAGTCCGAGCGTGTCCGTGATGTCATGCCAGGGCTGACCGAGCAGGGCTGCGCTCCGTGCGCCGATCAGGCGGACGAACTCATCGGAGCCGACCGAGAACCGCCCTTCGGCATCCATCTCCCAGGAGAAACGCAGCGGATGACGACGCGCGCGCGTCGACGCATCATCGGAAACGGCGTTGGCCTCGTCGTCTGCCTGCTGCATCGGCGGCGCGGCAGCCTCGGTCGCGCGGTCCTCGCTGGCCGCAGCCTGCGATGGCGCGAATGCGGAGGGATGCAGGTCGGCCGTGGTCTGCGACACCAGCGCCTGCGGCTCGAACAGCTCGGCCTCCGCGGGATCGTCGATGAGGAGGAATTCAGCCGGCGCTTCGTTCGACAAAGCGGGAGCTTCGTAGTCGGTGTGGCGTTCAGTCATGTCGTCCATCGAAGGGGCAGGCGGAGTCTCGGCCGCATCGGTGCCGGCGATCTCAACGGCGGCAGGTGATGCCGGGGAGGCATCGGGGGCGAGCTCTGCGTGTTGTGTGGGCGCCGGGCTCGGCGCGTCGATCTCGTCAGGCCTGATCGGCACGGGCATCGCGACCAGTCCGGTCTGACTGCCGCTGCCGACACGGCACAGCAGGGCGCGCTCCGCGCCGAGCGTCACCTCGGCGAGGCCGTCGGCCAGTGCCGCGTGTCGGGCTGCCGCAAATCGCGGATCGCTCAGGTCGTGCATGCCGAACAGGTGCCGCCCGGCCGGGCTGATGCCGGCGAACTGGCCGTCCTGGGTGAACGCGATCAGCGCATGCGCGCTGTTGTCCACCAGCCGCTTCAGACGGTCGGCAAGCGGAACGCTGCGCCCGGTGCTGTCGGTGCTGGTGATCAGCACGGCCCGGGTGCCGTCTGGAAGATCGAGCCTGGCGCAGCCGCAGGTCGCGAGCGTGCCGAGCGGCGCGCCGAAACCGCGGAGACGTTCGAGTCGGAGCGCGCCGGTCTCCGGCAGCCGTCGCGCCAATTGCGCGACCTGGCGGCGATGCTGATCGGCCGGTCCGAACGTCCTGGCGCTCAGCGCCGCGGCATGGCTCGCGGCGAACACCCGCGCCCCCATCGCATTCGACCAGAGAACGCGGCTGCCATCGGCCGACCACAGCCACGCCGGCAGGCTGCCCGCGGCGTGGACCGCCAGCCGGGGATCGCTCAGGACCTGCAATTCGAGATCGGCATGGGTCATGGGCAAAGACGAACGACTCTTCTGACTTTCATCGGTGGCCGGAACTGGCAGCGTTAAGAATTCGTTACTATCGCGCGTTTTGAGGGCAGAGGTCCACGGCCCGGCGACCGCGAGGTCTTGCTAAAGCTTGGATAACCTTAATGTGTTCCCGGCCTGTCCTCGGCCCTGCAAACCCGGGCGCGCCCGGCCTTTTGCATTGCAAAAGCGCCTGGCGCCGTCACGATGCGGATGGGACCGGCAGGCTAAGGTGACCGGCGCGCCCCGATGCGGGTCGCGTCTCGCGGGCTGGTTCGGGCAACAGGAGGAGGGACGGATGACGGACGACGGACGCCGATTCGAGATTCCGAAGGACATGCGCGCCATGGCCGAGGCCGGCTTCGACCAGGCCAGGCAGACGTTCGAGAAATTCCTGGCGGGCGCCGAAGCCACCGCCGGCTCGCTCGAGGAGCGCGGCGCCACGGTGCGCGCGGGCGCCAAGGACATCGGCGCCAAGGTGCTGTGCTATGCCGAGAAGAACGTGCAGTCCTCGCTCGACTATGCCCAGTCGCTGGTGCACGCCAAGGATCTGCCCGAGGTGCTCCGGCTGCACACCGACTACATCCAGGGCCAGATGCGATCACTGGCCGAGCAGGCGACCGAGATGGGCCAGGCGATCCACAAGGCCGCGATCGACGCCGGCAAGCCCAAAGCTTGATGGTCTGAGCATCTCGTGGTGCACGCCTGGATTGAGCGGCTCGTTCCTTCCTGGGCGGCCCGCGACAAAGAGTTCCAGATATCGGAATTAGTCGTTGCGTTGCACAAATTCGACACGATATAGCTCTACGCGAGGTTGTTACCTCCCAGGGGCGGTTCCTCTGCGTGATCCGAAGTGACGTCTCGTTGCCGGGACGATTCAGCCTTAAATGTTCCCAAGGATGCATGCCATGACCAATGCCACCGATCCTTTCTCTGCATCGATCATCCCGTTCGAGGTTCCCGAGCAGGTGCGCGCGCTCGCCGAGAAGGGCGTGTCGCAGGCCCGCGAGAACTACGCCAAGTTCAAGGACGCGGCCGAGACCCACAATTCGGCCATCGAGGCCTTCTTCGCCAACGCCAGCAAGGGGGCCGGCGCCTATTCGTCCAAGGTGATGGAGTTCACCAAGGCCAACACCACCGCCTCGCTCGACTTCGCCCAGGAGCTGTTCGGCGTGAAGTCGCCGTCGGAAGCGATGGAGCTGTGGGCCGGCTTCGCCCGCAAGCAGTTCGAGGCGTTCACCGCCCAGGCCAAGGAGCTCGGCGAGCTCGGCCAGAAGGTCGCGACCGAGACGGTCGAGCCGATCAAGGAAAGCGCCACCAAGCTGTTCAAGCCGGCGGCCTAAAGTCCACAGCCCGAGCCCCGCTCGGCGCCTACCGGCGCCAGCGGATGGCCGCGAATCCCGAGCCCGGCGCGCTCCGCGTCCGGGCTCGATCTATTTCGAGCCCGCATTCTGGGCAGTCGCGGGAAGCGCTCACAAAGGCAGCAAAAAACCGCGGGGAGGCGGGCGACTTTATCCGTTCTCGGACTTGCCAAATCCCCCCATTGCACCTAGTTTCCGGCCGTTCGGGCGCCCCCTCTCGCGGGGCTCTGCCCGTTGCGGATGCAGTTGTAGCTCAGTTGGTTAGAGCGCCTGTCTGTGGAACAGGAGGTCGGTGGTTCGAGCCCACCCAACTGTACCAAATTCCCGACATATCGATCGTTTGCCTCGCCGGCGGCGTTGTTCGTCCGATGTCCCGCGGCGACAAGCGTCGAGGATGCCGATGAGCTCCACAGCTGTCGAGGTGCGAATGAGCCCGGCGATCCGATCTCTACGCTGAGGAAGCATGATGGATGCGAAGTCAGCCGCAGCATTCAAGCAGCACGTCGAGCGGTCCATCGAGCAATTGTCGCTCGCGCTCACGCTTGCCGACGAAGCCTGTGAAGACCAAGAATTTCTGAGGCTGAAGGGGATGATCGGCGATGTCATCGCTCGGCTGGACGCCATGCTTCAATGTCGTAGGGCGGATTAGCGCCAGCGTAATCTGCCATCTTCGAGCAAGATATCCGAGGACAGTTGTTCCTTCGGGCGCCCTTGTGCCGCCTTTGACCTATGCTCACTGCCTGAACGATGAACCGGCGGATCACCCTGCGCTGATCCGCCCTACGCGCGATACTTGCGTCTGCACAATTCCGTTCGCCACTGGGGACCGACCATGGGAAGTGACCAGATCGCTGAGATAGCGCCAGCTGTCCGCGAAATTCTGGGTGGCGGTTCGGGCTGGATCGCGACGTTCGAGGTCACCGGCGATCCGACGAAATGGGTTCAGTTCGAGATCGGCTGCATCAACGCGGCATATTTGTCCGCCGACGCCCCGAGCCAGAAACTCGGAGGGCTCCCGGCATTTGCGCTGTTGATGTGGGAGCCGAACAAATATCTGACCGGCAGTCTCGATCTGTCCGACCCGCGATCGATCGCGCGATGGATCGATGATTATTATTTCTCCGCTGTTCTGGAGTGTGCGGACGACTACTCTATCGATGTCGGTATAGCGCGTCTCTGACCGCTTGGAGGCCTGCAGACATCCTGGTGCACACCCGGCAACTTATGCTGGAATGAGCAAGTCGCAATTCACTGCCAGGCGGACATTCGGCGTGATTGTGTCAGTATACCGATCGACGCAAGGCCACGATCGGGGCGACGATGCGGTAGGCGCGAAGTGGGGCGGACGCTCAGCTTAGGCGATCGCTCACTCGGTTCCGGTCTGCGCCTAATACATCAAGGCCTGGGGATGATAACATCAGCCGCCTTTCAACGGTTTTAATCTGATGCAGAGACCTGAAAACTATACTTTGTTTGTCGAGCTTCTGTTCGGGGGCAGCATGCTCATGCTGGCCATCGCGATCATCTGTCACCTCTGCACTCGCCGTTTCCTGCGTAGCCGTCATCTCGCACTGGGAGTTTGCGCACTGCCGCTCCTCACGATTTTGATGATCGTTCTCTCGGCCGTTGTTGTAGCTGTACTCCCTGCATTCTATTCGGCTTCGTATGGTTATCTGCCAGCGCCTGACGAGCCTATAGGGCTCTTGGGCACCACAGCATCTCAGCTTGGTATTCTCCTGATGCTGCTCGCCTTCTTATTGGTTCTCGCTCACTTGCTGTCGCTGGCATTTTTAGGTCTTCGCGTCGCGCTTTTCCAGACAAGTCCGCATGAACTCCGCTGGTGAAGATCGCGATGGATCGCTTGGCATCGATCTTCCGTTTTCCAGAAAAAATCTTGACGCCGCCCCCAAATCAGTGGTCTTATCCGCGCATCCCGTCCCAAGCGAAGGGGCGTACGCGCGGTCGTCACGATACGTGGGGCGGGGATGCGGTGGCCGTGATGGATCAGGCGCTACGGCGCGACGACTGATCCGTCACGGACGATGAAGTCGTGTGGTCCTGGCCTCTCGTCGCTGAGGTCAAGTCAACGTGTTGCTTGACGGCACGCGCTGATGATGGGGGCAAGAACGCCGATCCCCAGGGAGAGCACGTATAATTCGTAAGCCCATCGCGCAGGGAATGCCGGATGGTCGGCTGAACCTGTGGTGACTGCCGCCTGCTTTTTTTCTGCAGGCGGGCCATGGGTGAGGCCTTCACCCGGCATTCCCTGCGCCCTCGCGGATGTCGAGGGGCATCGGCTGAACAACTCGGGCGCCGGGCGCCGCGAGGATGCGGGCGCGTGGGTCGAAATCTCACAACCGTCATCCGGTCATGGAGGGCACCAATGCCAGCCCAAATCTGCGCTGTCGTCCCTGCGAACGCAGGGACCCATACCGCGGAATCTAAGTGAGACGCGCAATTGCCAGTCATCGTCCCATTTGGGCCGGTGGTTATGGGTCCCTGCGTTCGCAGGGACGACAGCGGGGCATGTAGCGAAAGCGCGGCCGTGGAGCGAATGGCAGCATTTGCGTGTCATGTGATGAACCGATCCCCCGCTGGATCGACGAATCCATCAGCCGCTCCCAGGCCGAGCCATCTGCCGGCCAAACTGCGGCCAAGGGTCGCCGTCGTCATGTTCCTGAACATGCTCCGCATCGGGTTCGTCATCGGTTGTCATCGAACCATTGCAATGTGTCCCTATATTTTTCAGCCCTTTGCCCGGTCGTTGCTGACCCATTCCCCGAGGTATCCTCATGTCTGAGACCGTCAACCTGCCGGCGGTTCACGCCGACCAGTCGGTGGTCGCGCGCATCCGCTCCGAAATCGACATTTCGGACCGCTCCCGCCTGGTCACCTTCGGTGACCGCGCGCAGCGCTCGGTGGTCGAGTTCGCCGACCGCATCCTGGCGCAGACCCAGAATCGCGAGATGGGCACGACCGGCAAGTTGCTGTCCGACATCCTCGGCAAGGCGCGCGGGCTCGATCCGGCGACGCTCAAGGACGCCGGGCTGCTGACGCGGATGTTCTCGTCGATGGAGGCACGTATCAGGCGCTTTACTGAAGCCTTCGACGACGTCGCCTCGCAGATCGATCGCATCTGCATCGAGCTCGACCGCAACAAGGAGACCTTGCGGCGGGACATCGCGCTGCTCGACGATCTGCACGAGCAGACCAAGGCCGCGCTGACCGAGCTCGACGCGCATATCGCCGCCGGCAAGGCGTTCGTCGACGACTATCGCCGCGGACCGCTGCTCGAGCTGGAGCGCGCCGCAAAGGCCTCCGCCGAGGGCAGCGATGCGCTGATGGCGGCGCAGACCTATCAGGACGCGGTGCAGGCGCTCGACCGGCTGGAAAAGCGCATCTTCTATTTGCAGCAGGCGCGCCAGATCGGTATCCAGCAATTGCCGCAGATCCGCATCGTGCAGTCCGGCGATGAGACCCTGATCGAGAATCTTCAGGCCACCACCGAGCTCACTATCCCGGTCTGGAAGCAGAAAATGATCCTGCTGCTCGGCCTGCAGCGGCAGAAATCGGCGCTCGAACTGCAGAAGACGGTGACCGACGCCACCAACGAGATGATGCGGCAGGCGTCGGAGATGATGAAGACCCAGGCGATCGCGATCGAGCAGCAGTCGCAGCGCGGCATCGTCGACATCGAGACGCTCGACAAGACCAATCGCGATTTGATCGACACCATCACCGGCGTGCTGACCACACAGCAGGAAGGCCGCAAGAAGCGCGAGGAGGTCGAGCACCGCATGGCGCAGCAGACCGCCGAGCTGAAGGCCGTGTTGTCGAAGGCGCCGGTGTGAGTGTGCAGGCCATGAGTCTTCGGGCCATGTGGCGGGTGCTTGCGATCGGATTGGCCGCGCTCTGGCTCGCCGGCTGCGGCCCAAGCGGGCCACAATTTTCGATCCTCTCGGGCTCCGAGAACGACGTGCTGGAGCCGCTGGTCCAGGAGTTCTGCAAGTCGCGCGGCGCGACCTGCGACATGACCTACCAGGGCTCGCTCGACATCGCGCTGTCGCTCAAGCCGGGCAATGAGGCGAAGGCCGATGCGGTGTGGCCGGCGGCCTCGATCTGGATCGATATGTTCGACACCGGCCGGCGGGTGAAGTCGGTCAAGTCGATCACCCAGATGCCGGTGATCCTCGGCGTCCGCCGCTCCAAGGCGCAAGAGCTCGGCTGGATCGGCGCCAAGGTGACCACGAAGGATATCCTGGCCGCGGTTCAGGCCGGGCGGCTGAAATTCCTGATGACCTCGGCGACGCAATCCAACTCCGGCGCCTCGGCCTATCTCGCGATGCTGGCGTCTGCGATCGGCAAGCCCGATCTTATCGAGGCCGGCGATCTCGAACGCGAGGGCGTCGTCACCACCGTGCGCTCGCTGCTGCGCGGCGTCGAACGCTCCTCCGGCTCCAGCGGCTGGCTTGCCGATCTCTATCGCGAGGGCGAGCGCAACGGCACGCACTATCAGGCGATGTGGAACTACGAGGCCGTCATCAAGGAGACCAACGACAAGCTCAAGGCTGACGGCTTCGAGCCGCTTTATGCTGTTTATCCCGAGGACGGCGTCTCGGTGGCGGATTCGCCGCTCGGCTTCGTCGAGCGCGGCCGCGGCAAGGAGGTGCAGGCGTTCTTCGATGAGCTGCAGGCCTTCCTGCTGAAGCCGGAGACGCAGGCCCGTATCGCCAAGACCGGCCGCCGCGTCGAGCTCGCGCGCGCGTCCCAATTGCCGGGCGATCAGACGACCAACATCGATCCGTCGCGCGCGGTCACCGTGGTGCGGCCGCCGGAGCCGAAGGTGATCCAGATCGCGCTCGCCGCCTATCAGGACGCGCTGCGGCGGCCATCGCTGACGGCGCTGTGCCTCGATCTCTCCGGCAGCATGCAGGGCCATGGCGAGACGCAGCTCCTGGAGGCCATGCGTTTCCTGCTGACGCCGGCGCGGACGCGGGAGCTGCTGGTGCAATGGTCGAAGCAGGATGAAATCCTGGTGCTGCCGTTCAATGACCACGTGCTATGGGTGTCGAGCGCCAGCGGCGACGAGCAGGAGCAGGCCGGGTTGTTGAAGCAGACGCTCGAATTGCGCGCCGGGGGCGGCACGGATTTCTACACCTGCGGCGCGCGGGCGCTGGCGGCGATGAAACCAATCCTGGACAAGGGCTCGCACCTGGCGGCAATCGTGATCATGACCGATGGTAAGAGCTTTGGCGAGCGGGCCACCTTCGAGCAGCCCTGGCGCGCCGATGGCGGCCGCGTGCCGGTATTCGGCGTCACCTTCGGCGACGAGGCCGACCGCAAGCAGCTCGATGCGCTGGCCAAGCTCACCGGCGGTCGCGTCTTCGACGGCACCAAGAATCTCACCGACGCCTTCCGCGCGGTGCGTGGATATAATTAGATGCCGAGTGCGCCGTCAGAGACCGGATGGATCGTCGGCGGCTTGATCGCCGCCGTCGCGATCCCTGCGCTCGCGATCGGTCTGAGCATGCCGTTCTGGCTCGCCTGCGTGATTGGTCTGGGCGCCGGCGGCGGCGCCATCGCGGTGCTGGCGCCGCGCGCGGCGTTTCCGCTGCTCGATGCCAGCGGCGTCGCACGCGGCAAGGTGCAGCTCGCGCGCGAGCTGCTTCGCGAGGCCGCGCCCTGCGCCGAGCGGCTGGAGCAGTCCGCGGGGCGCATCCGCGAGCGCAAGGTCGCCGACGGCGTCCGCCACCTCGCGGTGATCGCGCGGCGCATCTTTACCGGCATCGAGAAGGACCCGCTGCGGCTCGATCGCGTGAGGCGCTTCCTGACCTATTATCTGCCGCGCGCCGCCGAGATCGCTGAGGCCTATGCCGAGCTGGAGCAGGCGCCGGTCGTCGACGCCGCGCGGCTGGCCTCGACCCGCGAGCTGATCGACCGGCTCGATGCGGCCTTCACGCGCTATGCGGCGAGCCTGCAGGATGCCGATCTGGACAAGCTCGACATCGAGCTCAAACTTCTCAAGAGCGCCCTCGATGAGGATCTTGGCCCGGCTGCGCCGCCGGCCGTTCCGCTCGAGCGGCGGGACAAGGTCTAGGAGGGGCTGATGCCCATGTCGCGCCGCGCACTCGGGATCGGCCTGCTGGCGACGTCAGCAGCGGCCACCGGCGGCTATCTGTATCTCAACCAGCATCCGGAGATCGCCGGCAAGTTCGGCAAGCCGAAGCAGCTGTTCGGCTTTGCCGGCGGCGAGAAGGAGGGCTTCCTCGCCAATGCGCGGGTGCGCTATCTCCTGGAGCGGCGGTTTGGCCTGGTGCTCGACGCGCGTCGCGCCGGCTCGGTCGAGATGGTGCGCGAGCGGACCTTGCTCGACCAGAAGCCGCAATTCCTGTGGCCGTCGTCCTCGGTCTTGGTCGAGGTCGCCCGCGGCGCCGGCGTGAAGATCTCGCGCGACCAGGTGATCTTCAACTCGCCGATCGTGCTGTATTCCTGGGATCGCATCGCCGACGGCCTGGTGAAAGCCGGAATCGCCGAGCCAGCGGGCGGGCCGCGCTACACGGTCGATCTGTTGAAGCTGCTGAAGGCGATCATCGCCGGCGACAGCTGGGCGCAGATCGGCGTTGCTGATTTGTTCGGCCGTGCGCGCATCGTCTCCACCGATCCCAACCGCTCGAACTCCGGCTTCATGTTCGCGGGCCTCGCCGCGAACCTGCTGAGCGGCGACGTGATCGCGCTCGATGCGCTGCCGAAAATCGATGGCGACGTCGCCACCGTATTCAAACGGATGGGCTTCAAGCCACCATCCTCCGGCAAGCTGTTCGACGACTACATCGCCGGCGGCGCCGGCGCGCAGCCGCTGATCGTCGGCTACGAGAATCAGCTGGTCGAATGGGTGCTGCAGGATCCCGAGCGCTGGAAGCGCGTCGAGGCGAATGCACCGGCCAAGCCGGTCATCATCTATCCCAAGCCGACGGTGTTCTCGGCGCATCCGCTGATGAGCCTCGATCGCGGCGCCGATGATCTCATCGAGGCGCTGACCAGCGAGGCGCTGCTCGAGCTCGCCTGGGAGGATCACGGCTTCCGCGGTCCGCTCGGCACCATCGGCAAGGCGCGCAATCCGCTGCTGCAATCCCGGCTGATCGACCGCATCGATTCGGTGCTGCCGATGCCGGATGCACCGGTGATGATGGCGCTGCTGGATCATCTGGCCGCGTAGCGTCGGGCCTTGCGAATCCAGGGAGGTTGATGGACTGTCGGTGCCAGCGGGATCAATGCACGATGAGGGGCGTGCTGCTGACACCGCGCGGAACGGCGCGGCTCATTGCAGCCTCAGCATGCAAATGCGGGTGAGCATGATCGGATGTTGTCGCAGGATGCACAGCCGATCTGCTGCTTTTCTGCCGATGGTGTGACTCAAAAACCAATGCGTTTCAGCAATCAGGAGTTACGCCTTAGCAATCGCTAAATTTATCTTCCGCGAATCAGTCCGCTGATTCATTTTCGCGGCCGGGGTCAATCTGGAGGCCAAGGTATGAACGTTATTGTTTTCGCATCGCGTAAGGGCGGTTCAGGCAAGAGCACCCTGGCCGCCCATCTCGCTGCGCAGATCAAGGCGAGCAAGTCCTGTCTGCTCATCGATGCCGACCCCCAGGGGTCGCTGACGCTTTGGCACAAGCTGCGCGGCACCAATGAGCCGCCGATCAAGACGGCCGTGAATTCGGTGAGCGCGATCGTCTCCGCCGCCCGCCGCGACGGCGTCGAGTGGGTGCTGATCGATACGCCGCCGACCATCTCGGCCGTGGTCGAGGATGCGATCAAGAACGCGACCATGGTGATCATCCCGGCGCGTCCGGGCGTGTTCGACGTCAACGCGGTGCAGGAGACAATCCAGACCTGCCGCGCCGCGCGCAAGCCGTACGCGGTCGTGCTCAACGGCGCGCCGGCGCGCCGCGATGACGCCGAGAGCCCGATCGTGACCATCGCCCGCGAGGCCCTCGCCAAGTTCAAGGCGCCGGTGTGGGGCGGCCAGATCACCAACCGCGCCGATCTCCTGATGGCCCTGGGGCAGGGCGAAGGCGTGCGCGAATATTATGCGGAGGGACGCGCGGCGGCCGAGATCGCACGCCTGTGGGCTGCGATCGAGCGCTCGGTGAAGGCGATCCGCGGCACCGTGTCCGCCAACGGCGCGATGCACAAGCAGGCGGCGTGAGCCGAGCTGACGTGAATCAAGGACGCGCGGGGTGCCGCGCGTTTTTTACGTTTCAATGAGGTCAGGCGACCATCAGCAGATAGAACGCGATCGCCGGCGTCAGCGTCAGGATCACCGACCAGATCCCGACCGCCCAGAGAATGTCTTCGGTGCTGAATCCCTGACGCTCAGGGAATGGATGATCCTGAAAAGCCACGACGCCCCCGCGCTCGTTTTGAGGTTTTCAACATCCATAGTGGAATGTCTTTAAAGAGCTGGTTTCCAAGCGCACCGCATTTGATCGCGCTTATTAGTCGCGATTAACCAACGGCCGCCGGATCAGCGGCGTTCGGAGGCCGGTGTGGCCGACCCTGCATCAACCGCCTGACGATCGAGGCAGAGCCGGAGATTGCGCGCAGCCGGGCTCAGGCGACGCGGCTCTGTGTCGCGGCTGTGCTGCGGCGCTCGATCTCCCGATCCAGCCGTGCGGCGAGCTCGGCGCTGACGTCCACCATCGGCAGCCGGACCTCGGCGCTGGCGATGACGCCGGTCCGCGCCAGCCAATACTTTGCCGGGGCCGGACTCGGCTCGGCGAACAACAGGCGCGTGAGATCCTCGACCTGCGACCAGCACGCCGCTGCGGCGTCGGTCCGACCGGCCCTCGCGTGATCGAGCATCGCCGCAAACGTCTCGGTCTCCAGATGCGCCGAGAGCAGGATGGCGCCGTCGGCGCCGGCCTGCAGCGCATCGAAGCTCTGGGCGTCCTCGCCCGTGAGAATACGGAAGCCCGGTGGCCGGCGCGCAATCAGGTCGCGCGTCTGCATCCGGTTGGCGCAGCAATCCTTCAGGCCCACGATCGCTGGATGCTGCGCGAGCTGCAGCAATGTCTCGTTGGCGAGCCCGACAGCCGAGCGATAGGGGATGTTGTAGAGCACGATCGGATGCATCGTGCGCTCAGCCAAGGCGGTGAAGTGTGCCAGCAGCCCGCGCTGCGAGGGACGCACGTAGGGCGGGCTCGAGATCAGATGGCAGTCGATCGGCCATGACGCCGTTCGATCGAGCGCTTCGATGAGGTCTGATGTCGCCACGCCGCCGATGCCGAGACAGATCGGCAGCGTGCGACCGAGTGCGGCGAGCTCGTCACGGACGACGCCGACGAGATGCGCGCGCTCGTCCCACGACAGCGCCAGTCCCTCGCCGGAGGTCGCGCCGAGCACGAAACCGTCGACCGGCTTGGCGGCATAGTACCGGACGAGATTGCGCAAGGAAGGTTCGTCCAGCGCGCCGTCGCGAAACGGCGTGATCAGCGGCAGCCACAGTCCTTGCAGTCGCGTTCGAAGGGTCGTCATGGTCCATCTCCTCGGGGGTGTTGAGGCCGGAGACGGGACACGTAAAAAAGCCCCGTCCTTGCGGCGGGGCTCGTGATGCGGCGGTGAACTCTCGAAAGATTCTAGCGCGCGCGTCCACAGGTCCCCGGCTGGGGACCTTTTTTCGACGACAGCTTGGCGTGCGACGTGGACATGCCGCCTACATGCGCGGCCAGCGACGTGCTGTCAATCTCACGCGTGTGTGATGAAGGCATTTGCGCTAAAAACGACGCGCAAAAAAATAGCCGGGCCCAATGAGCCCGGCTGGAGGTATGGCCAAAGAGGCCGACACAATCACCTTCCAAGAAGGATTCCGAGCGCTTGCGCCACTGGAGGAGGGGGACAATGCGCAGCGCCAACGCTCAGCACCCGAGCACTATGGTCCGCGATACGGCTCTGCAGCAAGCAGGCGCACCGCATGTCAGACATGCACAATCTCAAGCCGGCCAGCGCTGCGCTTTGCTCACGACAAAGTCACGGAACACTTGCACGCGTGCCACCGTCTTCAATTCCTCGGGGTAGACGAAGTAGGTGTCGAGCTGGATCGAGTCGGATTCACCAAACAACTGTACGAGCCGGCTGTTCTCCTCGACGAGATAGTCGGGAAGCGCGGCGATGCCGAGGCCCTGCTGGCAGGCGCGCACGAGACCGAGGATGTTGTTGACGCGGAAATAAGCCTCGCGCGGACCGGAGCCGTTGCGGCCGGCGTCGACCAGCCAGCTGCGATTCTGCAGATGCGGCGCGACCTGGCCGTCGGCGAGCATGATGATGCGGTGGTCGTCGAGCTCGTCGAGCGTGCGCGGCGTGCCGAACCGCTTCACATATTCCGGCGAGCAGTAGGCGTGGAAGCTGATCGCGAACAGCTTGCGCTGGATGAGGTCGGGCTGCGTCGGCTTGCGGGTGCGGATCGCGACGTCGGCCTCGCGCATCGAGAGATCGAGCTCTTCGTCGGTGACGATCAGCGAGATGCGGATCTCCGGATACATCGCGGTGAACTCGCCGAGCCGGGGGATCAGCCAGTTGATGCCGACGCCCGGAGTGGTGGTGATCTTGAGGTCGCCGCTCGGACGTTCGCGGCTGTCGGTGAGCTTCGCCCGCGCCGCCTGCAACTGCATGAAAACGTCATGCGCGGTGCGGAACAGCAGGTCCCCCTGTTCGGTGAGGATCAGGCCGCGCGCGTGGCGGTGAAACAAGGAAACCGCGAGCTCCTGCTCGAGCGCACTGACTTGGCGCGACACTGCCGATTGCGACAGCCCGAGCTGCTCCCCGGCATGCGTGAAGCTGCCTGCTTCCGCCGCTGCGTGAAACACCTTCAGCTTGTCCCAATCCATATCCGTAAATCCATCCCGTGATCGTGGCATCGTCAGTTCATTCTGCAGCGGCGCGTTCGCTCGCCGTATGGGCGATGAAGCGTTCGGCCTCGAGGGCCGCCATGCAGCCCATGCCGGCGGCCGTGATCGCCTGCCGATAGGTTTCGTCGGCGACGTCGCCGGCCGCGAATACGCCGGGGACAGAGGTGGCGGTCGAGCCCGGCACGACCTCGACATAGCCGGAGGGTTTCAGCTTCAATTGGCCTGCCACGAGCTCCGTGGCCGGCGCATGGCCGATGGCGATGAAGACGCCGTCGGCCGGCAGCTCGGTGAGCGCGCCGGTCTTGACGTTCTTGAGCCGGACGTGCGTGACCTTCGAGGGCGAGCTCGCACCGCAGATCTCGTCGAGCGCGCTGTCCCAGACGACCTTGATCTTGGGATGCTTGAACAGCCGCTCCTGCAGGATGCGCTCGGCGCGGAAATGATCGCGCCGATGCACGACCGTGACGGTGGAGGCGAAATTAGTTAGGAACAGCGCTTCCTCGACCGCGGTATTGCCGCCGCCGACCACGATGACCTCCTTGCCGCGATAGAAGAAGCCATCGCAGGTGGCGCAGGCCGAAACGCCGAAGCCCTTGAACGTCTCCTCCGACGGCAGCCCGAGCCAGCGCGCCTGCGCACCGGTCGCCAGGATGACGGTTTCCGCCAGATAGACGTCGCCAGAGTCGCAGGTCAGGCGGAACGGACGCTGGCCAAGCTCGAGCTTGGTCACCAGATCCGTCTTGATCTTGGCGCCGACATGGGTCGCCTGCTTCTCCATCTGCTCCATCAGCCAGGGGCCCTGGATGACGTCGGCAAAGCCTGGGTAGTTTTCGACATCGGTGGTGATGGTGAGCTGGCCGCCCGGCTGAATGCCCTGGATCAGCACCGGCTCAAGCATGGCCCGTGCCGCGTAGATCGCCGCGGTGTAGCCGGCGGGGCCGGAACCGATGATGACGACTTTGGCATGGATCGGAGCTTGCATGACGACGAGAACTCGCTGGAAAGGGGTAGATTGACGACGCAGCGAGCGGAATGCGTGGAAGAAACGCCCCGAAGCCCCATCGAAAATGTCAAATCCAAGTCTAAGGCATCTGGCAAGCTATGCAAGAATTGCAACGCATCTCGGCGAATTTTCCCTTCACGAGGCGGTCAACAGGGGAAATCTAGAGTAATAAAATTGCGCAAATTGACCGGCTTGCGCTAAGAGATTGCCATCCACCCGGGGGCCCGCCTCCCGCTTGTTCCCGCCAGCCCCCCAGCCCCCGTGACCAAGAACCTCGACGACATCGATCTCAAAATCCTGAGCGAAATTCAGGCCGACGGCAGGATCACGAATGTGGAACTCGCCAAGCGGGTCGGCATCTCGCCGCCGCCCTGCCTGCGGCGCGTCAGGACCTTGGAGGAGGAGGGCTACATCACCGGCTACCGGGGACTGCTCGATCCGCGCAAGCTCGGCTTCGATGTCACCGTGTTCGCCGCGGTCCACCTCTCGAGCCAGGCCGATGCGGACCTGAAGGCGTTCGAGGAGTTCGTCCGCGCCGAGCCGCTGGTCCGGGAGTGCTGGATGCTGTCGGGTGAAGTTGACTTCATCCTGAAATGCGTGGCGCCCGATATGGCGACATTCCAGGAGTTCGTCACGCACCTCACAGCGGCGCCGCATGTGCGCAACGTGCGGACGTCACTGGTGCTGCATAATTCGAAATACGACGCGGCCGTGCCGCTCGAGGTCAAGGGACGCGGCTAGACCCGACCGTCATTCCGGGGCGGTCCCGTGAGGGACCGAGCCCGGAATCTCGAAATGGCGTCTGTAAGCTCTGGATTCCGGGTTCGATGCTGCGCATCACCCGGAATGACCATGGAGAGCGAGCGGGAGCTCAGCTCTTCTTGCGCAGCAGTGCGTCGAGGCTGATCGGGCCGCCGCCGGCCGTCGCCAGATACAGGCACGAGAAGCAGAAGGCGATCGCCGCGGTGCCGTTGTTCAGCAGCGGCAGCCAGACAGGCTCGCCGGTCTTGAACATATGGCCGAGGAAATAGGCGAAGGCCATCTGGCCCGAGAGGATGAACGCCACGGGCCGGGTGAGCAGGCCGACCATCAGCAGGGCGCCGAGCACGAGCTCGATCATGCCGGCCGTGTAGATCAGCGGCGGGATATTCGCGAAGTACGGAATCACCGGAAACTTGAAGATCTTCGCCACGCCGTACTGAAACAGCAAAAGGCCTATGATGAAGCGAAACAGGCTGAGCACAGCCGGTTGCCATTTCGAGAGCATCTGCTCCATGTGTGATCGTCCCCCAAATCAAAGTGATCGTGATAGCGCCGGACTGGTTTGAGCGTCGCCCGGTTCGCCGGATCTCACCTAGCTCATTACCAGAACCCCGTCACCGCCATGAATCTTCCGGTGCCGATGAATTGACCGTGCGCTGTCGAACACCCTCAGGGGGGAAAGTGGCTCCTTGAACAAAAAAGGCTGCGCCTTCGCGCAGCCCTTGATGCCTTCACGAAGGTGGACTGGCGTCAGCGCCACTCGACCTTTTCGATCTCGTAGGACTTGGCCCCGCCGGGCGCCATGACCTCGACGCTGGTCCCCATCTTCTTACCGATCAGCGCGCGCGCCAACGGCGAGGTAATCGAGATCTTGCCCTTCTTGGCGTCCGCCTCGACCTCGCCAACGATCTGCCAGACCGTCTTCTTCTCGGTATCCTCGTCGATCAGGGTGACGGTCGCGCCGAACTTGATCGTGTCGCCGGACAGCTTGGCCACGTCGATGACGTCGGCGCGCGCGAGCTTGTCTTCGAGCTCGGCGATGCGACCCTCATTGTGCGACTGCTCTTCCTTGGCGGCGTGATATTCCGCGTTTTCCGACAAGTCGCCATGCGAGCGCGCTTCGGCGATGTGCTCGATGATGCGCGGGCGGTCCACCGACTGGCGCTGCTTCAGCTCGACCTCCAGTGCGGCATAGCCACCCGCGGTCATGGGAACCTTTTCCACCATCTCTTCTCGTCCTTCAGCCGTGCGGGCAAAGCCGCGCACGATCAGCATCTTCAGAATCAGAATAGGCTTTTGCGGCTGAAAGCAAAGCCTCAAAGCCCGGTCAAACCGGCCCGTCAAAGGCCGGACCAACATCGAACCGGGCGGCGAGTTCCTGCCAAGAGGCTCTATTGCCGATTATTGCCAATCGCTTAGCGGGCGTTCGCCCGCTCCACGCGATTAGTTTTCGGAAAAGTAACTCTGCAGGGTGCGGACCTCGAGGTCTCCCCCGAGATAGGCACGGATGCCTTGCGCGGCCGCCACGGCACCCGAAAGAGTGGTGTAATACGGCACTTTATGCAAGAGGGCAGCGCGCCGCAGCGATCGGCTGTCGGCCAAGGCCTGCGGCCCCTCGGTGGTGTTGAAGACCAGCTGAATGTCGCCATTGGTAATGGCGTCCACGATGTGCGGCCGGCCCTCCAGCACCTTGTTGATCTTCTCCGCCGGCACGCCCTGATCGACCAGGAAGCGCTGGGTGCCCGAGGTCGCGACCACCTTGAAGCCGTGCTCGTGCAGCATGCGCACCACCTCGGTGATCCGCGCCTTGTCGCTCTCGCGCACGGAGACGAACACCGTGCCCTTGCGCGGCACCCGTGTGCCGCCACCGAGCTGGCTCTTGGCAAACGCCACGGCGAACGAGCGATCGATGCCCATCACCTCGCCGGTGGAGCGCATCTCCGGGCCGAGCACCGTGTCGACACCGGGGAAGCGGGCGAACGGGAAGACGGATTCCTTGACGCCGACATGGTTGAGCTTGCGCTTCGTCAGGCCGAAATCGGCAAGCTTCTCGCCGGCCATGATTCGCGCCGCGATCTTGGCCACGGGCGTGCCGACCACCTTGGCAACGAACGGCACCGTGCGCGATGCGCGCGGATTGACTTCCAGCACGTAGATCGCGCCGTCCTTGATCGCATATTGCACGTTCATCAAGCCGACCACGTCGAGCCCGAGCGCGAGCTCGCGGGTCTGCCGTTCCAGCTCGGCGATGGTGGCCTCGTCGAGCGAATGCGGCGGCAGCGAGCAGGCCGAGTCGCCCGAGTGGATGCCGGCCTCCTCGATATGCTCCATGATGCCGACGATGAAGGTGTCCTTGCCATCGGACAGACAGTCGACGTCGATCTCGGTGGCATCGGACAGATAGCGGTCGAACAGCAGCGGGTTCTTGCCGAGCACCGTGTTGATCTGGCCGGTCTTGTCGTTCGGGTAGCGCGCCTTGACGTCCGCCGGCACCAGCTCGGGCAGGGTGCCGAGCAGATAGTCGCTGAGCTGATTCTCCTCGCGGATGATCTGCATCGCGCGGCCGCCGAGCACGTAGGACGGGCGGACCACCAGCGGCAGGCCGAGGTCGGCGGCGACGAGCCGCGCCTGCTCGACCGAATAGGCGATGCCGTTCTTCGGCTGTTTCAGATGCAGCTTGTCGAGGATGCGCTTGAAGCGGTCGCGGTCCTCGGCGAGATCGATCGCCTCCGGCGAGGTGCCGAGGATCGGCACGTCGGCCGCTTCCAGCGCGCGCGCCAGCTTCAGCGGCGTCTGGCCGCCGAACTGCACGATCACGCCATGCACCGTGCCGTTCTTGCGCTCGGTCGCGATGATCTCCAGCACGTCCTCGGCCGTCAGCGGCTCGAAATACAGCCGGTCGGCGGTGTCGTAATCGGTCGACACCGTTTCCGGATTGCAGTTGACCATGATGGTCTCGTAGCCGGCATCCGCCAGCGCGAAGCAGGCATGGCAGCAGCAATAGTCGAACTCGATGCCCTGGCCGATCCGGTTCGGGCCGCCGCCGAGGATGATGACCTTCTTCTTGTCCGAGGGCGCGCTTTCGTCCCCGAGTGTGCCTGCAAACGGAGTCTCGTAGCTCGAATACATGTAGGCGGTGGGCGAGGCGAACTCGGCCGCGCAGGTGTCGATGCGCTTGAACGCCGGGCGGACGCCGAGCGCCTGCCGCTTGGCGGCGACCTCGGCTTCGCTCGTGCCGGCGAGCACTGCGAGCCGGGCATCCGAGAAGCCCATCGCCTTCAGCGAGCGCATGCCGGTCGCGTTCGGCGGCAGGCCGTGACGGCGGACCTTGTCCTCCATCTCGACGATGCCGCGCATCTGCGCCAGGAACCACGGGTCGATCTTGCAGGAGTTGAAGATCTCTTCGTCGGACCAGCCCAGCCGCATCGCTTGGGCGACCTGAAGGATGCGGTTCGGCGTCGGCGTGCCCAAGGCGGCGCGGATCGCGTTCTTGTCGTCGCCGCGGCCGAGCCCTTCGATGTCGATCTCGTCGAGGCCGGTAAGCCCGGTCTCCAGTCCGCGCAGCGCCTTCTGCAGGCTCTCCTGGAAGGTGCGGCCGATCGCCATGACTTCGCCGACCGACTTCATCGAGGTGGTCAGCGTCGTGGAAGCGCCGGGGAATTTCTCGAAGGCGAAGCGCGGAATCTTGGTGACGACGTAGTCGATCGTCGGCTCGAACGACGCCGGCGTCGCGCCGCCGGTGATGTCGTTGGCGATTTCGTCGAGCGTGTAGCCGACGGCGAGCTTGGCCGCCACCTTGGCGATCGGGAAGCCCGTGGCCTTCGAGGCCAAGGCCGAGGAGCGCGACACGCGCGGGTTCATCTCGATCACGACCATGCGGCCGTCGGCGGGATTGACGCCGAACTGCACGTTGGAGCCGCCGGTCTCGACGCCGATCTCGCGCAGCACCGCCAGCGAGGCGTCGCGCATGATCTGGTATTCCTTGTCGGTGAGCGTCAGCGCCGGCGCGACGGTGATGGAGTCGCCGGTGTGCACGCCCATCGGATCGAGGTTCTCGATCGAGCAGACGATGATGCAGTTGTCCTTTTTGTCGCGGACGACTTCCATCTCGTACTCCTTCCACCCGAGCACCGACTCTTCGATCAGCACTTCGTTGGTGGGGGAGGCGTCGAGCCCGCGCTCGATGATGTCGAGGAATTCTTCCTTGTTGTAGGCGATGCCGCCGCCGGTGCCGCCCATCGTGAACGACGGACGGATGATCGCGGGCAGGCCGATCTCGGACAGCGCCATCAGCGCCTCGCCGAGGGCATATTCCTGGTAGCGCTTGCGGCGGTCGTTTTCGCCTAGCGTCCACTGCCGGTCGAGCTCGTCACGCGCGGCGCCGGAGAGCTTCTCGCGCTCGGCGAGGTATTTGTCGCGGTACTGCTTCTTCAGCGCGGAGGCATTGGCGAGCCGCGACTTGGGCGTCTGCAGCCCGATCTTCTCCATCGCGTTGCGGAATAGCTGGCGATCCTCGGCCTTGTCGATCGCGTCCGCCGTGGCGCCGATCATCTCGACGTCGAACTTCTCCAGCGTGCCCTGCCGGCGCAGCGACAGCGCGCAGTTCAGCGCGGTCTGGCCGCCCATCGTCGGCAGCAGTGCGAAGCCGCCGGGAATGACGTTGCGTTCCTTCTCGATGATCTTGGCGACGATCTCGGGCGTGATCGGCTCGATATAGGTCGCGTCAGCCAATTCCGGGTCGGTCATGATCGTGGCCGGATTGGAATTGACGAGGACGACGCGATAGCCCTCCTCCTTGAGCGCCTTCACCGCCTGCGTGCCCGAATAATCGAATTCGCAGGCCTGGCCGATCACGATCGGACCGGCGCCAATGATCAGGATGGTCGAGATGTCGGTTCGTTTCGGCATTCAAGCTCACGGGCAAGAAACGGCAGAGAATTGAGCACAAAAAAAGGGCGCGCGTGCCGCGCGTCCCCCACAGGCCCAGGGAAGGCCAAGGCGCGACCAGTGCTCGCGCGCGAGCGGTCTTTAGACCAGTTTCCTCTGAGCGAAAAGGGTTTTGGGCCGAAATCAACGGCCAAATTGGCGAGCGCCGGGCGCAAGGACGGTCGATCTTGGCTGGCTTGCCGAGCCGAAGCTGCGACAGCAGCGAAGGCTGGAGGCCCGGCCTGGACTTGAACCAGGTTCAAGAGCGTTGCACCGCTCTTCGCGTCGTAGCTTCCGCCACCGGGCCGAGAACGATCTTACCTCTCACGGGCCCGTGATCCAGCAGCTGTTTCAGTTAACCCTAATTGCGCTGCCGGATGTGGCCGACGAGGCGGGGACGGGCGCGCTCCCGGTCAGACGGTTCCCGTAGCCGGCTGCGCCACGAACGTCATGCGCCACGGGTTGTGGCCGATGTTCTTGGGCGCGCGGACCGCGTTGAACCCAGCCCTCTTCAGCCGCGCCAGGATGTCGGCCTCGGTGTACCGCTGCAGGCCGATCTTGGTCCGCAGCTGCCGGTAATCGGACAGGGCGGTGGCGACCAAGCCGACCAGAGCATCCTTGAGAAAGCCGTCCCGCGCGGCAAACATCAACAGGGCCAGGACGTCGCGGGGCATGCCGACGTCAGGACGCAGGATATCACCGAGGACGAATTGCCCCGAGGGCTTGAGCAGCCGGCGGATGACGCCCAGCGCTGCGTCGAAATCGGCCTCGCTCATGTATTGCGCCACCGAATTCATGACGACGAGCTCGATCGAGGCCTCCGGCATGTTGCGCAGCTCGTCGAGCGAGCGGACGCGGATCTTGGTGTTGGGCGCGAAGCGCGCGATCAGCCGGCCGCGCACGCCGGGCGCCGGCTCGGCCAGGATCAGCGTCATGCAGGCGTCGGCGACCTTGCCGGCCGACAGCGCCTCACCGCACGAATAGTCGAGCACCACGGCATCGGGCGAGCGAATGTAACCCACGATGTCGCGGGCGATCCCCTCGAAGTGCAGGTCGCGGTGCAGCTTGCTCGCATAGATCGTGTGCGTGGAATCGTAATAATCGATCCAATCGTCCATGTCGGGTTCCGGCAAACACAGTTCCTTGATCGGAACTGCAGGGGTTAGCGAGCGTTAACGGGTCCGATCCCCCGTGTCCACGCTGCTTCTAACAGGAAGGTTAGCCCGTGAGTAAAGCAAAGACCGACAAGACTGCCCCCGACCTCGATACCCCGACCGATCTGTCGCCGGACGCCGTGAACAAGATCTCGACGGCGCTGAACACGCTGCTGGCGGATGCCTTTGCGCTGTATCTCAAGACCAAGAATTTCCATTGGCACGTCAGCGGGCGGCATTTTCATGACTATCACGAGATGCTGGACGAGCAGTCGGACGCGATCTTTGCCACGACGGACCAGCTGGCCGAGCGGGTGCGCAAGCTCGGCGGTACGACGATCAAGTCGATCAGCCAGATCAGCAAGCTGCAGACCATCAAGGACAACAACGAGGAGTATGTCCCTCCGCGCGAGATGCTGCGGGAGTTGATGGAGGACAACAAGCACATCGCCGCCGCGATGCGGAAGGCGCATGAGGTGTGCGACGACAATGACGATCCGGCCACCGCAGGCCTGCTCGAGAACTTCATCGACGAGACCGAGCGCCGCACCTGGTTCCTGTTCGAGGCCAGCCGCCAGGAAGGCAGCAACGCGGCGTGAGCCGATCAGCTGCGACGTGATTTCGAGGACGCGCTACGGCGACGTAGCGCGTCTTTCATTTTGCGTTCGCCCTGGCCTCCTGACGCGAGCCGGACAGCCACATCGCCCTCAAGCATAATCGTCAGAGTGCGTTGAGCGGCACCTTCAGGAAACGGCGGCCGCTCTCGTCCGCGCTCGGCAATTGCCCAGCCTTCATGTTCACCTGGAGGGACGGAATGATCAGCTTGGGCATGTCCAGCGTACGGTCGCGCGCTTCGCGGGCCGCGACGAACTCATCCTCGGTGATGCCGTCACGTACATGGATGTTGTGCGCGCGCTGCTCGGCGACGGTCGTTTCCCAGCGAATGTCGCGGCCGTTCGGGCCGTAATCGTGACACATGAACAGCCGCGTCGCCTCAGGCAGCTCGAGAACCCGGCGGATCGAGCGGTATAGCGTGCGGGCATCCCCGCCCGGAAAATCGGCCCGCGCCGAGCCGCCATCGGGCATGAACAACGTATCCCCGACGAATGCGGCGTCACCGATGACGTGAGTCATGCAGGCCGGGGTGTGACCCGGCGTATGCATGGCAAACCCCGTCATGCCGCCGATCTGGTAGGTGTCGCCGTCCTGGAACAAGCGATCGAATTGGCTGCCGTCACGGCGAAATTCGGTTCCCTCGTTGAAGATCTTGCCGAAGGTCTCCTGCACCACGCGGATGTTGGCGCCGATGCCGATCTTGCCGCCCAGCTTGGCCTGGATGTACGGCGCGGCCGACAGATGATCGGCATGGACATGGGTTTCGATCAGCCACTCCAGCTGCCATCCACTGTCCTGGATCAGGCGAATGATCTTGTCGGCTGAAACTGGCGCGAGACGGCCGGATGCGTAATCGATGTCCATCACGGAATCGATGATGGCGCAGGCGGGCGAGCAGGGGTCCTTGACCACGTAGCTCACCGTGTTGGTGGCCGGATCGAAGAACGGCGTGATGTCGGGCTTCACTGACAGATCGACCGGATGCGGGATGCTGGACATGTGAACCTCCGCCGAAGCGTGTGTCTTGTTCATTCCGACTCGTTCATTCCGAAAGCGCAACGCCGAGCGCCGGTTGGCGGTTCGCCAGGACGCGCGCCGCGGCCATCCCGACCATCATGGCGATCACGAATACGATGATCCCGGGTGAGCCATAGCCCAGCGCGACGAAGGCCGGGCCAGGGCAGATGCCGGCAAGGCCCCAGCCGATGCCGAAAATGGCGGGTCCCGTCGCGATTCGCCAATCCAATGTCTGTGCGTGCGGCAGATGGAAGCGGTCGTCGAGCACGGGGCGTTCACGCCGGAACACGAGCCGGAAGCCGATGAAGGTCGTGGCAACGGCGCCCGCCATCACGAACAGGAGGCTCGGGTCCCAGCCGCCGGAGCGGATCGCGGCGAAATCGAGAAAGCTCAGCACCTTCTCCGGATTGGACATGCCCGAGAGCAGCAGCCCGAGCCCGAACACGATGCCGATGACGAACTGGATCAGGATGATCATGGCAGCCTCACATCACGTGCCGCACGAGGAACGTGGTCGCGACCGCCGTCGCCATGAACACCAGGGTGGCCAGGATCGAGCGTGGCGACAGGCTGGCGATGCCGCAGACGCCGTGGCCCGAGGTGCAGCCATTGCCCCAGACCGCGCCGAAACCGACCAGCAATCCCGCGAGCACGAGCGCCGTCGGGCCGGCCTGGAGTACGAACGGCGGCAGGCTGCCCGTGGTGAGCCGCACCATCAGGGCCGCGGCGACGAGGCCGACGATGAAGGCGAGCCGGCCGGCGAGCGTGCTGTCCCAAGGCGGCAGCAGCCGCGCGGCAATGCCGCTGACACCGGCGATCCGGCCGGTCAGGCCCATCATCAGGACGGCGGCGAGCCCGATCAGGGCGCCGCCCGCAAGCGCGGTCAAGATTGGTTCACTGATCATGTCGCTGTGCGGCCCTCGGCAGTCTGTGTGCGTTGCAATCCATAGTCATATGCATTATTGCTTATATGCGAAATCAGAGAAGTAACAATCATGACAGCGCGGGTCGCACGCAAGGCCAAGGTACGCTCGGTTGCTCGCTCGGTGGCCGAGGGTCTGGAAGACAAGGCGGAGGAGGCGGCGCGCCTGCTCTCGGCGATGGCCAACCCCAAGCGGCTCATGGTGCTGTGCAACCTGATCGACGGCGAGCGCGCCGTGGGAGAGCTCGCCGAGCAGGTGGGCTTGCGCCAGGCGGCGCTGTCCCAGCACCTCGCGATGATGCGCGCGCTCGACCTGGTCGCGACCCGGCGCGACGGCCAGACGATCTATTACCGCTTGGCGAGCGACGAAGTCCGCGAAGTCTTGCAGACGCTGTATCGGCTGTATTGCGCCTGATCAGCGGGCGCGACGCCACAGGCGCGTGAGCGGACCGCTCGCGCCGCGCACCGGATCGGTCTCGGGCAGCGGCACGTTCGGGATCGACTGCAGAGCGCGCGCATGATTTTCCGGCGTTGGCCTCGTGACCTGCATCTTCGGCCCCGGCGGATAGGCGCCGACGATGCAGAAATCCGTGCTGGCGGAGATACATTGGTGGCCGGTGCCGGCCGGCAGGATGGCCACGTCACCAGGTTTCAGCTCCAACTCCTGGCCGTGATCGCCGCCGAAGCGCACCCGCGCCGTGCCGCTGGCGACGCCGAGCACCTCATGCACGGTCGCATGATAGTGCAGATAGTCGTAGACGCCGTTGCGCCACATGTCGCCCCAGCCGTTGCGGCCGAACACGCCCTCGATGCTTCCCGCGGGATCGTCGCGATCGAGCGTGACGGCCGCCCTGTACACCAGGAAGGGCATCGGATTGTTCGGCACCAGGCCGTCATCGGCAAACACGATGCTGATCGGCTCACTGCGCTCTGTGCTCGTCGATGTCATGCGTGCTCCCAGCGGATCTCTCTCCCCATCAACACGATCGGCGTCAGCAACGTTCCGGCAAGCCATCTGGGCCGCACGCCGGCCGGATTGACACCTCATGCTCCGCTGGATAGCGTTACAATAAGTAAGAATGAAGTGGGAGGACCGTGTGCGGCTCGTCCGTAGTCGGCACGATACGAGATCTGCAATTCTGGGTTACCTCTGGTGCTCCGGCGGCTCCTTCCGGCCGGATCTGGCGCAGGGCGTTGCGCTGACCGAGGCCAGCATTTCGCGCATCATCAGCGATCTGAAGACCGAGGGTGTCATTCAGGAGACAAGGCGTGCGGCGCCCTATCGCGGCGGACCGAGCCTGTTCGTCACCTTGAGCAGCGGCATCTCCGTTGCCGCAATCGAGGTCTCCAACAACCGCCTCTACGCCGCCGTCGGCACCCTGGCCGGCGAGACGCTGTACTCGGAGCGCTACGACCTGCCTGACGGCCTCGGCGCCGCAGCCGTGACGGCGATGGTGACACAGGCCGTGCGCGAGCTCGCGGCCTGGGCCATGCCGCGCGGCCTCGTGTTGGAGCAGTTGGCTGTCTCGATCCCGGGCTATGATCCGGAGCTGCGTGCCAGCCCGCTCGTGCCGCTCGATGCCGAGGCGCTCGCCAACGTCCTGCAGCGCGAGCTTCCGGAGACGCCGGCGAGATTGACAAATTCGATGGTCGCCCGCGCCGTCGCGCATCGCCTGCAGATGGGAACAGGCGTGCTCGGCGGCTCGTATTTCTTCGTGTTCGTCGGCCACGGCGTCGGCGCTGCCATCGTCGACGAGCTCGCCGAAAGCGGCGATGTCGAGACCTGCGAGATCGGGCATGTCGTGATCGAGCGGGGCGGACGCTGCTGTCGCTGCGGCCATGGCGGCTGCCTCGAACCCTATGTGTCGACCGTTGCGCTCTCCGACATTCTTCAGGTGCGGGAGAGCGATCTGATCGGCCGCGGCGACCGCTGGCCGGATGACTTCAGCATCTCGGCGGCGGCGCGCGCAGAGATCAAGGCGCGGTTGGGCCTGCTGGGCCTCGCGATCGGCAACGCCCTCAATCTCAACCGCCAGCGCAATGTCGTAATTGGCGGATGGCCGGGGGCGCTGCCGGCGGAGGATCGCGCCGTGGTCATGGACGCCATCGGCGCATCGCGCCTCGGCGGCCTGCAGGGCATCGCGCTCAGCTTCGCGCCGGCGAGCCTCGGGCGCGAGCCGGTCTCGGGACTGGCACTCGCCGCCTTCTCGTTCATCCGCCGCAGCGGCGCGCGCCGCAAGCAGCGACAGCAATTGATCTCGAATTGACAAGAGTCGGCGGCCGTCACGTCCGACGATCAGGGGAGGGAAGCATGAAACCACATCACGTCCTGGCGGGCGCTCTGCTCTGCCTGGCAGCCGTGCTGCCGGCCACGTTCGCGCGCGCCGAAACCGTGCTGAAGGTGAAGCCGTCGGGCGACCTCAAGGTGCTCGATCCGACCATCGCAGCGGATTCGATCGCGCGCAATTTCGGCTACATGATCTACGACACGCTGTTCACGGTCGACGACAGACTGCAGGTCAAGCCGCAGATGGTCGACAGCTGGACCACCTCCGCCGACCGCAAGATCTGGACCTTCAAGCTGCGCGCCGGGCTGACATTCGGCGACGGGGCGGGCGTGACATCGGAGGACGTGGTCGCGTCCCTCAAGCGCTGGAGCCAGGCCGATGCGATGGGGCAGATGCTGAATGCGCATGGCGCCGCGTGGGACGTGGTCGATGCCAAGACGTTCAGCCTGACTTTGAAGGAGCCTTGGGGCTTCGTGCTCGATGCGCTCGCCAAGCCGGGCGCGCCGGTGCCCTTCATTGTTCCGGCTCGCGTCATCGCCGCGACCGCGGCCGGCCAGCCGCTTGCAGATCAGACCGGATCAGGTCCTTTCATCTTCAAGAAGGATGAGTGGGTGCCGGGCTCCAAGCTGGTGTTCACCAGGAACCCGCATTACGTGCCGCGCGCCGAGCCGGCCTCGGGGCTTGCCGGCGGCAAGGTCGTCAAGTTCGACCGTGTCGAATGGCTGATCATTCCCGACCAGCAGACCGCGCTCGACGCGTTGAAGAAGGGCGAGCTGGATATCGCCGAGGACATTCCGGCCGACCTCGTGCCGGTGGCGAAGGCCGGCAAGAACGTGGTCGTCTCCAACCAGGACGAGATCGGCGTGGCGCAGCAAATCCGCCTGAATTCGATCCCGCCGCCATTCGACAATCCCGCCATCCGCCGCGCCGCGCTGCTCGCCGTCAATCCGCAGGACTACATCGAGGCCTGGGGCGGCGGCGAGGGCGGGCTCATCAAGGCCTGCAAGTCGTTCTACATCTGCGCCTCGCCCTACTACACGGAGGCCGGCTTTCCGTCCTTCAATCTGGAGAAGGCCAAGACGCTGCTGCGCGAGAGCGGCTATGACGGCACGCCGGTCGTGATCCTCGACGCCTCGGAGAACGCGCAGATCCATCCGGCAAGCCTGGTCGCCGAGCAGCAGCTCAAGGCCGCCGGCTTCAAGGTCGACGTGCAGGCGATGGACTGGGCGAGCGTCGTCAGCCGCCGCGCCAAGAAGGAGCCGGTCGGGCAGGGCGGCTGGTCGATCTTCATCTCCGGCCCGGGCGGCCTCGACATGATGCTGCCGATCAGCCATCTCGGACTGCGCTCGAACTGCGACAAGGCCTGGTTCGGCTGGCCGTGCGACGCCGAGATCGAGAAGCTCCGCGCCGCGTTCGGCGACTCCGCCGACATGGCCGAGCGCAAGGCGCTGGCCGAGCAGATCCAGCAGCGCGCCGTGCAGACCGTGCCCTACATTCCGATCGCGGTAGCCTATCAGTTCCGCGCGGCGCGCGCCGACCTCACCGGCATCCTCAACCCGCCGGCGCCGGTGTACTGGAACGTCTCACGCAAGTGAGACGGCGCGGGCTAGCCCTTCGGCAGCTCGAACACGAGGCACGTCGTGGTCGCGTGCGCCAGCAGACGGCCTTGTGAATCGATGATGCGCGCTTCCGCCGTCGCCGCGCGGCGGCCGAATGACAGCGTGGTGCCTTCGGTCCGCACCACGCCCGTCGCCTCGGTCATCGCCTTGACGAAGGAGATCTTGAACTCCAGCGTGGTGTAGCCGCTGCCCTGCGGACAGCGGGTGTGGACGGCAAGCCCCATCGCCGAGTCCAGCAGGATCGCGGCATAGCCGCCGTGCACGGATCCGATCGGATTGTAGTGCCGCAGGCCGGGCACGCTGTGCATCACGACATGGCCGGGCTCCGCGGTGCAGTCGAATGGCTCGACCGTCTGCATGATCGGCGGCTGTGGCAACCTCCCAGCAAAGATGCGACGCACGAAATCGAGCCCGGGCATCGAGGCCAGTACCGACACCGGCACCACGCCGAATTCGACTTCAGGTCCGGCGGCTTCGCTCATGTCGCGTTCTCCCTATGAATGATGTCAATCATATAAAGAAGGCGAAAGCAACGCGAGCGCAAAACGAGTCGGCGTCATCACGAGGCTGAGCGATAAAAAATGCCCGGGAGCGACCCGGGCATTCGATCTCGTTAAACGCTCGGCCTCACGCCGCGCTGCGCTTCTTCTCGCGCATCAGCTCGGCAAAGCGCTGGAAGAGGTAGTGCGAGTCGCGTGGGCCGGGCGAGGCTTCCGGGTGGTACTGCACCGAGAACACCGGCTTGCCTTCGAGCGCGATGCCGCAATTCGAGCCGTCGAACAGCGAAATGTGCGTCTGGGTCGCGCCGGCGGGCAGCGTGTCCTGGTCGACCGCGAAACCGTGGTTCATCGAGGTGATCTCGACCTTGCCGGTGGTCTCGTCCTTGACCGGATGATTGGCGCCGTGATGGCCCTGATGCATCTTCTTCGTCTTGGCGCCGACCGCGAGACCGAGCATCTGATGTCCGAGGCAGATGCCGAAGGTCGGCGTCCCCGAGGCGATCACCTGCTGGATGACGGGCACGGCATATTTGCCGGTCGCCGCGGGATCGCCGGGACCGTTGGACAGGAACACGCCGTCCGGCTTCATCGCCATGATGTCCTCGGCCGAGGTCGTCGCCGGCACCACCGTCACCTTGCAGCCGACGCCGGCGAGCAGGCGCAGGATGTTGCGCTTGATGCCGTAGTCGATGGCGACGACGTTGAACTCCGGGTTGGACTGGTGGCCGAAGCCTTCGTTCCACACCCAGGGCGTCTCGTCCCAATTGAAGCGTTGCGCCGAGGTGACCATCGGCACGAGGTCCATGCCTTCGAGGCCCGGCCACTCCCGCGCTTCCTTTTTCAGGGCCTCGAGATCGAACGTGCCGGTCTTGGAATGGGCGATCACGGCATTCGGCATGCCCTTGGAGCGGATCAGCGCGGTCAGCGCGCGGGTGTCGATGCCCGACAGGCCGATGATGCCGCGGGCGCGCAGCCACTGGTCGAGATGCCGGCTGGCGCGGTAGTTCGACGGGTCGGTGATCGCGGTGCGCAGGATCACGCCCCGCGCGCCCGGCGTCGCCGCCATGTTCACCGTCTCGATATCCTCGTCGTTAGTGCCGACATTGCCGATATGCGGGAAGGTGAAGGTGATGAGCTGGCCGGCATAGGACGGATCGGTCAGGATCTCCTCATAGCCGGTCATCGCGGTGTTGAAGCAGACCTCGCCCACGGCGTGGCCTTCGGCGCCGAGGCCGAAGCCTTCCAGCACCGTTCCATCGGCGAGCACGAGGAGCGCGGTCGGTTTATGGTCCGGCCAGGCGGCGTCAGTATCGATGTGTGTCATGAGGCCCCTACATAGTGGGACGAGGGCCCGGCGTCAAAGCGGGAAGCGGCCGATTCACACGCGAATTCGGTCAAATTGCGCGGAGAACGGCCCGGTTTGCGCATGGAAAGGCGGAACGGATGCGGAACCGAGTTGTCTCAGGGGGACGAACCGCCTAGACCAGCCGCCAACCGAATTCGAGAGGGCGAGATCATGCTGCGCGACGACATCAACAATGCGGTCAAGGAGGCGATGAAGGCCAAGGACGAGCGCAAGCTGTCCACCCTCCGCATGGTCAACTCGACCCTGAAGAACGCCGACATCGCCGCGCGCGGCGAGGGCAAGCCGCCGCTCACCGATGCGGACGTGCTCGCGGTGCTGCAGAAGATGATCAAGCAGCGCCAGGAATCCGTCGAGCTGTACGAAAAGGGCGGCCGCGCCGAGCTCGCCGCCGGCGAGCGCGAGGAGATCGCGGTGATCTCGGCCTACCTGCCGAAGCAGATGAGCGACGACGAGGTGAAGTCGGCGATCTCCGCTGCGGTTTCGGAGACCGGCGCCGCCGGCATGAAGGACATGGGCAAGGTGATCGCGGTGCTGAAGGCGAAGTACACCGGCCAGATGGACTTTGCGAAGGCCAGCGCACTGGTGAAGGCCGCGCTGTCGAGCTGACCTGCTGATTGCTACAGAGAGAGCGAGCCGCGAGGGCGGTGCGCTCCCTCTCCCCGTTCTTCACGGGGAGAGGGCTGGGGTGAGGGGCAGCCACACGAGAAGTGTGCGCCGATAGACCTGTACCCCTCACCCGGATTGCATCTTGCGATGCAATCCGACCTCTCCCCGCCCTAGCGAAGCTTCGCTTCGCCCTGGCAGGGAGAGGTAAGAGACCGAGCCGGCGCTCGAACTAACAACCGAGAGGGAAACGCCTCCGCCATGCTTCAGGAAACGTCCGACTACGAGCAGCTGTATCGCGATTTCCGCTGGGAGATCCCGGCGCAATTCAACATCGCCGTCGCGACTTGCGATCGCCATGCCGACGGTTCGGGGCGCCTGGCACTGATCGTCGTCGAGGAGGACGGCGCCGCGCGCCGCGTGTCGTTCGACGAGCTACGAGACTATTCCTGCCGCTTCGCCAATGTGCTGAAGGCCGACGGGCTCGCACAGGGCGATCGCGTCGCGGTGTTCCTGTCGCAATCCCTGGAGCTGCCGATCGTCCATCTCGCCGCGTTCCGCGCCGGCCTCGTCTCGGTGCCGCTGTTCACGCTGTTCGGCGAGGACGCGCTGCAATTCCGGCTGCAGAACTCCGGCGCCAAGGTCGTGGTCACCGACACCACGGGTCTCGCCAAGCTCCAGCGCATTCGCGACCAGCTGCCGGAGCTCAAGACGATCTACGTCATCGACGGCGAGGGCAGCGGCGCCCGGCCGTTCTGGCCGACATTGGAGCGCGCCTCCGCTCAGTTTCCGACCGTCGCCACCTCGAGCGACGATCCCGCCATCATCATCTACACCTCCGGCACGACGGGCAATCCCAAGGGCGCGCTGCACGCACATCGCGTGCTGCTCGGCCATCTGCCGAACGTCGAGATGGTGCACGGCTTCCTGCCGAAGCCCGGCGACGTGATGTGGACGCCGGCCGACTGGGCCTGGATCGGCGGCCTGTTCGATGCGCTGTTTCCGGCCTGGTATCACGCGGTGCCGGTGGTGGGCTATCGCGCGAAAAAGTTCGTGCCGCAGGCGGCGATGCAGCTGATGGCGGACTATCACATCCGCAACGTGTTCCTGCCGCCGACCGCGTTGAAGCTGATGCGACAGGCCAACGTCAGGCACGACGGCGTCAAGCTGCGCAGCATCCTGACCGGCGGCGAGTCGCTCGGCGCCGAGCTGCTCGACTGGGTGCGGGCGACGTTCGGCATCGACGCGCACGAGATCTACGGCCAGACCGAATGCAATCTCGTCGTCGGCAACAACGCAAAGCTGCTTCCGATCCGGCCGGGCTCGATGGGCAAGGCGACGCCGGGCTTCGAGGTCGTGATCGTCAACGACAGAGGCGAGGAGCTGCCGCGCGGCGAGCGGGGCATCATCGGCGTGCGCCAGCCCAATCCCTGCACCATGATCGAATATTGGCGCAATCCGGAGGCGACGGCCAAGAAGTTCGCCGGCGACGTGCTGCTGACGGGGGATCTCGGCACGCAAGATGAGGATGGCTATTTCTGGTACGCGAGTCGCGAGGACGACGTGATCACCTCCGCCGGCTATCGCATCGGCCCGGCCGAGATCGAAGATACGTTGCTCAAGCATCCGGCGGTCGCGCTCGCCGCCGTGGTCGGCATTCCCGATGCCGTGCGCACGGAAGCCGTGAAGGCCTGGATCGTGCTGCGGCCGGGCTTCGTTGCGAATGATACGCTGTCGCGGGAGATCCAGGACTTCGTCAAGGTGAAGCTCGCCGCGCATGAATATCCACGGCATGTGGAGTTCACCGACAGCCTGCCAATGACGGCGACGGGCAAGGTGCTGCGGCGGGAGCTGCGGGCGCGGGGGTAGGCTGTCGCGCCCGACTGGGCACGATGGGGCACCTTCTTACTTCACAGCTCCAATCCTCGCGAAGGAGGCCGTCGGCGGCTGCAGCCAGCACCCTGCCTGGTTACTCCGTCATGCCCGGGCTTGTCCCGGGCATCCACGTCCCTCCGAGAATGCCGAACCACGTGGATGGCCGGGACAAGCCCGGCCATGACGGCGCAGAAAAAGACGAGCACAACACGAGACCGTCCTCAGCTGCCCTGCCTACAAGTTGAAATTGAAATCCCGGCCCTCTCGCTGTTAGCATCCCCCTAACAAAAACATGCAGGAGGGACCGCCGATGACCGCATCCGTTTCGGGACGATCCGATCCCGTGGTGCGCCGCATCACCACGGCCGACATTGCCGAGGCCTTGACGCAAGGCTTGCGGGATTTTCAGGCACAGCCGCTGTTCGGCCTTGCTTTCGGACTGATCTACGTGCTCGGCGGCGTCAGCATCGTGCTGTGCGTGACCGCCTTCGGCATGGTCTATCTCGCCTATCCGCTGGCGGCAGGCTTTGCCCTGATCGGGCCGTTCGTCGCCATCGGCCTCTACGAGGTCAGCCGCCGTCGCGAGCTCGGCCAGCCGATCTCCTATGCCGCGATCTGGCGGACGATCACCTCGCGAGCCGAAATCGCCTGGATGGCGTTCGTCACCGTGTTCTTCTTCGTCATCTGGATGTACCAGATCAGGCTGCTGATCGCGCTGCTGCTCGGGCTCAACGCCTCGTTCTCCAGCTTCAAGGAGTTCATGACGGTGGTTCTCACGACCAACGAGGGCCTGCTGTTTCTCGCGATCGGCAATCTTGACGGCGCCGCGCTGTCGCTGGTGCTGTTCTCCCTCACTGTCGTATCGTTTCCGCTGCTGCTGGATCGTGACGTCGATTTCGTTACGGCCATGATCACCAGCGTGCGCGCGGTCGTGAACAGCCCCGGGCCGATGATCGGCTGGGCCGCCGTCATCACCGTCCTGCTGATCGTCTCGGCCTTGCCTTACTTCCTCGGCCTGCTCGTCACCGTGCCGGTCCTGGGCCATGCGACGTGGCATCTCTACCGGCGGATCGTCGCGCCGACGTAACTGCAGGCTGGGACGAAGGTCGCATGGTCGATGGACACGCCGCCGCGTATGTTTGCTGCAAAGCGCGGCCGGCGGTCAGATGTTCGCCCAGTGACGTCACCGGGGAGGGATGATGCCAGACAACATCGCCTTGTTCGCCACCATCATTCTGCTGCTGCCGATGTTCTATCTGCTGCTGGCCGCACCGGCTTTTCTGCTGGTGCGGCTCGACATCGTGCCGGTCACGCGGCTGCTGCGCGGCATGTTCGAGTCCTATTTCGTGGCGCTCGCGATCGCCGGCGGCATCGGCACGCTGGCCGTGCTCGCGGATGGCCGTCCCTTGCTCGCCCTGGGCATCGGTTCCGTGGCGGGCTTTGCACTGCTGTCGCGCCGCTGGTTTCTGCAGCGGATGGATGCCCGCATCAACGATCGCGACCGCGGCGATGTGACGGCCGTGCGCCGGCTGCGCTTGCTGCATTGGGGCGGCATGCTCAGCAATGCCGTCCAGGTCGGCGGCGTGCTGGCGTGCATTCCGCAGATCGCGGCGGTGTCGTAGGCCGCCGCCGTCACGGCATCCCGATTCCCAATGTCTTCATCGCTGTGAGCATGCGCGTAGGCGGCGCCATTCGGACGGTGAGCGGCTTGCCGGTTTCGAGCAGGCTCTTCAGGCTCGACAGGATGGCCGGCCAGCCCTGGCGGCCGCCGGACAGGATGTCGTCGGACAGCGACCGCTCATGCGCTTCGGTCATGGTGAGCCGCACGGCCTCACCGGCTGGCTCGATCTCATAGGTCACGAGCGTGCGGCCGAGCGCCGCGACGAGACCGGGCCAGTTGACGTCCCAGGTGATCGTCAGCCGCTGCGGCGGCTCGCAGACGATCACCTCGCCGCTGATGTGCTCCGAGCCGTCGGGTGCGCGCACGATGAAGGCGCCGCCGGCGCGCAGATCCGCCTCGACGGCGAAGCCATGGAAATACTGCCGGCTGAACTCAGCCGAGGTCAGCGCCTGCCACACTCTCTCCGGCGTCGCCGCGATGTAGATCGTGTAGACGGTCTCTGGCTTGAACTTGGAGATGTCCACTGCGCGTCCCGGCTCAGTCATCGCTATCCTCCAAACGCGTCTTCAAATCGCCTAGCGCGACCAGCCTGGCCCGCTCGAACTTCCTGATCCAGCGCTCGCCGATCTGATGGATCGGCACTGGATTGAGAAAATGCAGCTTCTCGCGGCCATTCCTTATCGCGATGACCAGATTGGCTGCTTCGAGGATCGCAAGATGCTTGGTCACGGCCTGCCGCGTCATCGCGAGGCCGTCGCAGAGCTCGGTCAAGGTCTGGCCATTCCGCGCATGCAACCGGTCGAGCAGCGCCCGCCGCGATGCGTCCGCCAGCGCCTTGAAGACCTCATCCATGGCGGAGAAATTACGCAACCATAAGGTTGCGTGTCAAGCAGCCGAAGAGCTGGCAGAAACCTTCTGGAGCCTTGCGTCGTCAGCTGTTCAGGGCGGCTAGCCGCACGAGCGTCGCCGAGAGGACGCTGCATCCTTCCGGAAAATACTGCCGAAGCGCGTCCTCCTGCTGGTGCGGATAGCCGAGCAGATTGTTCAGGGATCCAACCATCGCCGCAAGCAGCTGGTCGGAGTTGCAGGCCGGAGAAGGCCATGCCTCGTAGATCGCTCTCACCTCAGAGCGCTCGAGACCGAACAGCGTTTGGAACTCCCATTCCGGAAAGAACGAGCCTTCGACAGCGGCGCGAAGCGCGCGATGCACGATCTCGCGATCCGCTGTCGAGAGAGAAGCTATCGAGATGGACATGGCGGGTGGTGCCGGCTCGGCGTCGGATGGCGTGGAGATGCCCTTCTGGTGTATGACAAGGTGTCCTCCTTCACGAGTCCTCTTCATGTCCCTGCAAGTCTATCTCGCCTTCGTTGCCGCCTGTATCGCGCTGGCACTGCTGCCCGGACCCGTCGTCACGCTGCTGATCGCGAACGGGCTGCGTCATGGAACCCGCGCGGCGCTGATCAATATCGCAGGCGTCCAGACCGGGCTTGCGATCGCGATCGGCATCGTCGCGATGGGCCTGACGACCTTGATGGCCACCATGGGCTATTGGTTCGAATGGGTGCGCCTGATCGGCGCCGCCTATCTGGTGTGGCTCGGCATCCAGCTGATCAGCTCGCCGGTCGAAGGCATCGCGGAAGGCGAGGCGCCGCCACCGCCGCCGCGCGGCGGCTTCTTCCTGCAAGGGTTGCTGGTGCTGCTGTCCAACCCCAAGGTGATGGTGTTCTTCGGCGCCTTCCTGCCGCAGTTCATGGACATGAGCCGGGATCACGTGCCGCAGGTCGCGCTGCTCGGCGTCACCTTCATGGTGGTCGCCGGCCTGACCGACGCCGTCTATGCGCTGCTCGCCGGCCGCGCGCGAAAAATGTTCTCGGCCAGGCGCACCCGCCTGGTCTCGCGCATCTCCGGCGGCTTCATGATCGGCGGCGGCCTGTGGCTGGCGCTGACGCGGGCGCGGTGAGCTGACGTCTCGCTGCGGGCGACTGACTACTCGACCAGGCGCGGTCGCGGCCGGAATTCCAGTCCAGCATAGACATCAAGAAGGCCGATCGCGACGTTCAGCTTCTCCAGCTGAATGGTCGCATCGACCCCCTTCAATACCACGTCGGTCCAGGCGCCATTCGGATCGCGTGAATAGAGATGGAGGTTGGGGCTGTCGGTGTCGACGAACAGAATGTAGTCGAGAGAGGGGAGAGCCTGGTATTCGGCCAGCTTGACCGTCACGTCGAAACCGCCGGTCGTCGGAGACAGCACCTCGACCAGCAGCGCCGGTCGATCCGCCACCAGGGAGTCCTCGTCAGGCTTGCCGCAATCCACGCCAAGATCGGGGATGCGACGGGTCGATGGTGAGGTGACCACGTAGATATCGCCGGTGAAGGTCTGGCACGGACCCCCTCTGGTCTGGGCGTGCAGCGCCGCGGTCAGGTTGACGACGATCGCGTCGTGTCGCCGGCCTGCGCTGGCCATCATGACGACCTCGCCGTCGACAAGCTCGTAGCGCTCATCCTACGCTGTCACCCACGAAAAGAACTGTTCGGGCGTCACCGCCGCCGGGTCGATCTTGATGCTCATGCGAGAGCGCCTGTTCGGCTGAACTATAGGCGAGCCGGTCGGCATGTGAAAGCATCGCCCCGGCCTGGATCCGAGCTCCCGTCGACGCTATCCGTGGCCTACACGCTGATCGTGCCCTTCACCACCGGAGCGACGTCGCCGCCGACCCAGATCGTCTCGCCGTCCTGCGCGACGTGCACCCGGCCGGCGCGGCCGAGCACCGTGCCCTGCGACGCGACATATTGCTTCGGAGCAATTCCGGCGCCGATCAGCCATTGCGCCAGACTTGCATTGAGGCTGCCCGTGACAGGGTCCTCGACCCCGCTCCAGGTGAAGGCGCGGACTTCGTACTGCGCGTCGTCCCCGTCCTTCGCAGGGTCCCATGGCGCGACGACGCCGACCGGTTGTTGTGAGAGGGCGAGCACGTTGAACTTGATGTTCAGCAGATCCTGGCGCGAGTCCAGTAGCACGCCGATCCAACCCGGACCGTTGTCGATCCACTCGACGGCGCGCATCGAGCTCGGCTGAAGACCGAGCGCGGCCGCGATCCGGCTCGTGAGCTCCGCATCGACGTGGCCGGAGCGGCGCAGCGGCGGCGCCGCGAAAGCGAGTCGATCGCTGTCGCGCTTGATGCGCACGAGACCCGCACCGCATTCCTGCACGACGTATTCGCCTTTCGGCCGGCCACCGAGCGCGAGCCAGACATGCGCGGAGCCGAGCGTCGGATGGCCAGCAAAAGGCAGCTCGCGCTGTGGCGTGAAGATGCGCACGCGATAATCAGCGCCTGGATTCTGGGCGCGCGACAGAAAGGTCGTCTCGGACAGATTGGTCCAGTTGGCGATCGCCTGCATCGCCGCATCGTCGAGGCCGTCGGCCTCGGCGATCACGGCAAGCGGATTGCCCTTGAACGGGACTGCGGAGAACACGTCGACTTGGTGGAACGGATGCGTCGGCATTGCGGTGTCCTCCTGGAGGTCGTCGTCAGTCGCGCCAGAACGGCTTGTTGGCTTCGTCGTGAACGACGGTCGGATCGAGTCCGCAGTCGCGCATCTGCTCGGCGTCGAGCATCGCGAGCTCGGAGCGCCAGAACAGACGCTGCAGCCACAGCTGGGGGACCTGGAGCAAATTGCTCTTTCCGTGAGCAACTTGCGGAGTTGCCCAACGCTGCGCCAGGGAATATGCCATGAGTCACCTATTGGTCTTCGATTGCGTTGTTCGAAGAGCAATCGCGCAGTACATATCTCGGTGCAATCGAAACATTGCTCTCGGTGCAATATAGCATGAATGCTTCGTATACGACCCTGGTGGACGACATCGCCGAGGAGATCGCGCAGGGCCGGCTGAAGGCCGGCGACCGGCTGCCGCCGCAGCGCCAGTTCGCCTATGAGCGGGGAATTGCCGCATCCACAGCAGCCCGCGTCTATGCCGAATTATTGCGCAGGGGTCTCGTGGTGGGTGAAGTCGGCCGCGGCACCTTCGTCGCCGGCGAGCCTGTACCGGTCCCGCCGTCGTTGCGGCTCGAGGCGTTCGACGGCCGCATCGATCTCGAGTTCAATTTCCCGACACTGCCCGATCAGGCGGCACTGATCGCGAAATCGCTGGCCGTCTGGCAGCGGCCGGAGAAGCTCGCGCCGGTGCTGGCGCCGATCACCCAGCGCCGGCTGGTCGAGGCCGGGCGGACCGCCGCGACGTTTTTTGCCGGGGAGCGCTGGCGTCCGCGCGCGGAAAACTTCGTGTTTGCCGGCAGCGGGCGGCAGTCGCTGGCGGCGGCCATCTCGGCGCTGGTGCCGGTCGGCGGCCGGCTCGGCGTCGAGGCCGTGACCTACCCGATGATCAAGGGCATCGCGGCCCGGCTCGGCGTCACCCTGGTGCCGCTGGCCATGGACGCCGAGGGCGTGCGCCCGGACGCGCTGACCAAGGCGCACCGCACCAGCGCGCTCAATGCAATTTACATCCAGCCGGTCATGCAGAATCCGCTGGGACTGACGATGAGCGAAGCGCGGCGGGAAGAGATCGTGCGGCTCGTGCGCAAGCACGATCTGATGATCATCGAGGATCTCGTCTACGGCTTCCTCAGCGACCAGGTGTCCCTGGCGGCGCAGGCCGAGGAGCGTGTCATCGTGGTCGACAGCCTGGCCAAGCGTCTCGCGCCGGGCATCGCCGTCGGCTTCCTCTACGTCCCGTCGCATCTGCGCGAGAAATTCGCTGCAACCGTGCGCACCGGCGCATGGTCGGTGACCTCGCTCGCCCTGGCCGCCGGCATGGGCCTGCTCGTCGATGGTACCGCGGCCGAGATCACCAAGCGCAAGCGCGCCGATGCATTGGTGCGGCAGGCGATCGTGGCCGAGTGCCTCGCGGGCCATCGCATCGACGCCGATCCGCGCTCCTACCACGTCTGGCTGCATCTGCCGGAAGGCTGGCGTGCTGAGGCGCTGACGGCGGCGGCCGCGCGCGCGGGCATCGCGATCACGCCCGCGAGCGCGTTCGCGGTGGCGCATGGCCACTCGCCGAATGCTGTCAGGCTGGCGCTGGGGCTGCCGAGCCACGACGATCTCAGGACCGCGCTGTGGCGTCTCGCCGGCCTGCTGTCGCACCACGACGCCTCCGACATGACGGAGTAAGGGGCTACGCGAGCCCCTTGCTGCGCAGCTCGACCTCGATCTCGCCGATGATGCGGATCAGCCGCTCGGCCCAGAGCTGCTGACCCTCGGGCTCGGCGATCTCGTTCTGTCGGATCTCGATGCCCGATGTGATCAGGCCGCGGTCTTCGCCGTGCACGGGGATCGTGTAGTCGGTGCCATTGCCGACCGCATAGGGCTGGTTGTCGCCGACGACCAGATCAGGCTCGGCGCGCAGCGCCTTCAGCAGCAGCGGCGGCAGAATTTTGTCATGCTGATACAGCGTGCCGATGTGCCAGGGCCGGGCGATCCCCGCATAAACAGGCGTGAAGCTGTGCAGCGACACGAGAATGGTCGGCCGTCCCGCCGCCTTGCGCGCATCGAGCACTGCGGTGATGCGGTCGTGATAGGGATCGAAGATCGCGCGGCGACGCAGCTCGGCGTCCTCATGCGTGAGACCTTCGTTGCCGGGTATGGTGGTGCGCTCGCTGATCATCGGGATCGAGTTCGGTGCGCCCGGCGAGCGGTTGCAGTCGATCACGAGCCGCGAATAGCGCTGCGCCACCAGATGCGCCTCGAGTGCGCGCGACACCTGCTCGGCCACGCCGGCGATGCCGATGTCCCAGGCGATGTGCCGCTCCAATTCGCTTTCGGGCAAGCCGAGATCGCCGAGTGCGCGCGGCAGCAGCCGGCCGTAATGATCGCAGGTGAAGACGAAGGCCGAAGCGCCGTCCGCGTTCTGCTCGATCACGGGGGAGGGCTCGTCGGACAGCAGCAGATGGCGCGGTTCAGTGCCAGGAATGATCGGGGTCTGGTTCATTTTGCCTCTGGGAAGCGGCTGTCCCGCGAGCCGGCCCTCGCGCGTCAGCCGCAAATCAATTGATCACCCGACGATGCCGATTGCGGCCGAGGACGCAACCCAGAACTGCGCGAGTGCGGTCCATCCCTGTTGATCTCCGCTGGCGGTCGCATCGCGCGGCGAAGTCGGCTAGAGACGGGCCATGACCTGCGATCTGCTCTTCGTCTACGGCACCTTGATGCGCGGCTTCGACCATCCGATGGCGCGGCTGCTGTCGGCCAATGCCGATTTCGTCAGCGAAGCCAGCTGCCGCGGCCGGCTGTACCGCATCCAGCATTATCCGGGTCTCGTGCTCTCGGACGATGCGGCTGATATGGTCCATGGCGAGCTGTTCCGGCTGCATCAGCCCGATCCGATGCTGCGCGAATTCGACATGTACGAGGCCTGCGGCGAGGGTTTTCAGCAGCCGACCGAATATCTGCGCCAGCACCTCGGCGTGACGCTGGCCGACGGTACGGCCCGCGAGGCCTGGACTTATGTCTACAACTGGCCCGTCGACGAGACCGCCCGCATCGCCTCGGGCCGCTTCCTGGCGCCGTAACGGCGCCTTCACTGCGTGCGGCCTGTGAATAGCCCTGATAAAGCCGAGGAAGTTCACATTTCGTACACGGCTGCCTATATGCGTAAGTCCACCCCCACAGGACCACCTCGCCGCCCATGGCCCGCTTCACGCCCGAATTCCTCGACGAGCTGCGCGCCCGGCTTCCGGTGTCGGATGTCGTCGGCAAGCGCGTGAAGCTCAAGAAGGCCGGGCGGGAGTGGAAGGGGCTGTCGCCGTTCCAGCAGGAAAAGACGCCGTCCTTCTACGTCAACGACCAGAAGGGTTTTTATCACGACTTCTCCTCCGGCAAGCACGGCAACATCTTCGACTTCGTGATGGAGACCGAGGGCTGCTCGTTCCCAGAAGCCGTCGAGCGGCTGGCGGGGATTGCCGGCCTGGCGCTGCCGGTGGCGACGCCGGATGCGGCGCGTCAAGAGCGGCAGCGCAAGACGCTGTATGACGTGATGGAGCTGGCGGCGAAATTCTTCGCCGACACGCTGGCCTCGCGCCACGGCGCAAGAGCGCGCGGCTATCTCGCCGATCGCGCGATCCTGCCGCAGACGCAAGTTCAGTTCCGGCTCGGCTACGCGCCGCCGGACCGCTTCGCGTTGAAGGAATATCTCGGCGCCCAGGGCGTGCCGGTGAACGACATGGTCGAAGCCGGTTTGCTGGTCGGCGGCGAGGACATTCCGGTGCCCTACGATCGCTTCCGCGACCGCGTGATGTTCCCGATTACCGATCTCCGCAACCGGGTCATCGCCTTTGGCGGCCGCGCGATGCAGAAGGACGTGCCGGCGAAATATCTGAACTCGCCGGAGACACCGCTCTTCCACAAGGGCGACAACCTCTACAACCTCGCGAGCGCCCGCCAGGCCGCCCACAACGGCGCGCCGATGATCGTGGTCGAGGGCTATGTCGACGTCATCGCGCTGGTGGCGGCGGGCTTTGCCGGCGCCGTGGCGCCGCTCGGCACGGCGCTGACCGAGAGCCAGCTCGCGCTGATCTGGAAGATGGTCGACGAGCCGATCCTGTGCTTCGATGGCGACCGTGCCGGCCAGAAGGCGGCCTATCGGGCCGCGGACATCGCTTTGCCGCACCTCAAGCCGGGCAAGAGCCTGCGCTTCGCGCTGCTGCCTGAGGGCCAGGACCCGGACGATCTCGTCCGCTCCGGCGGCCGCGGCGCGGTCGAGGAGGTGCTCAAGGTCGCCAAGCCCCTCGCCGAGGTGATCTGGTCGCGCGAGATCGAGGGCGGCAGCTTCACCACCCCGGAACGCCGCGCGGCGCTGGAGGCGCGGATCGGCCAGCTCACCGGCGGCATCGCCGACGAGGTGGTGCGCCGATACTATAAGCAGGACCTCAGCGACCGGCTGTACCGGGCCTTCGCCCCCGACGGCGGGAGAGGCTTCGGCCGCGGCTTCAGTGCCGAATCAGGACGCCGGTTTGCCCCGCGCGGTCCCGGTTCCGGACAGCAGGGGCGGTTATCCACAGGGGGCGGCCGCCGTGGGGGCGCGCCATCCACAGGCCCGGCGATGGCCCGCGGCCCCTACATGGCGGCGAGCCCGCAGCTCGCCATGAGCCCGATCATGCGCGGCCAGCGCTCGGCGATCTCCCGCCGCGAGGCGCTGATCCTGCAGTGCCTGATCAACCACCCCTGGATCCTGCACGACCACCTCGAGGAGGTCGCGGCATTGGAACTCGCCCATCCCGAGGCCCACAAGCTGCGCGCCGCCATCATTGCCGCCTTCGCCAACGACCACCACCATTCGCCGGATCCGGACGAACAGGCCGAGAAGATGCGCAGCGACCTGGAGAAGGGAGGCTTTTCCGAGCTTCTTCAACGGGTTGAGCGGGCGATCACGACCGCCGCGGTGTGGGCCGCCAAGCCCGGCGCCGCCCGCGATGACGTTCTTGCGACCTGGCACCAGCTCGTTGCCTTGCATCGGCAATGGCACTCATTATTTAGGGAATTGAAGGATGCCGAGCTTGCTTTGGGCGAGGAGCCGAGCGAGCCGAACATGGGCTGGTTGAGGGACGTGAAGGCCAGGATGGCCGAGATGGACGGCACCGAAGCGCTGATCGAAGGCTTCGGTGAACTGTCCGGGCGTACCAATCGCAACGTGTGAAAATCGGGCCCGGCGCCCTGTCATGGACGAGCACATTTCGGTCCGGTCCCCCCGAGCGGGATCAGGTCCGCGCGAAAAGACTCGCCAAATCCATGGTTTGGCTGCAAAAACAGGGTTAATCGAAGTTTAAGAGGTCCGGGGCATTTTCTGCAAGTGATGGGTTGGTTTCGCTGTCGGATACCACGCCGGTAATTGGGCGCCGGATTCGATTGCAAAACCGGTATCGCTTTTGCAAGAAACGCGCGCCGGTCCAAAACGGGACGACACCAGCGTAGGACGACACGAGCGAAAGACCTTTGGGGGTGGCGACGTGAGATGTGCGCCGCCCTTTCCGCGTCGAGAACAGTTTGAGTAGAGCAGGCGGGCGCCGCCATGCCAAGGGCGAAGATGCCACGGGCGAAGCGGGCGCGTTTCGGGAGCAATGAATGGCCACGAAGGCAAAGACGCTGCAGGTGAAGGACAAGGAAAAGGACGACAAGGCCGCCGACGCTCCCGAAAAGGACGCCGCCGACGCCCCTTCGCCGTTGCTCGACCTGTCGGACGCCGCCGTCAAGAAGATGATCAAGCAGGCCAAGAAGCGCGGCTTCGTGACCTTTGATCAGCTCAACGAAGTGCTGCCTTCCGACACCACCTCGCCGGAACAGATCGAAGACATCATGTCGATGCTGTCCGACATGGGCATCAACGTGACCGAGGCCGAGGAGGCCGACGAGTCCGAGGAGAAGGACGACGGCGAGGACGAGACCGACAACGAGCTCGTCGAGATCACGCAGAAGGCCGTCACCGAGGTCAAGAAGTCGGAGCCCGGCGAGCGCACCGACGATCCCGTGCGCATGTATCTGCGCGAGATGGGCACCGTCGAATTGCTCTCGCGCGAGGGCGAAATCGCGATCGCCAAGCGCATCGAGGCCGGCCGCGAGGCGATGATCGCGGGCCTCTGCGAAAGCCCGCTGACCTTCCAGGCCATCATCATCTGGCGCGACGAGCTCAACGAAGGCAAGATCTTCCTTCGCGACATCATCGATCTCGAAGCCACCTATGCCGGCCCGGAAGCCAAGGGCGGCATGAACCCGCAGATCGCTGGGCCCGCCGCCAATGGTGAGGGCGCTCCGGCCGAGGGCGGCGAGATTCAGGCCGCAGTCGCGCCGCCGGCGGCCCCGCAGCAGGCGACGCCGTTCCGTGCCGCGCCGAACGGCGCGCCCGCCGAGGAGAAGGATCCCGGCGAGGCCGCGGCCGAAGCCGACATGGACGACGACGAGTTCGAGAACCAGATGTCGCTCGCCGCCATCGAGGCCGAGCTGAAGCCGAAGGTGGTCGAGACCTTCGATAAGATCGCGTCCGAGTACAAGAAGCTGCGCCGCCTGCAGGAGCAGGACATCGCCAACCAGCTGCAGAGCGAGTCGCTGTCGCCGTCGCAGGAGCGCAAGTACAAGAAGCTCAAGGACGAGATCATCGTCGAGGTGAAGTCGCTGCGCCTCAACCAGGCGCGTATCGATTCACTCGTCGAGCAGCTCTACGACATCAACAAGAAGCTGGTCTCGTTCGAGAGCCGGCTGATGCGGCTCGCCGACTCCCACGGCGTCGCGCGCGAGGACTTCCTGCGCAACTACCAGGGCTCGGAGCTCGATCCGCGCTGGCTGAACCGCGTCTCCAAGCTGTCGGCCAAGGGCTGGAAGAACTTCGTCCATTACGAGAAGGACCGCATCAAGGATCTGCGCCAGGAGGTGCAGTCGTTGGCCGCGCTCACGGGTCTCGAGATCGGCGAATTCCGCAAGATCGTGCACTCCGTGCAGAAGGGCGAGCGCGAGGCCCGTCAGGCCAAGAAGGAGATGGTGGAAGCCAACCTCCGTCTCGTAATCTCGATCGCCAAGAAGTACACCAACCGCGGCCTGCAGTTCCTCGACCTGATCCAGGAGGGCAACATCGGCCTGATGAAGGCGGTCGACAAGTTCGAGTACCGCCGCGGCTACAAGTTCTCGACCTACGCCACCTGGTGGATCCGGCAGGCGATCACCCGCTCGATCGCCGACCAAGCCCGCACCATCCGCATCCCCGTGCACATGATCGAGACGATCAACAAGATCGTCCGCACCTCTCGCCAGATGCTGAACGAGATCGGCCGCGAGCCGACACCGGAGGAGCTCGCCGAAAAGCTCGGCATGCCCTTGGAGAAGGTGCGCAAGGTCCTCAAGATCGCCAAGGAGCCGCTGTCGCTCGAAACCCCCGTGGGTGACGAGGAGGATTCTCACCTCGGCGACTTCATCGAGGACAAGAACGCGATCCTGCCGATCGACGCCGCGATCCAATCGAACCTGCGCGAGACCACCACCCGCGTGCTCGCCTCGCTGACCCCGCGCGAAGAACGCGTGCTCCGCATGCGCTTCGGCATCGGCATGAACACCGACCACACGCTGGAAGAAGTCGGCCAGCAGTTCTCGGTGACGCGCGAACGTATTCGCCAGATCGAGGCGAAGGCGTTGCGCAAGCTGAAGCACCCGTCGCGGTCGCGGAAGCTGCGGTCGTTCCTCGACAACTAATCACTGCATTAGTGGTCATTGCCGGGCTTGACCCGGCAATCCATCAGACCAGGACGGCGGGCCGAAAGGTCCGCCGCTTTTGTTTGAGGCTCAAGGCTCCGCGAGCTTTGCAAACCCTGGCGGCGCCCCTGATGCGGATGCGTAGGGTGGGCAAAGGCGCGTGCACGGTGTCGAGATTGGCGACGGTGTCGCGCGCCGTGCCCACCGCGCTTCGAGGCAGGCGGCTAATGGTGGGCACGCACCGCCTTCGGCGTCGCTTTGCCCACCCTACGCACTGAGTTTATCCTCCGACGGCTATGGACGAGACTGCGCTGCGCAACGGCAAATGACGGCATTCCTGCAGCAATGCCCGCAGCAACATGGTTAATGACTTGTTTACGCTTCTCAACCAAGGTTCGGCGGGCGACCGAATGACGCTCGCGTTCCGGCACTCTGCCCCCTCGTGACAGAACATGACGATGGCGGCTGATCCCTGGAAGTCGTCAGCATGCAGCCAGCCTTGCGGAAGGGCGACGAGATCGCCGACCTGTTCGCCCGGGCCAGTGCGTTTCACCGGGCTGGCGATCTGGAGAAGGCGCAGGCCGGCTACAAGAAGATCCTGAAGAAGCGGCCGAACCATTTCGGCGCTCTGTATCAACTTGGATTGGCCGAACACCAGAGCAGCAATTCAGAAGCGGCTGAGCGCCTTCTGAAGCGGGCGCTGCTGGTCGACCCGCAAAACGTTGCGGCAAGATATGCACGCGCGGTCGTCCTGTCCGCGCTGCAGCGGGACGGCGAAGCCTTGACCTGCTTCGACGATCTGCTGGCCTTGAAGCCGGATTTCTTCGATGCGCATCTGGAGCGTGGCAAGCTGTTGTCGCGGCTCCAGCGCTTTGCGGACGCGATCTCAAGCTACGACACCGCCCTCCAGCTCAATCGGCAGCGGCTGGACCTGCTGATGAACAAGGGCGAGGCGCTGCACTATCTCGGCCGGTTCGTCGACGCGATCGCGTGCTATGATCAGCTTCTCGCGGCGCATCCCACGCATGTTGCCGCCTTGATCAATCGGGGCTGCGCGTTCAAGGATCTGCGTCGCGCCGATGAGGCGATCGCCGAATTCAACCGCGCGCTGGCGCTGGCGCCCGACGACACCACGGCGCTGATCAATCGCGGCGAGACGTTCCTCACGCTCAAGCGCAACGACGAGGCGCTCGCTGATTTCGACCGGGTGATCGCGCTCGATCCGCGGTTTACCCTGGGCTGGCTCGGCCGCGCCAACGTGCTGATGTTGAACAAGCAGGTGAGCGAGGCGCTGGAGGCCTGCCAGCGCGCGCTTGCGATCGAGCCGAACTCCGCGAAGGCGCTCAGCCAGATCGGTCAATGCCATGCGTTGCTCGGCGATGCGCAGGCCGCTGTCGCATTCTTCGATCGCGTGCTTGCGATCGATCCATCCGACGAGATCGCGCTGGCCAACCGGATCTTCTCGTTGGACTTCTGCGAGGTCGGCTATGCGCAGCACCAGGCGGCCCGATCGGAGTGGTGGCGCCGGATCGGATCCAGGATCGCCGAGGCGCATCCGCCCGACCATGCCAACGTTCTCGACCCTCACCGGCGGCTGGTCGTGGGCTATGTGTCGGGCGATTTCCGGGAGCATTCCGCCGCCCGCACCTTCCGGCCGGTGCTGCAGAACCACGACAAATCGCAGGTCGAGGTGATCTGTTATTCGAACTCGCCGGTCCAGGACGAGATCACGGCCTCGCTCAAGCAGGCTGCCGATCGCTGGCGCGACGTGATGCAATGGTCCGACGATCAGCTCACGGAGTGCATCCGGGCCGACCAGGTGGACATTCTCGTCGACCTGTCCGGACACTCGCGCGGCAACCGTCTCGGCACCTTCGCGCGCAAGCCGGCCCCCGTCCAGGTCACCGCGTGGGGCCATGCGACCGGCACCGGCCTGACAACGATGGATTATCTGTTCGGTGATCCCGTGATGGCGCCGCCGGAGGTGCGTCATCTGTTTGCCGAGCAAGTCCATGATCTACCCTGCATGATGATCATCGAGCCGCCGCCTGAGGGGCTACGCAGCCTCGAGGCGCCCGTGATCTCCAATGGCCATGTGACCTACGGCGCGTTCACCCGGGCGAACCGATTGTCCAGCGCCGTCATCGACGTCTGGGCCCGCATCCTGCGCGCCGACGTCACCTCTCGATTGCTGGTGAAGGATTATCTGCTCAGCGATATCGCGATCCAGGCCAAGTTGCTGGCCGAGTTCGCTGCGCGCGGCATCGCGGCCGATCGCATCGACCTGATCGGGCCGACCTCCCGCGACGAGCACCTGGCCGCCCACCGGCTCATCGACATCTGGCTCGATCCGTTTCCGAATGGCGGCGGCGTTTCGGCCTGGGAAGCCCTGCACATGGGCGTGCCGGTCATCTCGAAGCTCGGCAGCGGAATGTGCAGCCGGGCCGGCGCCGCGATCCTGACCGCGATCGGCATGGCCGACTGGGTCGCCACGACTGATGATGACTATGTCGACATCGCGTTGCGCTCGACGGCGGATCAACTCAGGACGATCCGCCGCCAGCTTCCCGACCTCATCGCCGCCCGCTGTGCTCCGCCCATCTACACAAGGGCCGTCGAAGCGGCCTATCGCACGATGTGGCAGACCTATTGCCGCGGTCGGCAGAGTTGACTTGGGTGACGGCGGGCCAGTGACCGTCGTGGACTGCGCCTCTTAAGGATAATGTCAGTGAAGCCGCTTGGATGAGCGAAGCGATGTCCGAGTTCTCCGAAGTCTCCGCGAGTGCTCGGGCGGGCTACAAACCTTCCATCATTGCAATATGATTCCGATACGCAAAGAAGCAGGTCTATGTCCTCAACCCTGTTTGCGACTATGCGACTGCTCGAGAAACGCGGTGTCCATTTCTTCATCGAACGAACGCGACCTGATACGGTCCGGCTATCCGTGACCTTGGTCGGCGAGCGGCTGGAAATCGACGTCTTCGAAGACGGCCATCTCGAGTTCAGCCGCTTCCGTGGCGACGAGAGCGTCCAAAGTGGCTACGAAGAGCTGATGCGACTTCTGCAGTCTCAGACGAGCGACGGCTAAGAGCTTGCTGTATCCAGCCGCGCAGCCTGCGTGCTTTGCTAACCCTACAGACTGTCAGCAGTTCAGAGCGGACGCTGCTCGATACAGCGCCCTCGCCCCTTGTGGGAGAGGGCATGTACGGCAGATCCTCGTACGCGGTTGGGTGAGGGGTCTCTCCGCGAGCGCAAGAAGACAGCCGCGTGGTGGCGCTTCCGTAGGGTGGGCAAAGGCGCTCGCACGGTGGCGAGGCTGGCGCCAGTGTCGCGCGCCGTGCCCACCGAGCTTCGCGGCGGGCTGCTGATGGTGGGCACGCGCTGCGCGCTTTGCCCACCCTACGGCAGCCGGGTCCAGGGCGGCGGCGGCCGCTACTTCTTCTTCGCGCCAACCCGCTCCAGCGACTTGATCGCCAGGGGCGGCCGGCCGGATTTCTCGGCGATGTCGCGGTCCTGCTCCATGATGAAGCCGCGCGCGGGCTCGTCGCCGTCGAGGCCGCCGAGCAGCTCGGCCGGGACGCGGCGGTTTGAGCGCTGCGAGCCGTCCTCATAGGTGACGTTGAAGAAGGCGAATTCGCCTTTGGGATTGGAGCCGGGTTTCTTTGCCATGGGGGGCTTTTCCAGGATCAGGAGCGCGGCGTCAACGAGGCCATGCGCCGGTCTGCTCATCGATTTTGCTGAAGAGAATGGTTAAGGGCTCAAGCCGGGCAGGGCAGCGATGGCACCGATGCCTCGCGTCTTCCGCTCGGGGGCGAGCGCATCGCGCGGGGCGCGCGGTGCGTGCCCGCTGAGACCAGCCTGATATGGGGATCGTGCGGCGGTTTTCCTACCCTTTTGCCTAGCCTGCGGCCACATTCGGGCTCCTCGATTTTGCCGGATCGGCATGCCCCCATGCGCCCGATTCCATGTCAGCCTGATGAAAGCCGCCTTCCGGGACGCCGATGTCGATGCCGCAACTCACCATCTGGTACAACACGCGCTGCCCGGTCTGCGACGCCGGCATCGACTGGCAGCGCAACAAGCTCTTGGCGCTGGTGAAGTCGGGCCGCGTCGCGTTCAAGGACATCAACGAGGAGCCGCAGGCGCTGGCCGCGTTCGGTGCCGACGTCGACGACGTCCGCCGCCGCCTGCATGCGACCGACGAGGATGGCCAGCTGATCACCGGCGCCGACGTCGCGCTGCTGCTGTGGAAGCTGACGCCGGGCGAGGGCTGGATTGCGACGCTGCTCGGCAACCGCCTGGTGCGTCCGCTGACGCGCTTCGGCTACGACCGGTTTGCGGATGGGCTGTTCGCCTGGAACAAGTGGAAGGGGCATTGGTGAGGCGCGCTCATTGAGCCAGGGCTCTCGCCACGAGACCGGTGTGCTCCCCTCCCCCTTGCGGGGAGGGGTCGGGGGTGGGGGGTCCACGAGTCCCGCTTACGCTGCCGAGCACTGATTCTCGCTGAGCATCTCGCGTGAGTGGACCTTTATCGTCTACTGCGCCTCACTAAGTTCAGCGCCCGGAGACCCCCACCCCCAACCCCTCCCCGCAAGGGGGAGGGGAGCGCACCGAGCGGGGAGCAGCACCTCGGCTCTAACGCCCGCGCACCTTCACCCGCGCATGCACCCGCGTGCCGCCGCGCGGACCATCCTCATCGTCGCTGCGGCCGAGCGCCATGATCGCGGTGCCCATCGCGGTCGAGCCGAAGGTGACGAAGAACGAGCCGAGCAGCAGCCCGATGGCGACGCCCGGCGAATGGTCGGCGAAGATCAGGTGGCGCAGGCCCCAGGGATCGAGCACCAGCAGGCCGCCGACCAGAACCAGGGCCATCACGAGCCCGAGCGCCAGGTTGATCGCGAGCAGGCGGAACAGAGGCGATTGCAGCAGTCGGCGCTGGTGGGGCGGCATCGGCGATCTCCGTTGGGATCGTGTACGACAGCGGAATCGTAGCATCGATCACGCCCCGCTCAAGGCCGGAGCCGCCCGGGAGAGGCATGGCTGAGCCGACCTGACCGTGGTTCGTTTTGGCACAGGCGCGCAGATCGCCGCGTCGCGCAGCTTCAGGCCGCCTCGCCCTCGGCGACGCCGTGCTGCTTGGCGATCACGCCCTGCCAGACGCTGGCGATCGCGCGCTGCGTCTCCGGTGCGATCAGGCAGTGGCCCTCATGGTCGAAGCCGCAGAAGCGCGCCGACGGATCCTTGCGGGTCTCGATCAGCGCCTTGTTGATCATCTCCAGCGACGCCATCACCTGGCCGATGTTCTGCAGCCGCGTGTGATGCAGGATGTCGATCAGCCGATAGATCATCACCGGCGGCTGCCCCAGCGCGATGCCGGGGCGGCCGAACTCGAAGAACACGTTCATCGCCGGCAGCACGCCCTGGATCTGCGCCAGGATCTTCGTGGCATCGTCATTGGTGCAGGCGACGAGATGCGCGCCCTGCACCGGCAGGCTCGGCGCCGGCGGCGTCTCCGGGCCGAGCCCGAGGCCGGCCAGCACCTGATGCTCGATCCAGCGCCGCACCTCCGGTGGCGCCGAACGGATCTGGTCGGCAGTCAGCGTAATCCCGATCATGGCGTCGTCTCCTTTTGCGCGGGAGATTAGGAAGTGAGCATGGCGTGGTATTGACGAGGATCAAGGGGGGCCTATCCCTTCTGCCTCAGCAACATCGCTGCCAAATACAGTGCCCTCGCCCCCAAGGCGAAGCGAAGCTTCGCCAAGGTGGGAGAGGGCATGTGCGGCCTGTCCGAGCATGCGGTTAGGTGAGGGGTCTCTCTCCGCGAGCGACACTTGCGGAGAGAGACCCCTCACCCAACCGAGCTTGCTGCGCTGTCCTACATGCCCTCTCCCACCTTGGCGAAGCTTCGCTTCGCCTTGGGGGCGAGGGCGCATTAACACCCGGCTCGCCCGCGGCGCGATTGCTGGAGCGATGCCCGGCATGACGAGATGATTGAGCGTCTGGGCCATTTCTGCAAATGCGCCGATCGCCACATCCTCCGCCCCTATTTTGACGCCGCGCTTTCCGCCATGGCATGATCGCCCTCCATTGCATGAAATCAGGGATCCCGCATGCTCCTGCGTCGTCTTGCCGTGCTGCTCGCGGCCTCGCTCTCCGCCTGTGTCGCTACCAGCTCCGCGCAGGCCGCGCGCTGCGGCGGGGATTTCAATACGTTCATCTCGAGCTTCTCCGCGGAGGCGCAGAGCGCCGGCGTCTCGGCCGGTACGATCAGCCAGGCCTTGTCCGGCGTGACGCTCGATCCGGCCGTGCTCGCCTTCGACCGCCGCCAGCGCTACACCTTCAACAAGAGCTTTGAGCAGTACGTCTCGACCCGCGTCGGCGCCGGCCGGATCAATGGCGGCCGCGCGATGCTGCAGCGGCATGCGGCGCTGCTGTCGAAGATCGAGCAGCAATACGGCGTGCCGCGCCAGATCCTGGTTGCGATCTGGGGACTCGAGACCGATTTCGGCAAGGGCGACATGGGTAAGCTGCCGGTGATCCGCACGCTCGCCACGCTCGCGCATGATTGCCGCCGCACCGAGCTGTTCCAGACCGAGCTGCTGGCCGCGCTGAAGATCGTCGAGCGCGGCGATCTCAGCTTGCGCGACCTGATCGGCGCCTTCGCCGGCGAGATTGGCCAGACCCAGTTCCTGCCGTCGTCCTACATCAAATACGGCGTCGATTTCGACGGTGACGGCCGCGTCGATCTGCGCCACTCCACCGCCGACGTGCTCGCCTCCACCGCCAACCTGCTGCACAGCAACGGATTCAAGATGGGCCAGCCCTACGACGAGGGCTCGGCGAATTTCGATGCGATGCGCGAGTGGAACAGGGCGGTGATCTACCGCAAGACCATCGGCTACTACGCGGATCAGTTGATGGGCAGGTAGGGGCGCTCTCATTCCCACTCTGTTATGCCGCGCAGAGGCGGGGCCACCTATACAATAAACAGGGCGAGCGCCACGAACGATCGTATCAATCAGTTGCTCAATCATGCCCGGGCTTGACCCGGGCATCCTCCTGCTTCCCCGCGTGCCAAACGACGTGGATGGCCAGGCCTTCGCCGCGCCGGAGCGGCTTCGGCCGCGCAGGCGGGACAAGCCCGGCCATGACGACTCAGGCGAGTGCAAATCTGATCGCGGATGACGCGAGAGAGCCGGGCACATGCCCGCCATGCGCAAACTGCCCGTCGTGTTAGTTTGTCGCACGATCAGCCCTTGTCACGTCGGGCAAATCAGCCGCACATTTGTCGCCGTCCCGGCCCGCCGGAGGGGCGTTTCGCGATCGTCACGAGGCGTGGGCCGTTGGATGCGATGGGCGTAGAGCTCCGCAGCGTGGCTTTGGTCGCGCCGACGAACGGAGCGATGCGCACGCCGAAATCGTGGCGTCCCGGCACCCCGACGCTGGTGTCAACTCACGACGAAGCTTCGCTTCGCGTGGGCATGGTGGCCAACAAGCCCGGCGCACCAAGGAGACCACGTATAAGGCGTCAACCCGTTGCGCAGGGAGGGCCGGGTCTGTCCGGCTGAACCTGTGGTAACCGCCGCGTGCTTTTCTTGTTGCACGCGGGCCGCAGGCCTCAGCCGAGGCCTGGCTCTCCCTGCGCCCTCCATATCCGAGGGCAGCCAATGAAGACAACTCGGACGCTTCCGCGCCGCGAGACCGCTTTTGCTCGCCTCTCAGCTCGCGCCGTCCTTCGCGGCCGCCTTCTCCAGCCGCTTCGCCATCACCTTCCAATAGGTGCCGGGCATGACCCGCTGCAGCAGATCCATGAAGCGCGCATCGCCGCCGATCAGGATGCGCGGCTCGTTGCGCTCGATGCCTTGGATGATGCGCAGCGCGGCGTCGCGCGGGCTCGTCTTGGCGAGCCGCTCGAAGCGTTCGATCGATTGCACGCGGCGCGCATTGTCAGTCATGCCGTGGCCGGCGCGGGCGTTGCGCGCGATCGCCGTGGCAACACCGCCGGGATGCACGACCGACAGCTTCACCGGACTGTTCGCCATGGCGAGCTCATGACGCAGGCTCTCGGAGAACCCGCGCACCGCGAACTTCGCCGCCGCATAGGCCGACTGGCCGGGCGGCGCGATGATGCCGAAGATCGAGGACAAATTGACGATGTGCGCTTCGCGCTGTCGCGCCAGATGCGGCAGAAAGGCGCGGCTGCCGTGCACGACGCCCCAGAAATTGATGTTGAACAGCCATTCGATCTCCGTCTGGTCGATCTCATGGAACGCGCCGAACAGCGCGACGCCGGCATTGTTGACGACGATGTTGAGGCCGGGATGGGCGGCGGTCGCATCCGCGGCGAACTGCGCGATCGCCTGGGCATCGCTGACATCGAGCCGGTGCGTGGTGATTTTGCGGCCGGAGGCGGCGAGTTCGGCGGCGACGCTCGCGAGGCCGGCTTCGTCGCGGTCGGCGAGTGCGAGATCGCATCCTCCCGCGGCCAACTCCACCGCCAGTGCGCGGCCGATGCCGCTGGCTGCCCCCGTGATGGCGGCGGCCGCCTTGTTGATTGTCGTCATTGTCGCATCCTGCCCCTTCGATGCCGGTTCCGGCTCTCGTTCCAAATGGCCCGATCACCTTGCGTCACTTTTTCGCATTGGAACCGAACCATCTGCCGGCTTTGCTTTTAACTCAGACTGCAAATGGGAAGGCACGTTTTTTGGAGGTTTTGCATGGGACAGTCGCAGCCGTTCCGCGCCACGGCGCTGATCGTGGAGGACGATCCTACCCAGCGCGAGATGATCTCGCTGCTGCTCGAGGAGAGCGAGTACGACGTGATCGCGTGCGAGAGTGCCGAGGCGGCGGAGCTGGTCTTGAACAAGCCCGGCAACCGCGTCGTGCTGCTGATGACCGACGTCAATCTTGCCGGCCGCATGAGCGGTGTGGAGCTCGCGCACATCGCGCGGGCGCGGCATCCGCACATCAACATCGTGGTCACGTCGGGACGGCCGCTGTCGCAGCCGTTGCCGGGTGATGCGAAGTTCTGGGCGAAGCCCTGGGCACCGCTCGACGTGCTGCGCGAGGCGGAGGTCACGCTCGAGCGCGCACCCGAGCTGCAACGGAGGCTGGGAGAGTGAGAAGACAATCGCCGTTCCGGAGCTCTTGACCTGCGGAGCGGTCATCCTATTTCAGAAAGAACGAAGGGCGGAGGGAGTCGCAGGGGAGAGCGCAGAGACCGGGTGGAAGCCGCGCTCCCACCCGGGGAGAGCAACTACTTCTTCTTGGCGGCCTTCTTGGTCTTCTTCGCCGCCTTCTTGGTCGCCTTCGCGGCCTTCTTCGCCTTCTTCGCCATGGAATCCTCGTCAGGAGTTGATGGATTGCAACGCGACTTCGAGGCCTTCGCTGGCGCAGGCCAGCTATGCATCAGCCTCGGGAATTGATCCCAGCAGATTCGCGAAGCTCTGCCTCATTCTGTCACCAGTGCGCTCACGCTTATCCACAGCTCGCTGAGACCCCGGTCCGCGTGCGCCGTTCGCACGGGCCATGAGAGCAGGGTTAACGTCCGGCGAATGATGTCTTCATTGATTCAAAACCAAGGCGCAATCTTGATGGAGGAATTGAGGAACCGTTAAGTGCGCGGCGCTCATCTTACCGCGAGCCACAGGGAAGGTCATGAGCGCGGCTTTGCTGAACATCGAGGACGGGACTAGCGTTGTCCCGCGGTTGGAATGCTGAACGTTCCGACCTTGTGGACCGCGTTCGTGGTCAACTTCCTCGCGCTCGGCCTGATCTGGGCCTACGTGATGCGCAGCTATCCCAATCTGGATTCGGCGCGCTACTGGACGGCCTCGGCCTTGATGTGCGCGCCGGCCGCGCTGTTCGCGCTCGGACGCTTCTACTTCGGCTCGTTCCTGCTGTTGCTGGCCGCCGGAGCCTTGATGACGTTCGCGATCTGCCTGGCTGCAATGGGCGTCGAGCGCTTCTACGGCCGAAGAGCATCCTGGCGGTCCAGCGCTGCGGTCGTGGGGCTAACCTGCGCGTCGATCGCCTTCTTCATGTATGTCGACGACAACGGCCCGATGCGCATCCTGAGCTACTCGATCGGGCAGGCCGTTCCGGTGGTGATGATCGCGCGGCTGGTGCTGGATGCGCGGCATGGACCGATCAATCCTGGGGCGCGGCTTGCGGGCCTGCTGTCCATCCTGATTGTTGCCGTCTTCACGGTCCGCGCCGCCGGCGCCTTCCTCGGTGCCGACTTCACCTTCAGCCATTCGACCAGCGGCCAGGCCGCCGCGGTCCTGCTCCTGATCTTCCTGTCGATGTCGCTGAATTTCGGCTTTCTGCTGATGGCCGTCGACCGGCTGCGCAACGAGGTCGCCGACCTCGCGCTGCTCGATGACCTCACCGGCGTCGCCAACCGGCGCCACCTGATGCAGCGGCTCACCGAGGAATGCGCGCGCGCCGAGCGCTCGGGGCGGCCGTTTGCACTGTTGGTGATCGACCTCGACGGCTTCAAGCTCATCAATGACACTCACGGCCATGCGGCTGGCGACGCGTGCCTGCAGCATTTCACCTTGATGGCGCAGACGCGGCTGCGGCCCGGGGACATGCTCGCCCGCACTGGCGGTGACGAGTTCTGCATCGTGCTGCCGCAGTCGAGCTTGGGCGAGGGCGCGATGATCGCTCGACGCATCCTGCAGGTTTGCCGCGAGGACGCGGAGGCCTGCGCCGGGGCCGACGTTCCGATCGAGGTCTCGATCGGCGTCGCCGAATGGACTCACGAGGTCGGCGCGTTTCCGGACCGGCTGATGGCGCGGGCGGATCAGGCGCTGTATGCGGCCAAGAAGGACGGCAAGAATCGTTTTGCCGTCTATCAGGGCGAGCTGGATACGCCCGCATTGGCGCCCGACCAGATCGAGGCCATCGCCATGCATCACCCACGTCAGAATGCCGCGGCGGAGTAGGCTCTGCTAGCATCTCTGGCCATGAGGCCGATCCTGTTCTCCCTCCGCGCAGCGCTCACGCTGCTTCTCATCTCTCCTGCGGCGGCCGACGATCTCGCCGCGCTCGCCCGCGCCTCCGGTACGCCGGAGATCCCGGGCCTGAGGATCGTCTGGCTGGCGCCGTGGGGCGATCCGCACCAGGCGCATCCCTGGACCAACATCATCGTCCACCAGACCGAGGGCCCGGCGGGATCGGCGAAGGCCGGGGCGCTGGCGCAGGCCAAAAACCCGAAACGGCGCGGCGTGACCCTGTGGGTGGAGACCGACGGCACGGTGTATTGGGCGGTGCCGGAAACCTTGGTGACCTTGCATGGCGACGGCGCCAATCGCAACGACAACCGCTATATCGACAACGGCCCCACCTATCGCAAGGTCGTGCGCGACAATTCCATCGGCGTGGAGTTCGCCGGCAACTATCCCGACGTCACCGCGCCTGCCACTGAGGCCCAGGTCGCCGCGTGGCGCATCCTCTCGAAGCTGCTCCGGTTGCGTTATCAGATCCCGCGGGAGCGGATCTATGCGCACAACTGGATCGACTACAAGGACGCCCGGTATTGCGAGGGCTGTGCGCTGGCCGAGCTCGCGCGCGCCGCGCCGGACTAACCTCAACTAACAAGAAGCCGGCGTCTCCGCCGGCTCCGATCGCATTCAAAAACCACCTTCAAGCGAAAGCCGCGCGCTTAGTGCGCGGCCTCCAGGGCGGCCGCCTCCTGCTTGGCGATGGTGCCCTTGACGGCGGACTGCACCTTCTCGAACGCGCGCACCTCGATCTGGCGCACGCGCTCGCGCGACACGCCGAACTCGGCGGCGAGGTCCTCGAGCGTCATCGGCTCGTCGGCCAGGCGCCGCGCCTCGAAGATGCGGCGCTCGCGCGCATTCAGCACGCCGATCGCGCCGTTCAGCGCCTGCCGGCGGTGGTCGTACTCCTCATGCTCGGCCATGATGGCTTCCTGGTTGGGCGAGGTGTCGACCAGCCAGTCCTGCCATTCGCCCGCTTCGCCGTCGTCGCGGATCGGCGCGTTCAGCGAGGCGTCGCCACCGAGGCGGCGGTTCATGTCGATCACGTCCTGATCGGTCACGCCGAGGCGCTTCGCGATCAGCTTGACCTGGTCCGGACGCAGATCACCTTCATCCAGCGCCGAGATCTTGCTCTTCGCCTTGCGCAGGTTGAAGAACAGCTTCTTCTGGTTCGCGGTGGTGCCCATCTTCACGAGCGACCACGAACGCAGGATGTACTCTTGTATCGACGCCTTGATCCACCACATGGCGTATGTGGCGAGGCGGAAGCCCTTCTCGGGCTCGAACCTCTTCACCGCCTGCATCAGGCCGACATTGCCTTCCGACACGACTTCGGATATCGGCAGGCCGTAGCCGCGATAGCCCATGGCGATCTTGGCCACGAGCCTGAGGTGGCTGGTCACGAGTTTATGTGCTGCGTCGCTGTCGTCATGCTCGCGCCAACGCTTGGCGAGCATGTACTCCTCCTGCGGTTCCAGCATCGGGAACTTGCGGATCTCGGAGAGGTAGCGAGCAAGGCCGGATTCTCCGTTGAGAACCGGTAGTGTAGCTGTACGGGCCATCGAGCGCCCTCCAGTTGGTTCAGGCCCCCGATAGCGGCGGGCCAGGCAAAGCGGTCACTTGGTTAAAGCCAACCGGTTTGCGACGTTCCATGCGTCGACCATTCGACGCAGGCGCAACATACACCAAAATTCGCCTCCCGTGGAAGGATTCCGGGGGTCACGACCCCGTGTGAGCGAATTAAGTTTTTGACATCCTTGCGTTTTCCTGAACGGCCTGCGTCATAGCGCCGCTCGGAGCGCCTCTCCCAAAAGAGAAAGATCCTCCGGAAGCTCCGATTCCCAGCGCATAATTTCTCCGGTGCGCGGGTGCTCGATTACCAATAGATACGCATGCAGCGCCTGCCGCCCCAACGACTCGAGCGCCGTCCGCGCCCCCGGCGCGAGCTGGTTCGCCTTGGTCTTGAAGTGCGGGCCGTAGACGGCGTCGCCCATCAGCGGATGCCCGAGATAAGCGAGATGCACCCGGATCTGGTGGGTGCGCCCGGTTTCGAGATGGCAGGCGATCAGCGCCGCCACCGGCTTGCCGTCGCGGCCGGTAAAACTCTCCATCACCTCGTAATGGGTGATGGCCTCGCGGCCCTTCGGCCGCACCGCCATCTTGTCGCGCGCATGCGGATGCCGGTCGATGGCCGCATTGATGGTGCCATGCGGCCGGTGCGGCAGGCCCCAGGCGAAGGCGAGATAGCCGCGCTCCATCGCGCCGGTGCGGCCGTGGTCGGCGAACTGCGCGCTCAAGGAGGCGTGAGCGTGATCGTTCTTGGCGACCACCATCAGCCCGGTGGTGTCCTTGTCCAGCCGGTGCACGATGCCCGGCCGCTTGACCCCGCCGATCCCGGAAAGACTGGCGCCGCAATGCGCGATCAGCGCATTCACCAAGGTACCGCTCTCGTGCCCGGCGGCGGGATGCACCACGAGCCCTGCCGGCTTGTCGATGACGATGATGTCGTCGTCCTCGTAGACGATCGTGAGCGGGATCGCCTCGGCGGCGGGCTCGGCCGGGACGGCCTCGGGCACGTCGATTGTGATCGTGTCGCCGGCCGTGACGTGATAAGCGGGGTCCCGCATCGCCGCCTCGCCAAGGCTTCCTTTAATAAGCGACACCTGTCCGGCCAGGATCAGCGCCTTCAGCCGGGACCGCGACAGCTCCGGCAGCCGGCTTGCGAGCACGCGATCGAGCCGCGGCGAGCCTTCGTCGCCGGCGACAATGACCGTCATCAGACCGTGAGATTGTGAAGTCGAGATGTCCATGAATACTACCGTTGCGCCCGAGCCGTCCTCGCCCGAGCAGGCCCAGCTGATGGCGCGGCTGCGGCGCATGATGATGATCGCGGGCGTGACCACCTCGGTCGCGATCGCAGTGCTCTTGGTCGCCATCGGCTATCGCCTTTTCCGCGGCGAGGGAAGCACGGCGTCGGGCCCGGACCTCACCGCCATGCTCCCGAAGGGCGCCCGCATCGTTTCCACCGGCACCGCCGGCGACCGACTGGCGGTCACGTTGGATGTGGGGGGCACCACCGAGATCCGCACCTTCGACGCCAAAACCCTCAAACCCACCGGCCGCCTCCGCTTCGCCGTCGAGCCGTAAGGGCAGGGCAGCGCCGCAGACGGCGGAGAATGAGAGCCCACGCGGCGGCCGATGTCCGCCCAGGCGACTCGAAAACGGCTCCGATCCACGTGTGAGCCCGGTCGGCGCGGCAACGACGGTCTGCTCCCTCGCCCCGCTTGCGGGGAGAGGGCTGGGGTGAGGGGGGCTCTCCACGAGTCCGGTGCCCGTGGAGAGCCCCCCTCACCCGGATTGCATCTGGCGATGCAATCCGACCTCTCCCCGCGTGCGGGGAGAGGTGACACAGACAGCCGGACCGCGGCGGCCTTGCAGCGTATAGACGATCCCGCGCGAGGAGCCGCGCTACAACTGCCGGTATCATTGTCGCCTGGTTCCATGTCTGCTCTAAACACCCCCGGGGAACTCTCGGAGTGGGGTGGAATGACCGGACATCTGTCGCGCGCGCTGAGCCTGTTGGCCGTGGCGCTGCTGCTGACCGCCTGCGCCGCCACGTCGGCGCTGGAACCGCAGACCAAGCAGCGCGACGGCCGGATGGCGCGGATCTATTTCCTGCGCGAGAAGGGCCTCGTCGGCGCCATGGGCACCACGGCGGGCACCGCCGACGTCAAGGTCGCCGGCAAGGCCGTCGGCGCGCTGCGCAACGGCTACTATCTGTTCGTCGATCGTCCGGCCGGCACCTACGACGTCTCGGTCAATTCGGGCGTCTCGCTCCCCTATGAAACCGAGATCCAGGTCGAGGCCGGGCAGGTCTATTATCTGTGTCTCGGCGCGACGCCCTATGGCCCGCCCGGCCAGGTGCTGCTGAACCAGGCCTATGCCGGCGGCAGCGGCACCTTGATGCCCCCAAGGTCGGGCCTCTCCGGCGCGATGTCCGGCACCGTGCTGTATCGCATGGACGCGAGCTCCGGCGCCGCGCTGATGGCCCAGCTCCAGGCGCCGTGAGGCAGGCTCAGACCACCCGTCCGCAACATCGCCCATGAAAATTGCGTCTTCCGTCTTGCGGCGCGGCGATTTCGAGGCTATGCGGTTCACCTCACGCTCCCTTCGTCTAGCGGTTAGGACGCGGCCCTCTCAAGGCTGAAACAGGGGTTCGATTCCCCTAGGGAGCGCCATTCCCCGGCGCTCAACCCTTTATCTCTGACATGCACGCGCGGCTCCTCGGCCTCGCGGCGCGAATTCGCGTCCGAGCTTTGCTCTCAGGTACGCCCTCGAAACAGAAGGGCGCAGGGAAGGCCGGGTGCAGGCCGCACCCATGGCCCGCCTGCAACAAAAAAAGCAGGCGGCAGTCACCACAGGATTGGCCGAACAACCGGCCTTCCCTGCGCGATGGGTTTTACGGCTGCTCCGTGCTCTCCCAGGGGACCGGGCTTGCTTGCCCCCGTCATCGGCATCGTCGCCGACCAAGACACCAGCGTCGGGGTGTCGGGACCACACGGCTTGACCGTCCGTCCAGGGTTCGTTCGTCCGCACGCGAACCGCGCACTGCGACCCCAGCCGGCCACCGCATCTCCCGCTCCACGGTCCGTGACGATCGCGAAACGCCCCTTCAGTGAGCGGAAGACGGCGAAGAGTGTCGATCTGAGTTGCCCGACGACACAAGGCCGGATTTGCCCGACGGAATGCGACAAACTGGCACGACGGGCAGTCTGGGAGGAGTAGCAGCCAATTTTCTTTCTTAGCGGCGAAATCGAGTTTAGGGGCCCCGCAGTCTCCATGACGTTGGGCGGAACCTGAGTCGCATCGAGTTACAGATAGGCCAGACTAAGTCCAACTGACTGTGAATTTTAGCTGGTCCTGCCGGTCAGCGCGGTTGCCGGATTCGCGCGGGAAGCGTAAGTCGGATGCTCGTTATGATTGATTTGTCGCTTTTTCGGCGTCGGCCGAAGGGGGGTAGATGGCAAGAAAGCAAATCGACCTACGCATGGCGATGAACGCGATTTCGGACGTGGTCCAAAATCGGCCGAGGCCGCTTCGGGAGTTCGATCAGATATACATGAAGAGCGGCGACATGGTTATGCAGACGGAATTCGTTGCAAATTTAGTAGAAGACAAGAACGTCGCATTTATCGGCGATGGCGACGCGATCAGCATTTCGATCGCGTATTTCAAGCACTGCGGGATCACCGAATACGGTCCGAAGTCGGTTACCGTTTTCGATTTCGACGAACGCATCGTCGAGGCCATCAGGTGTTTCGCCGAGAAGGAGGAAATACAAAACTTGAACGCCGAACTATACAACGTGCTGGATGCGTTTCCGAGACCCGGCGCTTTCGACCTGTTCTATACCAATCCGCCGTGGGGCCAGCACAACGATGGCGAAAGCGTCAACGTATTTACGCAGCGAGGCATGGAGGCGGTAGGCTATCGAGGTGATGGGATCATTGTAATCGCCGATGACAAGGAATTGGATTGGCCGAAGCAGGTCTTGAGCAAGGTACAGCGCTTCGGAGCGGAGAGCGGCTACTTCGTATCGAGGATGATGCCCCGCCTCCATCTGTACCACCTGGAGAATGCTCCCGATCTTCAGTCTTGCAATCTGATTTTATCCGCGGTGCCCGGAGAGGTCAGGGCCGTAGACAGCAAGCCAATCGTGGAGCCGGAGCGGCTCAACAATTTCTATGGACGATCGAAAGCTCCGCGCGTCCGCTATGTCCGTGAGAGGAAGCGGTTGAATTACGGTATGGCGAACGAAGACGAATACGAGTTGATTCTGCTGGAAGGACAATCATGACCACCATCATTCGTCCGGGTGCGGGCATACTCTATATGAAGGTCGGAAAGCACGCTCAGGAGTCACTCGCGGACATCATCAAGCGGAAGTCTGAAGAGATAAAAAAGGCCGGCTTCAGTATGTGGGGCTACGGCGGCAATACTTGTCATCCAACGACTATGGTGCAGCCGTTCGCCGAGGACATGCAGAAAAGGGGAGCACCGATCTTCCTCTGCATGCAGGCCATGGAATCGAAACACGAAGCTGCTCCCGTGAGAGCTCAAGAATACTCAGTGGATGGGTTGAAGTGGCAGGAGATACCGAAAGACATCAACGTACTCGGATCGCGCTATGCTTTGATGATCAAGAGCCTCAGGGAGGAGGACCACGTCCTGAAATTGCATGAGACTCGCGTTGCCGTTGGACCCAATGCTGGCCGCGTCGGTAACCGGTATATCAAAGGGCGGGTGGATAAGGCGTGCTTGCTCGTGGATGAGAAGCCGGAATTGGCCAACCAATCAGAAAACTCCGACGTCAATATAAACCTAGTCGCCGAATTAGTGGACCCCTATTCGGTCTTTCTAAGGGATCCTCGCTAGGCAAAAAAGTTGTCGCCGAGCAACTCGCCACTGTTGCCCCGCAGGTGCTCAACGTAGCTGTTCAGCCCCTCTTCTGAATTCTGCTCGTCGAACGTCGACGAACATCCGAAGCAGATGGACATTGCCTTGTCCACGGCAGCTTCGGCGCATACTGAAGCCGCAACAGCTGCTCCGCCCTTTTTGGCGCAGATGCAGAGCATGACCTGTTCGAAGCACGCGATGCGCCCAGCGAGCGCGGGCACGATTCCAAGATCGGTAGCCAGTCGCCAAGCGGCGGCTATGGCTCGCTTATCGCCCGTCACCATGGCTTTAGCCGCTCGATTGACTAGTACGGCGAGCAGTTGGCTTTCGCCCGAATCAAACGCGTAGCCGGCCGACAGCGCGTGCTCCTCGTACTGCGCGGCTAGACCGAGCTCAGCATCGTCGGGTTCAAGGGAAGTAATTGAAGCGAGGACGGTGTCCAGCGACTTCGACGCCCTTTGCCGGTCGACGATCTTGCCTGACTTCTCGATCTTCCGCTTCAGGACGAATTTTGCCAGTGCAAGACTGGCTACGTCGCGGCTTCCGCATGCCAAAATGCTAATAAGCTCAGGCGCCAAATCATAGCACGACGTCTTGAATAGAACGTCGTTGTCGACGAGCATAAGTTCAGCCATTTGGCGTTCCCATGATCGTCCGAATAAACTCCGCGGAGTCGTCGCTCATGGCGGACCAGTCGATCTGATCGTTCGCCAAGCCGTTCACTTCGCGCCAGACTGGCTTTCTTTCGGAGTAGATATACCGCAAGGCCGCCATGGCCCGAGCCCAATTCTCGGTCCGGTAGGCGTAACAGAGAGCCAGCGTTCCGGGTTCGATGCCTCGCTTCGGCCCTTCATCCTGAGCGGCTGCCGCGAGCTGACGTGCGCCGAACTTATCGATGTTGGTCCTGATGTCAGGATCGGGCGAGCCGGTCAGCAGAGAGAGCGCGTACTTGTCAGCCGCCTTCTCGTCGTCGTCTTCCTGTTCGCTTTCGATCGGATCGTCGAGGTCTACAATTGCTGAAGCGCCATTGAGATGGCCGAGCGATGCGTGTCCCAGTTCATGGGCCAGCGTGAAGGCCACCGGCGCGGGGTATAGCGCGTCCTTGCCCAAGAGGACGGCGAAGCGCCCGTTTGTCTCAACGACCATTGCGTGCATCGCCTTCGTGGCGAGTGGAAATACTCGAAGGTGGATGACCGGGATGCCGAATGCCCAACAAGTCGCCAGAAGGGACATGAGATCGACGAATGGCGCGCCGCCATCGCGGATTGCACCACGAAGCTCTTCCGCCGATGGTGGGTGTATTGGCTGGGCCCGAACGCCTTGAAGAAGGAGGTGTGCGACGGCAACTCCGAAAGAGGCGAGGGCATCTTTCTGCGCCGCTCCCTCTCCAGACAAGTGTTTGAACCGTGCAGTATCGTGCCAGACGAATTCTACGCGATCGTCTGACAGGGCTTTCGGCGAAACTCCCAGCTTGCGGGCGAGTGCGAACCGCAATTCTGCGCGGGCCGAAGCAGACCCGTCAGCCTCTTCGCTCCACCAAGTTGGCCAAGCGGCGTCGATAGCCTGATCGCTCAAGCCGGCTTCTTTCAAATCCTTCCTGAGTTTGCCGGACTCAGCCGTCACTTTGTCGCCGCCCGTCGGTGAGTGATTCCTGTTTCGTTCTACACGTTTTTGGAAGCCTAGAACAGCCTTGGCTGAAGTTCGGTCGCGGTTGAAGGTCCCGACCGGATATCGCGTACCATTCGGAGCCACTCATCCTGGCTCAAACATGATAGGTTGGCCAATACCCGCTCAAGCATCGACCGTCGATCCGCGGTGAGATCGATCGGGTCTCCCAGTCGAACCCAATATCCCTGGCCGAGCTTAGCCTTTAGATTTATCTTGTACGTTGGAGCGGGCGCTCCGTCGGAGACCCGTCGGAGCAGGGCAGTAACTTGCGATGCTCCAACGGCTCCCGCAGTGTCGGAAACATTCCGATAAGCGCTCGGGTCGAACGGTCCGAAATCGCCAAGCCTTAGCTTCTGATCAGATCGACACATCAATGCATAGTGAACGTTCCTCACCCGTGTGCCGGCATCGGCTCTACTCGTGATCAGAGTGGACGGCGGCAGGGGCTGCTCCCGGCCAAAATGATCGAAGTAAGATCGCCAAATGCGAAGGCGGCTGGGGGCGACATCAACCGTCTTCGGTCGGGATTTCATGATCGAGAAGACAACGTCGACATCCGTACCGGTCCTGGCAAGTTCAGGGATTGATCTGGAAGGCGCATTGCCCACGCCCCAGCAAAACACGCCGTTTCCAGCCGAGCGTTCTAGCTCCTTCCTCTCGACGATAGCCTGAAGTTCTTGGCCAGCCTCGGTCTGCATGCGCGACCAGCAAACGGTCTCCGTTAACGACGCGCTCGCCGGGGAGATTTCAGGCGGCAGCGATCGGTTACGGGCAAGCATCTGCATGGATCCTCAATTAATCCCAGAGACCGTAAACGGCGGTCGCGGCTGACGCAAACGATCTGCGTGACATCTGCGCCAGACACTATGTATAAAGGTGTTGAAAGGCAGTGGAAATCCTGTTGCCAAATTTATCCCAAATCGTCCCATGAATGCTGGACGCGAGCCAAGCTGGAACCCTGTGTCACGGGTGCATCCCTCGGTTTGGACTGAGGTCGTGAGGCTGTCTTCGAAGGATCGAATGTCCATTCCGCTAATGGTCCGACGGCGTATTGACTGGCTTTCGGCAAAGACCACCGAACTCCTCGCGATCCTTGAGGCGGACGGATCGGCAGAGGTCGTGGCTTGGAAGGGAAAGGGGGTGCATCTGATCACCCAGATCGAAACGGCTTTGCAAGGTCTCACCGTAAGCATCCGCCGTAGACCCAGATGACGCCATCCTCGATGTCCAATTCGCTGGCGACGTCGTGCAACCATTCCTCATCTTCGCCGAGGTCCTTGGCAACCTTGGCGATGGTGGTGACGTGGTGAACTTTGTTGACGTGCGTGGTCATGCTGCTCGGGTGGAGAGCGCTGCGGCCTGAGGCGTCCAGTTCCAGGGCAGCAGTTCGTCGAGCCGTTGGGACGGGTGAGCGGCAATCCGGTCAATGACATCGGTCAGCCAGGCTTGCGGATCGATCCCGTTCATTTTGGCGGTGACGATCAGGCTGTACATCGCAGCTGCGCGCCGGCCGCCGCGATCAGACCCGCAGAAGAGCCAGGATTTTCGACCTAGGGCGATGCCTCGCAGACCGCGCTCGGCGGCATTGTTGGAGAGGCACACACGACCGTCATCGAGGAACAGCGTGAAGCTCGGCCATCGCTTCAGCACGTAATTGAATGCCTTGGCAAGGTCGTGCCCCCGGGCGAGCTTGGCGAGTTGCTCTTGCATGTAGAGCCGCAGGTCTTCGGTCAAAGGCCGACTGAGCGTCTGCCGTGCTTCGAGACGCTCCTGCGCGCTTTTGCCATTGATGGAACGCTCGATCTCGAACAACGCATCGATCCGGCGCACGACCTCGATTGCGATCGGAGAAAGCGGGATCTCCTTCTTGCCCGCAGCCTTGCGGCGCGCATTCTCCTCCAGATCGGCCATGGCAAAGAACGGGCGCCGCGCATGCGCCCAGCACGACGCCTCGCGGATCGGTCCAGGGCCGCGTCCAGCCAGATAGAGCTGGTTATAGCCGTCATAGGCGTCGGCCTGCAGGATGCCGGCATACCGCGCCAGATGCGCCTGCGGATGCTCGCCCTTGCGATCGCGCGAGTAGTAGAACATCGCTGCCGGCGGGTCCGCACCACCGAACGGCCGGTCGTCCCGGACATAGATCCAGCACCGCCCCGTGTCAGTCTTTCCCTTGGCCAGCACCGGCACGGTCGTATCGTCGGCATGAAGGCGCTCGGCCGTCATGACATGCGCTTCAACCAGGCGCAGCAGCGGGTCCAGCGACGCACAGACCGACCCCACGGCATCCGCCATGGTCGAGAGCGCTATCGGCACGCCCTCCAGCGCATAGCGCTCGGCCTGGCGGTTCAAGGGCTGATGCTGACCGAACTTCTCGAACATGATCATCGCCAGCAGGCTCGGCCCGGCCCATCCTCGCGCCACGGCATGGAACGGCGCCGGCACCTGGCTGATCTTCTCGCAGTCCCGGCAGGAGAACTTCTCCCGCACCGTCTCGATCACCTTCCATTGGCGCGGCACCACCTCCAGCGTCCGCGTCACGTCCTCGCCGAGCTTGCGCAGGCGATTGCTGCCGCAGCATTCGCAAGCCGTCGGCGGCTCGATCACCACCCGCTCGCGGGGCAGATGTTCGGGGAAGGTTTGTCGCTCGGTGCGCTTGCGCGTGAAGGCGCGGACCGTGCTGGTCTTCGCCGCGGCGCGTTCCGCCGCAAGCTCGTCCTCGGTGGCGCCAGCTTCCTGCTCTTCGAACGTCAGCGCCAGTTGTTCGAGCAGGCGTGATGAACGCTCCGACCGCTGCCCGTAGATCTGATGCCTCAGCTTGGCGATCTGCAGCTTCTGGGACGCGATCAGGGCTTCGTCTTCCGATGCCTTGGCTCGGGCAGCCGCAAGCTCGGCAGCGACCTCCAATCCCTTCGCGCGCTCGGCCGCCAGCGCCTGTTTCAGGGCGACGACGTCATCCGGTCCAGCATCGCAATCGGCGTTCATGCGACGCAGTGAATCACAGATCAGGCCGGTTGGAACTCCCTAAATACCGGAAAGCCGCAACTATCTCTGCTCAGCCTGCGCTCTGTGGCCGCCATGTCAGCTGCGGATTCCTCCAATCGATCGCCTCAAGCATGTAGGCCATCTGCGCGGCCGAGATCGACACCGCGCCATTGGACACCGAGGGCCAGATGAACTTTCCTCGGTCGAGGCGCTTGGCGTAGAGCGACAAGCCGATTCCGTCATGCCACAGGATCTTGACCAGATCCCCGCGACGGCCGCGGAAGATGTAGAGATCGCCGGCGTGGGGATCTCGCTTCAAAATCTCCTGGACCATCAGGGCCAGGCTCTGCATACCACGGCGCATGTCCGTGTGGCCGGTCGCAATCCAGACCTTGACGTCGCTCGGGATCGGAATCATCGCCGCCTCAAAAGGTCGAGAATGCGCCGAAGTGCCTCGGTGTCCACGTCGCGGTCGACGCGCACGCAGCAGTCGTCCAGTTCGATCTCGATCGTTCCGGCCCGCATGCTCGGTGCGGCACGCGATGGCGACGGTGGTGATGGCACCCTCGTCAAGTCGTCAGCCTGCGACGACACGATGGCGACAGGAACGATAGCCGGCACAGCCTCGGCACCCAGCCGGCCCTGCCGCGCCTGCCGGCGCCAGGTGAACAGCAGGCTCTGAGCCACCCCATGCCGCCGGGCAACTCCGCAGACGGTCTGCCCGGACTGCATCGTCTCCTCGATCAGACGAACCTTATCCTCATAACTCCATCGACGCCGCCGTTCGGCGCCCAAAACTTCCATCTGCATCGCCGCATGACCTCAAGGCTGGACTTAAGGCCATATCCTTAGGCGGCCGGTGACGCCGAACAAGGCGGCCTACGCCGGAGCGATACGTCTCACCGAGCCTCATCGAAGCGAAGTAGCGCTTGCAGCGATGGACCGGTACATTCGGCTGCATCTCGACGATACGGGACGCATGGTCCTGCCCACCACGCTGCTCTCTCACCTCGAAGTGGTCGATCCGCCCGCTCTCCGGCTGGTGGTGCGCAATGGCAAGTTCTGGTTTTGGTCAGAACGACGATGGCGTGCAGGGCAGTTAGAGCGATACCTACAGATGGCGAAAGCGATCGAAGAGCGCAGCCAAGATTCAGGAGCGCATTAGTCTCGCGGCGAGCTGAGATGCCAGTTCTGCGCAAGGCGCGGCCGAGTCGAAGAAGTGTATCGCCGTTCCGAGGTGCATCCCATAGGTAGTGGCGACGCTGGCCTGAAGTTGAGTGTGGAAGCGTGCTTCCTCTTCAGTGATCTGGGGACGGCCCTGCGCGTTATTGGCGATGCGTTGGAGTGCCACCTGCGGTTCGGTGTACAGCACCCAGATCTGAGTAGGCCCGAGCTTCTCAAATTCTTTGAGGCTATAGGGAGTCACCCGATACCCGTAGTTTTCCTTTGTGACCGCGTGGCTGTCGATAATAACGGGGCGGGTCGTTCTGTGCGTCGCGACGAAATCGAGTAGCTCACGATCCACTTCTCGCACGTCGTCGAGCGTTATCGCTCCAGCCGACCGGGATCGAAGTTCAGTTTGGTCGCTCACCCGGCCGGAGCTCAGAAGTCTTGCGGTTAGGCGTTCGCCAAATTCGAAGATCTGTAGATCCTGAATCTGCTCCTTCAAAGCCCTAGTCAGGGTGCTCTTGCCGGTGGCGGGTGCCCCAGTGAGGTAAACAACTTCAGCCATGCGACCTCCTCGGCAGGTCCGAGCAGAGACTGGAAGTACAATTATAGATTGTTTTCTGATTCTTCATAGGGAAGCAAGCGTCGCTAGCCCGAAGCGACAGATGAGTTCCCCGATCGTGCAATCAAAATCCGCGCGTCCTGCGGTGACACAGAAACCAGGATCTCAACGAACTCAGGGTCAAATACAAGCGGGCCGGAGGCCACGCAGTCCAACAATACGTTAGCTGTAATTCTACTGCACTCTCGCCGGCAAATTCAGCGGCCCCCGAAACCCAAACCCATGCCACCGCACGCTGGCCGCATCCACCAGCTCCATCTTCGGAAACCGCTCGAACAGCATCGGCAGCAGGATGGCGCCGACGGTGCGGCGGGAGAGGTGGGCGCCGGCGCAGTGGTGAGGGCCGTTGCCGAAGGCCTGGTGGGGGTTGGGGTCGCGCAGCGCGTTGTAGCGCTCGCCGTCGATGAACAGCTCCTCGTCGCGGTCGGCGGAGGCCTGGATGGTCATCACGGTGTCGCCCTTCGGGATCAGGCAGCCGCGGATCTCGGTGTCCTCCATCACCAGGCGTGAGCTCGCCTGGATCGGCGCCACCCAGCGCACGCCTTCCTCGAAGGCGGCGCGCCATTTGTTGTCCGCGCGCACGGCCTCCAGCTGCTCCGGGTTGGTCAGAAGGCCGTAGAGGATCGTCAGCAGCGCGTCGCGCGGCTCGTTGATGCCGCCGCCGATCGCGATCTTGATGTTGGCGATGATCTGGCTGTCGGGGATGGGGTTCTTCGCGTTGACCATGAAGGACAGTGCGGAGGAATCGGGCGCAGCCTTCACGCGCGCCATGTTGGCACTGATACAGCGGTCCATCTCGGCATTGGCACGGTCGCTGGCGTCGAACGGTCCCGGCGTCCAGCCGAAATTGCCGGCGCCGTCGATCAGGGTCTGCGACCAGCGCTGCATCTCCTCGTCGCTGGCATCCGGCACGCCCATCACATGGGCCAGGATGCGCGCGGCCAGCGGGCCGGCCAGCGCGGGGAACAGATCGACGATCTCCCCGCGCGGCAGCCGGTCGAGATACTCAGTGGCGAATTGGGTGTAGAGCGGCTCCCAGACGGCTTCGATCGTCTTCGGCATCAGGGCCGGCATCATCGCCATGCGCTCGGCGCGGTGCTCGTCGTGATCCTTGCGCATCAGGGTGTGCGCGAGGAAGGCGCGCTTCATCGGCGTGTTCGGATCGTCGGACGAGAACAGCGCCGCATTGTCCTTCACATACTTTGTGTCGGCTGCCTTGGTGAGGAACGTCCGGCCCACCGACTTGACCCGCAGCACTGGCGCCTCGCGCCGCAGCCGCTGATAGATCGGATAGGGATCGCGCGTGAGCTCCGCGATCGTGATCGTCTCGTCCAGGGGAGCCAGTTTAGGAGCCAGGGTCGCGGTCGGCATGGGGCGCTCCTGTTGGGGATGCGGGCCAGCGCGTAGCCTGCTCGACGATAGTGGCAGCGACCGGGCCGTGCAATGCCGGTCCGATGCGCCTCGCAGGACGCGCCTCTGGTCTGAACGGCATCCGGCGACGCCGGTTCCGCGGCGTGACTTCTCTCCGCGGGATCACCCCGCCAGCCACAGCAACAGCAGCATGACCGCGGTGACCGCCGTGATCACCGCGTTCCTGGTCAGGGCCGCGCGGGGCGGCATCCCGCCGTCTCCCGCAACGCCGTCTTCTCTGTGCCCGATCATCGGGTGTGTCCCCCCACCGCGCCGGAATGCGCCTCGACTCAGCCGAATCGCGGGCCGGTGGCGAGCTGTTGTTTTCGATAGCTCCCCCATTTGATGGATCTATGTAAGAAAAAGTGCAGAGCTGAGCGTTTGCACCCGACCGTTTGGTGCCGTCGGGCGACCCATGAGAATGCGTACCCGGCCACCTCCGGCCGGATGCGCTGAAATGGTAATATTGTAGTTGGAAGGTTAGGCAGGTGCGGTCGGTTCTCTTCGTCGACGATCATCCCATCTACCGGGATGCCGTGCGCCGCACCCTCGAGCTGGAGATCGAGGGCCTGCGCGTCGCCACCGCGGAAAACTGCGGCGCGGCGCTGGCGCTGCTCGCCGACCGCGAGGTCGACCTCTGTCTTGCGGACTACCGCCTGCCGGATGGCGACGGCTTGTCGCTGCTGAAGCAGGTGAGGGCGCGCCATCCGCTGATCGCGGTGGGCCTGCTCTGTGCCGATCTCTCGCCGGCTCTGGCCGATGGTGCGGCCGCCCTGGGCGCCGTGCTCTGCCTCTCCAAGGACAAGACCTCGGCCGACCTGGTCGCTGCGATCAGCATCGCGTTTGCGGGCGGGCGGGTCTACGACGCGGCCGGTGCGGGCGCTGATAGCAACGCGCTGTCGCTGCGGCGTCGCGAGATCCTGATCCATGCGAGCCAGGGGCTGCTCGACAAGCAGATCAGCGAGCTCATGGGCGTCAGCGAGAGCACGATCCGGGCGCATTGGGCGCGGATCTTCGAGCAGTTGCAGGTCGGCAACCGCACCGAGGCGGTCACGCGGGCGCTGCGCCAGAGGTTGATCTGAATGCCGGCCGGAACAGCAGCGCGCGCGCGGGCGATCTATCGTGAGCGCATCCAGCTGTTCTTCCGAACGCGGACGCTGCCGTATCTCGGCGGCATCCGCGTGCTCCAGGCGATCTCGACCAGCGGCGCGGCGTGCGCCGGGCTGCTCGTCTGGCTGACGTGCAACCTCTCGCCCGTCCGCGCGGCGATCTGGACCGGTCTCGTCGTGCTGACGGAATGCCTCATCACCAACGTCAATGACGCGTTCCGCGTCGCATCCCCTTCCGACGAGGCGCTGCCGAAATGGGGCTGGGCCAAGGCGGCGCTGTGCGGCCTCAACGCGCTCGCCTGGTCGCTCAGCCCGCTGCTGCTGCATGTCGACGGCGCGCCCGCATCGGTGCTCATGCCGTTGAGCATCGTGATCTTCTTCGTGGCGATCGCGACCTGGATCGTCGGCGCCGACTACACGCCGAGCATGTGGATCGTGATGGTCGCCGCGATCGTGCCGGCGGCGCTGTCGTTCCTCAGCTTCGACGGCGAGCTCGAGCGCGTCGCGGGCTTCAGCCTGCTGGCGCTGCTGCCCTTCATCATGGCGACCGGCATCATCGCGGCGAAGAAGGCCGAGGCTGCGATCAACATCCGCCTCGACATCTCCGAGCTGCTCGACATCAAGGCGAAGCAGGCGCAGCAGATCGAGGCGCTGTTCGCCGAGAGGACCCGCTTCTTCAGCGCGGCCAGCCATGATCTGCGGCAGCCGCTGAACGCGATGGGGCTGTATTTCGAGCTGCTGGCGCGATCCTCCGATCACGGCGACCGCAACGAGATCATCGCGCGGCTGCAGGATTGCGCGAGCAGCCTGCTCCGGCAGTTCGACGCCATCATGGGCGTGTCGGCCACCGATGCCGACATCCGCAATGCGAGCGTCCGAGCCGTGCCCGTTCATGCGATCTTCCTCAGCGTGGCCTCGACGCTCGATCTCGAGGCCCGGCGCAAGGCGCTGCGCCTGCGCGTCAGGCCGTCCGATCTGTGGTGCGCGGTCGATCCGGCGCTGCTCGAGCGGGTGCTGCTCAACCTCGTCGGCAATGCGATCAAATACACTGACAAGGGCACGATCCTGATCGGCGCCCGCCGCCGCGCCGGGTCGGTGAGAATTCAAGTGATCGACACCGGCATCGGCATCGAGCCGCAGCATCTCGACGCGATCTTCGACGACTTCTTCCAGGTCGGAAATCCCGAGCGCAACCGCGACCGGGGGCTCGGCATCGGGCTGGCCATCGTCCGGCGCCTGTGCGCGGCGATGGACTGGCCGCTCGAGGTCAAGTCCGCGGTTGGCCGCGGCACGAGCTTCAGCCTCACCGTGCCGATGGCGGATGCGGTGCCGGCCAGTGCCGACATCGCGCCGATGGAGCAGGGCGCGCGCCTGCCGGATCCGTCCGATCCGCCCGGAATCCTCGTGATCGATGACGATGCGACGACACGCGACTCGCTCGGCCGGGTGCTGACCAATTGGGGCTATGAATGCGCAGCCTTCGACGGCGGCACGCCGGCGCTGCGCTTCCTGGAGCAGGAGGGCGCACGCAAGCGATGGATCGTGCTGCTCGACTACCGCCTCGCGGGACCCGAAACCGGGCTGGGCATTGCCGACAAGATCATCGCGGCTCACGCCAGCCGCACGCGGCTCGTCATGATGACCGGCGACATCGGCGCTGACATCACTGAGGGCGCCCGCGCGCGCGGCATTTTGCTGTTGCGTAAGCCGGTGCAGCCGATCCGGCTCAGCGCGCTTCTGGGTGCGGACATGGCAGCGGAGTAGCGCGCATTCTTTTGGTTTGTTCGTCGGGAATTGGAATAGCAGAGCCATGCACGTCACCGAGAGCTCCGTCATCGCCTGTGTCGGCAACATCTATCAGGCCGCGCATGATCCGACGCTGTGGTCGCAGGCGGTCGAGTCGCTGCGGACGCTGTTCGACGGATCGAAGGCCTGCCTGGTGCGGATCGGACCGGAGCGCGGGCCCGATGATTTGATTGCGCCCAGCAACGACCCGGCCTTCCAGGAGCGCTACATCGCCGAGTTCGCCGACGAGCCCAACATCATCGAGCACGCGGTCGCGCGGGCGGAGGTCGGGACGGCCTACAGCGATGTCAGCTTCATCGGCAGGGAGACGTTGAGAGCGAGCCGTCTGTGGAACGACTGGATGGCGCCGCAGGACATGTATGGCGGGCTGACCTGCAAGCTGGCTGCGGCGGGCGCGTCGACCTGGTTCTTCGACGTGCAGCGCGGCCGCAACCAGACGCCGTTCGACGCCGCCGATCTCGAGCTGCTCGGCACGATCGCGCCGCATCTCACCCGCGCGCTGGAGATGTCGCGACAGGCGCGGATCGCGCAGCTGGTCTCCACCAGCCTGTCGCAGCTGCCGTTCGCGCTGATGGCGGTGGATGCGGGCCTGCGCATTCTCGCCAGGAATGAGGCGGCCGAGCAGATCCTGTCGGAGCGCGACAGCGGCCTGTCGGAGCGGCGCAGCGTGCTGGTGACGCCGGACCTCCAGAGCACGGCGAGGCTGCAGCGGCTCGTCGCCGAATCCTGCGCTTCTGCGCGGGGCCTGCCGGGTGTCGGCGGCGATCTTCTCATCGTGCCTGCGCGGCAGGCCGGCGATACCGGCGCGCTGGCGATCTCCGTCGGTCCTGCGACAGGTCTCGACAGCCCGACGATCGCGCTGGAGCCGTGCGCGATTCTGATTGCGCGCAAGGTCTCGCAGCAGCTGCCTGCGGGATTTGGCGAAGCCATCGCGCGGTTCTTCGAGCTGACGCCGCAGGAGGCGCGCGTCGCCGCCGCGATTGCGGCCGGTCAGTCGCTCAAGCAGGCGGCAGAGCTGATCGGCATCCGCGTCAGCACGGCCCGCACGCATCTCGCGCGGATCTTCGACAAGACCGGCACCAGCCAGCAGAGCCAGCTCGTCGCGCTGCTCCGAAGCGTGCAGGTGACGCTGCCTCGCAAATAGACGAGGCCGCCACACGCTCAGGTCACGAGGCGTCCGCAGGCTTTTGCGAGGGCGAGCGCGCCGAGTCCCATCAGCAGCAGGCTGGCGAGCTTGTTGCTCAGGCCGAGCACGCTCGTATCGAAGCGCAGGCGGATGATGGCGATCGTCGCGCTCAGGATCGTCCACCACAGCACGGAGCCGATGAACACGCCGGCCGCCAGCAGAAGCCCCGCCGAATGCCCCATCAGCGTATGCAGCGCCGCGCAGAACAGGATGATGGTGAGCGGATTGGCCACGCCCAGTCCGATCGCGCTCGTATAGGTCCTGATCAGTCCGGTGCGATCGACCTGATGCGTCGCCGGGAGCGCGATCGGCTGCTGGCGCATGCGGACGGCGAACCACAGCAGAACGATGCCCGACACCAGGCCGAGCACGAGCGAGTTCGTTTCCGCCCAGCGCTGGATGATCGCTCCGATCCCGGCGATTGCAAGCACGCTGTAGGCCAGATGCACCGTGGCCGCGCCCAACCCGGTCGCGAGACCTGCGGCTGCGCCCGACGTCAATGTCCGCTGAATGCAGAGAATGCCCATCGGTCCGACCGGAGCCGCCACCGTCAGCCCGACTCCGATGCCGGCGATGAGCGTCGCAACTGATTGAGGCAGGGACATCGGCGAGCCATCCGTTCGTTCCGGCTCGCTGATTAGCAATGCAGATGACGTGCGGCGTCATTCATTTGACTGAGAGCATGCGCCTGCTGCGACAGTTTGGTGTCGCGATGGATAGTTCTGTGGCGCAGGTCACACGCGTGGCGTCGAGGAGACGCTTCGCGTGGCTATTGCATATGAGCAAAGCCCGCAGCCGACAGCACGCCTTCCTACCGTCCTTCGAGACGCCCGCCTCCGGCGGGCTCCTCAGAACGAGGCCTGTGGCGTGGCGGGACTCTCAACCCTCATGGTGAGGAGCGCCGGGTTCGGCGCGTCTCGAACCATGAGGCCCCCTCCGGAGGTCCGACCGATAGGCAATCGCCCGGCCTCACACCCATCCGCCATCCACGATGTAGTTCTGATTCGTGCATGCCCCGCTGTCATCCGACGCGAAGAACAGCACCACGCGGGCGATGTCGTCGGGCATGATCTTGCGCTTGAGGCATTGGCGTTGCATCAGCTCGGCTTCGCCTTCGGGCGTGAGCCAGAGCTTGAGCTGGCGCTCGGTCATGGTCCAGCCGGGGAGGATCGAGTTGACGCGGATGTTGGCAGGGCCGAGATCGCGGGCCAATGCGCGGGTGAGGCCCTGGATGGCGGATTTCGCCGTCGTGTAGCAGGGCATGCCGCCTTGGCCGAGCACCCAGCTGACCGAACCCAGATTGACGATCGCGCCGCCGCCGGCGTTGCGCATGTCGGGCGCGACCGCCTGGGCGGCGAAGAACTGGTGCTTGAGGTTGACGGCCATGCGCTCGTCCCAATACTCCGGCGTCACCTCCTCGATGCTGTGGCGGTCGTCGCGGGCGGCGTTGTTGACGAGGATCGTGATCGGGCCGAACGCTTTGCGTACGCTGTCGATCGCGGCGCGAAGCGCGGCGATGTCCCGGACATCGGCGTGCTCGAAGTGGATGCGCGCCTCTGCCGGCAGGCTCTTCAGCAGCGTCTGCGAAGCCTCGCGGTCGATGTCGATGAAGGCTGTGCGCGCGCCCTGGTCGAGGAAGTTGCGCACGATGGCTTCGCCGATCCCGGAGCCGCCGCCGGTCACGAGCACCGTGCGGTCCTTCAGGCTGGGATAGATGGCGGTCGGCATGGGGCGTCCTCTCGATCTCGGTGGCTGACGGGGATGGGTGATGATTTGCAATGCATGGCGCCGCGTCACGGGCGCCGCGGCGGGGAGGACGATCGCATAGCTGCGCGCGAGTTGGTAGTCCGGCGTCTCGCGACGCCATCATGGCCGGCCTTGCGCGATTGACATCGTTGCGGTGCGGCGAACGTTTGGAAGGCCACGGCTTTCGATGCATGCCGAACCACTGACACGCACAGGCTGAACCCGCCGATGATCGCGATGACAGGCGAGCGCAGGCCGCTGATCGTCACCACGCGGCTCGGCGACGCGTGACCGTCAGTAGCGGCCGCCGCTGCGCTCCTGCTGCTTGATCCAGTCGGACAGCGTCTTGGGGGCGGCGACGGTCGCGCCGGAGCGCGTCGGCTTGGCTGCGCCGCTGCGTCCGCTCCGGGGCGTGGTCTCACCGGGCCCGCGCGGACGTGTCGCAGCGTGCGCGCCCGCGCTGCCGCGCGATGCGGCGGCGGGCTTGTCCGCTTCCTCCTTCTCCAGCCGCAGCTTGCGCAGCCGCTCCATCTTCTCGCGCTCGGGATCGGGCGGTGGCGGCGGCAGCTCGCGCTGGCGGGCTTCCTCGGCGGAGACCAGTAGCGCCTTGATGGCGCCTTCGCCGAGAGCCTTGCAGGCTTCCAGGCGGTGCAGGCCCTCGACCAGCACGAAATGGTCCTTGTCGCGGCGCACGAGGATGGGCTCGCGCTGGCCGACTTCCAAAATGCTCTCGGCCAGCGCGTCGACCACGTCCGGCTTGAGCGCTTTGCGCTTCTTCTCGGGAACGTGGATCTTGTCGATGGGCAAGCTTTCCGGAGCGGACACGGTCGGGACTCCCTTGTCGTTACGCCCTCGGCTTCCTCTCGATCACGCCGGATCCAGCGAGCCGGTCGGACGATCGCGAGCGGAGTCCAACAGCGGCGCGCCGCATCGCGAGAGGAGACGCGGGCGGATACCATAGGGACATTGCGCGGACATCTGCAAGCGCGGCGATGCGGAGCCGCGGCGCATGCCGGCTGGCCGCTCCGTTCCAGACGTTCCTCAACTGCCCGCAGCGTGCGAGGTCGCAAGATCCGGCGTCGCGGCGAGCGCCGCGCGCAGGTCGTGCTGCAAGGCCGCGGCGAGCGTGGCTGCGTGGTCGCGGAGATAGAAGTGGTCGCCGGGAAACAGCCTGTTGACGCAAGGACCGGTCGTTTCCTTGCGCCAGGCACGCAACTCGGCCGCGTCCACCTCGGCATCGTTGAGGCCGCCATAGGCCGCGATCGGAATGGACAGCATGCGGCCGGGCGCGGGCGCGTAGGTCTCGCAGGCGCGGAAGTCGGCGCGCAGAATCGGAAGCAGCAGGTCCATGAGATCATTCTCTGCGATCACCTCGGGCGGCGTCGCGCCGAGCTCGCGCAGATGCGCGATGAACACCGCATCCGATGTATCATGCATCGCGGGCGTTTGTCGTGGCGCGTCCGGCGCGCGATGTCCGGAGACGGCGAGAAGCGCGGGACGTGAGCCGTGACGCAAAGCGAGTCGATGACACACTTCGAATGCGACGAGGCTGCCCATGCTGTGCCCGAACAACGCGTAGCGCGCATGACGGCGTGACGCCATCGTCTCGGCAAATTCGTCGGCAATGCGCGCGATCGAATCAAGCAGCGGCTCGCGCATGCGGGTTCCGCGCCCGGGATAGTCGACGGAAACGATCTTGATGTCGGGATGGAAGAAACGTTGCCACGCGCTGAACACGCGGCCGCTGCCACCGGCATAGGGCATACAATAAAGAAGAGTCTCTGCACTCATCTGTCGCTCATCGTGATGAGATCATTCGGAACGTCTGAGGTTGGCAGGAGTTGCTGCCCGTCTCACGCGATGTGTACGTGTGACGTCGGCGTTGTTTGTAAAAGTTTTATGGTGACCGGGCTCGACGCGGAGCTGGCCGCCCTTCAAATAAACGTTAGAGAGAAGTTACAACCTAAAGTGGGTTCCTGCTTTACATTGGTATTGCGGTAGGGAGAGGCCTCCTGTATTAGGAGAGATATAGGACGAGCTAACAAGTGCGATCGTCTTCTTCAAAGATCGATCGTCGTTGCTCGGCTCGTGCTGCTGTGTTGCGTTGCCCGAGGCGTCGGAAGCGCGTGTCCAGCGGCGTGTCTAACGAGGAGGTCGAACGTCATGCATGCCAACGCCAAGCCGAGCACGCCGGCCGAGGAGGAGTTCATCGTCGTCCTCAACGACGAGGAGCAGTATTCGATCTGGCCGGCCGGCCGTGCCATTCCCGACGGCTGGCGCGCCGAGGGCGTGCGCGGAGCCAAGGCCGATTGCCTGAAGCATATCGATGAAGTCTGGACCGACATGAGGCCGCTCAGTCTGCGTCGCCGCATGGCGGAGGCCTCCTGAGAGCGGGAGATCGTAGCTGTCGCAGCCTGCGCCGCGCGATGCAGGTCGGTGGTTTCTGGAGTTGCACATCAACCTGAGTGTGGCTGTCGAGCGTCAGGCATAGGCGAAGCTGATCCTGATGGGTGGGTCGGTGGTCCGTAGTGCCTCGAAAGACGGCTGTTTGGAGTTGCGACCGAGTGGATGCGGTCGCGACGGGTGATGTGCTGCCGACAAATAACCCATGTCCGCCGAGGTGCTGGCGGACGTCGTTGTGATGCGTTCGGCTGGGGACCTGAGGCCGATGATGAGATCCGAGAGTCTAGTAAAGAGCAGTGCCGTCAGCACTGGTGCGGCAACGATGGTGGAGGCGTTGCGATCGAACGCGCTGATGATGCCGGAGCGGGCCGCATTCCGCTTTCTGCCGGCTGCGTCGGTGACGGCCGACATCAGTTATGCCGAACTCGATCGCGTTGCGACGCGATTGGCGGTGCGGCTGCGCAAGTCGGGACTTAGGCGTGGCGACCGTGTCCTGATGTTCTACCCGCCGGGGCTGGAGTTCGTGAGCGCGTTCTTCGCGGTGCTCTATGCAGGTGCGGTGGCGGTGCCGCTCGCGTTGCCGCGTCGCGCAGGCGGTGGCGGCGCCATCGCGGCGCTGATCGAGAATTCCGAGCCGGCGATGGTTCTGACATCTGCGTCGCTGCAGGCGCGGCTCGATGGCTTGGTGTCGGCGTCCGGCCATCCGCTGCCAACGATTGCAACTGACACGCTTCCGCTCGATGGCGCAGGCCTCGACGACGCAGGCGACGGCGAGCTGATCATGCCGTCGCCCGACGAGCTCTGCGTGCTGCAATATACGTCCGGCTCGACCGGTTTGCCCCGCGGCGTCGCGGTGACCCATGGCAATGCGGCGCGCAACGCGCTTCTGCTCGGCCGTCAGGCCGAGCTCGACACCGGCTCGGTGTGGGTCAGCTGGGTGCCGCACTTCCACGATCTCGGCCTGTTCGGCAGTATCTGCACCTCGCTCTATCACGGCGCCACTGCCATCCTGATGCCGCCGGCCGCCTTCGTCAGTCGTCCGGTCCGCTGGCTGGAGGCCATCTCACGCTTCGGCGGCACGATCACGATCGCGCCGAACTTCGCCTATGATCTCTGCCTACGGCAGGTGGCCGAGGAAGACTGCGTCGGCCTTGATCTGCGCCACTGGCGCGTCGCGGGCTCCGGCGCCGAGCCGATCAATCAGCAGACCATGGACCGTTTCGCCGAACGTTTCGCGTCCTACGGGCTCGACCCTCGCGCGATGTGTCCGTTCTACGGGCTGGCCGAAGCGACGCTGCTCGTCTCCGGCGGACCGGTGTGGGGCGGGCAGTCGGCCTTGACCGTGTCACATGCGGCGATGAAGCAACGCGCGATCCGCGACGCCGACACTGCCGAGGATGCCTACAGTTTGCCCTCATGCGGTGTGCCGAGCCCGGAGCATCGCATTCTCATCGTCGATCCCGACACGCGACAGCCTTGTGCGCCGGATGCGATCGGCGAGATCTGGATCGACGGCTCGACCACCGGTCCTGGCTATTGGCGCAATCCCGACGAGACCGAGCGCGTGTTCGGCGCGCGCCTTGCCGACGGTGAGGGCCCCTATCTGCGGACCGGCGATCTCGGCGTGATGCGCGACGGTACGCTCCATGTCTGCGGGCGGATCAAGGACGTGATGATCGTTCACGGTCAGAACGTCTATCCGCAGGACGTCGAGCTGACGGCGCGCGAAGCCGTTCCCGAGATCACCGAAGCGGCGGCGTTCACCACGCCCGATCGCGCATCGGAGCAGCCCATCCTGGTGATCGAGCAGCCGAGGCGGGGCTGGCGCGATACCGCGGCCGTGCTTGAGACCGTGCGGTCCGCGGTGTCGGCGCGGCACGGCATCGAGCTCACGCGTGTCGTGGTGACGCAACATCGTCTGCTGCCGAAGACCTCGAGCGGCAAGATCCAGCGCTCTCGCGCCCGCGCGATGCTGGCCGACGGCTCGCTGCCGATCCAGGCCGAGTGGAACTCGGAGCTCGACGAGGCGGCGGCGGAGGAGCAGCGACTCGACGCGGTCGAACTCGTGATCGCCTTGAAGGGGCAGACGCGCTCTCAGCAGGAGCGGTCGATCGAGGACTATCTGCGCGACATTCTGCGCGACTTGGCCGGCATCGATGCCGACCAGCTCGGTCCAGATGATCCGTTGATGGCGTTCGGCGTGACGTCGCTCGGGCTGATGCGGATCAGGAGCAGAATCGAGAGCGACTTCATGGTGCGGATCGATTCGACACGGCTGTGGCAGGACTGCTGCCTCGCCGAGCTCGGGCGCGAGCTGCACGCGCGTTTGCTGGTCTCGCCGCTGTGGGCCGAGGCCGACATGCTGCGGGGTCTCGCCATGGAGGTCGCCAGAATGGACGACAGCGAAGTCGCCCGCGCATTGGGTGCAGGCCAAGCCTGACGCTTGGCCTGACCCGTTCCCGATAGTCGCGCAGGACTATCCAAAGAGATTAGCGATCGATCGCCGTCCCTGTCATCGATGACGCAGGTGCGTCATCCAAAAATACAATCTTAAATTGAGTAGTGGTGCCGGCGTCCTGTTGCGCGTGTCGACATCGGACGTTGGAACGAGAGCGTGACACCAACAGAAGCAGGCGACCGCCGATGCAGAAGTTCGAGAGCCAGGCACCGTCGACGACAGCGATGCGAGACAGCCGCCGTGCCTTGCTACGGCGCAAGGTCCGCGATCTGTTCGAGCAGCAGGCGGCGCGGATTCCGAGCGTGCCGCGCAGCGGTGATCTGCCGCTGTCCTTCGCGCAGGAGCGGCTGTGGTTCTTCGATCGGCTCGGCCGGCTCGGGCCGGCCTACCAGATCGGTCTCGCCACGCGCCTGAGGGGCGCACTGGACGTTGCGGCGTTGTCGGCGGCGCTGACCGAGATCGTCCGTCGCCATGAAAGCCTTCGTACCCGCTTCTGCCTGCGCGAGGGCGGGCCTGCGCAGCAGATTGATCCGCCCTGGCCGGTCGAGCTCGCGGCGGCAGAGAGCGCCGGGACATCACCGCAGGCGTGGGCGCGCGGAGTGATGGAGGCGCCGTTCGAGATCGACCGCGATCGGCTGTTTCGATGCGCGCTGCTCCGAGTGGCGCCGCGGGAGCACATCCTGGCGCTCTCGATGCACCACATCATCTCGGACGGCTGGTCGGTCGGCCTGCTGTTCCGCGAGCTGGCTGTGCTGTACGGAGCCTATGCGGAGCAGCGCCCATCACCGCTTGCAGAGCTGCCGATCCAGTATGCGGACTATGCGAGCTGGCATCGCCGCTGGGTCGAGGATGAGGTGCAGCGGCCGCAACTCGCTTATTGGGAGAAGCGCCTTGCCGATGCGCCGGCCGGGCTGGAGCTGCCGTCCGACCGCTTGCGCCCCGCTGCGCAGAGCTTCCGCGGCGCGGCGCATCGCTTCGCGCTCGATCGTGACATGTCGGCAGCGCTCGCCGCCCTGAGCCGCCGCGAGGGTGCCTCGCTCTTCATGGTGCTGCTGGCCGCGTTCAAGGCGCTGCTGTCGCGCTGGACGGGGCAGGACGACGTCATCGTCGGCTCGCCAATCGCCGGACGCGGACGCGCAGAAGCCGAGCAGCTGATCGGCTTCTTCGTCAACATGCTCGCGCTGCGCACCGATCTCGGCGGCGATCCGTCGGTTCGCGAGCTGGTGCAAAGGGTGAAATCGTCGGCGCTCGGCGCCTATCAGCATCAGGACCTGCCGTTCGAGAAGCTCGTCGACGCGTTGCAGCCGACGCGCGATCTGAGCCGGCAGCCGATCTTCCAGACCGTGTTCGTTCTGCAGGACGTCTCGGTCGAGCAGATGACGCTGCCCGGTCTCAAGGTCGAGCGCTTCGACGAAGGCGCGGTCTCCGTGCGCTTCGACATCGAGATGTCGATGACCGAGGTCGATGGCCGGCTGACCGGGTGCCTGCTCTACGCGACGGATCTGTTCGAGGCCGCGACCGCCGAACGGCTCGTATCGCGTTTCGTCGAGCTGCTGCGCGGCGTGATCGCCGATCCAGATGCGCGGCTGTCTCAATTGCAGCTGCTGTCGGATGACGAGCGCGAGCGTGTCGTCAGGCAGTGGAGCGCCGGGCCGACGCTGCCGGCGCCTCATCGCACGCTGCATGAGCTGTTCGCCGCGCAGGCAGCTCGCACGCCGGATGCTCCGGCGCTGGTCAAAGGAGGCCAGCAACTGACCTATGCCGAGCTGGACCGTCGTGCCAATCAGCTCGCACATCATCTCAGCACGCTCGGTATCGGTCGCGATGCGATCGTCGGCATCTGCGTCGAGCGATCGTTCGAGATGGTGATCGGTATCCTCGGCATTCTCAAGGCCGGCGGCGCCTATCTGCCGCTCGATCCGAACTATCCGGCCGAGCGGCTCACCTACATGATCTCGGACTCCGCTGCGTGCATCGTGCTGACCCACAGCGCTCTGGCCGATCGGCTCGCCGTCGGCGACGCCAAGATGGTCTGTCTCGACACTGTGAGCTCCGAGGTCGCCAGCCTTGACACGACGGCTCCGGCCGTTGCGGTCGATCCGGACAATCTCGCTTATGTGATCTACACCTCCGGCTCGACCGGGCGGCCCAAGGCGGTGATGGTCCCGCATTGCGGCGCGACCAATTTGGCCGAGGCGCAGGTCGCGCCGCTCAAGATTGCTCCGCAAAGCCGGGTGCTGCAGTTCGCCTCGTTCAGCTTCGATGCGGCAGTCTGGGAGCTCCTGATGAGCTGGCGCAGCGGCGCCGCGCTCGTGCTGGCCGATCGTCACGACATGATGCCGGGCGAGCCGCTGCAGGATCTGCTGCGGCGGGAGCGGATCGGCGCAATCTTGCTGCCACCGTCGGCACTCGGCACGCTCGAGGCCGGCGCCTTGCCCGACCTCAAGACGCTGCTCGTCGGCGGCGAAGCCTCCGCCGCGGAGCTCGTCGCGCCCTGGACCGGCCCGCGAATCGTGCTCAACGCCTACGGGCCCACCGAGGCGAGCGTCTGCACGACGGTCTATCCCTGCACGGCGGAAAAACGCGCGCCCGCCATCGGACGCCCGCTCGCCAACACCAGTGTCTACGTTCTCGATCAGCATCTTCAACCCGTGCCGATCGGCGTGCCGGGCGAGCTACACATCGGCGGTGCCGGATTGGCGCGCGGTTATCTGTCTCGCCCGGGCCTCACCGCCGAACGATTCATCCCGAATCCATTCGGATGCGGCGACCGCCTCTATCGCACCGGCGATCTCGTGCGCTGGCGGTCGGACGGCGCGTTGGAGTTTCTTGGGCGTCTCGATCAGCAGGTGAAGGTTCGAGGCTTCCGGATCGAGCTCGGCGAGATCGAAGCCGCGCTGCTCGCAGACTCCAAGGTCAGCCAGGCGATCGCGCTGGCGCGCGAGGACAGGCCCGGGCACAAGCGGATCGTCGCCTATGTCGCAGCCGACCTGGAACGGCTGAAGCAGGAGCGCCGCGCGATCGGAGCGAACGAGGATGCCGACGGCGTTGCCGGCTGGCAGGCGCTGTTCGACGAGACCTATGGCGGCGCAGGCGAGGCGAAGGCGCCGAGCTTCGTCGGCTGGAACAACAGCTACACCGGCGAGCCGATCCCGGAAGCGGAGATGCGCGAATGGCAGATGGCCACCGTGCAGCGCATCGCCGGATTCGGACCGCAGCGGATTCTCGAGATCGGCTGTGGTGTCGGCTTGCTGTTGGAACATCTCGCGCCGCTCAGCAGCGTCTATCGCGGGACTGATATCTCGACGGCGGCCATCGACGGCCTGCGGCGATGGGCGAAGAGCAGGCCGGAGCTGGCGCATGTCGAGCTGGCCCAGCGCGAAGCCATCGCGATGTCCGACCTCGCGCCGGCATCGGTCGACACCGTCATCATCAATTCGGTGGTGCAGTATTTTCCTGATACCGACTATCTAGCCCAGGTGATTTCCGGCACGTTGGATGCCGTTGCCGACGGTGGCCGCATCTTCGTCGGCGACGTCCGTCACTTCGGCCTGCTGCTGATGTTCCGCACGGCGATCGAGATCGAGCGCGCCAATCCGGCCGCGCGGGCCGATGATGTCAGGACCCGTGCGGTCGCAGCCGCCAAGCGCGAGACCGAGCTCGCGGTCGATCCGAGCTTCTTCCTGGCGTTGCAGAGCCGTCTGCCGCGGATCACCCATGTCGAGATTCTGCTCAAGCGGGCCGAGGCGCATAACGAGCTCAGCCGGTACCGCTATGACGTGGTGCTTCATGTCGGTGGCAGCGTGCCGGAGGCGCCGGAGCGCGTGATCGATGGGTCGGCAGGCGTGCTGACCCAGCTATCCGGCATTCTGGCTGCGGAGCGGCCAGCCAGTCTGGCGGTGCTGAACGTGCCGAATGCGCGGCTGGCGCTCGATCTGGCTCGCCTGCAGTCGCTCGGCGAGTGCGAGCCGACGGCACGTCTCGCCGATCTGGCGCGCAGCATCGATGAGCGCGAGACCATCGGCGAGGATCCGGAAGCGTATTGGGCGCTGGGCCAACGGCTCGGCTACGAGGTGCGCGTCAGCTGGACGTCTGGCTCGACCGATGGCAGCTACGATGTCGTCTTCATCGATCGCGAGCAGACCGGCGGTCCGGTGCGCTTGCCGCGTCCGGCGCAAATATCAGGCCGCATCCACGGCAACGATCCCGGCGCGGCGCCGCTGCTGCACGCCTACGTTCAGCAGCTTCGCCAGGCGCTGCAGCAGAGATTGCCGGACTACATGGTGCCGGCCGCGATCGTGCCGATCGACGCCTTGCCGCTGACGCCGGGCGGCAAGATCGACCGTGCGGCGTTGCCTGCGCCAGAAGGCCGACCGGAGCTCGGGCAGATCGTCACGCCCAGGACCGAGAACGAGCGCAAGCTGGCAGCGATCTGGTGCGACATCCTGAAGCTCGATCAGGTCGGCGTGACCGACAATTTCTTCGAGCTCGGCGGCGATTCCATCCAGTCGATCCAGGTCGTCGCACGGGCCAACCGGGTGGGTATGAAGCTGACCTCGCGCCAGATCTTCGAACATCAGACGATCGCAGCGCTGGCCGCTGCCGCAGGACATGAGCCCGATACGGTGGCCGCGCAGGAGGGCCATCCAGCCTTCGAGGGCCGCTTCGACGGCGTCTCGCCGACGGATCTGGCGCAGCTGCGTGGCGCGGTCGCCGATCCCGCCGATATCGAGGATGTCTATCCGCTGACGGCGACGCAGCAGGGCATGCTGTTTCACAGCCTTTATGAGCCGGCGTCACGGGCCTATGTCACCACGCTCGGCTGCCGTCTCTCCGGAGAGCTCGATGTCGATGCGTTCCGCCGCGCCTGGGACAGTGTCGTCGCGCGTCATGCCGTACTGCGCTCGGCGTTCATCGGCCAGCACCTGGACACGCCGTTGCAGGTCGTGCTGCGCAGCGCCAGGCCGGCATTTTTGCTTCAGGATTGGCGCAGCCTTTCGGACGCCGACAAGAACAGCCGGCTCGCCGATATCGAGGAGGCCGATTGCGCGTGCGGATTCGATTTTGCGCGACCGCCGCTGATGCGGCTCGTACTCGTCAGGTTTGCCGAGCAGGATTACCGCCTGTTGTGGTCCTGCCATCACATTCTGCTGGATGGCTGGTCGATCACGACCCTGCTCAACGAGCTGTTCGCCTGCTACGGCGCGCTCAGCCGCGGTGACATGCCGCGTCTTGCGCCGGCGCATCCGTTTCGAAACTACGTCGCGTGGCTGCAGCGCCGGGATGTCGCGGCTGCGGAGGCGTTCTGGCGCCGTCGCCTGGCCGGGTTCGAGGCTCCGACCACGCTTCCCCTCGAACGTCCGTTGCGCCCCGTCGCAGCCGCAGCGCGGCACGCTGAATATGATGAGGAGCTGCGCATTGGCGCTTATGCCCTTGAAAGCTTTGCGCGACAGCATCGGCTGACCGTCAACACGCTGGTGCAGGGCGCCTGGGCCTTGCTGCTCGGACGTTACAGCGGCAGCGACGACGTGGTGTTCGGCGTCACCGTGTCGGGACGTCCGGAAACGCTGCCGGACGTGGAGAATGCGGTCGGACTGTTCATCAACACGCTGCCGCTGCGCGTCGGCTTGGCGGGCTCGGCGACGGTGCTGGACTGGCTCGGCGAGATCCAGGCGCGGCAGAGCGAGCTGACGGACTATCAATATAGCGCGCTGGCCGATGTGCAGCGTTGGAGCGAGGTGCCCGGCGGCACGCCGTTGTTCGACAGCATCGTGGTGTTCGAGAACTATCCGGCCGAGCTGCAGGCGCAAGCGCAGGACCACACGATTCGCCTGGACATGATCCGGGCGATCAACCGGATCAACTATCCGCTGGCGCTTCAGGTCGCGATGGGCGCGTCGCCGGCGCTCAAGCTGATGTACGATCCGGCACGCTTCGAGCAGGCCTCGATCGCGAAACTCGTGTCCCATCTGGTGCGGCTGCTCGGCGAGATCGTCGCGGATCCGGCGCGACCATTGTCGGCGATGCCGCTGCTGAGCGATGACGAGCGTCACCAAGTGGTGCGCACCTTCAACGCCACCGCGAAGAGCTACCCGCAAGCGCTGCTGCATGAGCAGATCGCGGCGCAAGCCAGGCGGACGCCGGACGCGGTGGCGCTGTGCTTCGAGGACGAGACCCTGACCTACGCCGCGCTGGAGCGGCGGGCCAACCAGCTGGCGAATCATCTGCAGAGGCTCGGCGTCGGCCCCGATGTCGTGGTCGGCCTGTGCGCGGAACGCTCGCTGGAGATGGTGATCGGGCTGCTCGGCATCCTCAAGGCCGGCGGCGCCTATCTGCCGCTCGATCCGGGGCTGCCGCCGGAGCGGCTGACGATGATGCTGGAGGATGCCGGGGCCAATGTGCTGCTGGCGCAGGATGCGCTTGTCGAGCGGCTGCCGGCAAATGACGCGGTCGTGGTGCGCTTCGCGGCAGATGCGGCGGCGATCGCAACGCAGGTCGAGACGGCGCCGACCACGTCCTGCGATCCGGACAATCTGGCCTACGTGATCTACACCTCCGGCTCGACCGGCCGGCCGAAGGGGGTGATGAACAGCCACCGCGGCATCGTCAACCGCATCGCCTGGATGCAGGACGCCTACCGGCTGACGCCCGATGATCGGGTGTTGCAGAAGACGCCGTTCGGCTTCGACGTCTCGGTGTGGGAGTTCTTCTGGCCCCTCACCGAAGGCGCCGAGCTGGTGATCGCCCGTCCCGGCGGACATCAGGATCCGGCCTATCTGTCCGCGCTCATCGAACAGCGTGGCGTGACGGTGATGCACTTCGTGCCGTCGATGCTGCAGGCCTTCCTCGAATCGGCGGAGCTCGATCGCTGCGGCAGCCTGCGTGACGTGATGTGCAGCGGCGAGGCGCTGCCGGTGGAGACGCAGAACCGCTTCCTCCAGGCCTTGTCATGCCGGCTGCACAATCTGTACGGCCCGACGGAGGCGGCGGTCGACGTCAGCTTCTGGCCGTGCCGGGTCGAGGATGGTGCGAGCCAGGTGCCGATCGGGCAGCCGATCAGCAACATCCAGCTCTACGTCCTGGACGCTCAGCTCGAGCCGTTGCCCGCAGGCGTGGCCGGCGAGCTCTACATCGGCGGCGTCGGTCTTGCGCGCGGCTATCTGCATCGGCCGGCGCTGACAGCGGAGCGGTTCGTGCCGAGTCCCTTCGCCAGGGGCGAGCGGCTCTATCGCACGGGCGACCTCGCGCGCTGGCGCGCCGATGGCGTGCTGGACTATCTCGGGCGGCTCGACCATCAGGTGAAGCTGCGCGGCTTCCGGATCGAGCTCGGCGAGATCGAGGCGGCGCTGCTGGCGCAGGCTGGTGTCGCGCAGGTGGCAGTGGTGCTGCGCGAGGACGGCGGAGCCAAGCGGCTGGTGGCCTATGTGGTGGCCCAGCCGAACGCTGCCATCAACAGCGACACGCTGCGCCAGCAGCTGCAGCGGAGCCTGCCGGACTACATGGTGCCCTCAGCGATCGTCGCACTCACGGCGCTGCCGCTGACGCCGAACGGCAAGCTCGACCGCAACGCGCTGCCGGCGCCGGAGTGGCAGGGCGCAGCCGAGACGATGGTCGCGCCGCGCAACGCCACCGAGGCCACGCTCGCCGCGATCTGGCGCGACGTGCTCAAACGCGAGCAGGTCGGCGTCACCGACAATTTCTTCGCGCTCGGCGGCGACTCGATCCAGTCGATCCAGGTGGTGGCGCGTGCCCGGCAGGCGGGCTTGGCGCTGACGGCGCGGCAGGTGTTCGAGCAGCAGACCATCGCGGCACTTGCGGCGGTCGCGGGCGAAGCCACGACGACGGTGGCGGAGCAGGGGCTGGTGTCGGGCGCGGTGCCGCTGACGCCGATCCAGCACTGGTTGTTCGCCCAGGATCTGGCTGTGCCGGATCACTTCAACCAGGCGGTGCTACTCGACGTCAATGCGCTGACGCCGGATTTGGTGATGTCAGCGTTGGACGCACTGTTGCACCAGCACGATGCGCTACGGCTGCGGTTCGTGCTTGGAGACAATGGCTGGCAGCAAGCCCATGACGCAGGCGCATCCGCGCTACGCTCCGCCACGCTGTTCGAGGCGATCGACCTGTCGGGCCTCGATGACGCCGTGCAGGGACCGGCGCTGCGGCGGCATGCGGAGCGGCTGCAGGGGAGCCTCGGTTTGGCGCAGGGCCCGGTGCTGCGGGCGGTCCTGTTCGATCTCGGCGAAGCCCGTCAACGCCTGCTGCTGATCGCGCATCATCTGGTGGTCGACGGCGTGTCCTGGCGGATCCTGCTGGAGGATCTTGGCGCGGCGCTGTCCGCCTTGCAGCGTGGCGAACCGATCCGGCTGCCGCCGAAGACGACATCGTTCCGGCACTGGGCGGAGCGGCTGACGGCGCATGCCCGATCGGATGCCGCTCGCGGAGAGCTGAGCTATTGGCAGAGCCAACCCTGGCACACCGCGCCGCGGCTGCCGCGGGACCACGCCGACGGTGCGAACAGCGCGGGCGAGGTGCAGCTGGTGAGGGTCGCACTCGATGCGGCGGAGACGCAGGCGCTGCTGCAGGAGGTGCCGGAGGTCTACCACACCCAGATCAACGACGTGCTGTTGACGGCGCTGGTGCAGGCGTTTGCTGGTTTGACCGGTGCGCCGCGCCTGCTGGTCGGGCTGGAAGGCCATGGCCGGGAAGAACTGTTCGACGATGTCGACGTGTCGCGGACGGTCGGCTGGTTCACCAGCCTGTTCCCGGTGCTGCTGGATGTCGACGGGACGAGCGATCCCGGCACGGCGCTGAAGCGGGTGAAGGAGCAACTGCGCGCGGTGCCGCAGCGCGGCGTCGGCTACGGCGTGCTGCGCTATCTCCACGGAGCTGATCTGCCGGCGCCTGATGTCGAGGTCAGCTTCAACTATCTCGGCCAGCTCCATGGCGCCGCCGGCGGCCAGAGCTTTGGCTTCGCGGCGGAAGACGTCGGCCGCGAGCAACACGCCTCCAACGGCCGCGCGCATCTGATCGACGTCTCTGCTCATGTCGGCAAGGACGGCCTGGAGCTGCGCTGGTTCTATGGCGGCGAGCTGTTCGAGCCCGCCACGATCGAGCGGATAGCGCAGCGCCACGTGGCGGCGCTGCGCGAGCTGATCGCGCATTGCCGGACCAGCGCCGGCGGGCTGACGCCGTCGGACGTGCCGCTGGCGCAGCTCGACCAGGACACGCTCGACCGCGTCGTTGCCTCGGCCGGCGGCGCCAGGGCCGTGGCCGACCTCTATCCGCTGTCGCCGCTGCAGCGGGGGCTGCTGTTCCACAGCCTGTATGAGCCCGATGCGGCAGTCTATGTGATCTCGCTGGCCTGCCGGCTGCAGGGGACGCTCGACGCGGCCGCGTTCGAACACGCGTGGCAGCTGGTCGTGGCGCGGCATGCGGTGCTGCGCACCGCCTTCGTCGGCCACGAGCTCGACAGGCCGCAGCAAATGGTGCTGCGCCAGGTTGAGCTGCCGTTCGTTCCCGAGGACTGGCGGCATCTGTCACCAGCTGAGCAAGCCGCGCGCTTCGCCGAGCTGCAGCGGACCGAGCGCAGCCGGAGCTTCGACTTCGCGCAACCGCCTTTGATGCGGATCAGTCTGGTCCGGATCGGCGACGACGACCACCGGCTGTTGTGGAACGTGCATCACATCGTGCTGGACGGCTGGTCGCTGCCGCTGCTGCTCGACGAGGTGTTCGCGGCCTATCAGGCGTTGAGCCGGCGCGAGACGCCGGTGCTGTCCGAGGCCCGGCCGTTCAAGGACTATATCGGCTGGCTGCAGCGCCAGGACATGGTCCGAGCGGAGGCCTATTGGCGCCGGCGCCTCGGCGGGTTCGACACGCCATCCTCGTTCGGGCTCGCCCGTCCGGCAGCGACGTCGCAAGCCGACGCGACGGAGCGCCACGCCGATCGCCATAGCGAGCATCACGGCGAGCTCGCGCTCGCCGATCTCGACCGCTTTGCCCGGCAACATCGGTTGACCGTCAACACGCTGGTGCAGGGCGCCTGGGCGCTGCTGCTCGGGCGTTACGGCCGCTCCGAGGACGTCGTGTTCGGCGTCACCGTCTCGGGTCGTCCGGCGGAGCTCGCCGGCGTCGAGCGCACCGTCGGGCTGTTCATCAACACGCTGCCGCTGCGGGTGGAACTGCCGGGGCAGGCGACCGTGCTGGACTGGCTGGCCGAGATCCAGGACCGGCAGAGCGAGCTGACGGACCATCAGTCGACGTCGCTCGCCGATGTGCAGCGCTGGAGCGAGGTCAGTGACGGCACGGCGCTGTTCGAGAGCATCGTGGCGTTCGAGAACTATCCGGTGGAGATGACGGCGGTCAGCGGCCAGCAGCAGCTGCGGATCAGCGAGGTCCAGCCGCTGGAGCGGACCAATTATCCGCTGACCTTGCAGGTGACGGTAGGGACGACGCTGTCGTTCCGCCTGATCGCGGATACGACACGGTTCGCCGCCAACGCGGCCGGGCAACTTGTGGCGCATCTGGTGCGCCTGCTCGGCGAGATCGTCGTAGATCCGGCGCGGCCATTGTCGGCGATCCCGCTGCTGAGCGGCGACGAGCGCCACCAACTGGTGCGCGGCTTCAATGCGACCGATGTGAGCTACCCGCAAGCGCTGCTGCACGAGCAGATCGCGGCGCAAGCGAGGCGGACGCCGGACGCGGTGGCGCTGCGCTTCGAGGACCAGACGCTCAGCTACGCTGCGCTGGAGCGGCACGCCAACCGGCTGGCGCATCATCTGCAGAGGCTCGGCGTCGGGCCCGACGTGGTCGTCGGCCTATGCGCCGAGCGCTCGCTGGAGATGGTGATCGGGCTGCTCGGCATCCTCAAAGCCGGCGGCGCCTATCTGCCGCTCGACCCGGGGCTGCCGCCGGAGCGGCTGGCGATGATGCTGGAGGACGCCGGGGCCAAGGTGCTGCTGGTGCAGGATGCGCTTGTCGAGCGGCTGCCGGCAAATGACGCGGTCGTGGTGCGCTTCGCGGCGGATGCGGCGGCGATAGCAAGGCAGGCCGAGACCGCGCCGACCACGTCCTGCGATCCGGACAATCTGGCCTATGTGATCTACACGTCGGGCTCGACCGGCCGGCCGAAGGGGGTGATGAACAGCCACCGCGGCATCGTCAACCGCATCGCCTGGATGCAAGACGCCTACTGGCTGACGTCCAATGATGTCGTACTGCAGAAGACGCCGTTCGGCTTCGACGTCTCGGTGTGGGAGTTCTTCTGGCCGCTGACCGAAGGCGCGCAGCTGGTGATCGCCCGTCCCGGCGGTCATCAGGACCCGGCCTATCTGTCCGAGCTGATCGAGCGTTACGGCGTGACGGTGATGCATTTCGTGCCCTCGATGCTGCAGGCGTTCCTGGAGGCGGCCGATCTCGATCGCTGCGGCAGCCTGCGTGACGTGATCTGCAGCGGCGAGGCGCTGCCGGTGGAGACGCAGAACCGGTTCCTGAGCGCATTGCCATGCCGGCTGCACAATCTGTACGGCCCGACGGAGGCGGCGGTCGACGTCAGCTTCTGGCCGTGCCGGATCGAGCCGGGCGCCAGCCAGGTGCCGATCGGGCAGCCGATCAGCAACATCCAGCTCTACGTGTTGGATGCGCAGCTCGAGCCGTTGCCCGCGGGCGTGGCCGGCGAGCTGTATATCGGCGGCGTTGGCCTTGCGCGTGGCTATTTGCACCGGCCGGCGCTGACGGCGGAGCGGTTCGTACCAAGTCCGTTCGTATCCGGCGAACGATTGTATCGCACCGGGGACCTCGCACGCTGGCGTGCCGACGGCGTGTTGGACTATCTCGGGCGTCTCGACCATCAGGTGAAGCTGCGCGGCTTCCGCATCGAGCTCGGCGAGGTCGAGGCGGCGCTGCTGGCGCAAGCCGGCGTCGCGCAGGCGGCGGTGGTGCTGCGCGAGGACGGCGGCAGCAAGCGGCTGGTAGCCTATGTCGTGGCGCAGCCTGAGACCGACATCAACATCGACACGTTGCGCCAGCAGCTGCAGCGGAGCCTGCCGGACTACATGGTGCCCTCAGCGATCGTGCCGCTCGCAGCGCTGCCGCTGACGCCGAACGGCAAGCTCGACCGCAACGCACTGCCGGCGCCGGAATGGCAGAGCTCTGCCGAGACGATGGTCGCCCCACGCAACGCCACCGAGGCCACGCTCGCCGCGATCTGGCGCGACGTGCTCAAGCGCGAGCAGGTCGGCGTCACCGACAACTTCTTCGCACTCGGTGGTGACTCGCTGTCGGCAACCCGCGCGATTGCCCGCACGCAGAAGGAGCTGAAGCTGAACGTTCCTCTCAAGGCGATGTTCGAGGCGCAGACGCTCGAGGCGCTCGCCGAACGCCTCGACGTGCTCGGCTGGGCCAACGTGCCGCAACCGTCGTCTCACGCGGATGCAGAGCTCGAGGAAGGGGTCATCTGATGATCGAGAAGCTGCTCTCCTCGCTGCGCCAGGACGGCGTCCAGATCTGGTCCGAGAACGGGCGTTTGCGCTATCGCGCGCCGAAGGGCGTCATGACGCGTGAGCGGCTCGACGAGCTGCGCGCCCGCCAGCTGGAAATCGCGACATTTCTGCAGGAGGCAAGCGCGGCGGGCGACACGCTGCCGCCGATCGAGGTCACGCGCAGCGGCGACCTGCCGCTGTCCTTTGCCCAGGAGCGTCTCTGGTTTCTCGAACAGCTCGGCCTCGCCAGCTCCTCCTACCATGTCGCCGTGGCGATCCGAATGGACGGTGATCTCAATGAGGAGGCGTTGCGGAAGACCTTCGAAGCCATCGTCGATCGGCATGAAGTCCTGCGGACGCGCTTTGACAATGTCGCAGGACAACCCAGGCAGATCGTGGAGTCCAATTCGTCATGCCGTCTGGAGCTGATAGATCTGTCGGCTCTCGACGAGGATGAGCAGGCGGCAGAGGTCGACCGAGAATCTATCCTCCATGCCACACAGCCGTTCGATCTCCAGGCGGGCTCTCCCTTGCGCATGCGGCTGCTTCGACTCTCAGCCCGCGAGCACGTGCTGCTGCTCGCCATGCACCACATCGTCTCCGACGCGTGGTCGATCGAAGTGCTGATCGGCGAAATCACCGCCATCTACCGCGCGTTCTGTTCTGGCGAGCGCGCTCCGCTCGATCCTTTGCCCGTGCAATATGCCGATTATGCGCTGTGGCAGCGCGGCTGGCTGGCGGGCGAGGTTCTCGAACGTCAGCTGCAATATTGGAGGCAGCGCCTCTCCGGCGCGCCACCGCAACTCGAGCTTCCGATCAGCCGGTCCCGTTCCGCGGCCACGGCCTCGACCGGCGAGACCTATGCGTTCAGCCTGTCGGAGAAAGCCACGTCGCAGCTGCGGGCGCTCGCCCGCAGCGAGTCCGCGACGTTGTTCATGGTCCTGCTCGCGGCGTTTCAGCTGCTGTTGTCGCGCTATAGCGGCCAGAGCGATGTGGTGGTGGGATCGCCGGTCGCTGGCCGCCGCCGGCATGAGCTGCACGACCTGATCGGCTTCTTCGCCAACATTCTCGTTCTCCGCGCTGATTGCTCGGGAAACCAGCGCTTCGTCGATCTGCTGGCGCAGGTCAAGGACACGGTGCTCGACGCCCATGCGCATCAGGATTTGCCGTTCGAGCGGCTGGTCGAGGCGCTCCAGCCGGATCGGGATCTCGTCAGGCATCCGCTGGTCCAGGTGATGTTCGCGCTTCAGCAGGAGCCGTTCGAGGAGCTCGTGCTTCCCGGCCTGCGGCTCACGCCGATGCCCGCGCGGTCGCTCGAGACGAAGTTCGATCTGACGCTGCATGTCTACGAGAAGACGGCCGGACTCACTGCCTCGATCGAGTATGCTGCCGAGCTGTTCGATCCCGATACGATCGCGCGCTTCGCAACTCATTTTCAGCATTTGCTGGAAGCGATCGCTGCGGATCCGCATGCGCGGCTGGCTGACCTTCCCCTGATGCGGGATGCCGAGCGGCTCGAGATCATCTTCGGCATGAACCGGACCGCGCGGCCGTTCCCGCGAGATGCATCGCTCGACCAATTGTTCGCGGCTCAAGCCGCGCGCCGGCTGCAGGCCGTCGCCATCGTCGACGATGCGCGCAGCGTCAGCTACGCCGAGCTCGATCGCTGGAGCAACGGCATTGCAGCCGCACTGGCGGCGCAGGGCGTCAAGCCCGGCGCGAGCGTCGGGCTCTCGGGGGAGCGATCGGCGGGTCTGATCGCCGGCATGCTGGGAATCATCAAGGCCGGCGCCTGCTACGTGCCGCTCGATCCCGGTTATCCGGAGGAGCGGCTCGCCTTCATGGCGGGGGATGCCGACCTGGCGGCCGTCGTGATGGGCCGCGGCGGCGCGGCGCTGCCGGGCTTGCCGTTGCTGCGTGCCGAGGAGGTTGAGCCGGTCGAGACATTTCAGTGCCGATCGGCTGGTGGTGAGACCGTCGCCTATATCATGTTCACATCCGGCTCGACGGGGGTGCCCAAGGGCATCGCCGTGCCTCATCGCGGCATCTCCCGCCTCGTGCTGGGAACGGACTATATCGAGCTCTCTGAGGATGACCGCATCACTCATCTCGCGAGCCCGTCCTTCGATGCGGCGACGTTCGAGCTGTGGGCCGCGCTCCTGAACGGCGCCGCGCTCGTGATCATCGACCGCGAGACCGCTCTGGACTCGGACCGCTTGGCCGCTTCGGTGCGCAGCCACGGCATCAGCTGCTTCTTCGCCACCACCGCGCTGTTCAACCGGTTGGCGCAGGATGTCCCGGAGATGTTCGCGCCGCTGCGCGTGGCTCTGTTCGGCGGCGAGGCGTGCGATCCGCAGGCGGTCGCTAGCGTGCTGGCCAATGGCGCGCCGCAACGCCTGCTGCACGTCTATGGTCCGACCGAGGCAACGACGTTCAGCACCTGGATGGAGGTCGGTCATGTCGCGCCCGACGCGCGCACTGTTCCGATCGGCGGACCGCTCGCCAATGGCAGCTGTCACGTGCTCGACGACCGGTTGCAGCCGGTGCCCATCAATGTTCCCGGCGAGCTCTATGTCGGCGGTGATGGTCTCGCGCACGGCTATTGCCGACGGCCCGCGCTGACCGCGGACAAATTCATTTTCGATCCATTCGGACGTCCCGGCAGCCGTCTCTATGCTACCGGCGACATCGTCAGGCGGTTGGCCGACGGCAACATCGAATATCTCAGCAGGCGCGACGGGCAGGTCAAGATCCGCGGCTTCCGCATCGAGTTGCAGGAGATCGAAGCCGTGCTGCGCCAGTCGCCTGAGGTCGGGCAGGCGGTGGTGCTGGTCCGCGAGGGCGTGAGCGGTGCGCAGCTCATCGCCTACGTCGTGGCCGCACCAGACGCTGAGCCTTCGCCCGACGCGCTTCGACAGCAGCTGAAGCAGTCACTGCCCGACTACATGGTCCCGGCGCAGCTGGTCATCCTGGACAGCCTGCCATTGACGTCGAATGGCAAGGTCGATCGCGCGAGGCTGCCCGATCCCGAGGAGACGCCAAGCCGCAGGCAGGCGGCGCCGGCCACCGTGATCCAGCAGATGCTGGCAGTGATCTGGTCCGATGTTCTCGGCGTGACAATGCCGGGTATCGACGATGATTTCTTCGGCTCCGGCGGTCACTCGCTGGTGGCGTCGCGGCTGCTCGGACGCGTGAACGCCGCGTTCAACGTGAACCTGCCGCTGCGTCGCGTGTTCGAGGCGCCCTCGATCAGGATGCTCGCGGCCGCCGTGGAGCAGGCACAGCGCGACGAGGCCGACATCGCCGCGCCGCCGGTGATCGCGGCGCCGCGGGCGTCATCGATTCCGTTGTCCTATGCGCAGGAGCCGATGTGGTTTCTCGATCAGGTCGGGCTCGTCGGCGCCGCCTACAACATGGCCGGGGCGCTTCGGCTGCAGGGCAGACTCGATGTCGAGGCGTTGATCGCGAGCCTGCATGAGATCGTCCGTCGTCATGAGGTCCTGCGAACCCGCTTCTGCGTTGTGGATGGTCATGGTGTGCAGATCATCGGGCCGGGCGACCAGCTTCAGTGTGAGGTCATCGACCTTTCGGCCCGTGACACTGGCGACTGGGACGGCATCCACCGTCTGATCAGCGACCATGCGAACGCGACGTTCGATCTGCAGGCTGGTCCGCTGATGCGCACGACGATCGTCCGTGTTGGCAACGAAGAGCATCTGCTGCTGATCAACCTTCATCACATCGTCGCTGATGGCTGGTCGGTCGGCGTGCTGTTTCGCGAACTCGGACATCTCTATGGCGGCCAGTGTGGGGCAGCGCAATCGGCGCTCGCGCCACTTCCCGTCCAATATGCCGACTACGCGATCTGGCAACGGCAGTGGCTCGATGGCGACGTCGGCGAGTATCAGCTCGACCATTGGCGTCGCCGCCTCGCCGGCGCAACAACGACGCTGGCATTGCCGACGGACCGTCCACGTCCGGCGGTGCAATCCTTTGCCGGCGCGACGTTGCGCTTCGCGATGCCGGCCAAGCTGTCCGACCAGCTGCGGGACTTGGCGCGTCGGGAGAGCGCGAGTCTCTATATGGTTTTCCTCGCCGCGTTCTCGACGCTGCTGTCCCGCTACAGCGATCAACGCGACATTCTGATCGGCTCGCCGGTCAACGGACGCTCGCGGCCCGAGCTGGAAGACCTGATCGGGATGTTCGTCAACATGCTGGTCATGCGTTGCGACCTCGTGGGTGATCCGGCGTTTCGCGACTACCTGGCCGATATCAAGGCGACGGCGTTGGATGCCTATGCGCATCAGGATCTGCCGTTCGAGAAGCTGGTGGATGCGCTGCAGCCGGAGCGGGATTTGTCGCGGCAACCGCTGTTCCAGGCCTGCATGTCCTTCGAGAACATTCCATTCGATGGGCTGGAGATCGCGGGGCTGACGGTCTCCACGGTGGCCGCGGATCAGCATCCGACGACGAAGTTCGATCTGACGCTCTTCGTCCGCGAGACAGCGGGCGGAATTGAGTGCGCGCTGGAATACGCCACAGATCTGTTCGATGCCACGACGATCGCGCGGTTCGCGGATCAGTTCGTGCGACTGCTCCAGGAGATCGCGGCACGGCCGGATGCGCGTTTGTCCGAGTTCAGTTTCTTGAGCTCCGAGGAGCGGCAGCAGCTCGAATCGTGGAGCGGCAGCAGCGCCGCCTATGCGCAGGACCGTTGCCTGCATGAGCTGTTCGCCGAGCACGCGGCACGCGATCCGGCCGCGCTTGCCGTGGTGATGGAGGGCGAGGAGCTCAGCTATGGTGCACTGGAGCGGCGGGCCAATCAGCTGGCGCATCACCTGCAGCGGCTCGGCGTCGGCCCCGACGTGATCGTAGGTCTCTGCGTTGAGCGTTCGCTCGACATGGTCATCGGCGTGCTCGGCATCCTGAAGGCCGGCGGCGCCTATCTGCCGCTCGATCCGCGTTATCCGCCGGAGCGGCTGGCCTATATGCTCGGGGATGCTGAGGTCACCGTGCTGGTGACGCAGGCTGCGGTACGCGAGCGCGTGCCGGCGACGGAAGCGGTCGTGGTGCAGCTCGATGCCGACGCTGCGGCCATTGCCCGGCATCCGGAGACGGCGCCGCTCACGTCCTGCGATCCCGATCACCTGGCCTACGTGATCTATACCTCCGGCTCGACCGGACGGCCGAAGGGGGTGATGACGTCGCATCGCGGCATCATGAACCTGGCGGATGCGCAGCTCGATCAGCTGCCGCTCACGGCCGGCGATCGCATCCTGCAGTTCGCCTCAATCAGCTTCGATGCGGCGGTGTGGGACCTGGTGATGAGCTGGCGGGTCGGCGCGGCCCTGGTGCTGGCAGATCAGCACGATCTGATGCCGGGCGAGCCATTGCGTGAGCTGCTCGAGCGGCAGCGGGTGACGACAGTGCTGCTGCCGCCGGCGGCGTTGGCCGCGTTGCCAGTGACGCCTTTGCCGGATTTGAAGATCCTGATCGCGGGCGGCGAGGCCTGCACGGCGGAGCTGTTGCGGCCATGGCTCGCGGGCCGGGCCGTGTTCAACGCGTATGGCCCGACCGAGTCGAGCGTCTGCACGACGATGCATCGGTGCGGCGACGAGCGACGTCCGCCGATCGGGCGCGCGCTGCCGAACACGCGCACTTACGTGCTCGATGCGCAGCTTCAGCCGGTGCCGGTTGGTGTTGCCGGCGAGCTGTATATCGGCGGCGTCGGTCTGGCGCGCGGCTATCTGCATCGGCCGTCACTGACGGCGGAGCGATTCGTGCCGAGCCCGTTCGCCGGCGGTGAGCGGCTGTATCGCACGGGCGACCTCGCGCGATGGCGCGCGGATGGCGTGTTGGACTATCTCGGCCGTCTCGACCATCAGGTGAAGCTACGCGGCTTCCGGATCGAGCTCGGCGAGATCGAGGCGGCGCTGCTGGCGCAAGCCGGCGTCGCGCAGGCGGCAGTGGTGCTGCGTGAGGACGGCGGAGCCAAGCGGCTGGTGGCCTATGTGGTGGCCCAGCCGAACGCTGCCGTCAACAGCGACAACCTGCGCCAGCAGCTGCAGCGGAGCCTGCCGGACTACATGGTGCCCTCAGCGATCGTGCCGCTCGGAGCGCTGCCGCTGACGCCGAACGGCAAGCTCGACCGCAACGCGTTGCCGGCGCCGGAATGGCAGGGCGCAGCCGAGACAATGGTCGCACCGCGCAACGCCACCGAGGCCACGCTCGCCGCGATCTGGCGCGACGTGCTCAAGCGCGAGCAGGTCAGCGTCACCGACAACTTCTTCGCGCTTGGCGGCGACTCGATCCAGTCGATCCAGGTGGTGGCGCGTGCCTGGCAGGCGGGCTTGGCGCTGACGGCACGTCAGGTGTTCGAGCAGCAGACCATCGCTGCGCTGGCGGCGGTTGCCGGCGAAGCGACGACGGCGGTGGCCGAGCAGGGGTTGGTGTCGGGCGTAGTGCCGCCGACGCCGATCCAGCACTGGTTCTTCGCCCAGGACCTGGCTGTGCCGGATCACTTCAACCAGGCAGTTCTGCTCGACGTCAGCGCGCTGACGCCGGACCTGGTGATGTCGGCGTTGGACGCACTGTTGCACCAGCACGATGCGCTACGGCTGCGGTTCAGCCGTGGAGACAATGGCTGGCAGCAAGCCCATGATGCAGGCGCAGCCGCGCTAGAATCGGCGACACTGTTCGAAGCGATCGATCTGTCGGGCCTCGATGAACCCGTCCAGGCCCCCGCGTTGCGGCGGCATGCGGAGCGGCTGCAAGCGAGCCTCGACCTGGCGCAAGGCCCGGTGCTGCGGGCGGCGCTGTTTGATCTCGGCGAAGGCCGTCAACGCCTGCTGCTGATCGCGCATCATCTGGTGGTGGACGGCGTGTCCTGGCGGATCCTGCTGGAGGATCTTGGCACGGCACTGTCGGCCTTGCAGCGTGGCGAGCCGATCCGGCTGCCGGCGAAGACGACATCGTTCCGGCACTGGGCGGAGCGGCTGGTGGCGCATGCGCGATCCGATGCGGCAACCAGTGAGCTGAGCTACTGGCAGAACCAGCCCTGGCACACCGCACCTCGGCTGCCGCGCGATCATGCCGATGGTGCAAACATCGCGGCCGACGTGCAACTGGTCAAAGTCGCACTCGACGCAGCGGAGACGCAGGTGCTGCTGCAGGAGGTGCCGGAGGTCTACCACACCCAGATCAACGACGTGCTGCTGACGGCGCTGGTGCAGGCGTTTGCCGATCTGACCGGCGCGCCGCGGCTGCTGGTCGGGCTGGAAGGCCACGGCCGCGAGGAGCTGTTCGACGATGTCGACGTATCGCGGACGGTCGGCTGGTTCACCAGCCTGTTCCCGGTGCTGCTGGATGTCGACGGGACGAGCGATCCCGGCACGGCGCTGAAGCGGGTGAAGGAACAACTGCGCGCAGTGCCACAGCGCGGCGTCGGCTATGGCGTGCTGCGCTATCTCGGTCATGCTGAGATGCGAGCGCCTGATGTCGAGGTCAGCTTCAACTATCTCGGCCAGCTCGACGGCGCCGCCGGCGGACAAAGCTTCGGCTTTGCTACTGAAGACGTCGGCCGCGACCAGCATGCCTCCAACCGCCGCGCACATCTGATCGACGTCTCCGCTCATGTCGGCAAGGACGGCCTGGAGCTGCGCTGGTTCTATGGCGGCGCGCTGTTCGAGGCCGCCACAATCGAGCGGATAGCGCAGCGCCATGTGGCGGCGCTGCGCGAGCTGATCGCGCATTGCCGGACCAGCGCCGGCGGGCTGACGCCGTCGGACGTGCCGCTGGCGCAGCTCGACCAGGAGACACTCGACCGCGTCGTCGCCTCGGTCGGCGGTGCGAGGGCGGTCGCCGACCTCTATCCGCTGTCGCCGCTGCAGCGGGGGCTGCTGTTCCATAGCCTGTATGAGCCGGATGCGGCAGTCTATGTGATCTCGCTGGCGTGCCGGCTGCAGGGGACGCTCGACGCGGCCGCGTTCGAACAAGCGTGGCGGCTGGTCGTGGCGCGGCATGCGGTGCTGCGCACCGCCTTCGTCGGCCATGAGCTCGACAGGCCGCAGCAAATGGTGCTGCGCCAGGTTGAGCTGCCGTTCGTTCCCGAGGACTGGCGGCATCTCTCGCCAACTGAGCAGGCCGCGCGCTTCGCCGAGCTGCAACGGACCGAGCGCAGCCGAAGCTTCGACTTCGCGCAACCGCCGTTGATGCGGCTGTGGTTGGTTCGGATCGGTGACGACGATCACCGGCTGTTGTGGAACGTGCATCACATCGTGCTGGATGGCTGGTCGCTGCCGCTGCTGCTCGACGAGGTGTTCGCGGCCTATCAGGCCTTGAGCCGGCGCGAGACGCCGGTGCTGTCCGAGGCCCGGCCGTTCAAGGACTATATCGGCTGGCTGCAGCGCCAGGACATGGTCCGAGCGGAAGCCTATTGGCGCCGGCGCCTCGGCGGGTTCGACACGCCATCCTCGTTCGGGCTCGCCCGTCCGGCATCACGTCCAAGTGCCGACGCCGGTGACACAGCCGAGCGTCATGCCGAACTGCACGGCGAGCTCGCGCTCGCCGATCTCGACCGCTTTGCCCGGCAACATCGGCTGACCGTCAACACGCTGGTGCAGGGGGCCTGGGCGCTGCTGCTCGGGCGTTACGGCCGCTCCGACGACGTGGTGTTCGGCGTCACCGTCTCGGGCCGTCCGGCCGAGCTCGCCGGCGTCGAGCGCACCGTCGGGCTGTTCATCAACACGCTGCCGCTGCGGGTCGAGCTGCCGGGGCAGGCGACGGTGCTGGACTGGCTGGCCGAGATCCAGGACCGGCAGAGCGAGCTCACGGATCATCAATATACGTCGCTCGCCGATGTGCAGCGCTGGAGCGAGATCAGTGAAGGCACGGCGCTGTTCGAGAGCATCGTGGCATTCGAGAACTATCCGGTGGAGATGACGGCGGTCAGCGGCCAGCAGCAGCTGCGGATCAGCGAGGTCCAGCCGCTGGAGCGGACCAATTATCCGCTGACCTTGCAGGTGACGGTAGGGACGACGTTGTCGTTCCGCCTGATCGCGGATACGACACGGTTCGCCGCCAACGCGGCCGGGCAAATTGTGGCGCATCTGGTGCGCCTGCTCGGCGAGATCGTCGCCGATCCGGCGCGTCCCATCTCTGCAATCCCGCTGCTGAGCGACGACGAGCGCCAGGAGGTGGTGCGCGGCTTCAATGCGACGGCAGCGAGCTATCCGCAAGCGCTGCTGCATGAGCAGATCGCGGCGCAGGCCAGGCAGATGCCGGACGCGGTGGCGCTGCGCTTCGAGGACCAGACACTCAGCTATGCCGCGCTGGAGCGGCGCGCCAACCAGCTGGCCCACCATCTGCATAATCTGGGCGTCGGTCCCGACGTGGTCGTGGGCCTCTGCGCCGAGCGCTCGCTGGAGATGGTGATCGGACTGCTCGGCATCCTCAAGGCCGGCGGCGCCTATCTGCCGCTCGACCCGGGGCTGCCGCCGGAGCGGCTGGCCTATATGCTGGAGGACGCCGGGGCCAAGGTGCTGCTGGTGCAGGATGCGCTTGTCGAGCGGCTGCCGGCAAATGACGCGGTCGTGGTGCGCTTCGCGGCGGATGCGGCGGCGATAGCAAAGCAGGCCGAGACGGCGCCGGCTACGTCCTGCGATCCGGACAACCTCGCTTACGTGATCTACACGTCGGGCTCGACGGGCCGGCCGAAGGGGGTGATGAACAGCCATCGCGGCATCGTCAACCGCATCGCCTGGATGCAGGACGCCTACCGGCTGACGCCTGACGACGTCGTGTTGCAGAAGACGCCGTTCGGCTTCGACGTCTCGGTGTGGGAGTTCTTCTGGCCGCTGACCGAAGGCGCCGAGCTGGTGATCGCCCGTCCTGGTGGCCATCAGGACCCGGCCTATCTGTCCGAGCTGATCGAGCGTCAAGGCGTGACGGTGATGCACTTCGTGCCGTCGATGCTGCAGGCGTTCCTGGAGGCGGCCGATCTCGATCGCTGCGGCAGCCTGCGTGACGTGATCTGCAGCGGCGAGGCGCTGCCGGTGGAGACGCAGAATCGGTTCCTGAGCGCCTTGCCATGCCGGCTGCACAATCTGTACGGCCCGACGGAGGCGGCGGTCGACGTCAGCTTCTGGCCGTGCCGGATCGAGCCGGACGCCAGCCAGGTGCCGATCGGGCAACCGATCAGCAACATCCAGCTCTACGTGCTCGATGCGCAGCTCGAGCCCGTGCCGGTTGGTGTTGCCGGCGAGCTCTACATCGGCGGCGTCGGTCTTGCGCGCGGCTATCTGCATCGACCGTCGCTGACGGCGGAGCGGTTCGTGCCGAGTCCGTTCGCCAGCGGCGAGCGGCTGTATCGCACGGGCGACCTCGCGCGCTGGCGCGCCGACGGCGTGCTGGACTATCTTGGCCGGCTCGACCATCAGGTGAAGCTGCGCGGCTTCCGGATCGAGCTCGGCGAGATCGAGGCGGCGCTGCTGGCGCAAGCCGGCGTCGCGCAGGCGGCGGTGGTGCTGCGCGAGGATGGCGGAGCCAAGCGGCTGGTCGGCTATGTCGTGGCGCAGCCGGAGACCACCATCAATATCGACACGCTGCGCCAGCAGCTGCAGCGGAGCCTGCCGGACTACATGGTGCCCTCGGCGATCGTGCTCCTCGCATCGCTGCCGCTGACCCCGAACGGCAAGCTCGACCGCAACGCGCTGCCGGCGCCGGAGTGGCAGGGCACCGCTGAGACGATGATCGCCCCCCGCAACGCCACCGAAGCGACGCTCGCCGCGATCTGGCGCGACGTGCTCAAGCGCGAGCAGGTCAGCGTCACCGACAACTTCTTCGCACTCGGCGGCGACTCGATCCAGTCGATCCAGGTGGTGGCGCGCGCGCGGCAGGCGGGCTTGTCGCTGACGGCACGGCAGGTGTTCGAGCAGCAGACCATCGCTGCGCTGGCGGCGGTGGCCGGCGAAGCGACGACGGCGGTGGCCGAGCAGGGGCTGGTGTCAGGCGCGGTGCCGCTGACGCCGATCCAGCACTGGTTCTTCGCCCAGGATCGGGCGGTGCCCGACCACTTCAATCAAGCAGTGCTACTCGACGTCAGCGCGCTGACGCCGGACCTGGTGATGTCGGCGTTGGACGCACTGTTGCACCAGCACGATGCGCTACGGCTGCGGTTCGTGCGTGGAGACAATGGCTGGCAGCAAGCCCATGACGCAGGCGCATCCGCGCTCCGCTCCGCCACGCTGTTCGAGGCGATCGACCTGTCGGGCCTCGATGACGCCGTGCAGGGACCGGCGCTGCGGCGGCATGCGGAGCGGCTGCAAGCGAGCCTCGATTTGGCGCAGGGCCCGGTGCTGCGGGCGGCGTTGTTCGATCTCGGCGAAGGCCATCAACGCCTGCTGCTGATCGCGCATCATCTGGTGGTGGACGGCGTGTCCTGGCGGATCCTGCTGGAGGATCTTGGCACGGCACTGTCGGCCTTGCAGCGTGGCGAGCCGATCCGGCTGCCGGCGAAGACGACATCGTTCCGGCACTGGGCGGAGCGGCTGGTGGCGCATGCGCGATCCGATGCGGCAACCAGTGAGCTGAGCTACTGGCAGAACCAGCCCTGGCACACCGCACCTCGGCTGCCGCGCGATCATGCCGATGGTGCAAACATCGCGGCCGACGTGCAACTGGTCAAAGTCGCACTCGACGCAGCGGAGACGCAGGTGCTGCTGCAGGAGGTGCCGGAGGTCTACCACACCCAGATCAACGACGTGCTGCTGACGGCGCTGGTGCAGGCGTTTGCCGATCTGACCGGCGCGCCGCGGCTGCTGGTCGGGCTGGAAGGCCACGGCCGCGAGGAGCTGTTCGACGATGTCGACGTATCGCGGACGGTCGGCTGGTTCACCAGCCTGTTCCCGGTGCTGCTGGATGTCGACGGGACGAGCGATCCCGGCACGGCGCTGAAGCGGGTGAAGGAACAACTGCGCGCAGTGCCACAGCGCGGCGTCGGCTACGGCGTGCTGCGCTATCTCACGGGAGCGGATGCGCCTTCGCCTGACGTCGAGGTCAGCTTCAACTATCTCGGCCAGCTCGACGGCGCGGCTGGCGGACAAAGCTTCGGATTTGCCACGGAAGACGTCGGCCGCGACCAACATCCATCCAACTGCCGGGCGCATCTGATCGACGTCTCCGTCCATGTCAGCGACGGGTGCTTGCAGACGCAATGGGCCTACAGTCCCGCATGTCACGACGCGTCCACCGTCGAGATCTTGGCGGAAAAGTTTGTCGTCGAGCTCCGTCAAATGATCGCGCATTGCGGCACGAGTGAAGGCGGTTTCACGCTGTCTGATTTCCCGCTGCTGCAGAACAGCCTGAGCCTCTGAGATCGGAATCGACCATGAACATGGAAGCAAATCGTAACAAGAACCGGGTTGGTCAGGAGGCGCTCGAGCGCGTGATCGCATCGGTGGGTGGGGCGCGGCGTGTGGCCGACATCTACCCGCTATCGCCGCTGCAGCGAGGATTGTTGTTCCACAGTCTGTACGAGCCGGATGCCGCGGTCTACGTGATCTCACTGGCTTGCCGGCTGCGGGGTACGCTCGATCGCGACGCCTTCGAGCAGGCGTGGCGGCTGGTGGTGGCGCGGCATGCCGTGCTGCGCACGGCGTTCGTCGGCCACGATCTCGACGTGCCGCTGCAGGTGGTGCTGCGCGACGCGGCCTTGCCCTTCACTTTTGAGGACTGGCAGCATCTGCCGGCGATGGAGCAGGACGGACGCTTTGCCAAGCTGCAGCGATCCGAACGCAACCGGGGCTTCGACTTCGTACAGCCGCCGTTGATGCGACTCAACCTGATCCGGCTAGGGGATGACGATCACCGGCTATTGTGGAACGTGCACCACATCGTGCTCGACGGCTGGTCGCTGCCGCTGCTGCTCGGCGAGGTGTTTGCAGCCTATTCTGCGCTGAGCCGGCGCGAAGCGCCGGTCCTGTCTCAGGTGCGGCCGTTCAAGGATTATATCGGCTGGCTGCAGCGGCAGGACATGACCAGGGCGGAAGCGTATTGGCGTAGCCGCTTGGCCGGGTTCGATACGCCGGCCTCTTTGACCCTTCCTGGGCCTTCCCGGGACCATGTCAGGGGTGAGCGTTACGCCGCGCTTCATCGCGGCCTGAAGGTTGAGTTCTCTGCGCTCGAAAACTTCGCACGAGAGCACAGACTGACACTCAATACGCTGGTGCAAGGTGCCTGGGCGCTCTTGCTAGGCCGCTACAGCGGCTCCGAGGACGTGGTGTTCGGTGTTACCCTGTCGGGCCGCCCGGCAGAGCTGGCCGAGGTCGAGCGGGCGGTCGGGCTGTTCGTGAATACCTTGCCGTTGCGAGTCGGATTGCCTCATGCTGTGACAGTGCTGGATTGGCTGGGCGAGATCCAGACGCGGCAGAGCGAGCTGACGGAGTATCAATATAGTCCGTTGCCGCTGGTGCAGCGCTGGAGCGAGCTGGCTGAGGGGACCGCTCTGTTCGAAAGCATCGTCGCCTACGAGAACTATCCGGTGGACATGTTGGCGGGCGCGGACGTCGCGCGGAAACTCCGGATCAGCGACGTCCAAACGACGGAACGCACCAGCTATCCGTTGACGCTGCAGATCGTCATCGAAGGATCTGTTGCGGTCAAGCTCATCTATGATGCCGAACGGTTCGCGGCAGCCGCGATGGAGCGGATGATCGCTCATCTCGGCCATCTGCTCGGCGAGATCATCGCAGATCCAGCGCGGCAACTCGGTTCGATCTCGCTGCTGGGCGTCGAGGAGCAGCGTGAGCTGATAGCTCCCGCAAGCGATAAGGCCACGTATCGCCCACAGAGCTGCCTGCACGAGCTGTTCGCCTTGCAGGCCGAACGCACGCCGGAGGTGGTGGCAGTCAGCTGCGACGAGCAGGTGATGAGCTACGCGGCGCTGGACAAGCGCGCCAACCGGCTGGCGCATCATCTGCGCGGGCTCGGCGTCGGCCCGGACGTGGTCGTCGGGCTGTACGTCGAGCGCTCGATAGAGATGGTGGTGGGTGTGCTCGGCATCCTCAAGGCGGGCGGCGCCTACCTGCCGCTCGACCCGAGCCATCCGCCGGAGCGGCTGGCCGGCATGCTGAACGATGCGGGCGCGCGCGTGCTGCTGGCGCAGGATGCCCTGATAGAGGGGATCCCGCCGACGGTCGCTGTCATTGTGCGCTTCGAAGCAGATGGTCAGGTGATCGCAGATTAGCCCGACACGGCGCCGGTGATCACCTGCGATCCGGACAATCTGGCCTATGTGATCTACACGTCGGGCTCGACCGGACGGCCGAAGGGAACGCTGATCAGCCACGCCAGCGTGGTCAGGCTGTTCTCGGCGACCGATGCCTGGTTCGGCTTCGGCGCGCAGGATGTCTGGACGCTGTTTCACTCGCTCGCCTTCGACTTCTCGGTGTGGGAGCTCTGGGGCCCGCTGCTCAGGGGCGGCCGGTTGGTCGTGGTTCCCTACTGGATCAGCCGCTCGCCGGATGATTTTCATGCGCTACTATCGCGCGAAGGCGTGACCGTGCTGAACCAGACGCCCTCGGCCTTTGCCGGATTGATCCGTGCGGATCGCGAGAGGCCCCGGCCGTTGGCGCTGCGCACCGTGATCTTCGGCGGCGAAGCCTTGAACTTCGCCGAGCTGGCGCCGTGGTTCGAGCGTCATGGCGACGTCACCCCGCAGCTGATCAACATGTATGGGATCACCGAGACGACGGTGCATGTGACCTGGCGGCCGGTGCGTCAGGCCGACATCGGTGCCGCCGCAAGCGCGATCGGACGGACCATTCCTGATCTGCAGGCCTACGTGCTCGATCCGCGCATGGAGCCGGTGCCGATTGGCGTCGCCGGTGAGCTGTACATCGGCGGCGCAGGTCTCGCGCGAGGCTATCTGCATCGTCCTGGTCTGACGGCGGAGCGGTTCGTGCCGAGCCCGTTCGGGCAGGGTGAGAGGCTCTATCGCACCGGAGATCTTGCGCGCTGGAGCGCAGTCGGCGCGCTCGATTATCTCGGCCGGATCGATCATCAGGTCAAGATCCGCGGCTTCCGCATCGAGCTCGGGGAGATCGAGTCGGCGTTGCTGGCCGTGTCGGACGTGGAGCAGGCGGCGGTCGTCGTGCGCGGGGAGGGCGGGGATCGCCGATTGGTCGCCTATGTCGTGGCACGTGACGACGCGGCGCTCGATGCGGACGTGATCCGCCAGGAGTTGCAACAGAACTTGCCGGACTACATGGTGCCCTCTGCGATCGTGACGCTCGCGGTGCTGCCGCTGACGCCGAACGGCAAGCTCGATCGCAACGCGTTGCCGGCGCCGGAGCTCGCTTCGACCAGCGGCTATGCGGCGCCACGCGGCCAGACCGAAACGATTCTGGCGTCCATCTTTGCCGACGTGCTCGGCCTGGATCGGGTCGGCATCCACGATGATTTTTTCGCGATCGGAGGCCATTCCTTGCTCGCGACGCAGGTCGTCGCGCGAGCTCAGCAGGAGCTGAATGTCCAGCTCGCCTTGCGAGCTCTGTTCGAAGCCTCGACGGTCGCAGGCTTGGCCGCCCGCTTGAACTCGTCGACGGAGATCAAGGTATCTCCGTTGCTGCCGGCTTCAAGACAGCAGCCGCTGCCGTTGTCGCATGGCCAGGAACGGTTGTGGTTTGTGGAGCAGCTCGGGCTTTCGAACGGCGGTTACAATGTCTCCGCAGCGGTGCGGCTGACTGGGAAGCTGGACGTCGATGCGCTGTCGGCGGCCTTGAGCGAGGTGGTCCGGCGGCATGAGAGCCTGCGCACGCGGTTTGCGGGGCGAGGCGACAGCGCGGTGCAACTGATCGATCCGCCTTGGCCGGTTGTGCTCTCGCCGGAGGCAGTCGCGACCGAGGACGCTGCGCGACAGCGGCTGGTCGCGTTGATGCAACAGCCGTTCGATCTTGCGCAGGACCGGCTGCTGCGCGTGGCGCTGCTGCAGCTGTCGCCGGACATGCATGTGCTGGCGCTGTCGATACATCACATCGTGTCGGATGGCTGGTCGATGGGCGTGCTGGTCGGCGAGATCGAGACGCTGTATGCGGCGTTCTGCGCCGGACGGCCGTCCCCCTTGCCGGAGCTGCCGATCCAATATGCCGACTACGCAGTGTGGCAGCGGCGCTGGCTGGAAGAGACCGCGCTGCAGCGGCAGCTGGAATATTGGACGGTGCAGCTTGCCGGCGCGCCAGGCAGCATCGAGCTGGCGACCGACCGGCCGCGGCCGGCGGTGCCGAGCTTCCGCGGCGCGGTGCACCGGCTCACGGTCGATCAGGCCTGCACGGCGGCGCTGACGCGACTGGCGCGGCAGGACGGCGCGACGCTGTTCATGGTGCTGCTGGCGGCCTTCGACGTGCTGCTGTCGCGCTGGAGCGGACAGAATGATGTCGTGGTGGGCACGCCGGTCGCAGGCCGGACACGGATCGAGACCGAGCGGCTGATCGGCTTCTTCGTCAACATGCTGGCCTTGCGCTGCGACCTGTCGGGGGCGCGGACATTCCGCGACGTGTTGCGGCAGATCAAGGCGACCGCGCTGGATGCCTATGCGCATCAGGACCTGCCGTTCGAGAAGCTGGTAGAGGCGCTGCATCCGGTCCGCGATCTCAGCCGTGAGCCGGTGTTCCAGGTCGTGTTCGCGCTGCAGAACATGCCGCAGCGCGCGAGCGGTCTGCCCGGGCTGACATTGGAGCCGTTCGAGGCGGAGGCGGTGACGGCGAAGTTCGATCTTGAGCTGGCGATGAGCGAGGTCGGGGACGGACTGCAGGCGACGCTGACCTACGCCACGGATCTGTTCGATGCGGCGACGATCGCGCGGCTTGCGGATCACTTCGTGCGGCTGCTTCAGGAGATCGCGGCACGGCCGGATGCGCGGCTGTCGAAGCTGAACCTGCTGAGCACCGAGGAGCGGCAGCAGCTCGAATCGTGGAGCGGCAACACGATCGCCTCTACGCAGGACGGTTGCCTGCATGAGCTGTTCGCCGAGCAGGTGACGCGCGATCCGGCCGCGCTGGCCGTGGTGATGGAGGGCGAGGAGCTCAGCTATGGCGCGCTGGAGCGGCGGGCCAACCAGCTGGCGCATCATCTGCGGACGCTCGGCGTCGGCCCCGACGTGATCGTCGGACTGTGCGTTGAGCGCTCGCTGGAGATGGTGATCGGGCTGCTCGGCATCCTCAAGGCCGGCGGCGCCTATCTGCCGCTCGATCCGCGTTATCCGCCGGAGCGGCTGGCCTATATGCTCGGGGATGCCAAGGTCACCGTGCTGGTGACGCAGGCTGCGGTACGCGAGCGCGTGCCGGCGACGGAAGCGGTCGTGGTGCATCTTGATGCCGACGCTGCGGTGATTGCCGACCAGCCGGAGACGGCACCGCTCACGTCCTGCGATGCCGATCATCTGGCTTACGTCATCTATACGTCCGGCTCGACCGGACGGCCGAAGGGCGTGATGACGTCGCATCGCGGCATCATGAACCTGGCGGATGCGCAGCTCGATCGGCTGCCGCTCACGGCCGGCGATCGCATCCTGCAGTTCGCCTCGATCAGCTTCGATGCGGCGGTGTGGGATCTGGTGATGAGCTGGCGGGTCGGTGCGGCCCTGGTGCTGGCGGCCCAGCACGATCTGATGCCGGGCGAGCCATTGCGTGAGCTGCTCGAGCGGCAGCGGGTGACGGCGGTGCTGCTGCCGCCGGCGGCCTTGGCGGCGTTGCCAGTGACGCCTTTGCCTGATTTGAAGATCCTGATCGCAGGCGGCGAGGCCTGCGCGGCGGAGCTGCTGCGGCCATGGCTCGCGGGCCGCAGCGTGTTTAACGCCTATGGTCCGACGGAGTCGAGCGTCTGCACGACCGTACATCTGTGCGGTGACGAGCGGCGTCCGCCGATCGGCCGTGCCCTGCCGAACACCCGCACTTACGTGCTCGACGCGCAGCTCGCCCCCGTACCAATTGGTGTGGCCGGCGAAATCTACATCGGCGGCGTCGGCCTTGCGCGGGGCTATCTGCATCGGCCGTCGCTGACGGCGGAGCGGTTCGTGCCGAGCCCGTTTGCCAAGGGCGAGCGGCTGTACCGGACTGGGGACCTTGCGCGATGGCGCGCGGATGGCGTGCTGGATTATCTCGGGCGGCTGGACCATCAGGTGAAGCTGCGCGGCTTCCGGATCGAGCTTGGTGAGATCGAGGCGGCGCTGTTGGCGCAAGCCGGCGTCGCGCAGGCGGCGGTGGTGCTGCGTGAGGACGGCGGAGCCAAGCGGCTGGTGGGCTATGTGGTGGCGCAGCCGGACGCCGTCCCCAACAGCGATACGCTGCGCCAGCAGCTGCAGCGGAGTCTTCCGGACTACATGGTGCCCTCGGCGATCGTACCGCTCGCGGCGCTGCCGCTGACGCCGAACGGCAAGCTCGATCGCAATGCACTGCCGGCGCCGGAGCGGCGGCGTGAGCTTGATGGCCAGCTGCCGCGCAATCCGGTCGAGACCGTGATCGCTGGCCTGTTCGCCGATCTGCTCGGCCTGGAGGAGGTCGGCATTCACGACAACTTCTTCGAGCTCGGTGGCCACTCATTGCTTGCCATGCAATTGCTGGAGCGCATGCGAGCTGCACTCGGCATCGCACTGCCGGTCCGCCTGATCTTCATGGACCCGACCATTGCTGGCCTTGCCGAGCATGTCGAGCAGGCACTGGCGAGCGAGATCGAGGCGATGTCCTCGGAGGAGATCGAAATGGCGCTGCAGGATCTGGATGAGACCAGCATCCAGCGCGCGGCGTCTGTGGCCTGATCTGGAGCATTGGGATGACCGACCTTGCGACGTTACGACGAGAGCTGCTGCAACGCCGGCTCGCAGCTGCCGCGGCGGGCCGCCAGTCTGGTCCGCCCGCGATCCCGCGTCGTGGCGAAACAGAAGCGCCGCTGTCGCATGCACAGGAACGGTTGTGGTTTGTGGAGCAGCTCGGGCTGTCGGTCAGCAGCTACACGGTCTCTGCGGCGGTACGGCTGACTGGAAAGCTGGACGTCGACGCGCTGTCGGCCGCCTTGAGCGAGGTGGTCCGGCTGCATGAGAGTTTGCGCACGCGCTTTGCGGGGCGTGGCGAGAACGCGGTGCAACTGATCGATCCGCCTTGGCCGGTTGTGCTCTCGCCGGAGACGGTCGCTACCGAGGACGCTGCGCGGCAGCGACTGGTCGCGTTGATGCAACAGCCGTTCGATCTGTCGGAGGACAGGCTGCTGCGCGTGGCGCTGCTGCAGCTGTCGCCGGACATGCATGTGCTGGCGCTGTCGATGCATCACATCGTGTCGGATGGCTGGTCGATGGGCGTGCTGGTCGGCGAGATCGAGACGCTGTATGCGGCGTTCTGCGCCGGACGGCCGTCCCCCTTGCCGGAGCTGCCGATCCAATATGCCGACTACGCGGTGTGGCAGCGGCGCTGGCTGGAAGAGACCGCGCTGCAGCGGCAGCTGGAATATTGGACGGTGCAGCTTGCCGGCGCGCCAGGCAGCATCGAGCTGGCAACCGACCGGCCGCGACCGGCGATGCCGAGCTTCCGCGGCGCGGTGCATTGGTTCGCGGTCGATCCGCGCTGCACAGCAGCGCTGACGCGACTGGCGCGGCAGGACGGCGCAACGCTGTTCATGGTGCTGCTGGCGGCCTTCGACGTGCTGCTGTCGCGCTGGAGCGGCCAGCAGGATTTGGTGGTGGGCACGCCGGTCGCAGGCCGGACGCGGATCGAGACCGAGCGGCTGATCGGCTTCTTCGTCAACATGCTGGCCTTGCGCTGCGACCTCTCGGGAACGCCGACGTTCCGCGACGTCCTGCGGCAGATGAAGGTGACCGCGCTGGATGCCTTTGCGCATCAGGACCTGCCGTTCGAGAAGCTGGTGGAGGCGCTGCATCCGGTCCGCGACCTCAGCCGCGAGCCGGTCTTCCAGGTCGTGTTCGCGCTGCAGAACATGCCGCAGCGGTCGAGCGGTCTGCCCGGGCTGACATTGGAGCCGTTCGAGGCGGAGGCGGTGACGGCGAAGTTCGATCTTGAGCTTGCGATGAGCGAGGTCGAGGACGGGCTGCAGGCGACACTGACCTATGCCACGGATCTGTTCGATGTCGCGACGATCGCCCGGCTTGTGGATCACTTCGTGCGGCTGCTTCGGGAGATTGCGGCACGGCCGGATGCGCGTTTGTCGGAGCTGAGCTTGCTGAGCACGGAGGAGCGAAAGCAGCTGGAAGCGTGGAGCGGTCGCAGCGCCGCTTATGAGCAGGACCGCTGCCTGCATGAGCTGTTCGCCGAGCACGCGGCACGCGATCCGGCCGCGCTTGCCGTGGTGATGGAGGGCGAGGAGCTCAGCTATGGCGCACTGGAGCGGCGGGCCAACCAGCTCGCGCATCACCTGCAGCGCCTTGGCGTCAGGCCCGACGTGATCGTCGGTCTCTGCGTTGAGCGCTCGCTCGACATGGTCATCGGCGTGCTCGGCATCCTCAAGGCGGGCGGCGCCTATCTGCCGCTCGACCCGCGTTATCCGGCGGAGCGGCTGGCTTACATGCTGGGCGACGCCAAGGTCACCGTGCTGGTGACGCAGGCTGCGGTACGCGAGCGCGTGCCTGCGACGGAAGCGGTCGTGGTGCATCTTGATGCCGACGCTGCGGTGATTGCCGACCAGCCGGAGACGGCACCGCTCACGTCCTGCGATGCCGATCATCTGGCCTACGTGATCTACACGTCCGGCTCGACCGGACGGCCGAAGGGCGTGATGACGTCGCATCGCGGCATCATGAACCTGGCGGATGCGCAGCTCGATCAGCTGCCGCTCACGGCCGGCGATCGCATCCTGCAGTTCGCCTCGATCAGCTTCGATGCGGCGGTGTGGGACCTGGTGATGAGCTGGCGCGTCGGCGCGGCCCTGGTGCTGGCAGCCCAGCACGATCTGATGCCGGGCGAGCCGTTGCGCGAGCTGCTTCAGAGGCAGCGGGTGACGGCGGTGCTGTTGCCGCCGGCGGCCTTGGCGGCGTTGCCGGTCGCGACGCTGCCGGACTTGAAGATCCTGGTCGCAGGCGGCGAGGCTTGCACCGTGGAGCTGCTGCGGCCATGGCTCGCGGGCCGCAGCGTGTTCAACGCGTATGGCCCGACCGAGTCGAGCGTCTGCACCACGATGAATCGTTGCGGTGACGACCGGCGCCCGCCGATCGGGCGAGCCTTGCCGAACACCCGCACTTATGTGCTCGATGCGCAGCTTCAACCTGTTCCGGTTGGCGTGGCTGGCGAGCTGTACATCGGCGGCGTCGGCCTTGCGCGGGGCTATCTGCATCGGCCGTCGCTGACGGCGGAGCGGTTCGTGCCGAGCCCGTTTGCCAAGGGCGAGCGGCTGTACCGAACCGGGGATCTCGCGCGATGGCGCGCGGATGGCGTGCTGGACTATCTCGGCCGGCTCGACCATCAGGTGAAGCTGCGCGGCTTCCGGATCGAGCTTGGTGAGATCGAGGCGGCGCTGCTCTCGCAAGCCGGCATCGCGCAGGCGGCCGTGGTGCTGCGCGAGGACGGCGGCGGCAAGCGGTTGGTGGCGTATGTGGTGGCGCAGCCGGACGCTGCCATCAACAGCGACGCGCTGCGTCAGCAGCTGCAGCGGAGTCTTCCAGAATACATGGTTCCTTCTGCAATCGTCACCCTCAACTCTCTGCCGCTGACGCCGAACGGCAAGCTCGATCGCAATGCACTGCCGGCGCCGGAGTGGCGGCGTGAGCTTGATGGCCAGCTGCCGCGCAATCCGGTCGAGACCGTGATCGCCGGGCTGTTCGCCGATCTGCTCGGTCTGGAGCGGGTCGGCATTCACGACAACTTCTTCGAGCTCGGCGGCGACTCCATTCAGTCGATGCAGCTGGTGTCGCGGGCGCGCGCGGCTGGCCTTGCGATCACGCCGCGGCAGATCTTTCAGCATCAGACCGTCGCGGCGCTGGCGCAGGCGGCAGCTGCCTCGCAGGCTTCGGTCGAGGCCGACGATCCGCTGCAGCCGTCGCCGTTGACGCCGATTCAGCGCTGGTTCTTCGAACGATCAGGGCCCATCCATCACTTCAACCAATCCGCGCTGCTGCAGGTCCCGCCGGACATCAAGCCGGCCCGGCTCGAACGTGCACTGGCGTCGCTCCTCATCCATCACGATGCGTTGCGCAGCCGTTTCATGCGGGATGAGTCCGGCTGGCGGCAGGAGCCGCGTCCCGTCGCAGACGTCGCCGTCACGCTCACGCATGTCGACGTCGCCGAGCTGGCGCCGGAGGTGAGAGTCGAGCAGCTGCACGCCGCCGCCGCCACGCTTCAGAACAGCCTCGATCCCGCGACGGGCCGGCTCGTCGCTGTCGCCTGGTTCGATTTCGGCGCGGATACGCCGGGGCGCTTGCTGTTTGTCATCCATCATCTGGCCGTCGACGGTGTCTCCTGGCGCATCCTCGTCGAGGACCTGATGGCGGCCTACGCGCAGCTCGCGCGCGGCGACGCCGTCGACCTGCCGGCAAAGACGACGTCGTTTGGCCGCTGGGCAACGCGGCTGGCCGACCACGCACACGCCCCCGACATCGTGCAGCAGCTCGACCTCTGGACCTCGATCTGCCGAGACGCTCCGCTCCTCCCAGTTGACCGCACGACGGGCACTCGCCCCGCGACCTATGGCGACACGGACGCCCTGACGATCGATCTGCCTGAGGACGACACCCAGGCGCTGCTGACGATCGTGCCAAAAGCCTATCGCAGCCGCATCAACGACGCGCTGCTGGCGGCGCTCGCGATCGCCCTGGCGGATTGGCGTGCCGCGCGCGGCGGCAACGAGACCGTCAGCCTCGTCGATCTCGAAGGCCACGGCCGCGAAAGCATCTTCCCGAGCGTCGATCTGTCGCGCACCGTCGGCTGGTTCACCACGATGTTTCCGGTGCGGCTTGACGTTGGACAAATCGACCTCGCTGACGCCATCCATGGCGGGCCCGCGGCGGGCGTGGTGCTCAGGCGGATCAAGGATCACCTGCGCGACGTACCGGATGGCGGCATTGGCTGGGGCCTGTTGCGATACCTGAATCAGGACACAGCAAAGACCCTGCAAGACCTGCCGCGCGCGTCCGTCAGCTTCAACTATCTCGGACGGTTCGACGAGCGCGGTACGGCCGGGTGGGCTGCGGCGTCGGAAGACGCCGGTCCCGCGATTGCCGCGGAGCGTGAGCGCGAGCACCTGATCGAGGCGGTGTCGGTGATCCGCGGCGGCACATTGCTGGTCGAGTGGCGCTGGTGGCCGGAGGCGCATGACCGCGCGTCGATCGCGGATCTGGCCGAGCGCTTCAAGGCGGCGCTGAAGGGACTGATCGCGCATTGTCGCGCCTGCGAGCGTAGCCAGTTCACGCGCTCCGATTTCCCTTTGGTCGCGCTCGACGAGACCAGGCTCGCGAGCCTGCAGCAGCGCTATCCCGATCTGGAGGACATCTGGCCGCTCGGTCCGATGCAGCAGATCATGCTGAGCCATGCGCGCCGCGCGCCGGACAGCATCGCCTATCATGAGCAGCTCCAATTGACGCTCGACGGCGCGCTCGATGCCGGCGCGCTCGAGACGGCGTGGCGTGGCCTGATCGCACGGCACGGCGCGCTGCGCGTCGCGTTTCCGGATGACGGCGAGAGACCGGTCCAGATCGTGCGGCGGACACCCGATCCGCGCTGGCGCTTCATCGATTGGGCGGAGCTGCCGCAGGATGGCGTCGACGCGCAACTGGAGGCGTTCCTGCGCCAGGATAGGAAGGCCGGCTTCGACCTCGCCCGCGGCGACGTGCTGCGGGCGTTGCTGCTGCGCCAGTCGCGAACCCGCCACACACTGGTGCTGAGCTTCCACCACATCCTGCTGGACGGTTGGTCCGTGCCGCTCGTGCTGCGCGAGCTGCTGGCGCTCTATCAGGCCGCGCGCCTGATGCGGCCGGTGTCGCTGCCGGAGCCGGTGTCGTATCGCGAGGTCCTGTCCTGGCAGGGCGCCGCGAATGCTGCGCTCACCCGCGAGTTCTGGACCAGCCGTCTGCGCAGCGTCGAGCTTCCCAACCGGCTCGACCTCATCAGTGGCAGCGCGCAGGAGAACGCGGATGCGGCCGGCGAGGTCCAGGCGCGCATTCTCGAACGCTTGACGGCCAAGATCCAGGCCGCTGCGCAAGCACTGCGGCTCACGACGAATACGCTGGTTCAGGGCGCCTGGAGCCTGGCGCTGGCCCGCCACGCCAACACCGGCAGCGACGTGCTGTTCGGCATGACCACGGCCGTCCGGCCGGCGGATGTCGCTGGAGTCGAGCAGATCATCGGGCTCTGCACCAACACGCTGCCGCGACGGGTGACGCTGGCCCCCGAGATGCGTCTCTCGGACTGGCTGGCGGGGCTGCAGGCGCGGCAGGCCGACGAGCAGATGCACGACCGCTGCCTGATGAGCGACATCTGCGGCTGGCTCGATCTGCCGGGCGATCAGCGGCTGTTCGAGTCCGTCGTCGTGTTCGAGAACTATCCGGCCGGCCATGCGCTCACCGCCGGTGAGGGGACCGCGCCCGACGACATCAACGTCGTGTCGTTCAAGAGCGTCGAGGCGGGCATCGATTTCCCGCTGTGCCTCGTGGCCTCCGTCGACAGCTGCATGAGCTTCCGCCTGATCTTCGGACGGCGGCGGTTCGATGCGGATGCCGTCGCGCGCCTGCTCGACGATGTCGTCGAACTGATGCTCGCGATCACAGCCGATCCCGAACAGCGGCTTGCCGATCTCTTGCCGAGCCAACCGCCCTCCGCCGCAACGCCGCGCGCACCGTTCACGGGGACAGTGACGGACACCGCATATGCGGATGCGCGATGACCGGCCATCGCGAGGCGGCCGCCACCGCGGAGTCGGTCGCCGACATCGTGCCGGAGCCGGACCCGATCGCGGACGCAGCGGCGGCGCCGTCGCTGTGGTGGCCGCTGGCGCGCTTCGCGATTCCGCAATCGGCCAGTGCAGCGCTGCAATTGTTGTCCGGGACGGTCACCGCGATCTATTTCGGCCAGCTGCTCGGCGGCTCCGCGCTCGCGGTCGCCTCGGTGTTCTTTCCGATCTTCTTCCTGCTGGTCTCGTTTCTGATCGGCCTGATCTCCGGCGGCATCGTGCTTGTGGCGCGGGCGCATGGCGCTGACGATCCCGATGGGGTCAGGCGCGCCGCCGGCACCACGCTGTGCGTCTGCGTCTGCCTTAGCGTCGCGATCGCGGCCATCGGCTATGGCTTCGCCCCCGCGCTGCTCGGACTGATGGCCACGCCGCCTGACATCATCGCATCGGCCATCGACTATGCGCACGTCACCTTCCTCTCGCTGCCGCCGGTGACATTGCTGTTCGCCTATGCCTTTCTTCTGCGCGGCACGGGCGATGCGAAGACGCCGCTGCTCGTGATGATCGTGTATTTCGGCACCTCCATGCTGCTGACGCCGGCGCTGATCCTGGGGTGGGGCGGATTGCCGAAATGCGGCGTCACCAGCGCCCCCCTGGCCAACATCGTCGCCTGCGCCGTCGCGCTGCCGGTCCTCGTGATGCTGCTGCGCCGGCAGGGCCATGCCCTGGCGCTCGGCAGCGAGCTGATCCGGCGGCTGCGGATCGACCGCGCGCTCGTCGGGCCGTTCTTCGGCCTCGGCATTCCCGGCGGCGTGCAGACCATGGTGGCGTCGCTGGCCGAGGTCGCGGTGATCACACTGGTCAATTCGTTCGGGTCGAACGCGACGGCGGCGTATGGCGCGGTCAACCAGGTGATCGGATATCTGCTCGCGCCGATGCAGGCCGTGGGCCTCGCCGCGACCGTGATCGCGGCGCAGTCGATCGGGGCACGGCGGTTCGGACAGCTCTACCGGGTGGTGCGATCGGCTGCGGTCATGAACGTCGTGGTCGGCGCCGTCAGCGTCGCGGCGCTGTTGGTGTTCGCCGAGACGATCCTGTCCTGGTTCGTCACCGATGCTGCGACCCTGGCGATGGCGGAGCGCGCCCTGAAGCTCATGCTGTGGAGCTACGTCCTGGTGGGACTAGCCGACGTGATCGTCGGCGCGATGCGGGCGTCTGGAACGGTGGCATGGCCCACGGTCATCGCGCTCTCCGGAATCTGGCTGGTTCAAGTGCCCGTCGCCTATCTCTGCTCCGGCGCCGCGGGCCTGGATGGCGTCTGGCTCGGCTATCCCGCCGGCTTCACGGCAGCCCTGCTGGCCCAGCTCGCTTATTTCAGCCTGATCTGGACACCTCGCACCGAGCGCTGACGAGACCGCACGCGGTTGCTCAGCCTCGCGGCGCGCTGTCGCGTCCGAGCTTTGCTTGTCAGGACGCCCTTTCAGAAGAAGGGCGCAGGGAAGGCCGGGTGCAGGCCGCACCCATGGCCCGCCTGCAGAAAGAGTAGCAGGCGGCAGTCACCACAGGATTGGCCGAACAACCGGCCTTCCCTGCACGGTGGATCTAACGGCTGCTCCGTGCTCTCCCAGGGGACCGGGCTTGTTTGCCCCCGTCATCGGCATCGTGACCGACCAAGACACCAGCATCGGGGTGTCGGGACCACACGGCTTGACCGTCCGCGAAGGGTTCGTTCGTCCGCACGCGAAACGCGCACTGCGACCCAGGCGGCCACCGCATCCCCCGCCCCACGGTCCGTGACGATCGCGAAACGCCCCTTCTAGCCGAGCAGGAGACGGCGGGGAGGATCGGTCTGATTTGCCCGACGGCGCAAGGCCGGATTTGCCCGACGGAATGCGGCAGATTGGCACTGAGCGGTTTGTGAATGCCAGGCGGCGGTGTCGAGATAGGGCGGAACGCTTTCTGCCGTTACCATCATGCATATTTTTGAATAATCCGAGCGATCGCTTCCATGGCTAATTTGGCCTCTCGTGACCTTTCGGCAGCTACTCGAATCGTCTCAAGCCAAGGCTCTATTTCTACAGCTGGAATGCAGTCATAGATATTTTCAATTCGAATCCTTAGTCTTTCGCTCGGAAGAATTTTTCTGCTCTTTATCTTAGACAGATGTCCCTGGGTTATGCCCAAGCGATCCGCCAACTCTTGCTGAGTCGCAGGCATCCTCTTCAGGATTTCAGTCAACTGAATGTGGATATCGGGCGGTTTTCTTCTAGCGACCATACATGAATAATGCATAAGAATGCATAAGTTGACAACAATTACGTCGAGAACAGTGACGATGCAGACTATGTACGCTCTAGTCTCAGGGCAGACATTTCGGCGTGACATGCCGCCGGCTGGTGCAATTTTGAATTCCGGCATCTCCTGGGGCCGATTCGACGAACTCTTTACAGCCGCCTACTGGTGCGGTCAGGCGTGGCAGGCGGGTCTGCTTGGGTTGTATAAGCGGATTAACCTCGGCCGCTCACTTGCAGAAGAGACCGCAGCCTGTCTTCTTGGTGGTTACGGCATGCCGGCTGAGATTGGCTTGGCGGCGTTCGAGCGCTTACGATCGAATGGGCTCTTGACCGCAGGCAGTTCCGCGGAAGAGCTGGAGCGCTCTCTGTCTGAACCGTTTGAAATAAATGGGCATTGTTCGAGGTATCGATTCCCGCGTCAAAAAGCGAAATATTTGGCGGTTTGCTTAGATCAGGTCGAGAAGATAGATGAAACGGCTTTAGATGATGCCGGTCTAAGAAGCGCTCTGACAGGGCTGCCCGGCGTTGGTTATAAAACAGCATCATGGATCGTTCGAAATAGACGGAACTCCTCACGTGTAGCTGTACTTGACGTGCACATATTGAGAGCCGGGCGGCTTATGGGCCTATTCGAAGGAAGCCAGAGCCCTCAGCGCGACTATCTAGTGTTAGAAGCAAGATTTGTTGAGTTCGCAAAAGAAATCGATGTGCCTGCATGGTTGTTGGACGCAGTCATGTGGCAGCATATGCGATTACTCAGAAATGCCTAAATGGTGCGTCCTAGAACCGCGACGCCTACCCCCTCGAAGCGGTCATCCATGGCAAACAGCGCGTCACGAATCTCTGAGCCGCCAATTCCTGCCGGACAAAATGCCATTCGGAAAGCCGTTGCGCAGAGATGCAAAGTTTGCATTAGGGCGCCAGCATCGCGCCATATCAGAGTTCGAGCTGATGAGTACTGTGAGGAAGTGAGTAGTTGATCCGCGAGAAGGACTATGTAGTCGCTAGTCGCGTCCGGAAACATTCCCCTCAATTTTGTGTTCAGCGCTCGCAAAGGATCTAGTCGTGCAATCGTAAGTAACTGTAGCGAAGAGGTTGCTGGGTCAATCCGAAAGACACGATTTCTGAGCGATCCTGAAATCAAAAGTAAATCCAAAGGATGAAGCGCTCCTGCCGAATGGCTTGCTCCGCTGAATCGTGGGGGATTGTCCCCCCAAGTATATCTTCGTCCATGTGCGTACATAAGAAAATTGACTGTTTCCCGTAAGGGGGCTCGGGTAATGACCCTAACCGACTGCCGAGCTCTAATAACCCCAGCAAAATCGGCAGCAGGGGGCGGAGCGGGCCTAATCGCTTGCCAAATCCTCTGCACGGGCCACCTGGCTGGAACATAGATAAAAGGATCGGATCTCGGCTTTGGGTCCTCCTCTCGATCAAAATCAATAGGGAGCGACACCAAGCGCCTCCATAGTCCTGTAATGCTTTCGGCATCCGCCGCAGTCTCCACACGCATAATCGGATCGATGGCAGGAGTGCGACCATGCTAGGATCTCAATCGGCACTCTCGCGACCTGAGCTAGTTCAACCGCGTCCATCCCGATCGCTGGTGCTTCAAGACGTATCTTCCCCTCTTGCTGAAATAGAAGGTCGGCTAATCGATCAACAAACCCTTTTGTCCCGTCCGAATGATGCCCATCGGTTCGTAATGTCCCAATCATAAGATGATCGACGCCCAAGCCAATGGTTGCCATCGCTGCAATGGTGATCAATGCTTGGTTTCTGAATGGCCACCATTCGCGGACCGGAGCAAGTTCAATTGCTGGTCTTCCGGCCATGTCGCCGCTGCCGAATGGCGAAAGATCGACATTGATTGGTATGTGGCGGATAGCTAAATCGGCACAAACTGCAGCAGCAGCCCGCAGTTCAGCTGGAGCAGCCACTTGACCGTAGTCAATTGTAACTCCGATCGCCGGCCGCTTCCAAAATGCGATCGCAGTAGAGTCCATTCCTCCAGAAAGAAGAAGAGCCGATGTCATGGTCGCGCCGCCGCAGCCAGGATCGCTGTGGCGAAATCCGAGAAAATCATGCATCCCGAGCCTTCGATCATTTTCAGATCCTCCTCGGACACGATCTGGCTGAATCCGACAACTGGTTTTCCGAGTGCTCGCGCATAGCCGACCTCATACACTGTCCCACTATCCAGGCCATCCAGTATCGCGAACATTGATTGACATTCGACTATAGCCGCGATGTCGGCGGGAGCTATTTCTTCAGCGGGACCTGGACCGATTTCGTGGAAAGGCGAAAAAACCTTTAGTCCGGCCTCGGTTAAGCATCGTCGAGCTTCGTCGATCAGCCATCGCTGAGCCATCGTGAAAAATGGTCCTGCGAGATAAATCCGATCGCGGCTAGGTTTGAGCGCCTTTCTTCCATTGGACGCCAGTGCGTCGGCTGGCCTAATCGGCAGACTCCTATCCTCAACGTAGTCCGCCACCGCAAGCGACGATAAACGGGACGCCGCAATCGGATCGCAGCCGTGAACGCCCCAGAAAGCTGCAAAGGCTGCCGCGAAGACGTCTCCGCTTCCGATAGTGAAGCTGCTTTTGGTTTGGTACGCAGGGATAACTTCGTAACGCCCGCTCGTCATGACGAGCGCGCCTTCCAGTCCGGATTTCACTACGACAACTTCGGCCTTTGAACGCAATAACAATTCTTGAGCCGCGACAAGCGGGTCAGCAATGCCAGACAGCGATCTGACTTCATCAGAATTTGCCACAATCGCGAGTCGTTCTGCAACGCTGCCGTTTGCGTGAAAGTGCTCCGGGGCGAACGCAGATTGAGGATCGTAGACGCAGGTCTTTGCACGTACAACCGCAGTGCCTTCAAGCATTCCAAAGCGTAGGACAGTCTCGCCGTTGACTAAAATCGGAGCGCCTTGAGGGATCGTTCCGAACGGCGGTCTCAGGGTAGGTATTGAAAGTGGATGGATGTAATCGAATGACAATGTTCGAGGAATCTTAGTAGAGGAGAATTCAAAACCATAGAGTGTGGCTGTGGTGGAGAACTGGGGTGCGGCGTCGTCGGATGCGTATGACCAGAGCCGAACCTTATCAATAAGGCTAGTTACTGCTGTAGCGGCACGGCCGCCAGAACCAAAGATCATATTCCATTCGGGCCACTCGCAGCGTTCATAGTAGACGCCGCCGACAACGGCTAGTTCTGTCATTTTGGCTGTACCTGCACTTCGATTAGGCCGCCTGAGATCGAGAGCACGATCGCTTCGTACGCGTAGCCAGCCAGGATGCATTGAATAATTTGAGCCATCGACGCCGATGTAATTGATCCTAGCGTCGCTCCAGAATTCGTCTTTACAAGTAATCTTTTTGGTGGCCCGGCAGAATACTCGACTTCAAGAATATCGTTTGGGCGCAAAGTGGCCCTAACCGTGCGATCTGGCGAGTTAACGTTGGTTCGCTCGACAATATTGCATTCATTCGACCCGGCCGAGCCGCCGCCACCTCCTCCTTTTTTCTTTGGCGAGACAGGCTTGGCAGCAGGCCTCGGATCGCTGGAGGGTCCCCCACCACTCGACATCGGCTTCCTCCCTAATAATTCATCAATTAATCAGAGGAGGATGGCACAACGTTTCGGCGCAGCCAATACTGTTATGCACGTGCGCCGCAAGCGCTTGGCTAGGTAGTTCGGAGGTCAAAAAGGGTTCCTTATGAAGCAAATTCCGTTCGTCTACGCTCGCGAGACGGTCCTGTGATAAGCTTGGCTCGGCCGTTTCGGGGCAAGAGGCGCTTGCGACGTTTGGACAAACGGCAAGACGTCTCGCCCGCCAATCCCGGAGGGACCTGCCATGCTTCACATCAGATCGTTTCGTTTCTCGGTCCTCCCGGCAGCCGTGCTGGGCGCGGTGATGCTGCTGGCCGGTGCTGTCCGCGGTGAGCCGTTGCCGGCCGGGCTGGTCGAGCAGTTGCGGGCGGGGGGCCAGGTCATCGTGTTTCGCCATGGTGCGACGGTGGCGGCGGCGGCCAAGGTGGATTCGATGAGTCGGCCGAATGTTCCGGCGCAGCGGCAGCTCAATGATGAGGGCCGGGCACAGGCCAAGGCGATCGGCGAGGCGCTGCGCAAGCTGAAGATCCCGGTGGCCCAGGTGCTCACCAGCACGGTGCAGCGCGCCGTCGATACCGGCAGGCTGTTCGGCCTCGGCGAGGTCGCCACGACCGGGGATCTGGCCGAGAGCGGGCAGGAGAGCTCGGCCGAGGATAATGAGCGGCGCGCGCAGGCGCTGCGCAAGCTTGTGGCCACCGCGCCGCCGGCCGGCGGCAATGTCGTGCTGGTGTCGCACAAGCCGAACCTCGTCGATGCCTTCGGCGCCGGCTGGTCCGACGTGCGCGAGGGCGAGGCGTCGGTGTTCCAGCCGGACGGCAAGGGTGGCACCCGGCTCGTCGCCCGTGTCCCCGCGGCGGCATGGACGGAGCTGGCCGCGGAGGCCCATTGAGCGCAGTGGCGCGGCGCTGAGGCTGCCAACGGGGGCCGGCGTGGCGGTGGCCCGCGGCCACGAAAGTCGCTCTCGCGTCAATCGGGACTGCTATGCTGCATCGCCCCAACAGGAGATGCCGCCGATGATGACACGCCGACTCGCAGCTACGCTGGCCGGATTTGCGCTAGCCATGCCCACCATCGCCCTCGCGCAGGATGCGCCGATCGAGGAGCAGCTCGTCAATGCCATGAACAAGGTGTTCGGCGTCCATGCCGGCTTCCGCGCCAATCATGCCAAGGGCGTCGTGGTCGAAGGCAAGTTCAAGCCGTCGGCGGAGGCCGCAGGCCTGAGCAAGGCGGCTTTGTTCAGCGGCGGCGAGATTCCGGTGACGGTCCGGTTCTCGGACTCCACCGGCGTGCCGAACCTGCCCGACGGCTCCGACGACGCCAATCCGCACGGCATGGCGGTGAAGTTTCATCTCGCCGATGGCAGCGACGTGGACCTCGTGATCAACTCGCTGAAATTCTTCCCGGTGTCGACGGGTGCGGAGCTGCGCGATTTGTTCCTGGCGATCGCCGAGTCCGGGCCGACTGCGGCGAAGCCGACCAGGCTCGAGCAGTTCATCGGCAGCCATCCCTCGGTGCCGGCGGCGCTCGGCACCATCGCGACGCCCGACAGCTTCGCCGACGAGGCCTATTTCGGCGTCAACGCCTTCGTGCTCGTCAACAAGGCCGGCGGGAAGCAGGCCGTGCGCTGGCAGATGCTGCCGGAGAAGGTGGTGCATCTCGAGAAAGCCGACGCCGCGAAGCGCGCGCCGGACTATCTGATGGCCGAGCTGCCGGAGCGGCTGAAGCAGGGGCCGGTCTCCTTCCGCTTCAAGGCGCAGCTCGCGGCCGCCGGCGACGACACCAAGGACCCCGCGAAGCCGTGGCCGGAGGATCGCAAGCTCGTCGAGCTCGGCGTGCTGACGATCGACAAGGCGGTCGCCGACAGCGACGCCGCGCAGAAGAAGCTGTTATTCCTGCCGGGCCAGCTCACCGACGGCATCGAGGCGTCGGACGATCCGATGATCGACATCCGCAATGGCGCCTACGCGGTCTCGTTCTCCCGGCGCAATCCGTAAGTCCTGAAAGCAGCGCGCATGATGTGAGCGTCGTGCGCGCTGCTGCTGCTGGTTGCGGAGTGCGCTCGGCGCGATCGGCCGACGGACGCAATGTGATGGCATTGCGGCGGCCGTGCGAGCTTCGGTCGCGAGATCGATCGGCTCTCGCCACATTCGCTTCCATTGCGGCGCGGCTGCGCCATTCTTTGTCCTGATCGGTGGCGACGCGCGCCGGTATGATCATAGCAGCAGCGTTGCCGATGAGCGTCACCCGAGCCGTCGCGTGTCGCATCGAGGGCACATTGATCTCATCGCGACTGCGACACTTCATCTAACAACCAAGACGAGTAGTTCGCTCCGCGCCGCCGTCGCGGCTTCGCAGCCTGGTCGCGAAACAGCCTTTGGCAAAGGGGGCATCCGCATCTCTGGGTGACGCGCAGCGCGTTCATTCGTCGACGAACGATCCCGCCCTCTCCGCACTCTGCGACGTAATCATGTCCGCGATCGCCGGATTTTGCCTGAATTCTGCATCTTCGATGCAACACTCGAAACGGAAGTGTTAACGGCTGACCGCCGCGATCCGCATTCCGCAGCAATGACATTTTTCAATTCAGATCGCGACACAATCTGACCCTCCTGATGCGGCCGTCGTTGTTGCGGCACGTGTTCAGGAGTTATGAGTTCGATGCGTCGCGTATTTGGCGTGTGTCTTTGCCTATCGACTTTCGCAGGAAGTACGACATCGGTCTGGGCGACTGATCTCGCCCTGCCGCCCCCGCTCCCGCCGCCGGACGTCTTCGCCTACAGGTGGAGTGGCTGCCACGCCGGCGCCAACGCCGGGATGGCGTGGTCGCGTCAGCAGCAGAACTGGAGCCAGCTCGCCAATGCCGCGCCTGCGCCCGCGCAGCCTGCGCCACAGCCTGCGGGCAACGCCAACAACCCGCCGGTGGTGAAGCCGCCTGTGGTTGCAAATCCGGCGCCGAACCCGCCGCCGCCGAACAACCCGGGCGGGAACAATGGCGGATGGAAGCCGCCGCCTAAGCCACCGGGCAAGCCCCCGATCTGTGAGCGCAACGACAAGGGTTGGTGGCAGCCCGGCAAGCCCTCTCACGGCGACAAGGATCACGGCTGGCCGTACGACAAGCCGTCCTACAAGCATGGTCACGATGACGACCATCATTGGCCGCAGGTCGGATCGAAAGGTGGCGACAACAAGTCGTCCTGGCCGGCGCAGGCGTCGTACAAAAACGACAAGGACGACAACTACAAGAACGTCAAATACAGCGACAACTGGTTCGGCAAGCATCACGACGACGACCACGACAAGTCGGGCGGCTGGTCGCAGCTGCACTCCAACGGCTATTCCGACCGCTCGACCTGGCTGCATCAGGACAAGGACGACGACAAGAAGGGCGGCAGCTGGGGTGGCAAGAAGGATGATGCCGACAAGCCCGTCTCATATGGCTGGTCGAAGCAGCCGGCGAAGGGCGACAGCTACGCCTGGATGAAGCCGGATCACGACGACAAGAAGGGCGGCGGCTACGGCTGGGGCGGCAAGCCGAAGGACGACGACGACTATGGCAAGGGCGGCTATGGCGGCAAGCCCGACAAGGATCATTGGGAGCAGCACGGCAACAACGATCATCACGGCGGATGGCCGTATCATCCGGACAAGCCTGGCTGGCCGCCGAAGAACCCGCCGCCGAAGGATGGCGGGGGACAGAAGCCGCCGCCGCAGGGCAACAACAATCCGCCGGTGCAGAATCCGCCTGTCCAGAATCCGCCCGTGCAGAATCCGCCCGTGGTGGGTGGCGGCAATGTCGCGCCGCTGCCGGTCGCGGCCGTGCAGATCCCGACAGCCATCTCCAGCAATGGCAGCGACGTCGTCGGCGGCCTGCAGCTCGGGTGCGACTATGAGGTCGACCGTATCGTCGTCGGCATTCAGGCGATGGCCGATCTCGGCAACATCAACGTGACCAATCCGCTGGCGCCGGGGCTTTCGTTGAGCACGCGCACCAGCAACCTCTATACGGCCACGGTGCGCGCCGGCTATCTGGTGACGCCGGAGATCCTCGCTTATGTCCGCGGCGGCGCGGCGTGGACGCGCACCGGCGTCACCGTCACCAACACCGCCACCGGACAGTCCTCCACCGTTGCCTTCAACCGCAGCGGCTGGACGGTCGGCGCCGGCGTCGAGTGGATGTTCGCCCGCAACTGGTCGGCCTTCGCCGAATATGACTACGCCGATTTCGGCACCGCGACCGGCGTGCTGCCGGGCGGGGCTGCGATCACCGGCGGGCCGAACGTGGTCAGCCAGAAGACGCAGCTCCACACCGCGATGATCGGCGTGAATTACCGGTTCGAAATGCTGTCGCGCGGCGGACGCTGAGGGACGGATCGAACATCATCCTGTAAGGCAAGAGGCCGCCCGGTGATCCCGGGCGGCCTTTTTGTGTCGCGTGCGCCGTCTGGTATTGAACGTTTCGGCGGCGCGCAGGGACAAAAAGGTCCTATCGTCGAAGGCAACGTCGACGATGTCGCGTGCAGGACCACGGAGAACCGGATGAAGATCGTCTCACATGCGCTGCTGGCCGGCTGCGCGCTCCTGCTCGCGATCTCAGGCGCCCGCGCGCAGGCGCCGCTCGTGGACGAGGCGGCGGCGCCGAGCGAGCCGTATCAGGGTCCGTTCGCCTATGACGAGGAGCAGATCGTGGTGGCGCGGTCGCCGGCCGAGGCGGTGTCGTTCGATCTGCCGCCGGGCCTCGCCTTGCGCGACTATGAGGCGTCGCCGACCGGCACCGAAGTCGCCGTCATCGTCGAGGACGCGTCACGGCGCCAGCAGGTGGCGTTCTGGGCATTCGGCCGCGACGGCTTCTCCCGCCGCATCGATGTGCCCGCGCAGACCCGGCTCGCCTCGCTCACCTGGCACCCCCAGGGCAAGGCGGTGTTCCTGCTCGCGACCAGCGATCGCGGATCGCAGATCCTCAAGCTCGATGCCAAGGCGGCGAGCTTCACGGCGCAGACGGTGTATTCCAGCGCGGCGTCGTTGCGGCGGCTCGTCGTCGGGCCGCGGCCCTATGAGGTGAACGGCGAGAAGGCGCCGGTGCTGCGGCTGTTCTTCGGCGAGAAGCTTGCCAGCGGCGCCTATGCGCTGCGCACGGTCACCGAGACCGGCAAGGGTCTCTATACGGTGGTCGGGCCGCAGCGCGATGCCGGCAAGAAGGAGGACGAGGAGACGCCGAACACGACCATCGCGCCGTCGGCGCTGCCGCTGCAATTCCATCCCGCCGGCAATCAGCTGGTCTGGGAGGATGGCAAGAAGTGCCTGCACAAGCTGAGCTACGGTGTTGACAATTGGGGCAAGAGCGCGCCGTTCGGCCGCGACTGCGGCCATACGCTGACCTACACGCCGAACGGCATCGCCACGATCGACTGGCAGGCAGGGCAGCCCGGCATCCGCATCAAGGGCCTGATCGACGGCTCCGACCAGCCGGCGCTCGGCGACTACAAGCTCGACTCCGTGCCGTCGCAGATGCCGGACGGACGCGGCGTCATCGCACTGACGGCGAATGGTCCGACCAAGACCCTGCGCTATCTGCCGATCTCGGTGCCGCTCGCCGATGTCGCCAATGCCTGGATGTACATGGAGAGCGCGGCCGACCAGCAGGCCTTCCTGCGCGACCGCGGCCTGTTCCGCAAGCTGCCGGAGCTGGACCAGCTGTTCAAGCTCTACGACACCGAATCCTATCAATGCGGCGCGCCCGACACGCGGGTGCCGACGCGGCCTTATTTCGTCACCACCGATTTGTTCTGGGAATTGTACAGCGCCGCCTTCGACGGCCTGTTCATCATCCTCGAGCGCGAGCAGGCGGCGCCTGCCTTCGCGCGCTTCGTCGCCGCGGCCGATGCCGAGCTTGCCAGGCGCCATCCGGGCAGCCGCATGGCCAAGGCGTTCGCCGCGGCGCATGCCGTGCTCGAAGGCCGCAGCGAATCGAATGCGGAAGCGCGCCTGATCGTCGCAGCCAGCGGCTCCGCGCAGTCGCTGGCGCTGCAGGCGCCACTGGACTTCGCGCAGTTCAAGCCGCGCGGGCACTACACCACCGATGCGCAGAAGCACTATTTCGGCGCAGTGCGCTATCTCAGCGCGCTGCCGCTGTCGGCCGAGGACACCGCGATGCTGCGCGGTCTCGATGCGGCCGTGGCTAAGGCCGCGACCGATTGGATCGCCGTCTATCGGCCGTTCATCGCCTCGTCGCGGCTCGACCTCGTCTGGGGCGGCGCCGCCTCGACCATCGCCTCGCACCCGGATAACAGCGGCACGCGGCTGTTTCCGTTGTCCTGGGGCTGGGACAATGAGGCGCTCGACAATGTCGTCGATCATGCCGAGCGGCCGGACGCCGAGCGCATCACGTCCCGCGACGGCGGCTCGCGCCTGTTGCCGTCGGGCCTCGATTTCGCGGCCATCGCGGGCAACCGGCTGGCAGGCGAGCTGCTCAGCCGCGACATCGCCACCTATCCCAATCTCGGCAACCGCATCGCGGCCGTGCGGCAGCGCTTCGCGGCCGCCGGAGGCAAGTCGCGCAGCGGCCTGTACGATTCCTGGATCGCGGCGCTGGCCACGCAATGGGCCGACAGCACCACGTCGTCGGCCGTCGCGGGCCCGGTGTGGAACGCCAAGCGTCTGCAAACGGGTCTCGCCTCATGGGCGACGCTGCGCCACGCCACCGTGCTGGTCAACGACAAGACCGTCGCCGAATGCGGCGAGGGCGGTTTCGAGGCGATCGTGATGCAGCCGCCGCGTGGCTATGTCGAGCCAGATCCCGCAAGCTTCGCGGCGATCGCCGATCTGTTCGAGGCGACCATCGCGATGGTGCGGGACAGCCGGAGCCTCGCGGCCGATGCCGCGGCGAATGCACGGCTGCGCGACGGCATCATCCGGCGCCTGACCGAGTCGCGCGACACCATCCGCAAATATCAGGGGATCGCCGAGAAGGAGCTAAAGGGCGCGGCGCTCAGCGCCGAGGACTACAAGCTGATCCAATATGTCGGCCGCGCCGCCGAGCACAATTTCCTGATCTTCTCCAGCCTGTCGAACCCGCAATATGCATTGTCCAACCCAGATCCGATGATGAAGGTGGTCGACGTCGCCGATGCGCCCTCGGGAACGCGCGAGCTCGGCGTCGGCCGGCCGCTGGAATGGGACCAGATCGTGCCGCACAACGGCCGCGCGCAGATCGTCAAGGGCGGTGTCTATTCCTACTACGAGTTTGCCTCGCCGCAGCCGATCGATGATGCCCAGTGGCGCAAGATGGTCGATGCGCAGCCGCGGCCGGACTGGGTGTCGCGGCATCTCTCGGCGAACGTGCTGTCGTGTCCGGCGCGTCAGCCGTGATGCGGAGCGTGCTGGCGCTGCTGCTCACGCTGTCCGGCGTGGTAGCGGCAGAGGCGGCGGAGCCTGACGCGGCGCGGCTGCTGTTCACCGGCGACATCATGTTGTCGCGGCAGGTGGCGCGGGAGATCGACGCCCGCCGCGGCCTGTCGCCCTGGCATGGCCTGCGCGACGTGCTCCGGCGCGCCGATGTCGTGGTCGGCAATTTTGAGGGCACGGTTGGCGCGAGTGAGGCGTGTGATGCGCCGAAGGAGCTGTGCTTCGCGGTCGAGCCGCAGTTGGTGCCGCTGCTCAAGGATGCCGGCTTCACGGCGCTCGGCATCGCCAATAATCATTCCGGCGATCTCGGCGCCGCCGGGCGCAAGGCGACGCGCGAGGCGCTGCAGGCGGCCGGGCTCGGCGCCATCGGCTCGGCGGAGTCTCCGGCGTTCGTGAAGGTCCGCGGTCGCACGCTGGCGCTGATCAGCCTCAATCTCGTGCCGGGCCGCGACGGCCAGATGGATCGGATCCCGTCCTGGCAGGCGGCGCAGAAGCTGCGGCTGGCGCGCGCGCTGGCGGATTGGGTGATCGTCTCGGTGCATTGGGGCAAGGAGCTCGCCGACTGGGTCGTGCCCGAGCAGGAGGCGGCTGCGACATGGCTGGTCGCGCAAGGTGCCGACCTCATCACCGGCGCGCATCCGCATGTGGTGCAGCCGCCCGCCTGCGTCGACGGCAAGCCGGTGTTCTACTCGCTCGGCAATCACGTGTTCGATCAGAAATATCCGCAGACCAAGCGCGGCCTGATCGCGGATTGCGAGATCAAGGACGATCGGTTGATCTGCAGCGGCCTGCCGACCAGGACCCCTGATGGCTCGGCCTATCCCGCCTGGACGGCGGAGCAGGACCAGCCGCAGGCAACCCTCGCGCAATGCTCCGTCAAGCCGAGTGCGCCGTTGCGCGTGGCGGGCCAAGCCATCAGTCCCTGGATCCGCGACGGCGAGATCGCCTCGGACCGTCTCGTGCTCGAAGGTCGCGCCGAGGCGAGCCGCTGGCGCACGCCGCCGCGTGCCCTGCTGTCAGCAGAAGCGGGGCGTCTCGTTGCCGACCAGCCGCCGCTGCTGTTCACGCTGGAGCGTCATGCCTCGCCGATCGACGGCGAGGACGGCCCGCGTCCCTATGTCTATGAGGTCACGCCGCATGGCCTGGTGGCGAAGTGGCGTGGCTCGGCGCTGGCCTGGCCGCTGCTCGATGCGGTGCTGATCGCCGATGCTGCCGGGCAGTCCTATCTCTGCGCCCTGCATCGCGGCGATTCCTTCATCATGCTGGACACGGCGACGCCATCAGCGACGCGAACGCAGGTCTATGCCTGGAACGGCTTCGGCTTCACCGGCGTGAGCGATGACACGCTCGCCGCGCGTTGCGCAGGGCGTTTCGACCCTCGGCGGCTGAGCGAATAGTTCGACGGCGCGTCACGCGCCGGCTTTGCCGTCGTCGAGCAGCTTGGCCACGCGCCGGAGCGCGAGCTGATAGCCCTGGGTGCCGAAGCCGGCGATGACGCCGTCGGCGCGCTTGGAGACGAACGAGTGGTGGCGGAATTCCTCGCGCTTGTGCACGTTGGAAATGTGCACCTCGATGACCGCACCATCGAACGTGTTCAGCGCGTCGAGGATCGCGACCGATGTGTGGGTGAACGCGGCAGGATTGATGACGATGGCGGCGGCGATCTCGCGCGCCTCGTGAATCCAGTCGATCAGCTCATATTCCCGGTTCGACTGATGGAAGCGGATCTCCAGTCCGAGCTCGGTTGCGAGCGCCCGGCAGTCCCGCTCCACATCGGCCAGCGTCTCATGGCCGTAGATCTCAGGCTGGCGCTTGCCCAGCAGGTTCAGGTTGGGGCCATTGAGAACGTAGACGAGGCGGCTCATGCGAGAACTCCAATCGGCGATGCGCAGGACCTTTGCCGCCTGCAGCTTAAGGGCGGGTTTCGGATTGCGCGATCGCGCTGGGGCGGACAATCGCACCAAATGGGGGCCGTCTGCCAGCATCTTTCGGGGGCAGGGGATAGGTCGTCCACCTCTGGGTGTCTCCCGAACGCATGAGCCCCGCCGATGGGCGGGGCTCTGGTTAGGCTCCGGTCAGAGAGTCTGGTCGTCCGCCGGGCGCGATGGCTCAGCTGGCGCGGACGGAGCCGAGGAACTTGCTCACCTCGTCCTTGAGCCGGCCGCTGTCCCGCGATAGCAGCTTCGCGGCCGACAGCACCTCCGACGAGGCGGTGCCGGTCTGCGTCGCGCCACGTTGCACATCGGTGATGTTCGACGAGACCTGCTGCGTGCCCTGGGCGGCCTGCTGCACGTTGCGGGAGATTTCCTGGGTCGCGGCGCCCTGTTCCTCGACCGCGGCGGCGATCGTCGCGGAAATCTCCGACAGCCGCTCGATCGTGTCACTGATCTCGCGGATGGCGGCGACCGATTCCTGCGTCGCGGTCTGAATACCGGCGATCTGCTGGCCGATGTCGCCGGTCGCCTTCGCCGTCTGCTCGGCCAGCGCCTTGACCTCGGTCGCGACCACGGCGAAGCCGCGTCCGGCGTCGCCGGCGCGGGCCGCCTCGATCGTCGCGTTGAGCGCGAGCAGATTGGTCTGGCCGGCGATGCTGTTGATCAGCTCGACGACGTCGCCGATCCGCGCCGCGGCCTTGGAGAGCTCGCCGACGCGGCCCGTGGTGCTCCGCGCCTGGGTCACCGCCTCATTCGCCATCTGCGCGGATTGCTGCACCCGGCGGCTGATCTCGGTGACCGACGACGCCATCTCCTCGGTCGCCGACGCCACCGATTGCACGTTGGTCGACGCCTGCTCCGAGGCGACGGCGACGGTCGTGGCGAGCTTCTCGGCCTGGTCCGCGGTCGTTGTCAGCGTGACCGCCGACGTCTCGAGCGTGCGCGAGGCGGTCGAGACCGTCTCGACGATGCCGCCCACCGAGGCCTCGAACTGGTCCGCCATCACGTTCATGGCTCGCCGGCGCTCCGCATCCGCGGCCGCCTGATCCTCCGCACGCTGGGCGATGCTGCGCTTGAGGTCGCCCTGCATCGCCTTCAGCGATGTCGCGAGCGCGCCGACCTCGTCGGCCTGCTCGATCGTCAGGCTCTGGTTGAAATCGCCCTTCGCGATGCCGTCGGCGAAGACAGCGCAATCCTGGATCGGACGGGCGATGCTGCGCGCCGCCACGGCGATCAGGAAGATCGCGAGCGCGGTGATTGCGACGCCGACGCCGAGCTGCCAGATCGTGTTGGTGGTCGAGCGGCCGCTCAGCGACGCGTCGAGCTGCTCCGCCGCGGCCAGCACGACATGGCGTGGGATCGAGATCACGACCGACCACGGCGTGTCGGTAAGGCCGAGGCGGATGGGCGCGTAGATGTCGATGTTGGCGACGTTGGGATCGTCCTGAACCGTTCCCTTGCCGCTGCGGACGATGGCGGTGCTGTCGGTCCAGCGCGGATCGGCGGATGTCGCGGCCTTGCCGATGACGTCGTGATCGGCGCTGTCGGCGACGACCAGGCCGGTGTCGTTGAGGATCACGACCTTGCCCTTGCCGCCGAACAGCGAGGCGTTCATCTTGGTCGCGAGCGTCTGGACGAAGTCGAGATTGTAGTCGGCACCAGCGAGGCCACGGAATTTGCCGTCGATCATCACTGGCACGGACATCGTGGCCAGGAACACCGGCTTGCCCTGGACGATGTAGGGCAGCGGCCCGAGGATGTTCTCCTTACCCGTGCTGCTCGGGTTGATGTACCAGGCGCCCTTCACGAGACCGTTTGGATGACGCTCGCTGCTGTCATATTCGACCAGCGGCTGGACCGCGATCGCGCCGCCGGCGCTGCGCGTCCAGTAGGGCAGGAAGCGGCCGGTCTGATCGGAGCCGGCCTCCTTGCGTCCCTTGAAGGCCGCGTCATTGCTGTCGAGCGCGCCGGGCTCCCAGGCGGAGTAGGTGCCGTTGAACGCCGGATTGAGCTCCAGCACGCGCCGCAGGACGGCGTTGAGCTGGGTGCGGCGCGAGGCCACGTCGATGCCGTTCTTGTCGTCCGCCAGCACCGCGAAGGAATGCGCCATGGTGCGGGCGGCATCGAAGCCGACCTCCAGCTCGGCCTTGATGACGTTGGCCTCGGCGGCCGCCCGGTTCATCAGGCTTTCCTTGGTCTGGTGGTCGACCAGCTGCATCACCTCACGGTTGACGAACTGATTCATGCTCTGTGTCGAGAACAGGCCGTAGCCGATCAGGACGATGCAGGTGAGGACGAGGCAGACGCCCGCGATCAGGGCGATCTTGGTCTGGATGGAGCGGATGGCCGCAAAGGATGTCAGTCGCATGGTTCTCTCTCTCGATGTCCGTCGCGCGACCGAAGTCTCGGCGCGTGCGTTGGGCGCATGCGGGAACCATGGGGAACCGGGATTAACGCGTTTTGAGGAATGGCGCACACAGACTGGCCCGCCCTTCGTTTCGCGCCCACTTGTGTCGCAGCCTTGCGACACCCGGTAATTGTCCGGAAACGCGGAGATTGCCGCTGGCTTCGCGATACACGCAAACGGGGTGGCCGCTGCTCCATGCGTCTTGCGGCGAATCGTTCGCGAGACTGGCCTGCGGCGTCTTGCTTGACCTCTGTCAAACAGCGGTGCTGTATTTGGCCTAACATGACGTCAAAGAAGACTGCGGCTGGGGAGAAGGCCAGGAGGAGTGACATGCGGCGCTCGCCCGGGAGTGCGCATTCCGATCGCGTGCTGGATGTTGTCGCCAAAGGCGACCCCAATGGCGATCACAAGAGCGATCTCAAGGACGATGCCACTGCCAGCCCTGCCGTCTCGGCGCTGGCGGCCTCATGGCGCCGCTCCGGCCATCTCCACGCGCTCGATCCTGCGACCCATGCACCGTCCCGCCGTCTGACGGCTACCGAGATCACTGTGGCGCGCGAGCGCCTGGGGCGGCTGCTCGCGATCGCGCAAGCGAGCCTCGACCGGCTGTTTCTCGCCGTCGGCGGCGTCGGCTGCTCGGTGCTCTTGGCCGATGCCGAGGGCACTGTGCTCGACCGGCGCGGGGCCCGCGGGGACGATTCGACATTCGAGGCCTGGGGATTGTGGACCGGGGCTGTGTGGAGCGAGCGGCACGAGGGCACCAACGCGATCGGCACCTGTCTGGTCGAGAAGCGGCCGCTGACCATCGATCGCGGCCAGCACTACCTCACCCGCAATTCCCGGCTGTTCTGCACCACCGCGCCGATTTTCGACGAGCATGGCCAGCTCAGGGCGGCACTGGACGTGTCGTCATGCCGGACGGATCTCACCGAAGGTTTTGGCCGCCTGATCGCGACCACGGTGGCCGATGCCGCGCGCCTGATCGAGGCCGAGAACTTCCGCCAGGCGTTTCCACAGGCGCGCATCGTGCTGACGCCGGAGAGCGAGCGCGAGATCAACTCGCTGCTGGCGGTGGACAGCAACGATCTCGTGGTCGGTGCCACGCGCGCGGCGCGTCGGGCGCTGGGCTTGTCTCCGTCGGCGCTGGCGCGCCCGGTGCCGGCAAGCGACCTCATCAAGGGCGGGCACAGCCAGGGCGATGATATCGATGCCGCCGAGCGCGCCGTGCTGAAGCGCGCGCTTGCGCGCGCCGGCGGCAATATCTCGAAGGCCGCCAAGGAACTCGACATGTCCCGCGCCACCCTGCACCGGAAGATGAAGCGGCTCGGGCTGGAGCGCTGAGCGCGACTTCGCAAGTCGAGTTGTCGCAGAACTGCGACACTTCCGGCGACGCACCGCTGCCGGCCACTGGTCTCATGCACACGTTTGACCGACGCTCTCCTCAACGCCGTGTGCATCGGCGTGATGGGAGAGACAAATGACCAAGGTTGACGTCCATGCGGCGCTCAAGCCGCCTTTCGCTGCGCGTTACGACAACTTCATCGGTGGCGCCTGGAAGGCCCCGAACGCGGGCAAATATTTCGACAACATCTCGCCGATCACCGGCCAGCCGGTGTGCCAGATCGCGCGCTCCGATGCGTCCGACATCGAGGCCGCACTCGATGCGGCGCATGCCGCCAAGGATGGCTGGGCGCGCACCAGCGTCACCGAGCGGGCGCTGGTCCTCAACAAGATCGCCGATCGCATGGAGGCCAATCTCGCCAAGCTGGCGCTCGCCGAGACCTGGGACAATGGCAAGCCGATCCGCGAGACCACCGCCGCCGACATCCCGCTCGCGATCGATCATTTCCGCTACTTTGCCGGCGTGATCCGCGCCCAGGAAGGCTCGATCGCCGAGATCGATCACGACACCATCGCCTATCACTTCCACGAGCCGCTCGGCGTCGTCGGCCAGATCATTCCCTGGAACTTCCCGATCCTGATGGCGGCGTGGAAGCTCGCGCCCGCGCTCGCGGCCGGCAACTGCGTCGTGATGAAGCCGGCGGAGCAGACCCCGGCCTCGATCATGGTCTGGATGGAGCTGATCGGCGACTTGCTTCCGGCCGGCGTGCTCAACGTCGTCAACGGCTTCGGCCTCGAGGCCGGCAAGCCGCTGGCCTCATCGCCGCGCATCGCCAAGATCGCCTTCACCGGCGAGACCTCGACGGGCCGGCTGATCATGCAATACGCCTCGCAGAACCTGATCCCGGTAACGCTCGAGCTCGGCGGCAAGTCGCCGAACATCTTCTTCAAGGATGTCTGCGCCGAGGATGACGACTTCCTCGACAAGGCGATCGAAGGCTTCGTGATGTTCGCGCTCAACCAGGGCGAGGTCTGCACTTGCCCGAGCCGTGCGCTCATTCATGAATCGATCTACGAACGCTTCATGGAGCGCGCCTTGAAGCGCGTCGGCGCGATCGTGCAGGGCAGCCCGCTCGATCCGGCCACCATGATCGGCGCGCAGGCCTCGTCCGAGCAGCTCAACAAGATCCTGTCCTACATCGACATCGGCAGGAACGAGGGCGCGCAGCTGCTGATCGGCGGCGAGCGGAACGTGCTCGGCGGCGACCTCGCCGGTGGCTACTATGTCAAGCCGACGGTGTTCAAGGGCCACAACAAGATGCGCGTGTTCCAGGAGGAGATCTTCGGGCCCGTCGTCTCGGTCACGACCTTCAAGACCGAGGAGGAGGCCTTGGCGATCGCCAACGACACGCTTTACGGCCTGGGCGCTGGCGTGTGGAGCCGCGACGCCAACACTTGCTACCGCTTCGGTCGCGCGATCCAGGCCGGACGCGTCTGGACCAACTGCTATCACGCCTATCCGGCGCACGCAGCGTTCGGCGGCTACAAGCAGTCGGGCGTCGGACGCGAGACCCACAAGGTGATGCTGGACCACTATCAGCAGACCAAGAACATGCTGGTCAGCTATAGCCCGAAGAAGCTCGGCTTCTTCTAAAGGCTGAGAGCGGGCCGGTCGGGCATCCTCGCCCCGATCGGCCGGTGCGCCGGCCCATGTCAATGGGACGCTATCGCATTCGACGAGCGCAGTTTTGTGCTCGTCTGTGCCTACGTCGTCATGCCCGGGACAAGCCCGGGCATGACGGAGTAACTAACGGGCAGGATCGTTCGCTGGAACAGATCTGCATTTCCAAATGCGATCGCCCTGCATGTTGATCGGGCGCGTTTTGGCTTTCGACCCGTTAGTTCAGTTGCGCCAGCAGAGCCTCGCGTGCTTCGGAAATGCGCCGGTAGAGCTCGTTGCTGCCGCCGGCATCGGGATGCGCTGATTTGGCGAGCCTCCGGAAGCCCGCGTTGATCTCCGTCGCCGTCAGGCGGCCCTGCAACGGCAGCTCGAGCAGCGCGCGATGGGCCTCGTCATCCTCGTCCCGCGTGAACAGATCCAGCAGCGCGCGCCGTGCCGCCCGCGCCGCGATACGCAAGCCGTCCTGATCCTCGCGCCAGCGCTGCTGCGACATCACCAGGCAGGCGCCGAATGCAATGCGGCCCTCGGCTTCCAGCGCGTCGAGGCTGAACGGACCGACGACCTCATAGGGCGGCGCGAGCGAGACGAGCCGTCCCGTCGCGCCATCGCTGACGGGGCCAAGCCGGACCGTATCGACGATCCCCATCGACCCGTTCCAGATCACCCAGTCCACGGCACTCGTCATGCGGCCACTCGTCTTCATGCAGCGTTCGGCTGCCGCGCGCCTTTCTCTCGCGTGCCGGTCAGGCCGGCGCCCGCGGGAGCTTGACCGGTCCGACATCCACTTGGATCTCGTTACCCTCGATCTGCAGCGGATAGGAATGAAGCGCGTTGCGCACCAGATGCGTGACGCATTTGCCGCTCGCGCCGTCAAAGCCCCATTGATGGTGCGGGCAGGTGATCGTCTTGCCGTCGAACGTCGCCTCGCTCAGCGGCACGTCGGCATGCGGACAGCGGCCGCGCCACGCCGTCAGCTGGCCGCCCGCGGGCCACAGCAGCAGCACGCTCTTCTTGCCGACCTGATACAGGCCCATGCCGCCTTCGGAGATCGCGCTTGTCGGACAGACTGCAGTGAAAGCCATCGGATCGCCCGCTGATGATGCCGCTGCACATGCTCTCGCAAGTTCCGGACCAGCGGAAACAGCGCTCAGAATGGCGACATCAGGCAGATCGTTGTCGCAAACGCGACAAGTGCTGTCGCTTGACCCTGACGGCAAAACGCCGCCCGAGAGGGCGGCGCTGCTGTCGCGATCGCAATGTGGTTCGATGCCGAACTCTATTCCTTGCGCTCCGACGTCCAGCCTTTGTACTCGGCGACATTGTCGCGCGTGATCAGCTTCGACGGGAGCAACTCGACGGTGGAGGCCGGCTTCTGGCCATTGAGCAGCCCGACGCCGATCTGCACGGCGCGGCGGGCCATGAAGAACGGGTCCTGCGAGGCCGAAGCCTGGATCTGCTTGGTTGCGGGATCCTTCAACGCGGCCTCGATGTCGGGCGCGCCGTCGACGGAGGTGATGATGATCCCGGTGCGGCCTTGCTGGCGGGCGGCGAGATCGGTGCCGATCGCCTGCGGATCGTTGATCGCAAAGATCGCGTCGATCTTCGGGTAGCGCGTCAGATAGCCCTGCGCGACCGTGAGGCCGCCCTCGCGCGAACCCTTGCCGTCCTGGTCGCTCGACAGCACCTTGATGCCCGGGGCCTTGGCGAACACGCTCTTGCAGCCGTTGACGCGGTCGATCACCGCCGACACTTGCGGTCCGTTCTGGATGATGACGTCGCCTTTGCCGCCGAGCTTGTCGACGATGTATTGGCACGAGATCTCACCGGCCTGCACGTTGTTGGTGGTCACGGTGGCGTCGGCGCCTTCGGCCGCGGTGTCGACCGCGACGACGAGGATGCCCGCCGCTTGCGCCTTCTTGATCGCGGGTCCGATCGCCTTCGGGTCACCGGGGTTGAGCAGGATCATGTCGACGCCTGCGGCGATGAAATTGTCGATCTGGGTGACCTGCTTGCCGAGGTCGTATTCAAAGCCGACCGCGGTGATCTTGACGTTGGGGTTGGTCTTCTTGGCCTCGAACTCCGCGCCCTTCGACAGCGCGACGAAGAACGGGTTGCCGAGCGAACCGAGCGAGACGCCGATCGATTTCAGCTCCTTGGCCGAGGATGGCGCGGAGCTCATGACAAGCGCCAGCGCAGCACCGGCGAGCGAAATGGTCTTCAACATTGGTTTCCTCCCTGGTCCTTTTTGAAACCCTGCGCACGGCGGACCAGCGGCCGTGGAAGAACGATGAGGCAGGCGCCCGCGGCGCCCGCCGGTTGATCTCACGTGCGGGCCGAGCCCTGCAGCCGGTAGCGGTCAAGCGCGACGGCGCCGATGATGACGAGGCCCTTGATGACGTATTGCCAGATGTCGGACACGCCAACCAAGATGAGCCCGTTCGACAACACCGCGATGATGAGCGCGCCGACGAGCGTGCCCCAGATCGAGCCGATGCCGCCGACAAAGGAGGTGCCGCCAAGGATGACCGCGGTGATGGCGTCGAGCTCGTAGGACTGGCCGAGCTGCAGGCCGTTGGCGGCATACAGCCGCGCCGCCTGCATGCCGCCGCCGAGGCCGGCGAGCAGTCCGGACATGCCATAGACGAAAATCAGGACACCCCAGACCTTGATGCCGGCGAGCCGTGCCGCGCTCTCATTGCCGCCGACCGCGTAGATGTGCACCCCGAGCACGGTGCGGCGCAGGATCAGCCACGAGCCCAGGATGACGAGTAGGGCGATCACCGACAACCACGGAATCGACAGCACGCCGGGAATGATCGTCAGCGAGGCGTTGCCGATGAAGGCGTAGGGGATGGACGGATTGAACACGGTGGTGTCGGCGCCCATCAGGCGCGCGAGGCCGCGCACGGCGGTGAGCGAGCCGAGCGTGACGATGAAGGGCGGCAGCCGGAGCAGCGCGATCAGTGCGCCGTTGACGAGGCCGAAGGCGAGGCCTGTCAGCACCGCGGCCGGCAGCCACAGCGCACCGAGCTCGGGCATCTTGGACAGCGTGAGGCCGGCCATGGCTGCAGCGGCGAGGATCGAGCCGACCGAGAGATCGATGCCGCCGGTCAGGATCACGAAGGTCATGCCGGCCGCGAGCACGGTGTTGACCGCGGCCTGCTGCAGCACGATGCCGAGATTCTGCCCGGTGAAGAAGCGCCCTTCGGAGAGCATGTGGAAGCCGATGCACAGGATCAGCAGCACCGGCAGCATGCCGGCGGCGCGGATCATCAGCCGCAGCCGCTGCTGCTTGTTGTCGGATGTCGACGGCAGGGGCGCGACCTTTGCTTGCGCTGCCGCGGGCTTGGCTTGCGCCGAACTGTTGTCAGGCATCGACGTGCTCCGTCCCGGTGGCCAGCGCCATGATGTCTTCCTGGGTGATGGGTGATGTCGTGCTCTGATGCAGCTCGCCGGCGAGATGTCCCTCGCGCATCACCAGGACGCGGTCGCAGATGCCGAGAATCTCCGGCAGGTCGGACGAGATCACCAGGATCGCGGTGCCGGCCTTGGCGAGGTTGTCGATGATCGAATAGATCTCCGACTTGGCGCCGACATCGACGCCGCGCGTCGGCTCGTCCAGGATCAGCACCTTCGGCGCGGTCGCGAGCAGCCGCGACAGCAGCACCTTCTGCTGATTGCCGCCCGACAGGCCACCGACGGTGACGCCGGGATTGGGCGCGCGGATGCCGAGCGCGCTGAACGCCTCGTCGGCTCGCTCGCGAGCCTTGTCGCGATCGAGCAGGCCGCCGAGCCTGGCATCGCGACCGATCACCGCAAGATTGATGTTGTCGGCGCAGGACATGTCGAGGAACAGCCCGAGCGCCTTGCGGTCCTCGGTGAGATAGGCGATGCCGGCATCGAGCGCATCGCGCGGCGTGGCGATGTCGATGCGCTCGCCGTCGAGTTCGACATGGCCGGTGGTCTTGGGTGTCGCACCGATGATGAGATGCGCAAGCTCGGTGCGTCCGGCGCCGATCAACCCGGCGAGGCCGACGACCTCGCCGGCATGCACCGTGAGCGAGCAGCCCTTGACGCGATGGCCGTCGCCGAGATCGACCGCCGAGAGCACGGCGCGGTCGCGCCTGGCATGCGGGTCGTGATCCTTCTTGTAGAACGACGAGACGTCGCGGCCGACCATCATGCGGACGATGCTGTCGGCGCGGATCTCCGGCCTGTCGAGCGAGCCGACCAGGCGGCCGTCGCGCAGCACGGTGACGCGGTCACCGAGAGCATAGACCTCGTCCATGCGGTGCGAGATGTAGATGATGGCGAGGCCTTCGCTGCGCAGCTGGCGGATCAGCGCGAACAGCTTCTCGCTCTCGCCGGCCGACAAGGATGTCGTCGGCTCGTCCATGATCAGGATCTTGGAGCGCGCATGCAGCGCGCGGGCGATCTCGACCAGCTGGCGCTGTCCCATCGACAAATCCGCGACCAGTGTTGCGGCCGAGAAATCAGCGCCGAGCCGCTGCAGGATCGGTCCGACGGCCTCGCGCATCGCGTTGCGCGCCAGCAGGCCGGATTGTGACAGCTCGCGTCCGAGATAGATGTTTTCGGCGACCGTCAGGTTCGGCGCCAGCGACAACTCCTGGTAGATGATCGCGATGCCGGCATTGCGGCCGCCCATCGGCCCTTCGATGCGGGCCACCTGGCCCTCGATGCGGATCTCGCCGCCGGGATCGGGGCGATAGGCACCGGACAGGATCTTCATCAATGTGGATTTGCCGGCGCCGTTTTCGCCCATCAACGCATGGACTTCGCCGGCATAGACGGTGAGGTCGACCTTCTGCAGGGCCTTGATGGTGAAGAATGACTTCGACACCCCGCGCATCTCGAGGATCGGACCGTTCATCGTGCCTCCCAACGCACGTCGTCTTATCTCCCGCGGCTCGTTGATGTCGGCGCGGGGACGCCATTAAACTAGAGGCTGTTGCCGAATACAATATCAAAGACCATCGGCTACAACACGTCGGCGCGAGAGGCAGCGTGTTTTCGCCGGACTGCTCTAGGATCTGCGATAGAGCCGGCGCCAGCGCGGCAGCCGCTCGGCATAATCGGCCGCCAGCGCAGGATCGGGCGCGAAGGTCCGCAGGCGCGCTGGCGGCGTGCAAACATCAGCGATGGCTTCGCCGGTGACCGCCAGCCGTGCCAGCCGCGCAGCTCCAAAGGCGGCGCCGGTCTCGCCCTCTGCCAGCCGATGGATCGGGATGTCGAGGACGTTCGCCAGGATCGCGAGCCAGAGGTCGGAGCGCGAGCCGCCGCCGATCGCATCAGCTTCGGGAATCACGAGACCCGTGTCCGTCAGCGCATCACGGCAATCGGCGAGTGCAAAGGCGACGCCTTCGAGCACGGCCTGCACGATGGCGTTGCGATCCGTCGCATGGCTCAGGCCGTCGAGCAGGCCACGGACATTCGGATCATCGTGCGGCGTGCGTTCGCCGGCGAGATAGGGCAGGAAGCTGACCGGCGAGGGCGCGGCGGGCGATGCGCCAAGCGGCGCGAGCAGCTCGGCTTCGCTGACGCCGAGCAGCCGCGCGATCCAGGCGAGGCAGGAGGCGGCCGACAACATCGCGCCGGCCTGCAGCCACAGCGCCGGGATGGCATGGCAGAAGGTGTGAACGACGCGCTCGGGATTGGCCGTGACCGACCCGACCGGCGTGACGACGGCGCCTGATGTGCCCAGCGTGATGAAGGTGGCGCCCGGCCTGACAGCGCCGATGCCGACCGCGCCGGCCGGATTGTCACCCCCGCCGCCGGCGATGACCGGCTGTTTGCTCATGCCCCAGTGTTCCGCAAGATCGGCGCGTAATCGTCTGGCGGGTGCGCAGCCTTCGACCAGGCGCGGCATCTCCGCGCGCGTGAGGCCGGTGGCGGCGAGCCCCTCGTCGGACCAGTCGCGCTTGACGACATCGAGCCACAGTGAGCCCGATGCATCCGAGACATCCTCGATCGCTTCGCCGGACAGCACGAGCCGGACATAGGCCTTCGGCAGCAGCACGAGGCGGGTGGCGTCGAAGATCTCCGGCTCTTGGTTCGCGACCCACAAAAGCTTCGGCGCGGCGAAGCCTGGCATCGCCTTGTTGCCGGTGATCCGCCGCAGCTCCGGCCAGCGCTGTTCCAGCACGGCGCACTCGGCCGCCGAACGGCCGTCGTTCCAGAGAATGCACGGGCGGAGCGGCGTGAGGCTGGCATCGAGCAGCACCGGACCGTGCATCTGGCCTGATAGCCCGATGCCCGTGACCGCCGCCAGATCGCGGCCTTGATCGGCCTTCAGCGCGTCGAGTGTCGCGAACACGGCGGCGATCCAGGCCGCAGGATCCTGCTCCGCCCAGCCCGGCCGCGGCACGTCGATGCGCAGCGCCTGGCTGCGGCTCGCGATCACGCGCTGCGCGTCGTCGACGAGAATGGTCTTCACGGCTGACGTGCCGAGATCGATGCCGAGATACATGAAGGAATGGCCCGCAGCGTTCCTTGGTCCTTACGTGCGGCATGGCAATCTTCATCGATGGGTACAGGAACCACGTTAGGCGGCTTTGGAACAGCGTACCGGAGGCGACGAAGACGATGGCCGACGAGCTGACGTTAGCGTGAGCGGGACAAGAGTCTAGAGGTTTGGCTTTGAATGAAGCTCAGGAAAAAGGGCTTCCGCCTAAGCGGCGGAAGCCATCTCTTTGGGCTGAATTACGACGGATTCACGTGGACGTTTTCTGCGCTTGCCAACGTTGTCGTCCTGATCCGTCATCGGTCTCGATGAGGTCCACCTTTTCGCCGTCAGCGCTGCAACTCAAATAGACGCGCCCCTTCTCGGTGCCGCCCACCACGAGAATGTTATAGTAATCGCAGATTGGGGAATTTGCCGGCACGAACCGCCAGCGCTGTCGGCCGCTGAGATCATCATTCGCGATCAGATTCACCGTCGTACCGTCCACCGAACAGCTGAGGTACATTTTGGTCGGATCTGTACCTGTCTGCATCTTGATGTTGTATACTCCGGGGAAATCCGGCACTTCCTCCGCGGACCAAATTTGGCGTCCGCTGCCATCATCGGCATCGAACAGATCGACGCTGCCGGATGATTTGCAACTCAGTAGAGAACGCGCGGAGTTGAGACCGCGAAGAACCTGGAAATTGTAGGGGCCCTTGTCAGGCAAAACCGTGCTCTTGTTGGCGGGCATCGTCGTGCTCCTCGAAATAGGGGGGATCGAAAACGCTGGTGACGCTAGCGCCGGCCGCCGCGGCGATCAGTGAAGCGCTTCACAGAATGCAATCTCAGGTGGTAAATTGGTTTTGAAGCCCGTGGTAACGCTTCGTTAACGCGCTTGCTGTTGAGCGCCGAACGGCCACGTCCGGAGCATCGATCTGGCGATCGGCTCCCGCATCAAACGCGCAGCTCCGTCCCATGACCTTGTCGCTCGCTTTCGCCGCGCTGTTGCCGGTCCGCTGCTGCGTGATAACAGGTGACGGCGGCCGTCGACCGCACGTCATGTTCATGATCATCGCTTTGAGCCACGCACGGATCCCAAGGAGAACCACATGCATCAGCCGTCCCGTCTCGTCGGACAATACGCGCTGGTCACCGGCGCTGCGCAGGGCATCGGCCGCGCGATTGCGGTGCGCTTTGCCGAGGAGGGGGCGCATGTCGCGGTCAATTTCGGCGGGCCGTCGTCCTCCGGAGAGGAGACCCTGGCGCTGGTGCGGGCGGCGTCTTTTGCGCGCGGACACGAAGCTCGCGATCACTTCGCGGTGAAGGCCGACATCGGCGTCGAGGCAGACATCGCCGCGATGTTCGAGACGGTGCTGGCGCGCTGGCCGCGGCTCGACTGCCTCGTCAACAATGCCGGCTTCCAGCGGGAGTCGCCGAGCGAGGCGCTCGACGTCGACGCCTATCGCGCCATTCTCGAGGTCAATCTTACCGGCGCCGTGCTGTGCGCGCGCCATGCGCTGGCGCATTTCGTCGCGCGCGGCGGCGGCAACATCATCAATACGTCGAGCGTGCACGAGATTATCCCGAAGCCCGGCTATCTCGCTTATTCGATCAGCAAGAGCGCGATGGCCGGTCTGACGCGGACGCTCGCTCTGGAATTCGCAGGGCGTGGCATTCGGGTGAATTCCGTCGGGCCCGGCGCAGTGGATACGCCGATCAACGCTGCCTGGACCGACGATCCGGTGAAGCGGGCGGCGGTCGAGTCTCACATCCCGATGGGGCGCGTCGCGAGCCCGGAGGAGATCGCCGGCGTGTTCGCCTTCCTGGCCTCGTCGGAGGCGAGCTACATCACCGGACAGACGATCTATGCTTGCGGCGGCATCACGCTGTTCGGGGAATTCCGCGACAATTGGGCGAGCTGATCGTCGAGGCCGAACGCGCCACTCGAACTGTCGTCATCCGGGTGAGGATCTCTTAAGCATCACCGGCGCATGGCAGCCCTTCGCCGCTGCGGCGATATTTCGTTAAGGGGCGGGTACGATATTGCCCGCCTTGGCGAAAATGGAATGGCGATGCATCGACTGGACCCCGAGACTCGTCGCGAGCTCGCGCATCTGCTGTACAGCTCGATGCCGCTGGTCGGCACGATCTCGGCTGCGGCGGTCGTGATCGGGACCGTGATGGCGTGGGTCGCGTGGGATCCGGGCTACGCGATCATTACCGCCGCGCTGCTGGTGATCGGCGCCTTCCGCGTCGTCAAGCTCCTGATGTTCGCGGCGCGCTTCGATCGCCTTGGCCATGACGACATCATTCGTTGGGAGCTTTTCTACGGGATTGGCGCCGCCGCGTTCGGACTTGCCGTCGGCGCCTTGTCGGTGCGTGCGTTTCAGCTCGGCGACAGCCCCGGCATCTGGATGTGCTTCGGCCTGTCGATGGCGTTCTGCGTCGGCATCGTCTCGCGCGTCAGCCCGTGGATCGTGATGACCTCGTCGGCGGTGCTGCTGATCCCGACCGTGATCGCGTGTCTGTTGCAGCCGGAACCGGTCTATCGCATGGGTGCCGGCATGGTGGTGCTATTTTGGATCACCTTGCGCGGTACGTCGTATCGGCTCACGGCGGCCTTCACGGAGCGCATCATGGCGCAGCAGGCGCTGGTCCGTCAGGCGCATCAGGATTTTCTCACCAAACTGCCGAACCGCGCGGCCTTCATCTCGGCGCTGAGCCGTTGCGACCGCCCGGTCGCGATCATCGCGGTCGATCTCGACGGCTTCAAGCTCGTCAACGATCGCTTCGGGCATCAGGCCGGAGACGAACTGCTGTGCCAGGTCGGGGCGCGCCTGCAGGATTGTCTCGGTGACACCGGCATCGCGGCGCGGTTCGGCGGCGACGAATTCATGTTGCTGCTGCCGCGGGGCGGACGCGATGCGGCGCTCGCCCTCGCCGAGGCCGCGGTGACGGCGCTGGCCGAGCCGTTCACGCTGGCCGGAACACGCGTTCAGATCGGCGCCAGCGCGGGCATCCTGGTCACGGATGATCGTCAGGCCGAGACCGAAGCGTTGCTCGATCAGGCCGACCGCGCGCTGTACGCCGCGAAGCGGGCCGGCGGTCAGCGATGCTGCTGGGCTGACGCCGAAATCTCCGTCAGTTCAGCATGGACTCACTACGACGCCGTACCGGCGCTGTCGCCCGCGGGCTAGCCGCGCGAAGGCCTGTTCTGCGCAGCGCAGCGTTGGCAACGCCGGTGCGAGCCGGCTATCCTGCCGCCAGGAAAAAAATCCAGGAGGATCGGCCGATGCGGAGCATCAGGATCGGCGCGGGTGCCGGCTATTCCGGTGACCGCATCGAGCCGGCGGTGGAGCTCGCCGAAAAGGGCGCGCTCGACTATCTGGTGTTCGAGTGCCTTGCCGAGCGCACCATCGCGCTGGCGCAGCAGGCGCGCATCAGGGATCCGCAGGCCGGCTATGATCCGCTCTTGGCCGCGCGGATGCAGGCGGTGCTGCCGATCTGCCGCGCCAACAACGTCCGCATCATCACCAATATGGGCGCGGCCAATCCGCCCGCGGCGGCCGAAGCCACCCGCGCGATCGCACGCAAGCTGGGACTCGCAGGTCTGAAGATTGCGTCCGTGACCGGCGACGACGTGCTGGAGCGGCTGAAGACGAGCGATGTCGCGCTTGATACCGGCGATACTGTCACAGGCCTCGGCAACCGCATCGTCTCGGCCAACGCCTATGTCGGCGCGCGTGCCATTGCCGGGGCGCTGGCCGCCGGCGCCGACGTCGTGATCACCGGCCGCGCGGCCGATCCGGCGCTGTTCCTCGGGCCGCTGATCCATGAGTTCGGCTGGGCCTGGGATGATTGGGACCGGCTCGGGCAGGGCACCGTCGTCGGCCATCTGCTCGAATGTGCCGGGCAGATCACCGGCGGCTATTTCGCTGATCCCGGCGTGAAGGACGTTCCCGGTCTCGCCCGTCTCGGCTTTCCGATCGGCGAGGTGCGCGAGGACGGCGAGCTGATCGTCACCAAGGTCGCCGGCTCCGGCGGGTGCGTGACGCCGGCGACCGTCAAGGAGCAGCTGCTGTACGAGATCCACGATCCCACGAAGTATTTTCAGCCCGATGTGGTGGCGGATTTTTCGCAAGTCACCGTCGAGGAGCTCGGGGCCGATCGGGTCAGGGTCAGCGGCGGCCGCGGCACGCCGAAGACCGGATTGCTGAAGACCTCCGTCGGCTATCTCGATTCCTATGTCGGCGAGGGCCAGATCTCCTATGCGGGGCCGGGGGCTGTCGCGCGCGGCCGCCTCGCCCTGGATATCGTGCGCGAGCGGCTGGCGCTGACCGGCGTGGCGGTGAACGAACTGCGCGGCGACCTGATCGGGCTGAACGCCTTGCATGGTGACGCGCGCGCTGAAGGCAGCGAGCCCTACGAGGTGCGCGTTCGCGTTGCAGGGCGGACCGAGACCATGGCCGAGGCGGTCAGGATCGGCAACGAGGTCGAGACGCTCTACACCAATGGTCCGGCCGGGGGCGGCGGCGCCTGGAAATCGGCGCGCGAGGTGATCGCCGTGGCGTCCTGCCTCGTGCCCGAGGATGCGGCGAAGCCTTGCATTGGCATGCTGGTGGCCTGACTTTTCCAGGACTTCACGGATCGCCGTCGCTGGCGCAAGCTGCGGCCCGTGATTGCGACGAACGTGAGCTCTGGGAATTCAATCGATGTATGACGTCATTGTGGTCGGCGGCGGCTCGGCGGGCGCGGCCGTTGCGGCGCGCCTGTCCGAGGATCGCGACCGGCGGGTGCTGCTGCTCGAGGCCGGCGCCGATTGGCGTGCGGCCGACGTGCCCTGGGAGATCGCGACGCCCAATCCGATCCCGATCATCCATGACCGTGCGTTCCAGGAGAAATGGCAGTGGCCGCAGCTGATGTCGCGCCGCGTGGCGGGGCAGGAGATGCGCTTCTACTGGCGCGGCAAGGGGCTCGGCGGCAGCTCGATGATGAACGGCCAGATCGCGATCCGCGGCGTGGCGGATGCGTTCGACGAATGGGCTGCCAATGGCTGCACGGGATGGTCCGCCAGGGAGATCATGCCGCTGTTCGCGGTGATCGAGGATGATCTCGTCTTCGGTGATCAGGAGGGACATGGGCGCGGCGGGCCGCTGCCGGTGTATCGTGCGCCGCCGGAGCAATGGGGACCGATCGATCAGGCCTTGCGCGATGCGGCGCTGGCGAGCGGCTACCGCTGGTGCGACGATCTCAACGGGCCCGACGGCGAGGGCGTCGCCTGCTATCCGATCAACAGCCGCAACGGCCGCCGCATCTCCACCAACGAGGGCTATCTCGAGCCGGCGCGGGGCCGCGCCAACCTGGAGATCCGCGGCCGGGCGCTGGTCGATCGGCTGCTGATCAGTGATCTCAGGGCCACCGGCGTGCGCGTCCATGTCGAAGGCGAGGGCATCAAGGAGATCGCAGCGCGCGAGATCGTGCTGTGCGCCGGCGCGATCCACAGTCCGGCGATCCTGCTGCGCTCCGGCATCGGCCCTGCTGGGGATCTCCAGGCGATGGGCGTCAAGGTCGTGCGCGATCTCCCCGTCGGCCGGCACTTCTTCGATCATCCGCTGTTCCGCACCACGATCGGGTTGCGCGACGAGCTGCGTCCGACCGATCGCGACACGCGCCATACCAATTGCTGCGTGACCTATTCGTCGGGTCTCGCCGAGGGCGGCAAGCGCGACATGATCCTGATCGCGTTCAACCATCGCGGCATCGGCGTGCCCGGCGCCATCGGCGCCGGCCTGTTCAACGCGTTCTCGCGCGGGAGCTTGAAGCTGGCCTCGACCGATCCGACCGTCGATCCGATCGTGGAGGAGAACATGCTCGCCGATATCAGAGACATCGCGCGGATGCGCGATGCGGTGAAGCGGCTGGCGGTGATCACCGTGCAGCCGGCGCTGCAAGGCATCGCGGATTGGATCCGGCTGGGTGATACCCAGCTCAAGTTGCCGGAGGCGGCCGCGCTGCCCGATGCCGAGCTCGATGCGCTGCTGCGCCAGATCACGGGCGACATCCAGCATGCCGCGGGCACCTGCCGCATGACCGGCTTCGGCGATGCTGATGGCGTCGTCAATCCGGACGGCACGGTGAAGGGCATTGCCGGCCTGCGCGTCGCCGACGCCTCGATCATGCCGTCCGACTGCCGCGCCAACACGCATTTCACCACGGTGGTGATCGGCGAGGCGATCGCGCGAATGATGCGGAAGACCGCCTAAGCCTCAGGCGATCGCGAAGCGCAGCCCGGCGCGGGCACGCCCGCCGGAGATCGCGATCGGAGTGCCATCGGCGCGCCAGCACGCGGCGCCTGTCATCGTGCCGTCGTCGCCGAACGCGATGGCTTTCATGCCGCCGGCGACGACCGGCTCGCGCTTGATCTCGTGGCCGCGCGCGGCGAGCGCGTTTGTGACATCATCGGGAAACGCCGGCTCGAACTCGAGCACGCCGCCCTGGGTCCACAGCCGCGGCGCCTCCACCGCTTCCTGCAAGGACATGCCATGGTCGATCAGGTTGACCAACGCCTGGAACGCCGAGGGGAAGATGCGCAGCCCACCGGGCAGGCCGAGCGCATAGCGCAGCTTGCCGTCACGCAGCGCCATCATCGGCGCCATCGAGGTGAAGACGCGCTTGCCAGGTGCGATCGATAGCGCGCGGCCGGGATGCGGGTCGAAATTGTACATGTAGTTGTTGGCGGTCATGCCGGTGCCCGGGATCTGCACGCAAGCGCCGAACAGGCCGTTGATGGTCTGCGTCGCGGCCACGACGTTGCCCTCGGCATCGGCCACGGTGACGTGCGTCGTGTTCGCCGATTCCGTTGGCGAAAGCCCCGGACCGAAGCTCCTGGCCCTGGCCATGTCGATCTGCGCACGACGCTCGGCGGCATAAGCCTTGGATGTCAGACGCTCGATCGGAACGTCGACGAAGGCCGGATCAGCCGTCGCGACCGCCCGATCGGCAAAGGCGATCTTCAGGGCTTCGGCGAGCAGATGCGCCCCATCGACGGAGCCGAAGCCGAGTGATGCGACATCGAAGCCTTCGAGGATGTTGAGCATCTGCACGATGTGCACGCCGGAGGAGGAGGGCGGCGGCGGCCCGAGAATTTCGATGCCGCGATAGGTGCCGCGAATGGGCTCCCGTTCGATCACGCGGTAGGCGCGGAGGTCGGCCGCATCGATCAGCCCGCCATGGCCGGCCATGTAGTTGGCGAGGGCGTCGCCGAGCGGGCCGCCATAGAGCGCATCCGGTCCGTGCTCGGCGATCAGCCGCAGCGTCGCCGCGTAGTCGGTCTGGATCACGCGCATGCCGGCCTTGACCGGCTCGCCGCCGGGCAGGAACAGCGCGGACAAATGCAGATCGCGGGCGAGGTCGTCCGCGACCTGCCGCACGCAGTCGGTGAGATAGGGGCTCGCGATGAAGCCGTGCTCGGCGAGCCGGATCGCGGGCGCCATCACCTCGGCGAGCGGCCGCCGGCCGAAGCGCGCCAGCGCCTCGCACCAGCCCTTCAGCGCGCCGGGCACGGCGACCGCTAGAGCCCCGACGACATTGCGCCGATCACGCGTCTCGCGCGCCAGCGCGATCTCGTCCGACACCGGATCATATATGTCGGCTGTCGCCCGCAGCGGCGCGGTGCTCAAGCCGTCGAGCACGATGTGGCGCCCGTCGGCCAGGCGGATGTGCGACAGCCCGCCGCCGAGAATGCCGACCATCATCGGCTCGACCACGGTGAGCGCAAACAGCGCCGCGATGGCGGCGTCGATCGCGTTGCCGTCGCGCATCAGCATCTCGGCGCCGGCGCTCGATGCGAGCGGATGGTTGGTCACCACCATGCCGCGCGAGCCCGTTGCAGGCTGCTTCTCGCAGGTGAACTGGGCGATGCGCTGACTGGACGAAGCCATGCAGGGTCTCCTCGGTCGAACCGCGAATGCGCGGTCATGGCCGGCGATCCTGGCCGATTGCCGCCGCCGGGGAAAGAGCATGCCGTCATCACCAACTGATAAGTGCGCGCGCCACGCATGGCTCGGAGCGCATCGATCTCTCCCGCCACGTTCTCATCGCCGCGCATCTGTGTTAGGCCTCGTGCAGTTCCACTTGGCGGGCCCTGCTGATTTCATGCCTCACTATGATCTGATCATTCGCGGCGGTCGTGTGCTCGACCCGGAAACCAACCTCGACACGACGGCTGACGTCGCCATCACGGATGGCGCAATCGCCGCCGTGGGCGATGTCGGCGCTGCTGCCGATCGGGTGATCGATGCAACCGGCCTTGCCGTCGTGCCCGGCTTCATCGATCTGCACGCACACGGCCAGTCCTTGCCGGCCGACCGCATGCAGGCATTCGACGGCGTCACCACGACGCTGGAGCTCGAGATTGGCGTGATGCCGGTGGCGCGCTGGTATGATGAGCAGGCAGCGATCGGGCGCACGCTGAACTACGGCGCAGCCGCCGGCTGGGTGTTCGCGCGCATCGCGACGATGACAACGCAGCAGACCGCCTCGACCATCGCCGGAATGGGCGAGGCGACGCGCGACAAGCGCTGGGTGGAGGAGGTCGCGACCCCTGCCGAGACCGCCGAGATCGTCGAGCGTACCAAACAGGGCCTGGAGCAGGGCGGCCTCGGCATCGCCTTCCCGAACGCCTATGCGCCGGGCACCGGCATGAAGGAGCTGTCGGAGCTGTGCAGCCTCGCCGCCAGGCAGGACGTGCCGACCTACACGCACATCGCCTACATGTCGAACGTCGACCCGCGCAGCTCGGTCGACGCCTATGTCAGGCTGATCGGCCTGGCCGGCTCGACCGGCGCGCACATGCACATCTGCCATTTCAACAGCACCAGCCTGCAGGACGTCGAGCGCTGCGCCGAGCTGGTGCAGACCGCGCAGAAGCAGGGCCTGAAGGTCACGACGGAGGCCTATCCCTACGGCACCGGTTCGACCGTCGTCGGCGCCGGCTTCTTCGCCGATCCTGCCTTCTGCCAGCGCATGGGCACCGGCTATGACGCGATCGAGATGGTGGCCGAACGCCATCGTCTCGGCAGCCGCGACGAGTTGTTGGCGCGGCAGCAGGAAGATCCCGGCGCGCTGGTGCTGATCCACTTCCTCGACGTCGCCGTCAACCAGCGTCACCGCGATCTGCTCGACGTGTCCGTGCTGTTCCCGGGTGGCGCGATCGCCTCCGACGCGATGCCGTGGATTCTCTCCAACGGCACGGACTACACCGGCGACGCCTGGCCGCTGCCTGACGATGCGGTGTCGCATCCGCGCTCGTCGGCTACCTTCACCAAGTTCCTGCGCGAATGGGTGCTGGATCGCAAGACGGTGTCGCTGATGGACGGCATCGCCAAGTGCACGCTGATCCCGGCGCAGATCCTGGAGACCTCGACGCCTGCGATGCGTAGGAAGGGGCGGCTGCAGGCCGGCTGCGATGCCGATATCGCCGTGCTCGATCTCGCTGGTCTGCGTGATCGCGCCGACTTCCTCAACATGAACCGGGCCTCCGAAGGCGTCAGGCATCTGCTCGTCAACGGCCAGGCCGTGATCGCCAATGGCGATCTCGTCCGCGACGCGAGGCCGGGACGCGCCGTGCGCCGGCCCGTGCTGTCGTGATCGTCCCCGTCCTGCTGGTCGCCGGCGCGCTCGGCGCCGGCAAGACGACGTTGCTGAATTATCTGCTCGCCAATCCGGGCGGACGGCGCATCGCGGCCGTCGTCAATGATTTCGGCGCGGTCGACATCGACGCGCAGCTGCTCGGCACGGTCACCGAGGAGGTGATCAGCCTGAAGAACGGCTGCATCTGCTGCTCGCTGCAGGGCGACCTCTTGCGCACGCTCTCATCCGTGATCAAGCGCGACCCGGCGCCGGATGCGATTGCCATCGAGACCTCGGGCATCTCCGATCCCACCGAGATCATCCGCAACCTGATGGACCCCGTGATCTTCAAGGTCGCGCCGCTCGAAACGGTGGTGACCCTGGTCGATCCGCAGCGGCTGCACGATGATCCCGGGATCGCTGAGGAGGCGCTGTGGCGCTCACAGCTGCGCGCTGCCGACTTCGTGCTGCTGACGAAAGCGGACCTGCTCGATCGCGCCACGCTGGATCAGGCGCGCGCCATCGTCGGCCGCCTCAAGCCGCCATCCGCGATCTTCGAGATCGCGCGAGGCGTCGTCGCGCCGGACCTGCTGTTCAGCCGCGAGATCGGCGCGCCACGTGAGCTGCCACGGCAGCTGCCGACGATGTCGCAGCCCTTCGCGACGGTCACCTGGACCTCGCAGGCGCCGCTGTCGCTGGCCCGCTTTCAGGAGGTGATCCGTCAGCTCGCGCCGCGCACCCTGCGCATCAAAGGCGTGCTGCAGTTCACCGAGCATCCGACGCAGCCGATCCTGTTCCAGTCAGTGGCGACGCGCGGCACCTTGGCGCCATCGCCGGTGGCGCCGCCCGACGGTCTGACCGCGCAACTCGTGCTGATCGGACGCGACGGCGAACTCGATGAGGCGGAGATCGATGCGTTGCTGCGCGGCGTGATCGTGTGAGATCGCGCAAGCGGAGGGGGCATTCAGCCTGTCTGCTGAAACGCGTGATCCGCAGTATCAGCCCAGGTGCAGCAACCGCCTCCGGCGCGCTTGGCGGCATAGAGGGCGCCGTCGACCTGACGCAGCAACTCATCCACCGCCGCCTCGTCCAGCGATCGGTCATTGACGAGCAGACCCGCGCTCGCACCGATGATGACGGGAATGTCGGACAGCAGGAATGGCATCGACAATGATCGGACGGCGTCGCGCGCCAGCGCCAGCGCCTCGTCGCGGGCCTGCGCGCCGCCAGCCACCGGCTTGAGCAGCATGAACTCGTCGCCGCCAAAACGCGCGGCCATGCCGTCCGGGCCGGCGCAGATCGCCAGGCGTCCTGCAACCTGACGCAGCAGGTCGTCTCCGGTGTGATGGCCGTGTCGGTCGTTGACCGGCTTGAAGCCGTCGAGATCGATGGCGATGATCGCGATGCTGCCCACGCTGCCTTCCAGCGCCGCGAGGAACGCCGCGCGGTTCGGCAGCCCGGTCAGAAAATCGTGGTTGGCCTGGCGCGCCAGTGCGTGCTTGGACTCGAGCCGCTCGATGAAGGCGGTGCTGAGATGGCGCGACGCTTCGCGGATCGAGAACCAGAACAGTACCAGCATGGCGGCGCCGAGCTGATAGGGCAGCTCGGGGCGCATCAAACCCGCGACCAGCGTGGGCGCAAACAGCACGGCCGTGGCCGTCAGCACGACCCAGGGGCGGATCGCTGCGCGCGAGACCATGCCGACGCAATAGGACATCGACAGGCCGAACGCGATCCACGCGCCCGGCGCGTCATTCAGTTGGAAGGCCCGGAAGGTGAGGGCGCCGAGCGCGAGGCCGAAGGCAGTCGCGCCAGCGGCATAGACCTTCTCCCACAGGATCACGTCGCGGTCGGACAGGCGGCTCGCATGCTGCTTGTAGCGCAGCAGGCTCACGACCCGGCCGATGGCATTGACGATGATCGCGCAGGCGATCGCGATGTAGCCGGGGTCGCGAGTGAGGACGGCGAGCGTGACCGATCCGGTGATCGCCGCCGCGTTGATCGACATGACCTGCGGCAAGGACGTGTACAGGAGATCGACCAGCTCGCGCCGGATCGCCGGGTTCGGATGGATGAATCTGGAAAGCAGCCCCTGTCCCATGGCACCACCATGGGACACCTTTCCTAACAGTTGATGGGCGCAGGCGATTCGCGCGACGGAGCTTCGCGGTTACCTTAAATCTTCGTCAATCGCGCAAGAACCTCTGATGAAGCGCTGATGAGCCGCTCATCAAATCGCTCATGGCGCTCGGCTGGGATCGCTCGTGGCGTAGACCGGGGTCGCCGTCGACAGCCGCGCCGGCAGCGGGGCTGCAGTGGCCACTTTCGGGGCCTCGGGTTTCGTCTCGATCTTGGCGTCGATCTTGGCGTCGTTTTTGGCCTCGACCTTGGGCGGCTCGAGCTTCAACGGCCGCAGCGGCTGGCGCTTGGCCATCGCATCCAGCACCGCCCGGTTCGTCTTGTCGATCCGCTTGGCGGCGGCGACATCGGCGAAGGCGCGGTCGAACTTGCGCATGCGATAGAACACGATGCCGCGGTCGATATAGGCTTCCTGATAGCGCGGATCGAGCTGGATCGCCGCGTCGAGATCGGTGAGCGCGGCGGCGAGATCACCCTTCTGGAACGATGTCATGCCGCGTTCATGAAGCGCGCGGGCCTCGTTCGACGCCGTGCCGCCGGGCTGCGTGGTCTCTGACGGGCAGGGCGCAGCCTGGCCGCAGGCGGGACTGTCCTGCTCGGCCGAATAGACCGCGTCGACCTTGCTCACCCGCAGCGGCAGCGGCTCGGCTGCCGCACTGGCCTTGGTGACGGGGGCCGCTGTGTCGCTGGCGGCGGCCGGAGCCGCTTCGCCGACCGTCGTCGCGGCGGGCGCGCTCTCGATCGGATTGGCAGGCACCTCGGTCGGCTTCACCTTGTTGGTCGCGACCACGATCGGCTTGAGCGGCGCCACGGACGCCGCCGACATATGCGTGAACAGCAGATAGCCGGTCAGCGCCACGGCGGAAGCGCCGGCCAGCGCCATCACGCCGGAGGCAACCTTGTGCACCTTGGCGGCGACGGCGATCTTGGTATCCTGCCGATGCTCGTCCTGCGCGGCGCCGAGCAGGCGGTCATAGGCCGTGCGCTGCTCCTTGTCGCCGAGGATGTCGTTGGCGCGAATGATCTGGCGAAACCGCAGCGCGGCGTCGGGATCTCCGGGATTGATGTCCGGATGACTCTCTTTGACAGCCTTGCGGAAGGCGGCCCGGATGTCCTCAGCGTCATCGTCCGGAAGAGCTCCGAGTAAATCGTAAAGCGTCTTCATGGTCGCACTCGCTGCAGGCTTCCCTCGTCTCCGATCGAAATTCCTACGGCGAATTTACGCTGGAGCACTCGAACTAACTCTTTCCACTTGGCACAATAGCCGTCTAATTCGGCGGAAAAATGACTGAAAATGGCGAAGTCCGTAGCCATTTCTGCCGCCTTTGGAACCATTTTCCTGCCCTTACTCACGACGAACAACGCAATCTTCGATTGTATCGCGACTGTCTTGTCGCCCCGCCGCGTCGGCCTGCCGTATGGTGAACAGAAAGTTTGAAGCTCCGTTTAACGAGAGGATCGGCCAACGATCTTTCATGCTCCAGCAGCCCGGCCGCCCCGTCTTCCGTCATTCTCGTCGGCCGAGACGCTCGCGGTCAGGCTGCCTGCTTGCGGAGCCGGCCGCCGCGCCGCTATACCGATGAGATGGCTGATTTTCATGGTGTCTTTCCCTACCTCGCCTCGCCAATCGACGCCGATGGCACGATCAGGACCGGAGTACTCGGCAAGCTCTGCGATGACCTGATTCATGCCGGTGTGCATGGGCTGACGCCGCTCGGTTCGACCGGCGAGTTCGCCTATCTCGACCGCGCCCAGCGCATGACGGTCGTCGAGACGACCATCGATGCTGCGCGGGGCCGTGTTCCCGTCATCGCCGGCGTGGCCTCGACGGCGATCGCCGACGCCGTGGCGCAGGCGAGGGCCTATGAGAAGCGTGGCGCTGACGGCATTCTGGCCGTGCTCGAGGCGTATTTCCCGGTCAGCGATGCCGGCGTGGAAGCCTATTTCCGCGCCATCGCCGATGCCGTCGGCATTCCCGTCGTGATCTACACCAACCCGCAATTCCAGCGCTCCGACCTCTCGCTGGATGTGATCGCCCGGTTGGCCGAGCATCCGCGCATCAACTACATCAAGGATGCCTCGACCAATACCGGGCGCCTGCTGTCGATCATCAATCGCTGCGGCGACGCCATCAAGGTGTTCGCGGCGTCGTCGCATATTCCGGCGGCTGTGATGATGATCGGCGGCCATGGCTGGATGGCCGGGCCCGCCTGCATCATCCCGCGGCAGAGCGTCGAGCTCTACAATCTGTGCAAGGCGTCGTGCTGGGACGATGCGATGATGCTGCAGCGGAAGCTGTGGCGCGTCAACGAGGCCTTCGCCCGCTTCAACCTCGCCGCCTGCATCAAGGCGGGCCTGTCGATCCAGGGCTATGACGTCGGCGACCCCGTGCCGCCGCAGGCCGCGCTGACATCAGAGCAGCGCAAGGTCGTCGAAGAGGTGCTGCACAGCCTGGGGTGAGCCGTTTGGTGCTCCGCTCCCTCCCCACGTCATTCCGGGGCAGCCGGAAGGGCTGAGCCCGGATCCATACGCCGTGTCCTCGGCGTCAGGCGGGTTTGAAGAGACTTCGGTACGCGTTTTTGCCCGTCTTCGTTCACGTCGTCATGCCCTGGCTTGTCCCGGGCATCCACGTCCTTCCGCGCATGTCGAACGACGTGGATGGCCGGGACGAGCCCGGCCATGACGGTGTGGAGAGAGCCGAACTCAAGCTGGGATCCTCATTTGCGAGGACCCCGCAGCATCACGGCGGTGGTTGTGTCGGGCGGCAAATCCGCTAAAACCCCATGCAATTACATTGAACTGGCCAAGGATTCTCGAATGAACATTCTTCCCAACAACATGCGGTTCGGTGCGGGCCAGCCCGTCAAGCGGCTCGAGGATCAGCGGCTGCTGACCGGGAAGGGGCAGTTCATCGACGACAAGCCGGACGACGGCGCGCTGTGGCTCTACGTCCTGCGCTCGCCGCATGCGCATGCCAAGATCCTGTCGATCGACACTATGGCGGCCCGCGACGTCGCCGGCGTGCAGGCGGTCTACACCGGCGCGGATCTCGTGGCCGATGACATCGGCTCCATCCCCACGCTGGCGATCTTCAAGCGTCCCGACGGCAAGCCGATGACGGTGCCGCCGCGCCGGCTCCTCGCCCATGAGGTCGTGCGCTACACCGGCGAGGCCGTGGCCGCCGTCGTCGCGACGTCGCGGACGATCGCGCAGGAAGCGGCTGAAGCGATCGTCGTCGACTACGAGGTGCTGCCGGCAGTGACCGATCCGGTCAAGGCGATCGAGCCCGGCGCCCCGGTGGTCTGGGCCGAGGCGCCCGACAACATCGTGGCTGCGATGAGCTATGGCGATGCCGCCAAGGTCGAGGAGGCTTTTGCCAGCGCGCCCCACAAGGTGTCGCTCGACATCAGCAGCCAGCGCCTGGTGCCCTCGGCGATGGAGCCGCGCTCGACCATTGCGGAGATCGAGAAGAAGACCGACCGCCTCTTGTTGTACGTGCAGTCGCAGACCCCGGCCTCGACCCGCGACGTGCTCGCCGACGCCGTGCTGAAGCGGCCGAAGGAGAGCGTGCGCGTGCTGGTCGGCGACATCGGCGGTGGCTTCGGCCAGAAGACCAACCTCTATCCGGAGGACGGCATCGTCGCCTACGCCGCGACCAAGCTCGCCAAGAAGATCCGCTGGCGCGCCGAGCGCACGGATGAGTTCGTCGGCGGCACGCATGGCCGCGACCTCACCTCGACGGCCGAGTTCGCGCTGGACGCCAAGGGCAAGGTGCTGGCTTATCGCGTGCGCTCGATCGGCGCCACCGGCGCCTATTCGTCCGGCGCCGCCAACATCATTCCGCTGGTGCTCGGGCCGTTCGTGCAGACCGGCGTCTACGACTTGCCGCTGGTGCATTTCGAGATCAAGACCGTGATGACGCACACCGCGCCGGTTGGTGCCTATCGCGGCGCCGGGCGTCCCGAGGCCGTGTTCATCGTCGAGCGGCTGTTCGACACCGCCGCGCGCCAGATCGGCATCGATCCGCGCACCATCCGGAAAGCCAACTACATCAAGCCGGCGCAGCTGCCCTACACCAACGCCGTCGGCCAGGTGTATGATTCCGGCGCCTTCGCCCACATGCTGGAGCGCGCCGCCAAGCTCGCCGACTGGGACGGCTTCAACGCGCGCAAGCGCGAAGCCAAGAAGCGCGGCATGCTCTATGGGCGCGGCCTCACCTCCTACATCGAATGGACCGGCGGCCGCGCCCACACCGAGAAGGTGTCGCTGCACGCGACGTCCGAGGGCCGCGTCATCCTGCATTCCGGCACGATGGCGATGGGGCAGGGGCTGCAGACCACCTACACGCAGATGATCTCCGACACGCTCGGCATCCCGCTCGACAAGATCGACGTCGTGCAGGGCGACACCGATCTCGCCACCGGCTTCGGCAGCGTCGGCTCGCGCTCGCTGTTCGTCGGCGGCACGGCGGTCGCGGTGTCGTCGAACGATCTGATCACCAAGGCGCGCGAGAAGGCGTCGAACCTCTTGGAGACCGCTGTCGAGGACATCGAATATCGCGACGGCGTCCTCACGGTCGTCGGCACCGACCGCCGTATCAGCCTGTTCGACATTGCCGGAAAGGAGCAGGGCGCCAAGCTGTCGGTCGACAGCGAGGGCGAGGTCGATGGCCCGAGCTGGCCGAACGGCACGCATATCTGCGAGGTCGAGATCGATCCGGACACCGGCATCAGCCGCGTCGTGCGCTACACCACGGTGGATGACGTCGGCGTCGCGGTGAACCCGATGCTGGTGGCCGGCCAGATCCATGGCGGCGTCGCCCAGGGCATCGGCCAGGCGCTGTACGAGAACGTCGCCTACGATGCCGACGGCCAGCTGCTGACCGCGACCTATCAGGACTACTGCATCCCGCGCGCCGACGACGTGCCGCCGATCGCGGTCACGCTCGACGATTCCGCCCCCTGCAAGACCAACCCGCTCGGCGCGAAGGGCTGTGGCGAATCCGGCGCCATCGGCGGCCCGCCCTGCGTCACGAACGGCGTCATGGATGCGCTGTTCGAACTGGGCATCACCAATCTGCAGACGCCGCTAACGCCGGAAAAGGTGTGGGCGGCGATCCGGGATGCAAAGGCGAAGAAGGCGGCGGCGTAAGTCTGGAGTGCAGAGGCTCCTATCAGCGCCCATTGGATCCAAGCCCTCACCGCAAGCACGCTGCGCCCCCCTCCCCCTTGCGGGGAGGGGTCGGGGGTGGGGGTCTCCGGGCGCTGAACGTAGTTGAGCGCACCACGAATCTCGCCGCGCTCGCGGATTGATCGAGTGCGAAAGTTGGACTGCATCAGCTACGCTGATGATCTATTTTCCTCATATTCAGCGTCATTCGGGGACCCCCACCCCCGACCCCTCCCCGCAAGGGGGAGGGGAGCTCACCGGCTTCGGAGCGGCAGCTCGAGTCTCATCTCGACGTTTCTTCACTTGGGTCTGATAGGGGACGGATCAGCTACGCTGTCGCTGCTCGGCAGCTCTAGCCTCACGCTGAAATCACCTGCTCCACCGTTGAAGCGTAAGCGGCCGCCATGCGCCTCCGCGACCTCCACAGCGATCGCAAGCCCAAGCCCCGATCCATGCGAGTCGTCGCCCTTCTGGAACGGCACCAGCAGTCCCGTCTGGTCGTCTGCCGCAATGCCCGGCCCATCATCCCAGACGACGATCGCGACACTCTCCGCTGTCCGCTCCACCTTCACCATTAGCCGCGTCTTCGCCCCATGCGTCAGCGCGTTGTGGATGAGATTGGCGAGCGCCTCACGCAGGCTGATGGCATCTGCCGCGACGACCACATCGTCGTCCGATTCCACGAAGCTGACAGAGACCTCGCGGTCGAGCGACAGCGGCACGCTCTGCGACAGCACGGACTTCGCCAGCGCGTTGATGTCGGTCGCAGCGAACCGCGGCGCCTGGGCGCGGTGCTGGATCATCGCGTGATCGAGCAACTGGCTGGTGAGGCGGGCGAGGTCGGAGATGCGGCCACGCAGCCGGTCGAGCGTCTTGCCGTCCCCGGTCTGGTCGCTCAGCAGCTCGACCTCAGCATCGATCGCGGCCAGCGGTGTGCGCAACTGATGAGTCGCATCGGCGATGAAGCGTTGCATCAGCGTGATGCGCTCGGCCAGGCGCTGCATGAAGTCGTCGATGGCGCCGACCAGGGCGCGGACCTCGCGCGGCGGGGTGATCGCGATCGGGCTGAGATCGTCCGGCCGGCGCTTGACGATCTCGGCCTCGATCCGCGTCAGCGGCGCGAACACCAGCCGCAGGCACAGGGCAGTCGCGACCAGCGCGAGCAGGCTCATGGCCGCGATCAGGCCGATGGCTTTCGACGCCAGGTCCCAGGTCAGCGCATCACGCGCGCGCAGAGTCTGCGCCAGCACGATTTCGCTCCAGCCGTCGCCGGGGGCGCCGTCGAGCCGGCGCGCCACCGCGGCGACGCGCACCGGCTGGTCGCGGTAGACGCCATCGCGCAGCACCACGCCCTCGCGCAACGCGCTCTTGGGCGCCTGGATCGTCAGATCGTCATAGCCGGCAATGACCACGCCACGCGGGTCGGTGACGCGATAGAACACGAGATCATAGGCCGACAAGGTCGCGAACGCCGCCGCCGGCGGGTCGAGCGTGACCACGCCGCCCTGCATGTAGATGTTCTCCGCGACCTGCACGGCGCCGCCAGCGAGCAGCTTGTCATAGGCGTCGCGCGCGGCCGTGGCCGCGTATTGCCAGGCGGCAAGGCTCAGCACGACAGCACCTGCAGCCAGGATCGCGCCGATCGCGATCAGCAGCCGCGCGCGCAGCGACGTCCTCAGGTCAAGAAGCGTGGAGCTGATAGCCAAGGCCGCGCTCGGTCTTGATTTCGACGGACGTCGCCGCCAGCTTGCGTCTGAGACGCGCGATGAACTGCTCGACGGCGTTCGGGCTCGGGTCCTGGTCGAAGCTGAACAACTGCTCGACAAGTTCGTCCTTGGCGACGTAGCGCCCGGGGCGTGCAGCGAGGATCTCCAGCACGGTGAGCTCGCGGCGCGTCAGGTCGAGCGGCTGGCCGGCGACGCTTGCGGTTCGGCCAGCGCGGTCGATCACCAGCGGCCCCAGGGTCAACAGATTGTCGGATTGGCCGGCGGCGCGGCGGAGCAGGGCGCGGGCGCGTGCCTCCAGCTCGCGATAATCGAACGGCTTGATGAGATAGTCGTCGGCGCCGAGGTCGAGCGCGCCGATGCGGTCGTCGACCGCCGAGCGCGCGGTCAGCACCAGCACCGGCGTGCGCAGGCCGCGCTTGCGCAGATGCTTGAGCACGGCAAAGCCGTCCATGTTCGGCAGCATCACGTCGAGCACGATGAGATCATAGGTCTGCACCTCGATCAGCTCGCTCGCGGTGCGGCCGTCCTTCTCCCAGTCCACGGCGTAGCCGATCCGCTCGAACCGGCTGGTCACGGCGGCGCCGATCTCGGGCGTGTCTTCCACCAGCAGGATGCGCAAGGTCTTGGTCTCAGTCCCGGAGTCAGGTTCGCGTCAGTCTCCTCCTCTATCACTTCGCATAAGGGCGCCGAAGTGCACCAAGCGAAATTTCGCGCTGCAACATCAGGAGGGGAGGACGCATGACCGTCCATCAGACACCATCCCAGTTCGATCCGCTGCTCTCCGTCGAGGGCGTGACGCTCCAGTACAAGACGCCGGACACGCTGGTCACCGCGACCTATCGCGTCGATTTCAAGGTGTTCGATTCCGACCGCTTCGTGCTGCTCGGACCCTCCGGCTGCGGCAAGTCCACCCTGCTCAAGGCGATCGGCGGCTATCTGAAGCCGACCGAGGGCCGCATCCGGCTCAAGGGCCATGAGGTCACCGAGCCTGGCCCGGACCGCATGATGGTGTTCCAGGAATTCGACCAGCTGCTGCCGTGGAAGACGGTGCGCGAGAACGTCGTGTTCGCGCTGACCGCGAGCGGCCGGCTCGGCGCTGATGAGGCGCAGGAGCGCGCCAAGTCCTATATCGACAAGGTCGGCCTGACCAAGTTCATCGATTCCTATCCGCATATGCTGTCCGGCGGCATGAAGCAGCGCGTTGCGATCGCGAGGGGCATGGCGATGGAGCCGGACGTGCTCTTGATGGACGAGCCGTTCGCGGCGCTGGATGCGCTGACCCGGCGCAAGATGCAGGACGAACTGCTGCAGCTCTGGCAGGACACCCGCTTCACCGTGTTGTTCGTGACGCATTCGATCGAGGAGGCGATCAAGATCGGCTCCCGCATCCTGCTGCTGTCTCCGCATCCCGGCCGCGTGCGCGCCGAGCTCAACAGCGTGCCGCCGGGCACGATGGGCTCGCCCGAGCAGGTCGCGCTCGAAGGGCGCATCAACGACATGCTGTTCGGCCATCACTAAAGCGACGGGAGAGAGATCATGAGCGAGACGCTGACCCTGCGCCCCGAAATCGTCAATGCGGAGACGCCCCTCGGCGACGTCAAGGTCGAGGCGAGCCTGTCCTGGCTGGAACGCATCTACCGCTTCGGTGCGGTCCGCAAGGCCATCATCCTCGTCGCACTGGCCGCGCTGTGGCAGGCCTACGGCGTGTGGCTCGGCAATCCCCTGCTGTTTCCGACCTTCACCGACACGCTCTCTGCCTTCTTCGAGAACATCGCCAATGGCGTGATCCCGGCGCGCACCCTGGTGTCGCTGGAGACGCTGTTGATCGGCTACGGCGTCGGCATCGCGCTCGCGGCCGTGCTGACCACGATCGCGATCGGCTCGCGGATCGGCGCCGACCTGCTGGAGGCGCTGACCTCAATGTTCAACCCGCTGCCGGCGATCGCGCTGCTGCCGCTGGCCTTGATCTGGTTCGGACTCGGCAAGGGCAGCATCATCTTCGTGCTGGTGCATTCGGTGCTGTGGGCGATCGCGCTCAACACCCATTCCGGCTTCCGCTCGGTGTCGAACACCCTGCGCATGGTCGGCCTCAACTACGGCCTGCGCGGGCTGAAGCTGGTGCGCTTCATCCTGATCCCGGCGGCCTTTCCGGCGATCCTGACCGGCCTGAAAGTCGGCTGGGCCTTCGCCTGGCGCACCTTGATCGCGGCCGAGCTGGTGTTCGGCGTGTCCTCCGGGTCCGGCGGCCTCGGCTGGTTCATCTTCGAGAACCGCAACCAGCTGGAGACGGCGAATGTGTTCGCCGGCCTGTTCACCGTGATCATCATCGGCCTCGTGATCGAGAACGTCGTGTTCGCCACCATCGAGCGCAGGACGGTGCGGCGCTGGGGCATGCAGCACTGATCGGCTATAAGCAGAACAACAAGGGAAGGGAGACCACAATGTCCTGGAGCAAATCACTCACCGCCGCCGCGTTCGGCCTCGCCATGCTGCTCGGCAGCACCGCCGCGCAGGCCGAGGTCAAGGAGATCAGGCTCTCAAAGGGCTACGGCATCCTCTATCTGCCGCTGATCGTGATGGAGGATCAGAAGCTGATGGAGAAGCAGGCCGAGAAGGCAGGCCTCGGTCCGTTCAAGGTGAGCTGGCAGCTGCTCGACGGCGGCAACATCATCAACGATGCGATGATGGCCGGCTCGCTCGACATCGCCGGCACCGGCGCGCCCGGCTTCATCACGCTGTGGGCCAAGGCCAAGGGCATTCCGGCGGTGGAAGTGGTCGGCGTCAGCGGTCTCTCGTCGACCTCGCTGTGGATGAACAGCAACAATCCCGAGATCAAGTCGCTGAAGGATTTCAAGCCGAGCGACAAGATCGCGCTGCCGGGAATCAAGACCTCGCTGTCGGCGGTGATGCTGCAGATGATGGCGGCGCACGAGTTCGGCCGTGAGAACTACGCCAAGCTCGATCCGATGACCGTCGGCCTGCCGCATCCGGAAGCGGTCGCGGCGCTGACCTCTGGCAAGACCGAGATCACGGCGCATTTCACTTCGCCGCCGTTCTCCTATATCGAGCTGAAGGATTCCAAGATCCATCGCGTGGCCAATTCAGCCGACGTGCTCGGACGCCTCACCATGGACGTGGTGTTCGCGCCGAAGCGTTTCGTCGACGCCAACCCGAAGGTCGTGCAGGCCTTCCTCGACGCGCTCGACGAAGCTTGTACGCTCATCGCCAACGACAAGGCCGCCGCCGCCGAGATCTACGCCCGCACCGCCAAGGTGAAGACCACCAAGGAGGAGGTGTTGGAGATGCTGCAGGACAAGGACACCTGGTTCTCCGCCACGCCGGAGGGGGTGCTCAAGATCGCCGAGTTCATGCACGGCGTCGGCTCGATCAAGGTCAAGCCGGCGAGCTGGCAGGACATGTTCGTGACCCAGCTGCGCGACAGGAAGGGAAGCTGATACTTTCGGAGCGGAGCCCCAGCGGCGGTGCGCCCCCTCTCCCCGTTCTTACGGGGAGAGGGTCGGGGTGAGGGGCACCGGCACGGGTGGTGCTGCTGATGTACTGAGCTAGATCTCGGGCTAATAGTGAGCTGCTTTTTTGTTGGTGTGCATTCGTCTTGCCCGTCCGACGGACTGCTGTCGTCGCTTCGTATGTGCTATGCCCCTCACCCGGATTGCTACGCAATCCGACCTCTCCCCGCAGAAGGGCGGGGAGAGGTTGCACCGGTCGTGCCGGCAGCGATCGCGCGGTGCTCCAACTCAGATAGCTTTAAATCGGCGTTCCGCGCCCGCAACCTCGGTGCGCTCCCTCTCCCCGTTCTTCACGGGGAGAGGGTCGGGGTGAGGGGCAGCGGCACGGGTGGTGCCGCTGTTGACAATGAACCGAATCTTGATTTGCTCCGCAGTCTAATCACTCGAACTATCTTTCATGGATGCGCCCTCATCGTGCCCGTCCGATCGACCGCGAGCTGGGCTCCGCTTGTGCCATGCCCCTCACCCGGATTGCTGCGCAATCCGACCTCTCCCCGCAAAGAGCGGGGAGAGGTTTGTAGCGCCCGTGCCGGCGGAGATCGGCTCAATTGAGAGTTCGCCTCACTTCTCAGCCGGCGTGCGGAAACGCGACGCGCACCCGCAGTCCGCCTTCCGGCGAGGTCGATAGATCGATGCTGGCTCCATGCGCGTCGGCGATCTGCTTGACGATGGCGAGTCCCAGCCCGCTGCCGCCGGTGCTGCGGCTGCGGGAGTTCTCCAATCGGAAGAACGGCTCGAACACGGCATTGCGCGCATCGGGCGGAATGCCGGGGCCATCGTCGTCGATGGCGATCACGACCGCCTTGTCCGGCAGCACCCGCACAGTGCAGCGCGTGGCGAAGCGCAGTGCGTTCTCGATCAGGTTGATGAACAGCCGCCGCAACGCGGTCGGCTCGCCGAGCACGGTCAGCGGCGCGCGGCCGAGCTCGGCGCTGATCCCAGCGCCGCTCTGCCGCCGGTCGTCCACGATCTCCGTCAGCATGGCCATGAGATCGACCGGCCGGCGCTGGATGGCGGCAAAGCCACCGCGCGAGACGGCCAATGCATCCTCGAGCAGCCGGGTCATCTCGTCGAGGTCGGCGGCCGCCTTGTCGCGCTGCTCCTGTTCGGGCAGGCGCTCGATGCGCAATCGCAGCCGGGTGATGTAGGTCTTGAGATCATGCGACACCGCGCCGAGCAGCAATGTGCGGCCGCGCACCAGCTCGGAGATGCGGGTCTGCATGTCGTTGACGGCTGATATCAGGTTGCGGATTTCAGGTGCGCCGGCCGGCTTGACCGGCACCGCAGTCGCGTCGCTGCTGAACTGTCCCACTGACTTGCTGAGCTGGCGCAGCGGCCGCGCCTCGCGGGCGATCGCGATGACGGCGGCGATACCGATCAGCGCGCCGAGCAGCCCGACGCCGAAGCCCGGCGGCAGCCCGAACAGGCGCGGACCGGCGGCGCCGCTGGCCTCGAACACGACGTAGTCGCGATCGCGCAGCGACACGGCAAAACGCACGGTTCGATTGGCGTTACGCCAGACATCGCCGATGTGCCAGTCGCGCCAGCGCGGCAGGCCATTGCGAGACCGCAGCACGATGACGTCGCGGGGCTGCAGCGATTGCAGATACAAGGTGAGGAACTGCTCGGCGATCGGCCGGCGCATGGTCTCGGCGGATGCCTCCGGGCGCTCCTGCGTCAGCGTGACGCGGAGCCGCGCGCTGCTGACGGCCTTGAGGATCAGCGGACGTTCGGCCGGCGCGGCGCCCTCGATCAGCTCGACGATGGCGGCGACCTGCTCGGGAACCGGAAACAGCCGCCTGAGAATCTCCTCGCGCGATTCACTGAGAAACAGCCAGCCGAGCCCGACGGCCCACAGTGCGATCAGCGCGAACAGCACGATCGCCATCAGCCGGCCGGCGAAGCCGAGGCGCCCGAGCACGTCTCAGAGCTCTTTGACGGAGCCGGTGAAGATGTAGCCGGCGCTGCGCACTGTCTTGATCAGGTCGTCCTCGCCGTCGCGCTCGATCTTCTTGCGCAGCCGGCTCACCTGCACGTCGATGGTGCGGTCGAGCGGATCGGCCTGCCGGCCGCGCGTCCAGTCCATCAGCTGCTCGCGCGACAGCACGCGGTTGGGCCGTGTTAGGAAACAGCCGAGCAGCTCGAACTCCGCGCTCGTCAGTGGCAGCGGGCCATCCTCGGCATGCGCGATCTCGCGCTTGTCGAGATCGACCGTGAGGCTGGCATTGACGAGAAAGCGGCGGTTCTCCAGCGGCGCCGGCTCGGCACGGCGCAGGATGGCGCGGATGCGCGCCACCAGCTCGCGCGGGCTGAACGGCTTTGGCAGATAGTCGTCGGCGCCCATCTCGAGCCCGACGATGCGATCGATCTCGTCGCCCTTGGCCGTCAGCATCAGGATCGGCACCCGTGAGGCGGCGCGCAGCCGGCGGCAGATCGACAGCCCATCCTCGCCCGGCAGCATGATGTCGAGCACGACGAGGTCGGGATCGCCGAACGTGGTGCGGAAGCGGTCGAGCGCAGCCCCACCGTCGCCGACGTCGACGCGAAAGCCCTCGCGCGCGAGATGGTCGCGCAGCAGGCTGCGGATCTCGATGTCGTCCTCGATGACCAGGAGATGGGGGCGCGTGTCCATGCGATGGTTTTAAGAACACTGGGCTGCGCCGGGCAACCCGGGCCAGGACACCGTTACAAAACGTTACATCGCCGCCCGATCCTGCAAACCGCCCGCAAACTTCACGAGCGAGGCTCTGCTCACGCCGTCAGGCGCTGGTGATGTAACAGGAGAGACAGATGCTTTCAGTTCGGACCTCATTCGCGGCCATCGCGATCAGCGCCATGGTGATGGCTCTCGGCACCTCGGGCGCCAACGCCTGGACCCGCAGCGGCGGCGGCATGGGTCCGCGCGGCGGCACGTGGTCGACCTCCGCCTCGGGCGGCTGTGCCGGCGGCAGCTGCAGCCGCAGCCATGCTGGCACCTATACCGGCCCGCGCGGCGGGGTCGTCACCAACAGCGGCCAGACCAGCTGCTCGGGCGGCACCTGCACCCATACCGGCACCACCACCGGCCCGTATGGCGGCACCGTCAGCCGCAGCAGCACCTACACGCGCTGAGTCGAGCGAGACCCGGCAGGCGATTGCCTCGCGCTTGCAGGCGACGGGCGCAGCCGGCAGCGCTGGCAGCCTTTCAATTTGCCGCGATGTCGCCTATCTGACCCCAGGCGAAGGCAACGCCGCGCGCGGACCAAGTTCCCCGCGCGGCCAGCCGATGATGGGGGAGATTGCGATGCGGAGATTGCTGACCGTGCTGGCGGCGCTCATGACCTTGAGCCTGACCAATTGCGGCTACAACGCCATCCAGACCAATGACGAGCAGGTCAAGGCGGCCTGGTCCGAGGTGGTCAACCAGTATCAGCGCCGCGCCGATCTCGTGCCCAACCTCGTCAACAGCGTGAAGGGCTTTGCGCAGCAGGAGAAGGACGTGCTGCTCGGCGTCACCAATGCCCGCGCCAAGGTTGGTAGCGTCCAGGCAACGCCCGATGTGGTCAACGATCCCGCGGCCTTGCAGAAGTTCCAGGCGGCGCAGAGCGAGCTGACCGGCGCGCTGTCGCGACTCCTGGTGGTCACCGAGAACTATCCGCAGCTGAAATCGGATGCGCTGTTCCGCGATTTGATGTCCCAGCTCGAAGGCACCGAGAACCGCATTACGGTCGCGCGCAACCGCTACATCAAGTCGGTGCAGGAGTATAACGTCGGCATCCGCACCTTCCCCAACAACCTGACGGCCATGATGTTCGGCTACAAGGAGAAGGCCAACTTTACCGTCGAGAACGAGCGCGAGATCTCGGTCGCCCCCAAGGTCGACTTCAACGCGCCTTCGCCTGCGCCCGCCAAGTAGCCGGAGCGCTGAACCGTGCGCGCGCGCTCGGCGGTCAAGGCGATGCTTGCGATGCTCTTCGTCTGCCTCGCCACGTGGGTGTGGGCCGACGTCGCGGTGCCGCAGCTCACCGGCCGCGTGGTCGACCAGACCGGGACGCTGTCGTCGTCGGATATCGGCAGCCTGACGCAGAAGCTGAAAGACCTGGAGACGCGCAAGGGCAGCCAGGTCGCGGTGCTGATCGTGCCGACGACCCAGCCGGAGACGATCGAGCAGTTCTCGATCCGCGTCGCCGAGGCCTGGAAGATCGGCCGCAAGAAGGTCGACGACGGCGCGCTGCTGGTGATCGCGAAGGGTGACCGCAAGCTGCGCATCGAGGTCGGCTATGGCCTTGAGGGCAGCCTGACCGACGTCACCGCGCGCCGCATCATCGACGAGGTCATCACGCCAAAGTTCCGCCAAGGTGATTTCGCCGGTGGCATCGATGCCGGTGTCGATCGTATCATCGGCGTGATCAATGGCGAGCCGCTGCCGGTGCCGCAGCCGCAGGCCTCGCACGGCGACGTCGATTTCGATTCCATTACCTCGTTCGCGCCGGTGGCGCTGTTCGGTGCGCTGGTGATCGGCGGCATCCTGCGCACGCTGCTCGGCCGCCTGATCGGCTCGCTGGCCACCGGCGGCGCCATGGGCGCGATCGCCTGGCTGATGGTCGGATCGGCCGGGTTGGCTGCCTTGTCGGCGATCGCCGGCTTCATCATCGCCTTCATCGCCGACAGTTTTGCCTCGATGTCCGGACCGGGCAGCGGCCGGCGTGGCGGCTGGTCGACCGGCTCGTCGTCATCGGGTTGGAGCAGCGGCAGCAGTTCGAGCGACAGCGGCAGCTTCTCCGGCGGCGGCGGCAGTTTTGGCGGCGGCGGCGCCTCGGGCAGCTGGTGAGGCGGACGCGATGAGCATCAGACGGATCGGCCGGCATCTCCTGCATCATCACTGGCAGCTGAAGCGCATCTTCACGCCGGAGGTGCTGGCGCGCATCGAGCAGGCCATCAAGGCGGGCGAACGCACGCATGCGGGACAGGTGCGCTTCGTCGTCGAAGGCGCCCTCGACGGCCGCCCGCTGTGGCGCAACCAGCCGCCGCGCGAGCGCGCGCTCGACATGTTCTCGCAGCTGCGCATCTGGGACACCGCCCACAACAATGGCGTCCTGATCTACCTGCTGCTCGCCGACCGCGACGTCGAGATCATCGCCGACCGCGGCATCCACGACCGCGTCGGCGCAGAAGGGTGGGAGACGATCTGCCGGGCGATGGAGGCCGAGTTCCGCGCGGGGCGCTTCGAGCAGGGCGTGACCCAGGGCATTGCCGCGGTGTCACGCGAGCTCGCCAAGCATTATCCCCCGCACGCCGGCGAGACGAACGAGCTGCCGGACACGCCGGTGGTGATGTAGTTCGAATCGTGCCGTGTGTTTACGCCAGCCGCTCGCGCTCACCCCGGCTGGATGTGAGCGCACACCACTCTCACCCCGTCATTGCGAGCGCAGCGAAGCAATCCAGAGTCCCGCCCACGCCCCTGGATTGCTTCGCTGCGCTCGCAATGACGCGGATGGAGCAGGGCTGCCAACTCACACCTTCGTCTCAGCTGCGCAGTAGCGTTCAGCCATCGCCTTCGCCAGCTCGGCCATCTTCGCGCGCAGCTCCGGTGGGTCGAGCACCTCGGCCTCCGGGCCGAAGCGCAGCAGCTCGCCGGCGGCGTGCCAGAGCGTCGTCCCGGTCGGGATGGTCGCGATACGCCAGCCATCGGCATCGACCTCGTCCGCGAGGCGCGTGCGGGCGCGAACGTAAGGCTGGCTCCACACCTCCAGCAGCTTCACGCCGAGCGGTGAGAGCCGCACCGTCGCCGCGTTCGGATGCATCTCCGCTTCGAGACGCTCGGTCGCGGCGCGCCAGTAGCTGGCGAGATCGAAATCGCCTGGCCGCGCGAAGCTCTCGTCCGTCACGGTGCAGTCGAGAATGCGCGCCACTCGATACGTCCGCACATTGCGCTCGACCCCGGCGGCGAGATACCAGCTGCCGCCCTTGAGCACGAGACCGAGCGGCGCGACGCGGCGGCGCTTCTCGGCGCGCCAGGTCTGATAGCGGATGTCCACCATGACCTCGCGCAGCAGCGCGTCCGCAATGGCGCGCAGATGCGGCGGCTCCTCGGATTCGCCGAACCAGCCGGGCGCGTCGAGGTGGAAGCGCGCCTGCATCCGCCCCGCGTTGGCGCGCAGGTTCTGCGGCAGCGCCGCCACCAGCTTGGTCTGCGCCGCGCTCATCGCATCGTCGAGGCCGAGCGCCGCGGCGGGGCCGGGCAGGCCGGCCATGAACAGTGCATCAGTCTCGGCCGGCGACAGCCCGTTCAGCCGCACGCGATAGCCGTCGAGCAGGCGGAAGCCGCCCTCGGCGCCGCGCTCGGCATAAACGGGGATGCCCGCGGCCGAGAGCGCGTCGATGTCGCGATAGATCGTGCGCACCGAAACCTCGCACGCCTCCGCAAGCTCGGGGGCCGTGACCTGACCCCTGGCCTGCAACGTCGTGAGGATGGAGAGCATCCGGCTCGCACGCATGCCGCTGTTAAAACATACCTGACATGGATTGTCAGGTATGCTGTGCGACAAGCCTGGGCATCGAGAGCCGGCAATGGGAGGAGCCATCATGACCGCCGACGACACCATCACGCTGTATTATTCCCCGCAGACCCGCGCCGCCGGCGCCCGCGTCCTGCTCGAGGAGCTCGGCGCGCCCTATGATCTCCATGTCCTCAACATGAAGGCGGGTGAGCAGCGCAAGCCGGAATTCCTCGCGATCAATCCGCTCGGCAAGGTGCCGACGGTCGGCCATCGCGGAGAGATCGTCACCGAGCAGGTCGCGATCTTCATCTATCTGGCTGATCTGTTTCCCAAGGCTGGCCTGACGCCGGCGCTCGACGATCCCATGCGCGGGCCCTATCTGCGCTGGATCGCCTATTACGGCTCCTCGTTCGAGCCGGCGGTGATCGACCATTTCATGAAGCGCGAGCCCGCCCCCGTCACACAGTCGCCTTACGCCGATTACGACACCATGCTGTCAGCCCTGGAGCAGCAGCTCGCCAAGGGCCCCTATCTTCTCGGCGACCGCCTGACCGCCGCCGACATCCTCTGGGGCATCGCGCTGAACTGGACCATGATGTTCGGCATCGTCCCGCGCAGGGACGTGTTCGTGCGTTATGCGGAGCGGATCACGTCGCGCCCGGCGTTTCAGCGGGTGACCGCGGCGGACGTGGAAATGGCCGCGCAGCACCCGGCGGCGGCTGGCGGATGAGATTTCCAGTTATGAGTTGTCGCGCTCGTCAGTAAGCAGCCTGCTTCGCGACCTTGGAAGACCGCAGGCCGTAACCCTCCGCTGTCATCCCGGCGAAAGCCGGGATCCATAACCCCAGGGAGTGGTGTGTGGCAGGCTTGTCGTTGACATCTTCCGCATCATTTCGGCTGCGGCGTCTGGATCCCGGATCGGCGCCGCACCGTGCTGACGCACGGCGTGGCTTGTCCGGGACGACAGCGGAGGATGACGCGCCTGCATCGGCAACGGACTACTCAGGTGAGACGCCGACGATCTGAGTGAAGTCCCGCATCATTGCCGTCGCGCCGTAGTCCATGGACGGACGCCACGACACGACGGGCAATCCCTGCATCCCGGTCATGCGCCAACTGCCCGTCGAGCCAGTTTGTCGCACATATGCGCCTTGTCATGTCGGGCAAATCACATCGATGATCCCGGCCATCCCGCCTGCGATGAAGAGGGACGTTTCGGCCGATCGTCACGAGGCGTAGCAGCGGGGAGCGGTGGACGGATCTGACCTGGGGCTCGCGCAAGCGGGCCGGCGAGCAGGTCGGGTGCGGACGGTCAAGTCGTAGGGTCCTGGCATCCCGACGCTGATGCCCAGCGCAATGCGTGCAAGCGCATTGTCGCGACACGGTGACCAGAAAGCCCGGCGCACCGGGGAGACTACGAAGCAGCCGTAACCCCATCGCGCAGGGAAGGCCGGGTATGTCCGGCTGAGCCTGTGGTTCCTACCCCGTGCATTCTTTTCCGCACGGGGGCCGCGGGTATCAGTCGATACCCGGTCTTCCCTGCGCCCTCTGATTTCGAGGAGGGTCAATGCCGGCAGAGCTCGGGCGTATCAGCGCCGCGGGAGGATTCGTGCTGCCGGTTGCAGGAGCCTCGCCGCCGTCGCGAATCGACCAGCTGCGCAGCGGACGGGCGCACCAGCGATGAATATTCGGGCACCGCTTGCCACATCTGCTCCATGTTGTCGGCGCAAATCCGCCCCGGATGAATCCCTAAAACTCAGGTAAGCCCAGCAAAAGTAAGATTTTGGCAATCAATCAAACGCTAACTAAGGTTACCAAGGGCTGAACGTCAGCGGGAGACTTGAACGTGAGCGAGCAAAAGGCCGAACAGACCAGCCTCGGCACTGCTAGTCCTGTCGTGATCGGCGCTGAGCCGCCGCTGAAGACCTCTGCGTCCCCTGACGTCGTCGATAAGGCCGTGCCTGCCATCGCTCCGGTCGCACAGCCCACGATCTCGCCCGACCATGAGGCGCCATCGGCCGACCAGCCCGTCATGGCAGCAAACACCGCTGCGGCCGAAGCCCCGGCCTCTGAGCCCAAAGCACAACCGGTGGCCGACCCGGTGGCGGCGGTCGCCGCGGCAGACGCGCATCCGGCCACGGAGACCAAGGCCGAGGCGGTGAAGGTCGAGCCGGCCAAAACTGATGAGATCAAGACTGATGAGAGCAAGGCGGGGTCACCGCCGGTCGAGAGCGTGAAGGCGGAGGTCAGCAAGCCTGAGCCCAAGCGGCTCGACCTGGTGAAGTCCGACAAGGGCAAGTCCGAGAAGAAGGCGGAGACGGCGAAGGCCGATCCGCTGAAGCTCAATGCCGGCCAGAGCTCGTCCAGCCAGACCGCCGCCAAATCTCCGCCGACGATCCTGGACCTGATCAGGACCGAGCCGGCCAAGCCCGCGGAGCCGGTCAAGTCGGCCACCGCCGCGGGTGACCTGTTGAAGGTCGAGACGCCCAAGTTGTCGACGCTCGCGTCCAATGCGCCAAAGATCGGCCCGATGGGGACGACGACCAAGCCCGAGACGCCGGTCAAGCCGGATGCAGTGAGTAAGCCTGCGGCGGTCAAGCCGGACGTCGCCGTGAAGTCCGAAGCAGCCGCCAAGCCGGAGGCGGTGTTGAAGCCTGAATTGGCTGCGAAGCCGGAGCCGACGGCCAAGCCCGAGGTCGCGGTGAAGCCCGAGGCTGCCGCCAAGGTCGATGCCAAGGCGGACGCCAAGCGTCCTGCCGTGGAGCCCGCGCCGGTGAGCAAGGCCGGCCGGGCCGGCGCCGCCGTCGACAAGGCCACGGCTTGGGCAAAGGCCAAGCTCAAGGCCGAGCCGTTCGCATCCGATGCGGCGACCAAGCCATCGCCCGCTGCTGCCGCCATGGCTGGCGGTGCCGCAGCGGCGTTGCCGCCGAAGCCGCCTGGCAATTCCGCCTCGCGCCTGCCGGCCCCGGCCCGCCTCGGCCTGCCGGCGATGGCCGCGGTGCTGCTGCTGGCAATGGTGGTCGGCGGCGTGGCCGGTGGGCTCGTAACCGCCACCCTGATCGATCGCTCCGGTGGCAGCAGCACGGCGGAGGCGACCGGCGCTGGCGCGGCGGATCCGACGCTGAGCGCTGCGGTATCGCGCATCGACAATGAGATCGCCAATCTCAAGGCGAGCCTCGACCAGACCAACCAGACCAGCCTGGTCGAGCTCAACAAATCGGCCGAGCGTCTCGACCGGCTCGAGAAGGTGCTGGGTGAGCTTGCGACCAAGGCGTCGGGCAAGCCGAGCGAATTGCAGCGGCTGAGCGACGCCGTCGAGCGGCTGCGGGCCGCGCAGGCCTCGGCGACCTCGCAGCCCTCGACCCGCGACACCAACACGGCTTCGGTGCCGCAGGCGGTCGGAGCGATCAACGCAGCAGCGCCGCCGTCCGGCGTACCGATGCGGCAGGAGGCGAGCCGCGCCGAGCCGGCCAGGACGGAAGCGAGCACGCCGAGCAGGACCGAGCCGAGCCGGGCCGAGGCTACCCGCACCGAGACGGCGCGGGCTGAGGCGGCTCGCACAGAGGCTACCAAGCCGAAGGTCGTCGAGGGCTGGGTGCTGCGCGACGTCGGCCGTGGCGGCGCGCTGATCGAGGGCCGCGGCGGGCTGTATGAGGTCTATGCCGGCGATCCCGTCCCGGGCCTCGGCAAGGTCGATGCGATCCGCAAGCAGGACGGCCGCTGGGTCGTCTTCACCACCAAGGGGCTTGTCGTCGCGCGCTGACGGACCATCTCTTCATCCGGGACCGAATTCGGCGAGGCGCCTCACTCCGACGTGAGGCGCCTCGTCGCATAATGGCCAGACGCCGCCGCCTTTCGGCTATCTTCGGCCATTAGCAAGCCCTGCGCGCGACACGGCCGACCGCCGGCTCGCGCGATCGATTGCGGAAGAGGAGGCGCGTCGTGCGACTGTCGGTGTTGGGCCTGTTGATGCTGTGCTGCGGCTCGCTCGCACATGCAGACGAGAGCGCGCCGCTCGAACGCGGCACCGCGATTCTGGAGCCGTTCGCGTTGCGCGAGCTCGACAAGGGCGCCTTCGGTCTCGGCAAGATGCTGGCGCCTGCGGCCGCCAATGACGCGCCGCTGGCCGATGCCGCGCTGTTCGCGCTGCCGTCGATGGCTCCGGTCCGCAAGGCGCTCGATGTCGAGTTCGACCGCTATGTCGAGAAGCACAAAGCGAGCCTGCCGAACGAGAGCATCGGGGTCGGCACCTCCTACGCCTTCCAGCTGTTCGATCGCACGGTGCTGGACACGCCCGATGCGCGCTTCGTGCTCGCCGGCGTCGTCAACCGCATGGATCGCGCTTTCGTCGATCCCGAGCATTGCGGCGAGGTGCGGCTGCTCTACCGCTTGACGCGGACCACGCCGCCACCGACGCCGGCCAAGGACGGCGAGGTGGCCTCGCCGCGGCTGCCGATGACGCTGAACATCGTGCTCAAGGCGCGCAGCGACGCGGGGGCGAAAAGCAATTCGCCGAGCTGCGCCGAGATCGCCAAGCGCTGGCTGGCGACGTCGGAGCTGCAGATCACCGGGCCTGAGCTCGCGGCAAAGCTGACGGCGCCGGACGGGCCGCTGGCGCTGATCCGGCCGGAGAACATTCATCGCATCGAGACCAACCTCCAGATCGCGCATGCGCCGAAATCTCAGATCCGCGATTTCCGTACCGACTACATGATGAAGGTGTTCGACTATCAAGCTACGAGCGGCACCTTCGAGGAGGCCGTGCTGGAGGACCAGATCGACCGCGACCGGCTGCTGTCGGATGCTGCGCTGGCCGGCGAGTTCAAGGCCTGGCTGCTCGATCCCGCCCATCTCGGCGAGCTCGACCGCGGCATGGCGGTCATCCCCGACAAATTCCTGGCCAAGGTCGCGGTGGCGCCGACGCCGACAGGCTTCGTCAATTCCGACATGCTGCCGGCCTATGGGCTGGTGCAGAACGAGGCGGGCGGACCGGCTGCGGTGTTCAGCGAGAGCGACGTGGTCGGGGCGCTGGAGAAGGCGGCCGCGCAGGGCATTCAGCTCGAGACCATCCAGTCGGTCGCGGGCTTCGAGCGCCGCCTCAACGATTCCAGCTGCGGCGGCTGCCACCAGACCCGCGGCATCGGCGGCTTCCATTTCCCCGGCGTGGACTGGATGGCGGAGAAGCCGTCCAACACCGTCGTGGTGCCGGGTTCGCCGCATTTCTTCGGCGACCAGGTCCGCCGCCGCGACATCCTCATGGCTTTCGCCGAGGGCCGCACGCCGGATTTCTCGCGCGGCTTCGCCAGCCGCCCGCAGCTGCGCGGCAGCGATGAGCTCGCCGGCACGGTCTACAATGACGGCTGGGGCGGGCATTGTTATGCGAGCCGCGCTGATGCCGCCGATAACGACAAGAGCTTCTCGCGCTGGAGCTGCGCGGCGAACCTGTCCTGTCAGACCGGCCCGGCGACGCGGTTCGGCATGTGCTTCATCGCGACGCGCTAGCTCAGGCCACCGCGCCCCGTGCGCGCAAGGTCTGGATGGCCTCGTCGTCGAAGCCGGCACCGCGCAGGATCTCGTCGCTGTGCTGGCCTATGCCCGGTGGTTTGCGCGGGGCGACCTTGCGCTGGCCGTCGATGAAGATCGGGCTGTTGACGGTCAGCATGGTGTCGTTCTCGAACGGCACCAGCACCTCGTTCTCGATCATCTGCTTGTCGTTCGGAATATCGTCGAGAATGCCGACCACGCCGAACACCAGCCCGCTGCCGTCGAGGATCTTGCGCCACTCGGCCAGCGGCTTTGTCGCGAACACCGCGTCGAACTCCTGGATCAACTCCACCGAGCGGGCGTGGCGGTCGGCCTTGGTCTTGAAGCGCGGATCATCGACGAGGTCGTCGCGGCCGAAACAGCGGGCCAGGATCGGCCACTGCTTCTCCTCGTTGAGCAGCGACAGCATGATCCAGCGGCCATCCCGGCATTGGTAGTGGTTGGCCACCGCGTTCAGCGCCCGCTCGCGCGGCCGCCGCTCGACGAAGGTGGCGCCGCACAATTTGGCCTGCGCCAGCACCGACGCCGCCCACACCCCGTTCGCCATCAGGTTGGAGGCGACGTGGCTGCCCTTGCCGGTCTTCTCGCGCTGATAAAGCGCCGTGACGATCGCGCCATAAAAGGCCATCGCGCAAGGGTGGTCGCCCATGCCGGCGACCGAGCGCGCCGGCGTCGTGCTCTCGTCGGCGCGGACGAGATCCATCAGCCCGGATCGAGCCCAATAGGCGTTGCTGTCAAAGCCCGGCTTGTCGGCTTCCTCGCCCTTCTCGCCATATCCCGTGAACGACGCATAGATCAGCCGCTCATTGAGCGGCGCGAGCTTTTCGTAGGTGAGGCCGAGTTTGGCGCGGACGGAAGGAGGGAAGTTGGTGATGAAGACGTCGGCCTCACGGACAAGCCGTTGCAGCACGCTTTGCGCTTCCGGCTTCGACAGGTCGAGCGCGAGGCTGCGCTTGTTGCGGGCTTCGAGATACCATGCGTAGTTATGCTCGCTGCGCGGATAGCCCGGCAAATTCGGCAGGTTGCGATAGGGGTCGCCGGCGCCGGGGGGTTCGATCTTGATGACGTCGGCGCCGAAATCGGAAAGAACGGTGGCGGCGGCGGGGGCGGCGATGAAGCTCGCGCAGTCCAGCACCTTCAGGCCATGGAAAATGCCCTTGTCGTCCATGAGGCGTCACTCCCGTCATTGTTTCCGCGCGCTGGAATTCATCATCGGCGCGGTTCGGTGCCCATTTGACCCGGGACGGGCGGTCGAGGCAATGGCGGGGGGAGGGATGAAACTACAAACAGAGATAAAGATGTGATCAGGAGCGGTCGCCGCTCCTGTCTGGTTTCGTCATGTGAAAAATAGGCTGGCTTGAGCGAGGGGAACGTTTGCGCCGTAAAGCCGCGAGGCGGAATGGGCGCGCGTCGTTCGCTATACCTTCAAATTCTCTGCCGAGCTCCTGCCGCGGTTGGCGATCTCCTCGTATTCGATCGTCTGGCCCTCGTTGAGGGTCGTCAGTCCAGCCTTCTGCACAGCGGAGATATGAACGAAGATGTCCTTGCCCCCGGCCGCTGGCTGGATGAAGCCATAGCCCTTGGTCGGGTTGAACCACTTGACCGTACCTTTAGCCATACGTTGCCTCCGCGGGATCAATCCAGTTCGAGCCGGCGGTCCCCGCAAACCGTCAGGCCCAGATGAAAGACTACTGCGGTTGCCACAGGCTTGATAGCGCAAACAGCGGGCGCTTCTGGCCCGAAATGATCGATATCGTGGCGGCTTTGCGGCTTTTGACCGTCGCGCGCCCACCCCGCCGCAACCGTTCTCGATATGACAGCGCAGGCTGCAGAGAGGTTCAATGAGACCTCTCATGCGACAGCACTTCCGCCTGCTACGAGATCGGTGGGCTCCGCAGCGGTGCGGACCCGCATCGGCTCGGCGCGGCCGCGGATCTCGACCTCCTGCTGCGGCAGGATATCCGGACCCATCCCCGCCCGCGCGTAGACGTCGTCGGAGATGATGACCTGACAGCCGAGGGTCTTCGTCATGTCCTGCAGCCGCGAGGCGACGTTGACGGCATCACCGAGCGCCGTGAACACCATGTGGTCGCGATAGCCGATCTCGCCAACGATGACCTCGCCACCGTGAATGCCGATGCCGAAGCGGATCGGCTCATGTAGATCGTGGCTCAGGAGCTGATTGAGCTCGGCGATGTTGGCTGCGATGTCACCTGCGGCCCGGATCGCCTGGCGGCAGGCCACCTGCGGATCCGTCGACAATCCGAACAGCGCGAGCATGCCGTCGCCGACGAACTGATTGGGCTGCCCGCCGTTGCTGAGCACGGCTGCCGAGACCGCCGCAAGGAAGCGATTGACGATGAACACGACGTCGAACGGCAGCCGCTTCTCGGCAAGGCTGGTCGATCCGCGCATGTCGACGAACAGGCTGACGAGATAGCGCTCCTGCCCGATCCCGGTGCCTGGACTGCCATGCCCGCCAGGCGTCAGGTTCGGCATGAACAACTGAAAGAACGACAGATCGTCGGTTGGACGCAACTGACAGGCCAGCCGGATCGAGGGATCGTCGGCGCCGACCTGCGCCAGCACGAACGCCTCACGCGGCGATGGCGCGGGCAGGTGGCTGGAATCGCCGATCACCCGGATGCGGCAGGTCGAGCAGCGCGCGCGACCTCCGCACATGCTCGCATGCGGCACGTTGTTGCGCTGGCTGGCCTCCAGCACCGAGAGGCCCTTGGGCACCCGGATGACGCGGCCGTTGTTGTAGGACAGCGTCACCATCCCGCCGCGTCGCTCGTGCAACGCGCGGACTCCGCGAGCGGCGAGCACGATCCCGATCAGGCCGAGATAGCCGATCAGGAAACCGTTCATGATGGTCTCGAGCTTCGCCCCCTCCGCAGGTGTTCCCATCTGCTTCTGAGACAGGTTCTCGGCGCGCCATTGCGCGGTCGTGCTCACGGCGATGACGTCACGGCCGCCGCGATAGAAGCCGAGCAGGGCCAGCGTCGGAATCAGCACCGCGCAAGCGAGCAGCCACGGTGCGGCCCGCTTGTAGAACGGCTTCAGCCGCAGCCAGAAATGCAGGCCGATGCAGCCATGCGTCCATGACGTCAGCAGTGCCGTCGACATCAGCCAGAGGCGCCAGGACGGGCCGGCCCAATAGGAGTAGAGAACCTGCGGATAGAGCTTCTCATGCCCGTAGAGCGTCTGACCGAGACGGACGCCGGCGAGGTGGTTGAAGATCAGCACTGGAATGCTCAGGCCCAGCACGAGCTGCAGCGGCTCCATCGTGCTGCGGCTGAATTGCCGGCGCTGGTACAGCGCCCACACGCCGAGGCCGCCATGGGTGACAACGGCGGCATAGAACAGCACGGCCACGGGGAGAAACTGCCAGAACGCCAGATGGTAGGCCAAGCCTCCGGCGAGCGCCTGCAGGGAGATGTTGCCGAGGGCGTGGTTGAGAAAATGGCTGAGCAGATAAGTGAAGAGAATGAGGCCGCAGATCAGGCGCAGCTGGCGCACGCCGATGCCGCGTAGGGTGGTTTGCAGACGGTGGGAAATCGAGCGGGTCATGCAGTCCGTGTCGTCATGAACCGCGATGGTAGAGATTTATTCCAGAACGGCCTAGAGGGCCGGACCGCAGTGGTCCTGGAGCTTCGGGCGGAGCGTTGACTCGTCCGGCGGAGTCGAGGAAAAGCACGGCGTGACGGCCATTTCCCCAGACATCGACAGTCCCAAGTCCCGGTCCACGGGTGCCGCATGGCTGTTGGCCGCCGCCGTGATCGTCGGCATGACCGTGGTCCGCATCGTCTATGCGGGCATGCTCGATCTGCGGACCGATGAAGCCTATTACTGGACCTGGTCGAAGGAACTGCAGCTCTGCTTCCTCGATCATCCGCCGATGATTGCCTGGTTCATTCGGTTGGGCACCACGCTGTTCGGCGATACCAATCTCGGTGTCCGCTTCGCCGGCATTGTTGCCATGGGCGCGACGCAGGTCCTGCTCGGCGACATCGTTCGCCGGGTGACGCACAATACCGGCGCCGTGATCCTTGCCGTGATGCTGCCGGAAGCCGCGTTGTATTACGGCCTGCTGATGGCCAAGGTCGCGCCGGATATTGCGGCGATTCCGTTTGCGCTCGCGATGATCTGGGCGCTGGTCCTGATGGCCGAGAGCGATGACGGCCGCTGGTGGCTTGCGGCCGGCCTGTTCGGCGGGCTCGCGCTGCTGTCCAAATTTACCGTCGTCATGCTGCTGCCGGCGGTCGCAGCGTTCCTGCTGGTGCCGGCGTGGCGCACCCGCTGGCTCCTCAGTCCCTATCCCTGGTGCGGAGCGCTGATCGCGCTGATCGTGTTCTCGCCGGCGCTGATCTGGAACGCGCAGCATGACTGGGCCTCGTTTCGATTCCAGTTCGTCCGCGCCACCGCGCCGCATGATTTCTCGTGGGCGACGCTCGGCGACTATATCGGGCTGCAGCTCGGACAGGTCGGCTTCGTCCTGTTCCCGGTCACGCTCACGGCGCTCACGCTGACGGCCTGGCGCGGCTATCGCAGCCGTGAGCCCGTGGCGATCCTGCTGTCGACCGCTGTGCTGTTGCCGTTCCTCTACTTCCTTCGTAAGTCTCTCACGCTTCGCATCGGCGACACCTGGCCGATGTTCATGTGGCCGATCGGGTTCGCCGCCGTCGCGATCAACATCGTCAAGCTGCAGGAGGACGGCGCGCCGGCCTGGTTCATCCGCTCGACCATGCGCTGGGCGCGCATCGCGGTCGTCAGCGGCATTGCCATGGTCGTGCTGATCTTCCTCTATTACGTCGCGGCGCCCTGGAATTTCCTTGGTCGAACCGACCCGATCGGGGCCGAGGCGGGTTATCAGCAGGTGGCGGCGCGGGTGGAGCAGGAGCTGCAGAAGAACGGCGCCAGCTGGATCGGGACTTCGGACTATCGCACTTATGCGATGATGCGCTGGTTCTTCCGAGGGCGCGTGCCCGTGGTCCAGATCAACGAGCGCGCCCGCTTCATGGGCTTTCGTGATCCCGGCATGGATCTGATCGCGGGACATCCGGGCCTCTATGTCGTGCGCGAGCCGGACAACACCGGCCTGCTGCTCGCCGGCACCACCGCACACCGCGAACCGCTTGGCACGGTGGAGCGGAGCTGGCGCGGCCGCGTCATGGATAGCTACGCGCTGGGCAAGCTGACGGGCTGGACGCCGGAGCTGTCGCCGCCGCCGGACTCGCCGCTGTATCAATGGCGTTGGCTCGCCGGTGATCTCGACGGCACGCCGCGCGCCTGATCATTTGTCCTCGTCCTCCTGCTTGCGGAGCAGATCCTTGGCGAGATCGGCGAGCGCCGGCCGCGGCAGCGCCGCGAACGGCATCGGCCGCGTGACGTCGATGGCCGCAAGTCCAAGCCGCGCCGTGAGCAGGCCGTTGAGGACGCCTTCACCGAGCCGCTGGGACAGCTTGGCGGCGATGCCGTGGCCCAGCACCTGCTGGATCAGGCTGTCGCTCGCGGCCATGCCGCCGGTGATGGCGAGATGGGCCACGACATGGCGCAGCAGGCTGATCATGCCAAGCGCGCCGGGCCGTCCGCCGTAGAGCATGGCCAGCTGGCGGATCATCCGCAGTGAGGCGACGAACACGAACAGCACATCGATGAGCGCGCGCGGGCTGACGGCGGTGACGACGGAGACGCGCTGCGCCGCGACGGACACCAGCCGCCGCGCCTCGATGTCGAGCGGCGCCATCAGCTCGCGCTCGGCAAGCTTGATCATGTCGGCGCCATCGATGATGTCGTCGGCATGGCCGGCGAGCTCCGCGCGCGGACGTGCGAGCCTCGGATTGGCATGGGCGATCCGCAACAGCTCGGCGACGACGTCGCGGCTCTCGGCGCGATCGTCGGACAGCAGCACTGCGGCTGCGCGAGCGTGCAGCTTTTCGATCGTGGCCAGCCGCACCAGCCCGTAGGTCTCGCGGCCGATCACGGCGGCCAGCGCGACCGCGGCGGCCGCGGCAAAACCCGCGCCGACATAGCCGAGCGCCTCGCTGCGCGCGAACAGATCCTCGATCAGGCGGGTGACCCCCAAACCGAGCCCGAGCAGCACGAGACCGCCGACCGAGCCCCAGAACAGCGCGCCCCAGCGGAAGCCGCGCCGCGCCGGTAGCACGACTTCGAGCGGCACCGGCAATTGCGCGGGATCGGCCTCCGGCGTGATTTGAATGGTGCCGCGGCCGGGACGGCCGGTCTCGTCCGCATCGACCACGACGACATCGGGATCGTCGAGCCGGAAGGTCTGGGGACGACGGGGCTTGGCGCGATCGCTCATTGCAGCCGGTCTCCGATCAGGAACTGAAGGGCGCGGTCCATGCGGATATGGGGCAGAGCCGGCTCGCCGCCAGCCTCCGGAGCCAGCAGTGGCGGCCGGAAGCGCAGGAAACGGAAATCGGTCCCGTCGGCGCCGGCGCTGGACAGGCCGCGATAGGCGCCGCCCTTGAAAAGCTCCTCCGCATCGGCCGGCAGTTCCCCCGGAAACGTCGCGACCTCGGTGTTGCCGTCGAAGATCTCGCCATTGGCGCTCTCGCCGGCGGCCGGCGTGCCGAGCAGCGACGGCAGCTTGTCGCGGCCGCGCGCAACCAGCGCCTCGCGCGTCGCACGCACGGCGGCCAGCGCCACCACGTCGATCACGGCCCCGGTGCTCTCGGCGCGGGCGACGGCGCGGTTGACCGCGCGGCGCAGCACCGCTTCGAGACGATCGTGGCTGGTGTGGTGGAGATGGTCGGCCTTGGTGGCCGCGAACAGGATGCGGTCGATGCGCGGCCTGAACAATGCCGTCAGCAGATTGCCGCGTCCGACGCGGAAGCAGTCGAGGATGCCGGTCAACGCCGCCTCGAGATCATGCAGCGCCTCGGGACCGGCATTGAACGCGGCGAGCGCATCGACCAGCACGATCTGGCGATCGAGCCGCGCGAAATGATCGCGGAAGAACGGCCTGACCACGATCTCCTTGTAGGACTCGTAGCGCCGCTCCATCATTGCCCAGAGCGAGCCGCTCGGCGCCGTGCCATCCGCCGGCACGTCGAGCGGCGCGAAGGTCAGCGCCGGCGAGCCCGCGAGATTGCCGGGCATCAGAAAACGTCCCGGCGGCAGCAGGCTCATCGCAAACCGCTCATCACGGCAGGCGCGCAGGTAATCGGTGAACAGACGGGCCGCCTCGAGCGTCGCCGGCTCGTTCTCGCGGCCCTCGGCCGACAGCGTCGAAAGATGCGCGTGCCAGGCCTTGGCGACATGCGCCCGCGGCTCGCTGCGCGACAAAGCGAGGCTTTCGGTCGCCCACTGCTCGTAGCTCTTGTTGAGCAGCGGCAGGTCGAGCAGCCACTCGCCGGGATAGTCGACGATGTCGAGCGTCAGGGTGCGCTCGGCGCCGTTGGTGCGCTGGAATTCGATCACCAGGCGAAGCTCGCTGATGTCGACGGTCGAGCTCGGCCAGCGCCGCTCGGCGACCAGCGCCTTCACATGGCTCTCATAGGCGAAGCGCGGCACGCCGTCGTCCGGTTGCGGCGCGAGATAGGCCTTTGCGATGCGGCCCGAGGCGAGCGCCTCGAACACCGGCATGCGTCCGCCGCGAACGAGGTCGTGGATCAGCGCGGTGATGAACACCGTCTTGCCGGCCCGCGACAGCCCGGTGACGCCGAGGCGTAAGGTCGGGTTCAGGAAGCTCTCGCCATAATCGAGCAGGGCGCGGGCCGAGAGCCGCGCTTCCTCGACGAGATCGGAAAAGGACACCATGGGAGGAGGGGATTCGCCAGTTGAAAAGGGCGTGAGCGATTTAAAGCGATTTTTGACAGGTGGCGACGCAAAACGACGGATTCAAGCTCACATTTCCGCACCGTTTCCGGATAGAACCAGAACTTGAACGGAACGTTGACCACTGGAAACCATAATCATTGCGGCACAATTGTCCCCTGTGGCCAGCTGTGCCGGCCAGCCAGCGCCAGGTTCTGAGATGTCCGTATTTCAACTGAAGCAGTTCGCATCGACCTCCGTCCACGCCGCCACCGGGGCGATGCGGTGGAATTACGACAAGGTCGAGATCATCGCCGACGGCGTGGTCCATATCGTCGGCATCGCGGCCGGCCTGGTGGCCGCGACCGTGCTCGTGGTGCTGACCTCGATCTATGCCAGTGCCGTCGACATCATCGTCGTGTCGGTCTATGTCGCCGGCCTGCTGTCGATGCTGACCTTGTCCGCGACCTATAATCTCTGGCCGGTGTCGCCGACCAAATGGGTGCTGCGGCGGTTCGATCACTCCGCCATCTACGTGCTGATCGCCGCGACCTATACGCCGTTCATCGTTGCGCTGAAGGATACGGTGTTCTCTGCGGCGCTGCTGCTCGGCGTCTGGGGCGTCGCCATTTTCGGCATCGTGCTGAAGCTGCGCTGGCCGGGCCGCTTCGATGCGCTGTCGATCGGATTGTACCTCGCGCTCGGCTGGAGCGGCATCATGATGTACGATCGAGTGATCACGCTGATGCCGACCTCGGTGCTGGCCTGCGTGCTCACCGGCGGCATCCTCTACAGCCTCGGCGTGATCTTCCATTCGTGGCGGCGCTTGCGCTTCCAGAACGCGATCTGGCATGGTTTCGTGTTGCTGGGCGCCGGCTTCCACTATACGGCGGTGCTCGACTTGGTTCTGACATAAGAAATTCCGCGGGGAGGGCTTTGCATGCAGGTGACCGGAAAGATCGTCGTGGTCACCGGCGGAGCCCGCGGCATCGGCAAGGCGCTGTGCGAGGCCTTCGCCGGCGCCGGTGCGGCCAAGGTGATCGTGGCCGATCTCGACGAGGCCGGCGCCAAGGCGGTCGCTGACAGCATCGGCGGCGCGGCATTCAAATGCGACGTTTCGCAGGAAGCCGACATCAGCCGCGTCATCGAGGAGACCGAGCGGCAGTTCGGGCCGATCGCGCTGTTCTGTTCGAATGCCGGCATCGGCGGCGGCTTCGATCCGCTGTCGGTGAATATCGGCGGCACCTCCGATGAGCCATGGGCGCGCAGCTGGGCGATCCACGTCATGGCTCATGTCTGGGCGGCGCGGCATCTGATCCCGCGCTACAAGGCGCGCGGCGGCGGGTATTTCCTGAACACCATCTCGGCTGCGGGCCTGCTGTCGCAGGTCGGTAGCGCGCCGTATTCCACGACCAAGCATGCGGCGGTGGGGTTCGCCGAGAATCTCGCGATCTCGCACAAGGCCGACAACATCAAGGTCTCGATCCTGTGCCCACAGGGCGTCGACACCGACATGCTGCGTTCGATCCCGAAGGGACCGCAATCCGGTGACGGCGACCTTTCCCCGGAGCAGGTCGCGCAGGATGTGCTGAAGGGCCTCGCGGAAGAGAGCTTCCTGATCCTGCCGCATCCCCAGGTGCTCGGCTACATGCGCAAGAAGACCGAGAACTACGACCGCTGGCTCGGCGGCATGGCCAAGATCCAGGCCAGGATGCGGGAAGAGTTTGGTACGTAGGGCGGCGGTCCTTGTCAGCTGAGGCTGACGGCGAACTCTCTCCACGTTCTCCGCTGTCGTCCCGGCGAACGCCGGGACCCATAACCCCAGGGAGTGGTTTGAGGCACTCACGTTGACCATCTCGCCCAACACGTCCGCCGCGGGGTATGGATCCGGCGTTCGCCGGGATGACGGTGAGGAGATGTTGGGTGCCCACCATGCATCTGCCCACGCGGTGCGAATGGTGGGCACGGCGCGCGAGACAGCGGAGTTTGTTGTAAGCGGCATGCAAGCGCCTTTGCCCACCCTACGGCTCATCTCCCGATCTCCAAGCGTGGAGTGAGCGCGTAGGGTGGGCAAAGCGGCCGCCCGTAGGGCGGTTGCGTGCCCACCGTGCATCTGCACATTCGGCGCGAATGGTGGGCACGGCGCGCGAGACAGCGGAGTTTGTTGTCATCAGCATGCACGCGCCTTTGCCCACCCTACGGCAGCGTCACTGAGGCGGCGTGATTCACATATCGAACAGCTCATAACGTGATCCCGCATCCCCGCGGCGCGTGACGCCCGAGCTTTGCGACTAACAAGTCCCCTCGATCAATCGAAGGGCGCAGGGAATGCCGGGTGACGGCGTCACCCATGGCCCGCCTGCGGAAAAAAATGCAGGCGGCAGGTACCACAGGTGCAGCCGGGTCAGCTCGGCATTCCCTGCGCGACGGTCTTAACGCTTATATCGCGCTCTCCTCGGTGTCCGGCTTGTAGCCACCGTCGGTCATGCGATGCATCTGCATCGTCACGACCTTGACGCCAGCGTCGGGGCGCCAGGACCACGCGACTTCACGTCCGCAAGAGCTTCGTTCGTCCGCACCTCCGTCAGGAAGCGCTGCGAGCTCTCGCGGCCATCGCATCCCCGCCTCGCGTGTCGTGACGATCGCGCGCAACGCCCCTTCGAGTGAGGCGGGATGCGCGGAAACATCGTCCTGATTTGCCCGACGAGGCTGGGCAAGAATCCAAATTAGGAGGCTAGGAGGGCTCGGCGCGGTGCGACTTCGAGCCATAGCCGTATCATCGTCCAGTTTCGTATCAAGGCAAGCGGAATCGCCTCTCGTGCGGCGTTGGCCTCGGCAGAGGCGGCGTGTTGAGCTGCAATAGCCCACGCGGTGATGCGGGCGAGGAAGTCGTTCAGGCCGAGAATGTTGAGGACGCGGCTAAAGTTGTAAGAGAGCGCCATGAGGCTCCATTCCCCGCGAACCTTGTCGAAGCTGCGGACGAGGAAATGCTGATACCCGGCGCGGCACTTGAGTGTGCCGAACGGATGTTCGACGAGGGCTGAGCGGCGACGCATCAGCTGGCCAGCCTGTTCGCTCGCCATTCTCTGGCGGTGACGATCCAGCACCTCCTCGTGCTCCCACCGAGAGACGTTGCGGCTTTTGGCCTTCGCGGAGAGGCAAGACGCCTTGAGGGGGCAGACGCTGCAGGTCGGCACTGAGCCCAGGTAACGGCGTTCCATTCTGCCGCTCGTATTCTTCCAGAGCTTCTTCGTGGGATGCAGCGCCTGGCCTGCGGGACACCGGTAGGTGTCGGTTGCGGAATCGTAGGTGAAGTCAGCTCGCGTGAAGCGCGTGTGCTTCTTGCCATTGCCGTGATGCAGCGGGACATAGGCGGTGATGCCATCATCCTCGCAAGCCTTGATATCCTCGCTGTTGTAGTAGCCGACATCGGCCAATATCTGCAGCGACGAGACCTCCAGGTTCTCCTTGGCCGCTATCGCCATCATATGCAGGTGTCGGACATCGCTGCGATTGACGACCTCGCTGGCGACGATCAGCTTGTTCTTGTCGTCAACGACGCTCTGGACGTTGTAGCCTGCAATCGTCTGATCGCCCTTGCTCAGCAGCCGCGCATCGGGGTCGGTCTTCGACACCTGTCCCTTGTCGTTTTTGTCAAGGTTCTCCAGATCGGACTGAGCGCGCTCACGCCGCGCCATCAGTTCCTTGATCCTGTCCCCGACATCGCCGCCGCCATTGCCATCCTTGCCGTTGTCGGGCCGCTTGGCTTCTGCTGCATCGTTGGTGTCGAGGGACTTGCCGTACGCCTCGATCTCCTCATCGAGCTTGGCGATCTGTTTGGCGAGCTTCCCGCGCGTGAAGATGCTGTCCTTGCTGGCATTGCCGTGGAATAGCGCCCCGTCGACCGCGACCAGGGTCCCGCCGATCAGATCGAGTTCGCGAAGCAGCAGCACGAAACTGCGGTTCGCGGCCTTCAGGGCCGCCCAGTTCTCCTTGCGGAAATTGGCGATCGTCCGGTAGCCGGGCTTGAGAGACTTCAGCAGCCAGATCAGTTCCAGATTGCGGCAGGCTTCACGCTCCAGCCGGCGTGATGACCGGATCTGGTTGATATAGCCATACAGGTACAGCTTCAGCAGATCGGACGGGGCGTATGGCGGCTGTCCCGCTCCCGCCGCGCGCCGGTCGGCGTGCCGAAATCCAAGCTTGGCAAGGTCGAGCGCATCGACATAGCCATCGATCGCACGAACCGGATTGTCCGCAGATACGTAATCCTCGATCCGCGGTGGAAACAGGCTGGCTTGCTCGCGGCTCTCACCGCTCTTGAACGGGCGATTCGTCATAAGCCGAATCGTACATCCCGCCACGCAAAACGCCCGAGATTCTTGCCCAGCCTCGACACGGCAAGGCCACCCGGGTGCGACACTTTAACTCGACGGGCAATTGCGGCACGGCTGATATGCAGCGTCTGCCCGTCGTGCAACGCGGGCGCTTGCAGTAGAGCGCATGTCGGCCGCGCTGCAGCCGCCGTGACAGCCCAATTTCGACGGGATTTTGCTCACCTCCGCCGGTGCGCGAACGGAGCAGCCTTCTCGTCGGGTGCTACCGACTAATTAGTCGCTGTCCTCAGGCGGACCGCTGGCCGCCAGCCGTTCGTCATGCCTCGCGACTTGCGATGGCTTCTCATTATCGCCTGAAACTTCCCCAGCTCGGCAAAACTTCCGCCGACCTTTGCCGGTTATTTCCAAGGCGGGGGAGCCGTCGCGCGGATGCGCAGCGTGTCATCGCGGCAGCGCCTCTGCCCCAGTTGATTGCGTGCTCTCGAATCCGGCTTTGCCTTGCAAGCTCATTCACCTCACAAGACCGGCGCGTTCGCGGTACGGACGAAGCGGCTCATGGTGACGCGAACCCAGCGCGGGGTCACGCTCGCGCTCGTCGAGGTGCTGCTTCTGGCGGTCATGGTGGCCGATCCGGCAGCCGCGCAGCAGACCATCAAGGCCAAGCCGACCGATGTCGTGCCCGGACGTGCCGATCGCCTGTTCTTCCGCCACATCACCGCACGCAGCATCTACTACAACGTTCCGCGGATCGCGACCGACAGCCGCGTTCTCATGATGCGTCAGGATCCGCGCGGCATCAGCGCGCTGCTGCGTCCCGTGCGCGAGGCCGGCGCACCATCCTTGGCGGCGCCGGGCAAGGGGACGCCGCCCGGCAGCTTCGCGTTCGGTCCCGCGGCGTTTCAGCCGGCCCGCGGCACGGCGCTCGCAGGTGCGCAGCCGGTGAGCCGGGCCGCAGCGGCATCGCAGGCCGCGCCGAAGCAGATCGCGGCAGCGGCGGCGCCGCCGGCCGGACCCGAGCCGACCGTGGCTGCGGCGCAGCCTGCGGCCGTGCTGCGCAATCGCGACGTCCTACCCGAGCGCAATCTCGATACGGTGAAGCCGCAGCCGGTGACGCCGGACGCGAAGCCCTATGAGCCGACGGGTGTCACGGTCGGATCGTTCCTGGTAAAGCCCGCGGTCGAAATTCAGGCCGGCTACGACACCAATCCGACCCGGCGCAACGGCGGACCCGGATCACCCGTGGCGATCGTCGCCACCGAGGTCTCGGTGCGCTCGCAATGGGAGCGGCATCAGCTCAACGCGGATGTCCGCGGTGCCTATACCGAGGACACCAATGTCCGCTCGCTCAGCCATCCGACCTTCGAGGCTAGGGCGCAAGGGCGCTACGATGTCACCGAAGGGACTGCGCTTACCGGCGAGGCGCGCTTCGTCAACGATGCGTTGGCGCTGCCGGGCGCACTGAAGCTGCCGCGCGCCACGACCTTCGGCGGCAGCGCCGGCGTGCTGCAGAAGATCGGCCCCACTGAGATCGCGTTCAAGGGATCGGCCGACCGCGTCGTCTTCAACGATGCGATGATTACGGCCAACGTTCCGCTGCGGACGCAGGACCGCAACTACACCCAGCCGGGCACGCAGGTCCGCGTCACCTACGTGCTGACGCCGACCATCTCGCCCTTCATCGACATGAGCTTCGACCGTCGCAATCATGATCTGCAGGTCGACTTCAACGGCCAGCGCCGCGACTCCACCGGCATCGCCGGGCGCGCGGGCGCCGTCGTCAACATGGGATCGCTGACCGGCGAAGCATCGGTCGGCTATCTGACCCGGCGCATGGACTCGCCGATGATGCCGAACATCAACGGCGTCATCGCGGATGCGACCTTGGCCTGGGCCGCGACCGATACGACGACCTTCGTGCTGGTGGCGCGCTCGCAGGCCTCGGAAACCCCGGCGATGAACGTCTCCGGCATCCTGTCGCGCGACGTGATCCTGCAGATGGATCATCAGTTCGAGCCCTGGCTGATCGGCACGCTGCGCGGCGGCTACGGCCAGGATCAGTTCGTCGGCATCGGCCGGGTCGACCAGCGCATGTTCGTCGCCGCCGGCGGGCTCTACAAGCTGAACCGCAACGTTCAGCTCAAGAGCGAGCTGCGCACCGAATGGACCCGCTCCAACATCCCGCTCAACAATTTCATGGCCGTGGTCGGCCTCGTGGGCGTGCGCTTCCAATATTGAGCGGGCGCGGACGCGGCACCGCCGGGGTGGCTGGCCGTCATCGCGCCCCTCTCGTGGCGAGCGAAGCTCGAAGCATTGACGTCGGGTCTCGATGATCTTGCGGAGCGGGCCGAATTAGTTTGTCGCCAGAGAGGCTGCACCTCCCGTGCCGCGGCCCCTCACCCCGACCCTCTCCCCGTGAAGAACGGGGAGAGGGAGCGCACCGTCATTGCGGCAAGGGCTCGTGGTCTATTGAGCTTCGGGATGTTAGTTGATCTCACGATCCTGGCCGGCACGGGCGCTGCAAACCTCTCCCCGCTTTTTGCGGGGAGAGGTCGGATTGCGCAGCAATCCGGGTGAGGGGCATGGCAGATCCGGAGCTCCGAGTCCGGTCCGACGGACGGGCACAACGGCTCCATATCACGTGGCTAGCATTGAATGCGGGCGCGACCGTCGCGCGGAGCCGGTAGAATTAGTTTGTAGCAGAGAAGTAGCACCGCCCGTGCCGCTGCCCCTCACCCCGACCCTCTCCCCGTGAAGAACGGGGAGAGGGGGCGCACCGTGCGCGTCGCGATCAGGGCGCAAACAAAAAAAAGAGCCCCGCAGGGGGCGGGGCTGGAGGCAATGCATGTCGGCGGATGGGGGGCCGGGGGCGGGTCCCGCGACGGGGTGAGGTCAAGTCCCGTCGCATGATCCGTGATCCCCGGCCGGTCGGCATGCGGCTGGTGATGGCCTTGTTGTCGTTGTCGGGGCCGCGCCGTCCCCCCGGGAGCAACCGGGACGGCGGCGCGGACCGCCGGGGCCTTACTGCTCGAGCGCGGCCAGCGCCGCGTTGCCGATCTTCTGCGCCTCGGCCCAGGCGGCCTGGGTCGCCTGCTGCGCGGCGGCGTAGCCGGCCTGGATCTGCTTCTCGGCTGCCTCCCGCAGCGCTCCCTCCTGCTGCTCGCCGGTCGCGCGCGCCTGGGTGAGCGCCTGGTTGTCGGCGTTCAAGGTGGCGTTGGCGGCGTTGAAGGCGTTGGCGGTGGTCTGCGCCTTGGCTTGCGCTGCCGCCAGTGCGGCCTGGTTGGCGGCGTTGTTGGCGCGCTCGAGCACTTCGGCCGCCTCTTGCGCGTCCTGCTTGGCCTGCTGCGCGGCCTGGCGGGCCTGCTCCAGGGCCTGCCGGTCGGCATTCACCTTCTGCTCGGCTGCCTCGACCGTCGCATCGATCACGCCGATCTTCTGGTTCAGCGCGGCCTCGACCGTCTTCTGGTTCGCCGATGCCGCGGCGTTGGCGGCCTGGGTCTTCTGCTGCGCGACCGCGCGCGCCTGCTCGCCGGTCTTCAGCGCCGCCTGCAGCGCGGCCTGCTCGGCCGCTTCATTGGCCTGCTGGTTGTTGTTGTTATTGTTGTTGTTGCCGTTGCCGGCCGCCGCGCCGCCGCCATTGTTGGCATTGCCGCCATTGCCGGCGGCCGCGCCGCCGCCGTTGTTGGCGTTGCCGGCGGCCTGACCGGCCTGCTGACCGGCCTTGGCAGCGGCTTCCGCCGTTTCGCGCGCGGTGTCCTTGGCGGCGTTGGCGGCTTCCTTGGCCTCGTTGGACACGTCGATGTCCTTGTCGAGCTTCTGGAAGGCCGCCTGCAGCGCGGCTGACGCGGTGGTTAGCTTCGCGGCAGCCGCGGTGGCCGCGGCCTTGTTGGCGGCGGTCGGATTCTTCTCGGACTGTTCCTGCGCCTCGATCGCGGCGCCCTTCGCGGTCTGCTCGGCCTGACGCGCGGCATCGATGGCCTTGCGGTCGGCAGCGACCTGAGCCTCGGCAGCAGCGGCCTTCTGAGCTGCGGCGGCCGCAGCGGCGTTGGCCTTGGCGACGGCGTCGTTGTTCGCCGCACCGGCGGCAGCGGCAGCCTTGGCCGGGGTTGCGGCGGCGGCTGCCGGGGCCGCGGCGGCCTTAGCGACGGCGACGGTGGTCGTGGCTGCAGCCGGCTTGGCCGCGGTACTGGTGGTCGCCGCAGCGGCGGCCTTGGCGGTGCCGGTGGTGGTCGTTGTTGCCGCTGCGGCCGCCGGCTTGGCGACCGGGGTGGGGGTTGCGGCGGTGGCAACGGTGGTGGGCTTGGTCGCGGTGCCCGTCGTCGTGGTCGGAGCTGCGGCCGCGGCAGTCTTGGCCGCGGTGCTCGCCGCAGCGGCGGCGGCGGTGGTCGCGGCCTTCGCGGCGGCGTTGGCTGCCGCCTTGGCGGCGGAGTTGGCAGCGGCATTGGCGGCTGCCTTCGCAGCGGCATCAGCCGCGGCCTTTGCGGAAGCCTTGGCAGCGGCGTCCTGCGCGGCCTTGGCAGCCGCTGCGGCAGCAGCCTTGGCGGCCGCATCCTGCGCGGCCTTGGCGGCGGCCTTTGCGGCAGCCTCCTGCGCGGCCTTCGCGGCTGAGTTGGTCGTGGCCGAGGTGGCGAGCGCGGTCGTCATGGCCGCCTGCGCCTGGGCCTGATGCGGCACGGCCGCCATTGCGAGCGCGGACATGAGGGCAAGCGCGCTGACGTGGCGATAGAGGTCGGTTCTCGATGTCGCCGTTTGAGGGTTTGTCTTTTCCGCCATCAGCTCAACTCCATTGGTACGCTGGATTGGATGGTGGAACCTTTTGATAATGATTTTTGCTTGCAGAATGGTCGGACCTTGCAAGCAGCATGGCGCCGGCCTGCAATCTGACGGCACGATTTCGCGATGTTTGCGGCGGAGCGGCTGCGGCGCGATGGCGCAGGGGAGTAGAAAGCTTTCGAAACAAGCGCTTGCGGCTGAAACCGCCGGTTGCACCGATGCGGCGGGCTGATGCGGATTTCGCGGCAGGCCACGCCGTCGCCATCGAAGCTGCGACGTATTATCGCATCGAGATCAGTTGACAGCGCGTCCGCTGAACGAACAGCGGCTAGCTCTTGGCATAGAGCAGCGGCACCGCGGAATCGACCATCACCTCGACGAGGCTGGTGCCGTCATGCGCGAGGCTACGCGCGAGCGCGGCGGGCAGATCGGCGGAGCGGCCGACGCGCATGGCATCGCAGCCCATGCCCTCGGCGAGCTTGACGAAATCGAGGCCGGGCAATTCGAGCCCGGGCACGTTGCGCACCTGCATGACCTGGCTGAACGAGCGCATCGCGCCGTACCCGGAATTGTTGATGACGACGACCGTCACCGGCAGCTTGCGTTGCGCCGCCGTCCACAACGCCTGCAGCGAATACATCGCCGAGCCGTCGCCGATCAGGCAGACGGTGCGATCCTTGGGCCGTCCGAGCGCCATGCCGACTGCCGCGGGCAGGCTGTAACCGAGGCCGCCGCTCGACATCGTGTAGAACGAGTCCGCGCCCGGCATCGGCATGTGCTTGTGCATGACGGGGCGATGCGAGGGGATCTCCTCGACCACCGCGGCGCCGGCGGGCAGCGCCTTCGACAGCGTGTGCAGCAGATAGTCGACGGGAATGGGATCAGCGGGCCTTGGCGCGTCCGGCAGCACGCGTCCCTTCGGCGCGGCGCGCTTCGTCTCCGGTAGCAGCTCGAGCAATAGCGACAGCGCGGGGCGCATCGTCGCGATGATGCTGGTGCCGATCGGCGGCACGCTCGCGCCCTCGGCATCATCGGTGATCTGGTAGAGCGCGGTGGCGCCGTCGAAGATCGCGGCGTGGCCCTCGACATGGAAGGTGAATACCGGCGCGCCGATCACGACGACGAGGTCATGCGGCTTCAGCGCGTCCGACAATTGTCCCGGCGAGGCGTGCAGGAAGCCTTGGAATTGCGGATGGCGCTCGGGGAATGAGCAACGTGCCGAGAACGGACTGACCCAGACGCTGGCCTTGGCCTTCTCCGCAACCTGAACCATCAGATCGACGCAAGCAGCGCGATCGATGCCAGGGCCCACGACGAGGGCGGGATTCCTCGCTGCCGTCAACGCTGCGACCAATTCCTCCATCGCGGCACGGTCGGGACCGAGCTCGCGGCTGACCTTGCGGGCGGTGAGCGGCTGCGCCGGATGCATCCAGTCATCGATCGGGATCGAGACGAAGGTCGGACCGCAGGGCGGCTGCATCGCGGTGTAGTAGGCACGCGCGATCGCGGCCGGGACGTCCTCGGGCCGCGCCGGCTCGACGCTGTATTTGACGTAAGGGCGCGGGAATTCGCTCGGGCGTTCGGCATAGAGGAACGCCTGCAGCGGCAGGATCGAGCGCGCCTGCTGGCCGGCGGTGATGACGAGCGGCGTCTGGTTGCGATGCGCGGTGTAGATATTGCCGAGCGCATTGCCGACGCCGGCGGCCGAATGCAGATTGACGAAGCCGGCATTGCGCGTTGTCTGCGCATAGCCGTCGGCCATCCCGACGACGGAGGCCTCCTGCAGGCCGAGCACGTAGTCGATATCGTCGGGCCAGTCGCTGAGGAACGGCAGCTCGGTCGAGCCGGGATTGCCGAACACTTTTTTGATGCCGAAGGCGCGCAGCAGCTCGAAGGTGGCCTGCTTGACGGTGACGGGCTTGGTTGTTGTTTTCGTTGTCTTGGCCAAAGGCGTTTCCCCGGATTGCCGTCATTGCGAGGAGCAAAGCGACGAAGCAATCCAGGGGCCGTCGCGGGACTCTGGATTGCGTCGCTTCGCTCGCAATGACGAGGCTTATATCACCAAGTCGCGGTGCCCTTCATCGTCGGCTGGCGCTCGGCGTTGGCGGTCCACAGCTCCAGGCCGCCATCCTTGTCGGAGGCATTGACCGAGAACTCGCTGCCCTCGAACAGCGGCTGCACGCCGCGATAGGCGAATTTGGCGGGCGGCTTGCCTCTGAGCTTGGCGGCGAACTCGACCAGCAGCGCGGCCTGCAACGGCCCGTGGAAGACCAGGCCCGGATAGCCCTCGACCTTGGTGACGTAGTCGCGGTCGTAATGGATGCGATGGCCGTTGAAGGTCAGCGCGGAATAGCGAAACAGCAGCACGGGATCGGAGACGTGCGTCTCAATGTGCTGCGCGACCGGCGGAGGCGGCGGCGCCTTGGGTGAGGCAGCCGGCGCGCCGCCCATGTCGCGATAGACGATGTCCTGCCGCTCGCGGATCGCGACACCGCGCGGCGTCGACACGATGTGCTCGACCGCGACGAAGCAGAGCTGGCCGGTCGAGCCGCTCTTCAAACTGACGTCGGTGATGGTCGAGACGCGCGTGGCCAGGTCGCCGACGCGCAGGGGATCGATTAACTGCACCTCGCCGCCGGCCCACATCCGCCGCGGCAGCGGCACCGGCGGCAGGAAGCCGCCTCGCGTGGGATGGCCGTCGGGGCCAAGCTGATCATGCGGAAACACGGGCTGGCCCAGGCACCAATGCACCGTGTAGGGCGCGATGTCGCCGCTCGTGGGCTCGCCGATGTCCTGAAACAAGGTCGCGCGCAGGCCCTTGGTGAGCTGCGCGGTGACGATGTCGGTGGCTTCAGTGTTGCGGCCGACCCATTGCCTGAGGTGATCGAGATCGAGCGGCTCCGTCATGATCATCCCTTTCGCTGATGCGGCGAGGCGGCCTCGCCGATCGCGGGCACGGCACCATACGATCTGTCGTCGCCGACCACGATCGCCGCCGGCGCCGGATAGGAGACGACGCCGTTCGGCGTGTTCACCTCAATCCGACGCAGATGTGGATGTGTTGCGAGATCCGCCATGTTGTTGACCTCGGCAAAGGCGATGTCGGCCGCGGCGAGTTTAGTCAGCAGCTCGTCGCGCGACAGCGCGGCGAAGCGGTCGGCGACGATTGTGTCGGTGAGCGTGCGGTTGCGGACGCGCTCGACCATGTTGGCGAAGCGCGGATCGTCGGGCAGGCCGGGCTGCTCCAGCACCTTGGCGCACAAGGTCTTCCACTCGCGCTCGCTCTGGATCGAGATCAGGATGTCCTTGCCGTCCTTCGAGGTGAACACGCCATAGGGCGCGATCGACGGATGGGCGAGGCCGATGCGCTTCGGCGTATTGCCGGCCTCGGCATTGAGCAGGGGCGCCGTGAGCCAGTCGGCCATCACGTCGAACATCGAGATGCGGATGTCGGCACCTTCGCCGCTGCGGCCGCGCTTGATCAGCGCCTCCAGAATCGCGGCATGTGCGGTCGCGCCGGTGGCGACGTCGACGATGGACATGCCGACGCGCGACGGGCCCTCGGGGCCGCCGGTGATCGAGGCCAGCCCGCTCTCGGCCTGGATCAAGAGATCATAGGCCTTGCGGTCCGCATACGGACCCGTGTCGCCATAGCCGGTGATGGTGCAGCAGATCAGCTTCGGATAGTCCTTGCGCAGCCGCTCGCGCGCGAAGCCGAGCTTGTCCATCGAGCCGGGCTTGAGGTTCTGCAGCAGCACGTCGGCGCTCGCGATGAGTGTCTCCAACTCGGCGCGGCCTTCGGGCTTGGACAGATCGACGACGCGTGAATCCTTGCCGCGGTTGAGCCAGACGAAGTAGCTGCTCTGGCCCTTGGCGGCGGCGTCATAGCCCCGGGCGAAATCGCCCTCGGGCCGTTCGATCTTGACGACATGGGCGCCGGCATCCGCGAGGCGCGACGAGCAGAACGGCGCAGCCACCGCCTGCTCGACGGCGACGACGGTGATCCCTTCAAGCGGAAGCATGGTGTGAACTCGTAGAGTGGGGCCTCATGGTTCTCAAGGCGATGCGAGAGCATCGCCTGAACGCGCCGCAGGGGCGGCGCTCCTCACCATGAGGGTTGAGAATTTGGGCCGCCCTGACAGTCCTCATCCCGAGGAGCCCGCCGGAGGCGGGCGTCTCGAGGGATGGCCGCGGGCGAATGACTTGCCACATGTCAGTACGACCTGGGCATGCCGAGCACGTGCTCAGCGACATAGGACAGGATCAGGTTGGTCGAGATCGGGGCCACCTGATACAGCCGCGTCTCGCGGAACTTGCGCTCGACGTCGTACTCCTCGGCGAAGCCGAAGCCGCCATGGGTCTGGATGCAGGCATTGGCCGCCTCGAACGAGGCGTCGGCCGCGAGCATCTTGGCCATGTTGGCCTCGGCGCCGCAATCCAAGCCGGCCTCGTATTTGCGGGTGGCTTCTTTCACCATCAGCTCAGCTGCGCGCATCGAGGCATAGGCCTTGGCGATCGGGAACTGGATGCCTTGATTCTGGCCGATCGGGCGGCCGAACACGACGCGCTCCTTGGCGTAGTTGGTCGCTTTCGCGATGAACCATTTGGCGTCGCCGACGCATTCGGCGGCGATCAGGATGCGCTCGGCATTCATGCCGGAGAGGATGTAGCGGAAACCCTTGCCTTCCTCGCCGATCAAATTCTCCGCCGGCACGCGCATGTCGGTGAAGAACACTTCCGTCGTCGCGTGGTTCATCATCGTCCGGATCGGACGGATGGTGAGACCGGCCTTCTTGGCCTCGCGCATGTCGACGAGAAACACCGAGAGACCATCGGTGCGCTTCTGCACCTGGTCCTTCGGCGTGGTGCGCGCGAGCAGCAGCATCAAATCGGAATATTCAGCGCGGCTGGTCCAGATCTTCTGGCCATTGACGATGTAGCTGTCGCCGTCACGTTTCGCGACGGTCTTCAGCGACGTGGTATCCGTGCCCGAGGTGGGCTCGGTCACGCCGAACGCCTGCAGCCGCAATTCGCCGCTCGCGATCTTGGGCAGCCATTTCGCCTTCTGCTCGGCCGAGCCGTGCCGCAGCACCGTACCCATCGTGTACATCTGCGCGTGGCAGCCGCCGCCATTGCCGCCGGCGCGCTGGATCTCCTCCAGGATCGCCGCCGCCGCCGACAGCTTGAGCCCGGCGCCGCCATATTCCTCGGGGATCAGCACCGAGAGATAGCCGGCCTGCGTCAGCGCGTCGACGAAGGCGGACGGATAGGCCATCTCGCGATCGAGCTTGCGCCAATATTCGCCGGGAAACTGGGCGCACAGCTTGGCGACGGCGTCGCGGATGTCGGCGTAATCGTCGTGCTGATGTTCTGTCATGTCCTTGTTCCTCAGGCCGCTGTCACACCGCCTGTGGTCTCCCTAGGTTCGTTGCTGATAGCCTATGACGAAGCATGTGGCGCTTGGCAAGCGTGGCATGCCAGCGTTGCAGCCGATGGTCCCGGCCGCGGTATGGGGATGAAGCGTGCATCCATGCTCTAGCTGACGGGATAGCCGAGATGGCCGCGGAAGCGGTTCTTGAGGAACACTCCGTCGCGCGGGGGTAGGGCGCGGTCGACGTGATCGGTCGAGATGGCGACGCGGGCGAAATGCGGACCGGCGCGATCGTGCAGCTTCGGCCTGAAGGCGTCGAGTGCGGCATGATCGGTGATCGTGTGCACCGAGGGGAAGCCGGCGCCTGACGCGATCAGTTCGAGATTGGCGCCGAGGCCGGAATGGCTCATCTGCATGCCGGTTTCGCCGAAATGCGCGTTGTCGAGCACGACGACCGACAGGTTGGTCGGCTTCTTCGCCGCCGATGTCGCGAGGCTGCCGAGCCCCATCAGCTGCTCGCCGTCACCGGTGATGACCGCGACCGGGCGCGATGGCTGCGCCAGCGCGAGCCCGAGGCCGATCATGACGGCGCCGCCCATCGCGCCCCAGAGGTAGAAGTTCGCGTCGTGATCGCCGGCGGCGAACAAATCGTAGGAGGACGAGCCGAGGCCGCTGACGACCAGCAGGTCGCCGCGATCTCTCAGCAGCGCCTGCACGGCGACACGACGGTCGAGCACGGAGCTCATCACTTGCCCTCCGTCCACTTCTTGGCGCCGATCATCCGCTGGGAGATCAGCACCGCGATCGGTTGGTCGCTGTCGAAGGCGAGCTTGGCGGCTGCGGCCGCCATCTCGCCGGCCTCCTCGGGACGCTCCAGCCGGAACACGGTGACCCCCATGATCTCGAACGCCGCCTGCGCGGCCTTGCCCATCGGCACCTGCCACGGATTGAACTCGGCCCATTCGCCGCGCATGGTGACGAAGGTCAGGAACGGGAACCGGCAGCTCGCCAGCAGCGACAGCATGTTGACGCAATTACCGACGCCGCTCGACTGCATCAGCAGCACCGCGCGCTGGCCGCCGAGCCAGGCGCCGGCCGAGAGCGCGACGCCTTCCTCCTCGGAGGTCAGCACGGTGGTGGCGATCGCGGGATCGTCATGCGCGAGGCGGATGAGGCGGGAATGGCCGGCATCGGGCACGTAGCAGAGCTGCCGGACATCAGCCGCCTTCAGCGCCTGATAGATGGCGAGCGGCCAGTCGGGAGCTGTGGTGGGAGTGTCGGAAGCGGCCATGGCGTCCTGCGGAAAATGAGCACCGTTGTGCAGCGGATGATTTAGCCCGGAAACGAACAGGGAAGCCCATTGAATCTCGTTCACCCCGCCATGCCGGATTCTTATAGGCAGCTGGTAACTTGATGGTCGATCCAGGGCCTCATGGTTCGAGACGCCGCTGCGCGGCTCCTCACCATGAGGGGTGCCAGGAATAGGTGGAACTCTCAAAGTTCTCCATGAACACGCGGCTGATGTTCATGAGTCGGACAGTCGAGCGCGACGCTCGCGGCCAGCCTCTCCCCGCGTGCGGGGAGAGGCCGGATCGCATCGCCAGATGCGATCCGGGTGAGGGGCTCTCCGCACGTCTGGTGCTCGTGGCCGCCCCTCACCCCAACCCTCTCCCCGTGAAGAACGGGGAGAGGGAGCGCACCGACATCGCCGCGCCGCTACTTCTCTCATCTCTACGTGCACCCGGCATCAGCTCCCTTGCGTGTTCATGGTCCGGTGTGCTGTGCCGCCTCGGCTTTCGACCCTCAGGTGAGGAGGCGCGCAGCGCCGTCTCGAACCATGAGGCCACGATCGAGGCCGGGTCCGTCGCTTACCCCGGAATCCGCACCGGCAGGCTCTCGTAGCCGCGGACGAAGCTGGAATAGACGCGCTTCGGCTCGCCGACGACCTCGATGCGGTCGAAGCGCTTGAGGATCTCCTGCCAGACGATGCGCAGCTGCAGCTCGGCGAGGCGCATGCCGACGCAGCGGTGGATGCCGAAGCCGAAGGACAGGTGGATGCGCGGCCGCTTGCGGTCGATGATGAAGGCGTCGGGGTTCTCGATCACCTCGCCGTCGCGGTTGCCCGAGACATACCACATCACGACGCGATCGCCCTTCCGGATCTTCTGGCCGCCCAGCTCGGTGTCGACCAGCGCGGTGCGCCGCATATGCGCGAGCGGCGTCTGCCAGCGGATCACCTCGGGCACCATGGTCTCGATCAGCGCCGGATTGTCGCGCAGCTTCTGATACTCGGCCGGGTTCTCGTTCAGCGCCAGCACGGAGGCCGTCATAGTGTTGCGCGTGGTGTCGTTGCCGCCGACGATGAGCAGGATCAGATTGCCCATCAGATTGTCCGGCGTCATGTGCCGCGTCGCCTCGCTATGCGCCATCATCGAGATCAGGTCGCGGCCCGGATTGGCCTGGCGCTCCTTCCACATCCGGCCGAAGGTCTCGGCACAATCGGCGAGCTCGCGCCGGCGCTCCTCTTCGGAGGAGACGATGCCGCTCTTGGGCAGAGCAGTCGAGACGTCGGACCAGCGCGTCAGCTTGCGCCGCTCCTCGAACGGGAAGTCGAACAGGGTCGCCAGCATCTGCGTCGTCAGCTCGATCGACACCTTCTCGACCCAGTTGAAAGTCTCGTTGCGCGGCAGCGAGTCCAGCACCTTGGCCGAGCGCTGCCGGATCAGCACGGCCATCTCATCCAGATGCTCCGGCGTGAACATCGGCTGCACGGTCTTGCGCTGCTCGCCGTGGCGGGGCTCGTCCATCGCGATGAAGCTCGGCCATTCATAGCCGGGCGGCACGTCGCGGATCATGATGCCGCCATTGCTGACATCGGACGAGAAGATCGCGTGGCTGGTGTCGACATGCATGATGTCGTGATAGCGCGTGACGGACCAGTAGGGCTCGATGGGCGCCTTGGTGCAATAGTGCACCGGCGCCTCCTTGCGCAGCCGCTCGAACCACGGCCACAAGGTGTCGTTCTGGAACAGACGCGGCGCGCCGGGATGGAAGTCCTCGATCGGAGTCGAATACGCCTCCAGCCGCGCGTCGCGCAGCAGATCGGCATGGTCGGAACGAAGCGCGGCCTGGGCGGTCATGGGGTGGTCCTTCTTCAAAGGTCGATTCATTCTCGACAATGCATGAAGTATGGGTGGTCTCCGTCATTGCGAGCGAAGCGAAGCAATCCAGGGGTGGGAAGAAAGTCTGGATTGCTTCCGCCGTCGCTCATTGGGCTATGGCGGACACGTCGTCGCCTTCGGCTCCTCGCAATGACGCAACGCGTGGATAGGATCGTAGGGTGGGCAAAGCGAAGCGTGCCCACCGTCTTTCGCGCCAGTCGCGAGATGGTGGGCACGGCGTTCGCGCGAGGCGCGACCGCCTTTGCCCACCCTAAGAGACCCTTCGCGCCGGACTCGATTCGTCATCAAATACAACCTACGCCGCAATCTTCACCGGCAATGTCTCATATCCCTTCACGAAGCTCGAATAGACCCGCTTGGGCTCGTCCATCACGTCGATATGGTCGAAGCGCTTCAGGATCTCCTCCCAGATGATCTTGAGCTGCAGCTCGGCGAGTCGCAGGCCGACGCAGCGGTGGATGCCGAAGCCGAACGAGAGATGCGTCCGCGGGCGGGCACGGTCGATGATGAAATCGTAGGGACGCTCGATCGCAGCCTCGTCGCGATTGCCGGAGACGTACCACATCACGACCTTGTCGCCCTTCCTGATCTGCTTGCCGCGGAACTCGATGTCATCAAGCGCGGTGCGGCGCATATGCGCGAGCGGCGTCTGCCAGCGGATCACCTCGGGCACGAAGCTGTCGAGCAGTGCCGGATTGTCCTTGAGCTTGCGATACTGATCCGGGTTCTGGCTCAGCGCGTAGATGCTGCCGGACATCGTGTTGCGCGTGGTGTCGTTGCCGCCGACGATCAGGAGCACGAGATTGCCGAGGAAGTTCTTCGGGTCCATGTCGCGCGTGGCTTCGCTATGCGCCATCATCGACAGCAGGTCGCTCTTCGGCGGCTGGCTCTGCCGCTCCTGCCAGAGCCGGGCGAAGTAGCGCGCGCAGTCCATCAGCTCGGCCTGCCGCTCGTCCTCGGTCGCGACCAGCCCGCCGGGACCGGGCAGCGTGGTGGCGATGTCGGACCAGCGCGTCAGCTTGCGGCGATCCTCCCAGGGAAAGTCGAACAGCACCGCCAGCATCTGCGTGGTCAGCTCGATCGAGACGCGGTCGACCCAGTCGAACACCTCGCCGACCGGCAGGTTGTCGAGGCATTCGGCCGAGCGCTTGCGGATGTTGATCGCGAGCTCGTCGAGATGCGTCGGCGTGAACATCGGCGCCACGGTCTTGCGCTGGGCCGCATGTCGCGGCGGGTCCATCGCGATGAAGCTCTCGCGGCGCAGGTCGGGCGGCACGTCGCGGATGGTGATGCCGCCGAGCGCCGAGGCCGACGAGAACACCGCGTGATTGGTCTCGATCTCCATGATGTCGTCGTAGCGGGTGATCGACCAGTAAGGACCGAACATCGAGTCCTTGCAGTAGTGCACCGGGTCCTCGCGGCGCAGCCGGTCGAAGTATGGCCAATGCGTGTCGGTGCGGAACAGCTCGGGATCGCCGGGATCGAAGTCGGTCAGCGGCAGCGTGGCGGCGCGCCGGGCCGCTTCGTCGATCTCTCGCGTGGCGGCGTCGTGGCGATGTGCTTCGGCCGGTTTGGCGGTCCCGTGCATGGACGTCTCCCTCAGGCCGGCTTCTTGACGTGTCCGGCGATCTTTGGCGCGATTACATCCTGCCCGGGAGCGATGGGCAAGCGCGGAATTTGACGGGTGCCGAGCGCTCGGGTCTTGTGTCGCAAAGCTGGCATTCAGCCGGATGTGGGGCGTGACAAGCGCCACGTCACGGAATAAGGCTTTGAGCAATTGTTGCAAAGCAGAAGACGAGCAGGAGGCCGCCACCATGATCGCCAACGCGCAGCGCATGTTCAACTTTGATCTTGGCGAGACGGCGGACGCGATCCGCGAAACGGTGGCGAGCTTCTCGCAGGAGCAGATCGCGCCGCGCGCGGCCGAGATCGACCGGTCCAACCAGTTTCCGCGCGACCTCTGGCCCAAGCTCGGCGAGCTCGGCCTGCACGGCATCACCGTCGAGGAGGAGTATGGTGGTGCCGGGCTCGGCTATCTCGAGCACTGCATCGCCATGGAGGAGATCTCGCGCGCCTCGGCCTCGGTCGGCCTGTCCTACGGCGCGCACTCCAACCTCTGCGTCAACCAGATCCGCCGCAACGGCAACGCGGCGCAGAAGCAGAAATATCTGCCGAAGCTGATCTCCGGCGAGCATGTCGGCTCGCTCGCGATGTCCGAGCCGCAGGCCGGCTCCGACGTTGTGTCGATGAAGACGCGCGCCGACAAGAAGGGCGACCGCTTCATCCTCAACGGCAACAAGATGTGGATCACCAATGGCCCGGTCGCCGAGACGCTGGTGGTCTACGCCAAGACCGATCCGCAAGGCGGGCCGCGCGGCATCACCGCCTTCCTGATCGAGAAGGGCATGAAGGGATTCTCGACCGCGCAGAAGCTCGACAAGCTCGGCATGCGCGGCTCCGACACCTGCGAGCTGGTGTTCGAGGATTGCGAGGTGCCGGAGGAGAACGTGCTGGGCCAGGTCGGCCGCGGCGTCAACGTGCTGATGTCGGGCCTCGACTACGAGCGCGCCGTGCTCGCGGCCGGTCCGCTCGGCATCATGCAGGCCTGCATGGACGTGGTGCTGCCCTACGTGCATGAGCGCAAGCAGTTCGGCCAGCCGATCGGCACCTTCCAGCTGGTGCAGGGCAAGGTCGCCGACATGTACACGACGATGAATGCCGCGCGCGCCTATGTCTACGCCGTCGCCAAGGCTTGCGACCGCGGCGAGACCACGCGCGAGGACGCCGCCGGCGCTATTCTATTTGCAGCAGAGAAGGCGACGCAATGCGCGCTCGACGCGATCCAGCTGCTCGGCGGCAACGGCTACATCAATGATTACCCCGCGGGCCGGCTGCTGCGCGACGCCAAGCTTTATGAGATCGGCGCGGGCACCAGCGAGATCCGGCGCATGCTGATCGGGCGGGAATTGTTCGAGAAGACCTCATAGGGCTTAAGACGCTCTCAAGAGAGGCCGGCCCCCCTGTTCGCACACCGGCCGGATGCAGATATTTTGCGCCACGCCGCCCTGGCCGGTGTTTTTTTCCGGCCGACTTGCGTACAAAAGGAGTCGAACCTTGGAGTCGTCCCGGCGACGAATAACCGGGTCAATTTGTATGTTTTTGCGTAGTTCGGGGGCGTAAGCCGTGAACCAGATGAGTTATGTTCCGCAGCAGCCTCCGCCGCTGCCGTCATTGCCAGCGACCTTTTCCGGAGCCCGCAGCGAGTTCTTCCGGCTGGTCAGCCGTGGCGCGGCCATCGAGTTGATCACGCTCGGCTTCTACCGGTTCTGGCTGGCGACCGACATCCGCCGGCATCTGTGGGTCAACACCGCGGTCGATGGTGATGCCGCCGAATATACCGGGCGTGGCAAGGAGCTCCTGATCGGCTTCCTGTTCGCGATGGCGATCCTGGTCCCGATCTATCTTGCCTATTTCCTCATCACCGTCGAGGCCGAGCGCTTCAAGGCGTTCGCCAGCGTACCGCTGCTGATTTCGTTCTACGCGTTCGGCCAGTTTGCGATCTATCGCGCGCGACGCTACCGGCTGACGCGCACGGTGTGGCGCGGCATTCGGTTCTGGATGGACGGCTCCGGCTGGGCCTATGCCGGGCGCGCGATGCTGTGGACGCTGCTCGCCGTCGTCACGCTCGGCATCGCCTGGCCGTGGCGGACCGCGGCGCTCGAGCGCTACAAGATGCGGCACTCGCATTACGGCAGTTTGCGCGGCGACTTCGAGGGCCGCGGCTGGGATCTGTTCAAGCAGGTCTGGTATCTCTGGCTGATCGCGCCGTTCGCGATGATGCTGTTTCCGCTGTATCCGTTCGTCTATGCCCAGCTCAAAGCGGTCGAGTGGCGCTGGTGGGTCTCGGGCATCCGCTTCGGCGGCGTCCGCCTGGACTCGACCCTGCCAAACAGCGCTTTCTATGCGCTGTACTGGAAGATCATCGGCTGGATGCTGCTGCTGGTCTTGGTCTTCATCCTCTACGTGGTCGGGGCGTTCGCGCTGGTCGCGAGCCTGCTCGGCAAGGGCACGGGGGCGGAGCAGATGCAGGCCGTCGCCAATCATATTGGCCTGCTGGTGCCGCTCGGGATCGGCTACGTCGTGATCATTCTGGCGGCCAACGTCGTGATGCGGCTCTATCTGGTGCGTGACGTCTGGGCGACGGTGCTCGCCTCGGTCCAGGTGCACGGTATCGAGGCCATGGCCGACGTCGCCGCCAAGGGCGACCTGGCCAGCGCGCTCGGCGAAGGATTTGCCGATGGACTCGACGTCGCCGGATTCTGAGCCAGGTTCTGATCAGAGATCCGATCCTGGGTCTGATCCTGGGCTCGCCGCGCCGCGCGAGGCTGAAGCGGCGCCGGCCGCGCAGTCGGCTGCGCCCGGCGGCCCGGCGATCTATTTCGACGGACTGTCGAACCGGCGACAGAACGTCATGATCGGCTTCGCCAATCAACTCGTGATGCGTAGCGCCGACAACTTCGTGTCGTGGCCCTATGAGGATATCCGCCGCGTCGATGGCCCCAGCGGCACGCTGCGCGTCAGCTGCCTCTCGGCCTCGCCGCTGGCGCGGCTGGAAATTCGCGACGCAGCGCTGTCGGCCGAGCTGATCGCGCGCTGTGGCCATATCGACCAGCACCGGCTGACGCGCGGCGGCATTGCGCGGATCATCGGCTGGTCCGTGGCGGCCGCGGCCTCGATCATTGCGGTCGTGCTGGTGGTGATCCCGTTTGCGGCCGAGCGGCTGACGCCGCTGGTGCCGCCGGCGATGGAGAAGCATCTCGGCGAGGCCGCCGTGGTGCAGATCCATTCGCTGTTCGGCGACAAGGAGTGCAGCGCGGCGGCCGGGCAGGCGGCGTTCGCCAAGCTGGTCACGGCGCTGCGCCGGCCAGCGGATCTCGACGACGGCATCGGCTCGGAGGTGCTGGATACGCCGATCCCCAACGCCTTCGCGCTGCCGGGCGGGCGCTTTTTCCTGTTTCGCGGGCTGCTCGACAAGGCGAATGATCCCGACGAGGTCGCGGGCGTGCTGGCGCATGAGCTCGGCCATCTGAAGCATCGCGACAATCTGCGGCAGCTGATTCACAACGGCTCGAGCTCGTTCCTGATCGGGCTTCTGTTCGGCGATATCACCGGCGCAGGTGCTGCGGTCTTCGCCTCCCGTTCCATGATCAACGCCTCCTATTCGCGCGAGGCGGAGGAGGCGGCCGACAGCTTCGCGATCGAGGTGATGCACAAGCTCGGACGGCCGACGCGGCCGATGGGCGAGTTGTTGTTCCGCATCACCGGCAAGGAGGCCGGCAAGCAGCCCGCGCTGTGGTCGAGCCATCCGTTGACCGAGGACCGCCTCGCCCGCATGCGCGCCGCCGACCGCCCGGCAAGCGGCCCGCCGCTGCTGAGCGCGGAGGAATGGAAGGCGCTGAAGGGGATCTGCAGGTAGCTGAATTGGCGGCGCTGCCGCTGAGTTGCCGACCCTGTTTCGGCAAAACCGGTGTCGTCCCGGCGAACGCCGGGACCCATACCCCCAGGGAGCGGTTTGAGGCACGCTGGCTATTGGCATTTTGCCCGACACGACGGCCGCGGCGTATGGGTCCCGGCGTTCGCCGGAACGACAGCGATGGTGTTGCGGCAGCCGGGCAAACCGCGACGACCCGCCCCGCAACTACTCCGCCAGATTATTCGTCTTCCTCACCCACGCCCGCACATCCGTCAGCACGGCCGGCAGCACGGCCTTGACCTCGGCGAGCGTCATGCCCGCCTTGACCCGGGGGTCGTAGAGCAGATTGAGGATGTACTGATCGTAGACATCGAAATAGCCCATCGAGACGTTGTCGTTGAACATGGTCCAGGGCACGCTGGAGGTGTCGTTGATCGGCCCGAGCGACTGCAGCAGCTCCTCATAGGCGCAGTCGAGGAAGACGAAATCGCCATTGTCGACGGTCAGGATGACGTCGGAATGCTCGATCTCGAACGCCTCGTTCTTGCGGAAGCCGGACAGACATTGCGGGTCGAGCGAGGTCTTGATCTCGCGCGCGCGCTCGCTGCCATAGGCTTGGCTGATGGTGTGGTAGAGGTCGCGGTCGCGCACCAGCTTGACCCGCACATTGGCGTCGTCGTCGCTCTCGGTCATCGCGATGTCGAGGTTGCGGATGCGGGCGCCGATGTCGCTCACGACCTTGGCGAGCTGCGCCTTGCGGTCGGCGCGGCGGCCGTCGGCGAACACGCGCACCGGCGTGCTGTATTTCCGGATGCGGTCGACCCGGCCGGCGAGATGATACTCGGCGCCGAACGCGGTCTTGAAGAAGCCGTCGATGATCTCGGCGTCGGTGAAGCTCTTCTTCTCGGCGCGCTGGCGCGCGGTGATGGCCGGAACCTCGGCGGTCGAGGCCGGCAACGGGATCGTCATGGCCACGAGCGAGGCCGCCGCCGCGGCCAACGCAAGCGCTGTCCTCGGCAAGCGGCGCCAGGAGCGGCGCTGCTCCTGGCGAGGATGGACGCTGAGGCCTTCGGACATCATCCCGTTCGATCAGGCTCTCAGTTCTTGACGATCACGGTGGTGCCGACCGAGACGCGGTCGTAAAGATCGGCGACGTCGTCATTGGTCATGCGGAAACAGCCCGACGACACCGCCTGGCCGATCGTCTCCGGCTCGTTGGAGCCGTGGATGCGGTACAGCGTGGAGCCGAGATACATCGCGCGCGCGCCGAGCGGGTTCTCGATGCCGCCGGCCATGTGGCGCGGCAGGTCAGGGCGGCGGCGGAGCATCTGCGACGGCGGCGTCCAGGCCGGCCATTCCTTCTTGGCGGTGATGCGGTGCACGCCGCTCCAGCGGAACCCGTCGCGGCCGACGCCGATGCCGTAGCGCAGCGCCTGGCCGTTCTGCAGCACCAGATAGAGCCGGCGTTCCGACGTGTTCACCACGATCGTGCCCGGCGCATACTGGCTCTGGAACATCACCGTCTCGCGCGGGATCGGGCTGACGCTGCTCTGATAGAAGTTCGGCCCGCCGCCGAAGATGTCCCGGGTGTCGAACATTTCAGCCCGCGCCGTCCCGACGCTGACCAGTGACGCGACCGCAGCAATTCCCAAAGCAAAACAGCGCTTCATTTCCATCCCCTGGCAAATAGCAAATTCCGTTCGCAGACAGGCCATAAACGGTTGCACTTCGCAACCCACGGCGCCGTGAGGCCGCCATGTGGCGGCGATCCGTGGCCCAAATCCCACGACGCCTGCGCGCGGTCGGAGCCCAATACCCTGTTAGCAATGTCCGCGTATGACCATCGGCGTGATGGCAGCAATGCGGCCGGGCCCTTTGACGGGGCCGGCGAACAATGATTGATCTGGCTCAGCTTTTGAACGGTGCGGATACAGAGGGAGCGAATGATGAACGGTGCGGAGAGCCTGGTACGGACCTTGGTCGCAGGGGGCGTTGACGTCTGCTTTACCAATCCGGGCACTTCCGAGATGCATTTCGTCGCCGCGCTCGACCGGGTCGAGGGCATGCGCTGCGTGCTCGGCCTGTTCGAGGGCGTGGTGACCGGCGCCGCTGACGGCTATTTCCGCATGAAGGGCACGCCGGCCTCGACGCTTCTCCATCTCGGCCCCGGCCTCGCCAATGGCCTCGCCAACCTGCACAATGCCAAGAAGGCGCGCTCGGGCATCGTCAACATCGTCGGCCAGCACGCCACCTACCATATCGGCTTCAACGCGCCGCTGACCTCCGACATCGAGGGCCTCGCCCGGCCGATGTCCGACTGGGTGCGGACCTCGCCGAGCGCCAAGGCGGTGGCCGCCGACGGCGCCGCCGCGATCGCCGCCGCCAAGAGCGCGCCGCCGCAGATCGCCACGCTCATTCTGCCCGCCGACACCGCCTGGAACGAGGCCGACGGCATCGCCCAGGTTCCGACCGACGCGCAGCGCCCGAGCTACTCGGACGATGCGGTCGAGAAGGCGGCGAAGATCCTGCATGCCCACGGCCCGGAGACGCTGGTGCTGATGACCGCCGGCGCGCTGACCGAGCAGGCGCTGACCTTCGCCCAGCAGATCGCCGGCAAGACCGGCTGCCGCGTGATGGGCCAGACCTACCATCCGCGCATGGCGCGCGGCGCAGGCCGGTTCTCGATCGACCGCATTCCCTACGTCATCGAGCAGGCGCTGCCGATCCTGAAGAACTACAAGCATATCGTCCTGGTCGAGGCCAACGACCCCGTCGCCTTCTTCGCCTATCCGAACAAGCCGAGCATGCTGAAGGCCGAGGGTACCGAGGTGCACCGCATGACCGCCTGGGGCGAGAACTCCGCCGCCGCGCTGGAGGCGCTGGCCGGCCATCTCGGCGCCAAGGCAACGGATGTGAAGCCGCAGGCGCTCGCCGAGCTGATCAAGCCGACCGGCGCGCTCAACCACACCACGATCGCCCAGGCGATCGCCTATGCGATCCCCGAGAATGCCATCGTGGTCGACGAATCCATCACCACCGGCCGCGGCTTCTTCCCGCCGACGGCCGCCGCCAAGCCCCATGACTGGCTGCAGAACATGGGCGGCTCGATCGGCTTCTCGACTCCCGTGGCGACCGGCGCCGCGGTGGCCTGCCCGGATCGCAAGGTCATGTGCCTCGTCGGGGACGGCAGCGCGATGTACACGATCCAGTCGCTATGGACCCAGGCGCGCGAGAACCTCAACGTCGTCACCGTGGTGTTCGCCAACAGGATCTACCAGATCCTGCGCGGCGAGTTCGACGGCGTCGGTGCCGGAGAGCCCGGCCAGCGTGCCCAGGATATGCTCAAGATCGACCGCCCGACGCTCGACTTCGTCGCCATGGCCAAGGGCATGGGCGTGCCGGCCCGCGCCGTCACCTCTGCCGACGAGTTCAACGTCGCGCTGGCCGAGGCCAATGCCGAATACGGCCCGCGCCTGATCGAAGTGCAGATGTAAGCCGTTCCGCCCGCAACCCGGCGGCCGCAAATCGGCCGCCGGCCGGTGGCAGCGTCATCGCCCGCATTTCTGGTTGGCGACTCAGCGCGATCGCGTGTTGATGGTGACGTCTCCATCGTCTGTTTTGTTTGGGCGGCATGCACAGCGAATTGAACCGGCTGATCTCCGCGCTGCAGGAGTTTTACGCGCGCGAACGCTACATCCTTGACCGTGATCTCGGTGAGCGCGCCTTGACGCACCGGCTGTCCGTGCATCTGGAGCGCAACTTCCTCGGCTGGGACGTCGATTGCGACTACAACCGGCTCGACGACCGCACCATGCTGCTGCCGCGCGGCTCGATCGTCTCGACCGACGACGATCTCGCGAAGTCGATCTATCCGGATATCGTCGTGCACAAGCGCGCGGTGCCGGACAATCTCCTGGCGATCGAGGTCCGCAAGGCCAGCAACCACCAGCCGCTCGCGCATGACCGCCACAAGCTGATGGCGCTGACCGACCCGCATCTGTGGTTTGCCTATTGGATCGGCGTGCTGGTGATTCTCGACCGCCGCAGCGTGATCACGCCGGAGGTCTATGTCGGCGCTCGGATCGACCCTGAGATGTCGGCCTGGTTCGCGGGGCGATTGCAGCAGATGGGGCTTGCCCCGGGCTGAGATGCAGGGGCCTCGGTCCAAATGAACAAGGGCCGCCCCCGAAGGAGCGGCCCGATCTCGCGACGAAGCGGCGGGCCTGCGAACAGGCCGTGCCTGACTTGCCCTGTCTTACTTCGACATGGCGTCGCCGGACGACTTCTTCGACGACTTCTTCTTCGTCTTGCTCATCTTCATGTCGTCGCCTCCGCCCATGGCGTCGCCGCTCTTCGCCGATTGGCCGGTCGTCATCGGCTTCTCGGTCGACTGGGCAAGCGCGGCCGACGAGACGAACGCGAGGGCGGCGGTGGCGATGATCAGTTTACGCATGCGGAAAACCTCCGTGGGTTGGAAACGCCAGGACCTTAGGCGAATTTGCTCCGCGGCGTTCTGACGCAGGAATCAGGAAAACGTGAGAGTTCCGCCCTGCAAAAGCCGCCTTGCGCCGTCGCTGCGGGGAGGCCGGGCGCATTTCTGTGACGAATGTGCCTGGTGCAGGGAGCTCATGCGCGGATGGGCGAGGTCAAAATGGCCGGGTGCCGCCGTTCAGCTGAGAATTCAGGATCAAGCTCGGCGGCGCGAGGAGCCCTTTGGCCTTTGATCCGCTCAGATCAGCATCGCGAGCTGCGTCTCAACACCAGCCTCGGCCTCCTGCAGCGATGACAGTGAGACCCCGAGCAGCCGCACCGGCTTGGGCAGCGGCATCTCGGCCTGAAGCAGCGCCAAGGATAAGCGCTCCAGCTCGGCACGGCTGCCGACCGCCGCTGCAACCGACCTGCTGCGCGTGATGATGTCGAAATCGGCGAACTTGACCTTCAGCGTGATCGTCCGGCCCCTGTTGCCGGTCGTTTCGCAGTGGCGCCAGACCTTGTCGATCAGCGGCTGCAGCTCGGCCGCCATCGGCGCGAACTCGGTCAGGTCCGTCGCAAAGGTGTTTTCCGCGCCGATGGATTTGCGGATGCGATTGGCGCGGACTGGGCGATGATCGATCCCGCGCGAGATCCAGTAGTAATAGTTGCCGGCCTTGCCGAAATGCTGCTGCAGGAAGGGCAGGGTCTGACGGCGGATGTCGAGACCGGTGTGAATTCCGAGCGCATTGAACTTGGCGGCGGTCGCCGGGCCGATGCCGTGAAACTTGCCGACCGGCAGGCTCTCCACGAAGGCCGCGCCCATCTCCGGCGAGATCACGTACTGGCCGTTCGGCTTGCGGTGATCGGAGGCCAGCTTCGCGAGAAACTTGTTGTAGGAGATGCCGGCCGAGGCATTGAGGTCGGTCTCTGCCCTGATCCTGGCGCGGATCTGCAACGCGATGTCGCGCGCCAGCGGAATGCCCTGCAGATTGTCGGTGACGTCGAGATAGGCCTCGTCGAGGGACAGCGGCTCAATGATCGGCGTGTGCTCGGCGAAGATCGCGCGGATCTGCTGGCTGATCGCCTTGTAGACCTCGAAGCGCGGCTTGACGAAGATCAGGTCCGGGCACAGGCGCTTGGCGGTCACCGACGGCATCGCCGAGCGCACGCCGAACTTGCGGGCCTCATAGCTCGCGGCCGCCACCACGCCGCGCTCGCGCGAGCCGCCGACGGCCACCGGCCTGCCGCGCAGCTCGGCATTGTCCCGCTGCTCGACGGACGCATAGAATGCATCCATGTCGATGTGGATGATCTTGCGGATGACCGTCGGCGCGGCATCCGGATCCGGACCGGAGCTTGGCATGGCCGAGATGTATCAGAGCCCCGCGCCAAAGTCTGTCAGCAGGACCGGCTGGCGCTCGACCGATATTTCGACAAGCGCTGTCTGGACGAAACGTCGGTTTGACCGGAGCGTTTGTCCGGATGTGCCGTTACGGTCGCTCCAAACTCCACCGTCGTCCCGGCCTTGAGCCGGGACCCATACCCCCAGGGAGCGGTTTGAGGCAGGCTGGTCACATCGTGGCGCCGAGCCTGCAGCGCGATGAGATTGCCAGTGAAGAGAGGAGCGTCGAATTGATCCCGATGAGACAGCCGGCCCAAGTGCCAGGGGCAGAACCGCTGATGCGCCTGCGGCCGGCCGGAGTGACAGGACGCCGATGTTCGAGCTGATCTTCCTCGGAACCTCCGCGAGCGTTCCGTCGCAGGACCGCAACCATCCGGGACTTCTGGTCCAGGCCGGCGGACAGCGGATCCTGGTCGATTGCGGCGAGGGCATTCAGCGCCAGTTGCTGACGAGCGGGGCCGGCTTTCGGCGGCTCGACCGCATCCTGCTCACCCACGGGCATCTCGACCACATCCTCGGCATTCCCGGACTGTTCTCGACCCTGCGGCTGCGCCGGAGCGCTGACATCATGAGCGTCCATGGCAGCCCGGGCACGCTCGATGTCGTCATCCGCATGCTCGCAGGATTGTGGGGCGAGGGCCGGGCGCCGATCCCGCTGCAGCTCGTTCCGCTCACGCCCGGGCAGGTCCTCGACGCCGGCGCGTTCGAGATCAACTGCTTCCCGGTCCGGCACCGCGACACCGACAGCTTCGGCTTCGCATTCATCAGCAAAGCGCGCCGTCATCTGCTGCCAGAGCGTCTCGCAGAACTCGCGGTGCCGGATGGTGCGATCCGAAAGACATTGGCGGATGGCGGAGCCGTCACGCTCGATGACGGCCGCATCATCACGCCCGAGGACGTCCTCGGGCCTGCGAGCGGAGGCAAGAAGCTCGTGATCGTCGGAGATACGGAGACCACCGACGGTTTGCAGGAGCATGTCCGTAGTGCAGACGTGCTGGTGATCGAAGCGACCTTCCTCCAACGCGATGCCGCGACCGCGCGCGACTACGGCCACCTGACGGCCGCGGAGGCGGCCACGCTTGCGGCCTCGGGCCATGTCGGTGAGCTCGTCCTGAACCACATCTCCGGCCGCTACACCGACGAGGAGATCCTGGACGAGGCGAGGGCGATCTTTCCGGACACGCGCATCGCGTCAGACTTCGATCGAGTGACGGTGTAGCAAGATCTCGCAGGCGACCCTGCAACGCGGCGCGACCAATCGCCGGCGCCTGGATCTGCTTGCGGGATTCGATCACGCAACGCTGGTGCGCTTCGGTTTGACCAAGGCATGCTTGATCGCGCCGATGATCCAATTCTCGTCGCTGGACGAGAGCCATCGCCCAAGCCGGACCACGCCGATCGTGAACAGCGGCGGAAGCCAGCCTAACAAAGGCATCAACCAGAGCATGGGATCATGGGAACCCCTGAGCAATTCGAGCAGGGGACCAATGATTATGAGGAGACCGATCGCCAGCCCGACGCCGACGATTTGGCCAGCGTGGCCGTCCATCCCGACGAGCTTTCCGATCAGGACAACGCGACCGTCGAACGTCTGGAAACGGCCGACAAAGACGGGCCTCAAGCCATTGAAGATAAGGAGCCGCTCGCACCAGAGTGACACGTGATCCTCAGTCACCCGTCCAACGACGACCACCAGCTTCATCGCGGTCAGTGGCGCGAAGCCGAGCAGGTCGGGCTCGACCCGGAAGGACGTCAGCCGCTGCATCGACTCTTCAATGCTGAACTCGCTCTCGAACGCGAGCGCGTCGTTGCCGCAGAGCCTATCGAAGATCGTTTGCATCATTGGCAGGGGCCGGCTGCTGATGGCGAACGGGTCCAAGACATCGGACTATCGTGGCGCCACGATGAGCAGATGTGCGGAGCGACGTCGTGTCCGGATCCGGTTTATCGCTTGCTTGAAGTGCGATGACGCCTGACAGGATGGATCGTGAATGCCGCTGAGCCGGGACCGAATGGTGGGCGCACAAGGGATCGAACCTTGGACCTCTCCCGTGTGAAGGGAACGCTCTCCCGCTGAGCTATGCGCCCGGATCCTGGTGGCTGCCTGCCGTGAAGCGTTGAGGCAGCTGCCGAAGCAGTCCGTCGGAGCCCGCGATTTACGAAGCGCGGGCGGGGGGTGTCAAGGATTTGCGGCGGGGTTGGCGAGGAAAACTGCGCGGGCGTGCCGCGCGGTTTCCGATTGGGCCGAAATCGGCTGTTTCGTCGACCCCGCCCAGGGTAGGGGCAGGCCATGTAGAGACCCGACCCGCCTCAAGCCCCGATCTGCCGGGCCCGCGAGGCGTGGGACTGCAGCGCGCGGATGCGGTCGGCGAGGGTGCCGCCCTGGGGCGCGCCGGCGGTGGCCGGGGCTGCGGGAGCGCCGTTGGCGTTGGCGGGCTTGGCGGCGGGTTCTGCGGCCAGCATGGCCTCGATGGTCGAGTTCGGGCCCTCGATCTGCATCGCGAGTTTTGCGACCTCGGCGGCGATGTCGTTGATGCGCTCACGCAGAAGCGCGTTCTCCATACGCTCCTGGGCCCAGGTGCTTTCGGCCTGCTGCTGGATCGCGTTCATCTCGCGCTGCAGCTTGGCGCGCTCGTCGCGGGCGGCCTGCAGCTGCTCTTCGAGCGCGGCCTTTTCCGACTTCAGCCGGTCGAAGGCAGCGGACTTGCCGCTGCCCATGCCGGCCAGCTCCTCGCGCAGCTCCTTCAGGGCGCGGTCGGCGGCGGCATTGGCCTCACGCAGCTGGTTGTTCTCGAAATCGCGCTCCGCGAGCAGCTTGCCCTGGGACGACAGCCGGCCTTCGAGGTCGGCCACGCGAGATGCCAGCATCTCGGCTTCCTTGACCTGGACGATCAGCTGGCGGTCGAGCTCGGTGACGCGCTGGCTGAGATTCTCCACCCGCGCGCGGGCGTCGTTGAGCGCCTTGGTCGCGGTGTCGGATTCATCGCGCTCCAGCGCCAGACGGGCCTGGGTGGCGGAGAATTCCTTCTCGGCGTCGGAGACGCGGCTGCGCAGCTCCTCGACCTGGGTCTTCACCGTGACCAGTTCGACCTGGCGGCTGTCGGCGAGCATGGACTTGTCATTCAGCTCGGCGGTCAGGCGGACCAGCTCGGCCTGTTTCTCCTTCAGCGCCTGCTCGGCGGCGCGCAGTGCCTCGGTCTTGGCGGCGAACTCTTCTTCCGTCGCGCGCAGCTGATCCTTCAGCGCCTTCTCGCGGGCTTCGAGGGCGAAGATCGCGGCGTTCTTCTCGCCGAGCTCGATCTTCATGCGGTTGATGGCGTCGGTCTTCTTGCCGAGATCGGCGAGCTGGCCGGTGGCCTTGTTCTTGAGCGCGTCGACGCTCATCTCGAGCCGCCGCGCCGACATCGCGAACTCCGCGCGCAGCTGGTCCTTGTCGGCCTGGATCTCGGCCATCGACAGCGGCGTCGCCGCTTCCAGCCGGCGCGTCGTCAGCCGCACCGCACGATTGTGCACCAGCGGCACGATCATGAGGGCACAGAGCATGGCGATCAGAAAACCGATCGCAAAATACATGATCGGCTCGACCATGACGCACAACTCCCGGTCCGAAATGATTAACGGAATCACAATGCACGGCGGGCTGATTCATTGCCAGCCCAATGCCGTGTTAACCTTGATCCGTCACGGGAGAGCGTGTCTCAACGGTACCAGTTGGCGCTATCGGCCCCGTATCAGAACGGGTTCCAGGTCGCGCTCGGGGTGAACTTGAGGTAGCCGACATTGGCGCCGAGCCGCAGGCCGATGCCGGACCGGATCGGCACCAGCACGATGTTGTTGGCGGTCAGCGCCGTCATGCCGAAGCCGCCGACGATATAGGCCGAGCCGTCGATGCCGACGAAGCGCTGATAGATCGCGCTGGTGGCCGGCAGATTGTAGACGAGCGTCATGGTGCGGGCGCCATCGCCGCCCCAGTCGAAGCCAAGCGAGGGACCTTGCCAGAAGACGCGGAGGTCACCGGCATTCTTGGTGTAGAGCGTGCCTTCGCCGTAACGCAGACCGGCGACGAACGCGCCGGCGCCTTCCTCGCCGAGGATATAGCCGTTCGGCAGGCCCCATTGGCTGACCGCGCGCTCGATCACCGAGGCCAGCCCGCGCGAGACGTTGCCGAAGAAGCGGTGGCCGGCATTGACCAACTCGTCCGGATTGAAGCTGTCCGGGCTCGGCGCCGGACGCGGCGCAGGGGCCGCCTGGGGCGGCGGAGCCGGGTAGGCCGGCGCAGCCTGGTAAGGCGGAGCGGGCTGCGGGGGCGGCTGGTACGGCGGCGCCTGCTGCGCAGTGGCCGACGCAGCCATGGCCAGGACGGCCATCAGCGTCGTGGCGGCAAGGCGGATTGCAAAACTCATCGATGGAAATCCCCTGCTGTCGGCGGCCCGACCGTCGCCTTAACCAGACGCCAATCACATCCGGCGATGGTCGACGAGTGGCATCACCCCCGCTATTCCCATGTTATCGGCACCAACTATGACCGCACAACGGCAACAACGGAACCAGAAGGGCTCAAAGCCGCTGTTTTGCCGCGTATTCGCCGCCTTCACGCTTGCTGCGCTGCTGATGCTGCCGGTTGCCCTGCGCGCGGCCACCACCCAGCGAATCATCTCCGACCGCTTCAGCGGTCTGGCGATCGACGGTTTCGATCCCGTGTCGTATTTCGTCGATGGCAAGGCCTTGCTGGGCCTTCCCGACTTCGAGGCCGCGCAGGGCGGGGTGGTCTGGCGGTTCCGCAACGAGGGCAACCGTGCCTCCTTCCTCGCCCATCCGGAGGTCTATGGCCCGCAATTCGGCGGCTATGACCCGACCGACGTGGCGCGCGGCGTCACCGTCGCCGGCAATCCGCGCCTGTTCGCGGTCGTCGAGGACCGGCTGTTCCTGTTCAGCCGCGAAGAAAGCCGGGATGCGTTCAAGGCCGATCCCGAGCGCTATCTCTCCAAGGCCGAGGCGCGCTGGCCGGCGCTGCAGGAGGATCTGCCGCAATAGGCTTCAGACGGCCGTCACCGCGCCGGGATCGCCCCAGGCGATGAAGGACGGCACGATGAAGCTGTCGGCGCGCTCGCCATAGCGCAACGGCACGCCGGCCTCGCTGGTCACGGTGCCGCCGGCGGCGACCACCACGGCATGACCGGCCGCGACGTCCCATTCCGAGGTCGGCCCGAGCCGCGGATAGATGTCGGCAAGACCCTCGGCGAGCCGGCCGAACTTCACCGCCGAGCCCAGCGCCAGCCGCTCGGCGCCTGGGCGCGCCGCGATGAGGGCCTCGCTGCGGGCATCGCCATGCGAACGGCTGACCGCGGCGACCCAGGGCTCGCCCGGCGCAGGCATCGGGCGGGTGCGGATCGGCACAGGCTCGCTCAAGCCGGCCTCCGTAAACGACAGCCGCTCGGCACCACGGCCGACCAGGCCGCGCCAGATCAGGCCGATGGCGGGCGCGCAGACGATGCCGAGCAGGGGGCTCGCGTCACTGACCAGCGCCAGATTGACCGTGAACTCGCCGCGGCCGGCCACGAACTCCTTGGTGCCGTCGAGCGGGTCGATCAGGAAGAAGCTGCCCTTGAACGGCGCCGCGCAGTGTCCAACCCGCTCCTCCGACAGAGCGGGGATCTCCGGCGCCAGCCGCGCCAGACCCTCGGCGATGACACGGTCGGCGGCGAGATCGGCCTCGGTGACCGGCGAGCCATCGGACTTGTCGGTGACGGCCATCGCGCGGCGGTTCACAGCCAGGATCGCCTGCGCGGCCTGCACGACGAGCTCGGTCAAAGGCGTCATCAGCGCGGCGGCGGCCTCGATCCCGATGGTTCCTGCGGTCGGCCCCGTTGTCATCATCGGGCGCTCCCGTCGACCGTTCCGTTCGCAGCCTGCATCATCGAATCCTCGTTCTGGTCTGCCGTCCCGGCGCATCCGGATACGGCCATTCGCACGTATATTGAGCAGTCTTTGCCGGGGAAAACCGCCACGTACTTTCCCGTGTCCCGGCCTCAGCTCGGTGGCGGTCCCTGCTTTCGCAGTGTATCAAGCGTTAACGCAAGCATGATTCGTCCAAGTTCGCGGATTTCAGGAACATCGAATGTCCGGCACGTCCTCTTCCGAGATCGCCAATCCGATTCCCGCTCCCGATACGCTCGAACTTGCCGCTCTGCTCTGCTCGAAGGTCTGTCACGACCTGATTAGTCCGGTCGGCGCCATCGTCAACGGCCTCGAAGTGCTCGACGACAATCCGAAGCCTGAAGACCGCGATTTCGCGCTGGAGCTGATCCGCAAGAGCGCCAAGACCGCCTCGGCCCGGCTGCAGTTCTGCCGTCTCGCGTTCGGTGCGGCCGGCTCGGCCGGCGCGCAGATCGACCTCGGCGATGCGCAAAACATGGCGCGCGGCCATATCGAGGACGCCAAGACCTCGATCACCTGGAATCTGCCGCGGCTGCTGCTGCCGAAGAACCGGGTCAAGCTGCTGCTCAACATGATGGTGGTGGCCCAGCAGACGATCCCGCGCGGCGGCATGCTGACCGTCGATCCCATCGGCGACGGCGAGACCATGAGCTTCCGCGTCGCCGCCACCGGGCTCAACGCGCGGCTGCCGCAGAACATCGTCAACATCCTCGGTGGCGAGCTGCAGGCGACGATCGACGCCCATGCGGTGCAGCCTTACTACACCCGCTTGCTCGCCGAGGCCTGCGGCCTCAAGGTGGCCCTGGCAGCCGATGGCGCCGCGATGGTGGTGCAGGCGGCCTGATCGCGCCGGCTGATCGTCATCGCCACCTGATCGTCATCGCCACCTGATCGTCATTGTCGCCTGATCGTCATTGTCGCGATCAGCACGCGTCCATCCTGCGACGTCTTGTCGTCGATGGACGCCTAAAACCGTTTACCATGGTTAAGCAAGTCTTGAGGATGTGTCCGGATTTGTCCGGAGACATCTTATCTCTTTGTTGAGTCCGTTCATTTGCGCTTACTCAACTAATATTAAACGCTTTGGACCGAAACTGGCCACGGTTTGAAGGGCGCGGCATGTCGCGCTCCGTTGCGTGCGAAGGCCAGTTTCATGGATGACCTGTTGCGTGAGTTCCTGACGGAGACCAGCGAGAGCCTGGATACCGTCGACAATCAGTTGGTGCGGTTCGAGCAGGAGCCGAACAACGCCAAGATCCTGGATAACATCTTCCGGCTGGTGCACACGATCAAGGGGACCTGCGGCTTCCTCGGCTTGCCGCGGCTCGAGGCACTGGCTCACGCCGCCGAAACCCTGATGGGCAAATTCCGCGACGGCATGCCGGTGACCGGCGAGGCCGTGACGCTGATCCTCACCACCATCGACCGCATTAAAGATCTGCTCGCGCAGCTCGAAGCCAATGAGTCCGAGCCCGAGGGCGAGGATCGTGACCTGATCAGCGAGCTCGAAGCGATGGTCGAGCGCGGCATGGCCGCGATGGCCGCAGGCGAAGCCGCGCCGCCGCTCGTTCCCGCCGCTCCCGCAGCACCGCCGGCGCCTGCGGTGACCCAGGGCAGTCTGATCGATCAGACGCTGGAGCGTCCGCTGCGCCCGGGCGAGGTCTCGCTCGACGAGTTGGAGCGCGCCTTCCGCGAGACCGCAATCGAGACCCCGCCGGCGCATGCGAAGGCGCCCGAGCCGAAGCCGGCTGAGGCAAAGGCTCCTGCGGCCAAGGCAGAGCCTGCCAAGGCGGAAGCCAAGGCCGAAGCGCCGAAGAAGGCGGCGCGGGCCAAGGCCAATGCCGATGGCGAGGTGCACGAGAGCGACAAGGTCGCCAACCAGTCGATCCGCGTCAACGTCGACACGCTCGAGCATCTGATGACGATGGTCTCGGAGCTCGTGCTGACGCGCAACCAGCTGCTCGAGATCGCCCGCCGCAACGAGGACACCGAGTTCAAGGTGCCGCTGCAGCGGCTCTCCAACGTCACCGCCGAGCTGCAGGAAGGCGTCATGAAGACGCGCATGCAGCCGATCGGCAATGCCTGGCAGAAGCTGCCGCGCATCGTCCGCGATCTCGCGACCGAACTCGGCAAGCAGATCGAGCTCGAGATGCACGGCGCCGACACCGAGCTCGACCGCCAGGTGCTCGACCTGATCAAGGATCCGCTCACCCACATGGTGCGCAACTCCGCCGATCACGGCCTGGAGACGATGGCCGAGCGCGCCGCTGCCAACAAGCCGGACCAGGGCACGATCCGTCTCTCCGCCTATCATGAAGGCGGCCACATCATCATCTGCATCGCCGACAACGGCCGCGGCCTCAACACCGAGCGCATCAAGGCCAAGGCTGTCGCGAACGGTCTCGTCACCGAGGCCGAACTCGAGAAGATGACGGAAGCGCAGATCCACAAGTTCATCTTCGAGCCGGGCTTCTCGACGGCCGCCGCCGTCACCTCGGTCTCCGGCCGCGGCGTCGGCATGGACGTGGTGCGCACCAACATCGACCAGATCGGCGGCACCATCGACGTCAAGTCGGTCGCCGGCGAGGGCACCTCGGTCACCATCAAGATCCCGCTGACGCTCGCCATCGTCTCGGCGCTGATCGTCGAGGCCGGCGGCGACCGCTTCGCGATCCCGCAGCTTTCGGTCGTCGAACTGGTGCGTGCGCGCGCCAACTCCGAGCATCGCATCGAGCGCATCAAGGACACCGCTGTCCTGCGCCTGCGCAACAAGCTCTTGCCGCTGATGCATCTGAAGAAGCTGCTCAAGATCGACGACGGCTCGTCGACCGATCCGGAGAACGGCTTCATCGTGGTGACGCAGGTCGGCAACCAGACCTTCGGCATCGTGGTCGACTGCGTGTTCCACACCGAGGAAATCGTGGTCAAGCCGATGTCGACCAAGCTGCGTCACATCGACATGTTCTCGGGCAACACCATCCTCGGCGACGGCGCGGTCATCATGATTATCGACCCGAACGGCATTGCCAAGGCGCTCGGTGCGGCCGGCTCGGCCTCGCAGGCGGTCGCCGACGAGCACTCGTCGCATCACATCATCGGCGGTGAGCAGCTCACTTCGCTGCTGGTGTTCCGCGCCGGCACGGCGCAGCCCAAGGCGGTGCCGCTGGCGCTGGTCACGCGGCTCGAGGAGATCGCGGCCGACAAGATCGAGATCAGTAACGGCCGCTACATGGTGCAGTACCGCGATCAGCTGATGCCGCTGGTGCAGATGGAAGGCGTCTCGGTGCAGACGTCGGGATCGCAGCCGATCCTGGTGTTCGCCGACGAGACCCGTGCGATGGGCCTCGTCGTCGACGAGATCATCGACATCGTCGAGGAGCGGCTCAACATCCAGGTCTCCGGCGCGCGGGATGGCATCCTCGGCTCCGCCGTGATCAAGGGCCAGGCGACCGAAGTCATCGACGTCGGCCACTTCCTGCCGATGGCCTTCGCCGACTGGTTCATCCGCAAGGAGATGGCGACGGAAGCACAGACGCAGTCGGTGCTGCTGGTCGACGACTCGCCGTTCTTCCGCAACATGCTGGCGCCGGTGCTGAAGTCGGCCGGCTACAAGGTCCGCACCGCGGCCTCGGCCCTCGAGGGCCTGGCCACGCTGCGCTCGGGGCACACCTTCGACATCGTCGTCACCGACATCGAGATGCCGGAGATGAACGGCTTCGAGTTCGCCGAGACCATCCGCGCCGACCAGAACCTGCATCATCTGCCGGTCATCGCGGTGTCGTCGCTGGTGTCGCCGGCGGCGATCGAGCGCGGCCGCCAGGCCGGCCTCTACGACTACATCGCCAAGTTCGACCGTCCGGGTCTGATCGCGGCGCTCAAGGAACAGATCGAGGAACGGGCCCGCGCCGACGCTGCCAAGCGTGCGGCGTAAGGGGGAAGGGCAGGAGTAGCGTGCAATGAGCAGCAAGATTGAAACCACCGAAGGCGCCGTCGTCGAATACGTCACCGCGATGATCGGCGGCCAGCTGTTCGGCCTGCCGATCTCGCGGGTGCAGGACGTGTTCATGCCGGAGCGGGTGACGCGGGTGCCGCTGTCATCCACGGAGATTGCAGGCGTCCTGAACCTGCGCGGCCGCATCGTCACCGTCGTCGACATGCGGGCGCGGCTCGGCCTTGCCCGCGCCGATGACGGCAAGCCGCCGATGGCGGTTGGCGTCGACCTGCGCGGCGAATCCTACGGCCTCTTGATCGACCAGATCGGCGAGGTGCTGCGGCTGCCCGAGGAGAGCCGGGAGGAGAACCCGGTCAATCTCGATCCGCGCATGGCGAAGCTCGCCGGTGGCGTGCATCGCCTCGATGGCCAGCTGATGGTCATCCTCGATGTCGATCGCGTACTCGAACTCGCCGCCGACAAGATGGCGGCCTGAGCCGCAGCGTAAGCCCGCCCACGCGAGACCGCGCGGTCGGTTTGGACCCTGATCCCGAGAGGCTGAAATGAGAACGTGTCTGGTAGTTGACGACTCGAGCGTCATTCGAAAGGTGGCCCGCCGCATCCTGGAAGGTCTGGATTTCCAGATCGTGGAGGCGGAGGACGGCGAGCAGGCGCTGGAGATCTGCAAGCGCGGCCTGCCCGATGCGGTGCTGCTCGACTGGAACATGCCCGTCATGGACGGCTATGAGTTCCTCGGCAATCTCCGTCGCATGCCCGGCGGCGACGCGCCGAAAGTGGTGTTCTGCACGACCGAGAACGATGTCGCGCACATCGCACGCGCGCTGCACGCCGGTGCCAACGAGTACATCATGAAGCCGTTCGACAAGGACATCGTCACGGCGAAATTCCAGGAAGTCGGGCTGATCTGAACCCGTCCGGTTCGGATAGCCCGTGCTTGCCCGGGCTTGCCGTCGTCCTGTGCCTCTGTCCTGTTGGTGAACTATGAGCGTCGCGTTGGCCAGTTCTTCGATTCCAAGTTCGACCAGACAGGAGCCTCTCCGGGTGATGGTCGTGGACGATTCCGTGGTCATCCGCGGCATGATCTCGCGCTGGATCGCGTCTGAGCCAGACATGGTCGTGGCGGCGTCGCTGCGCACCGGCCTTGAGGCCGTCAATCAGATCGATCGCGTCAATCCCGACGTCGCCGTGCTCGACATCGAGATGCCCGAACTCGACGGCATCGCGGCGCTGCCGAAGCTGCTTGCCAAGAAGAAGAACCTCGCGGTGATCATGGCGTCGACGCTGACACGTCGCAACGCCGAGATCAGCTTCAAGGCGCTGTCGCTTGGCGCGGCGGACTACATCCCGAAGCCCGAGAGCACGCGTGAGGCTTCGGCGGCCGACAATTTCCACTACGACCTGATCCAGAAGATCCGCAATCTCGGCGCCAAGGCGCGCCGCGCGGCTGCGCCCGTCGCCTATGCTCCGCCGTCCGCTCCGCACGTGCAGGGATTGCGGCCCGCGCCGGTGGCGCGTCCGGTCGCGGCCCCGATGCCGACACCCGCTGTGCCGGCTGCCGCCCTGGCGCGCCGCGCCTTCAGCACGCAGATGCCGAAGGTGCTCCTGATCGGCTCGTCGACCGGCGGTCCGCAGGCGTTGATGTCGGTGGTTACCGAGCTCGGCCCGGTGATCGACCGCTTCCCGGTGCTGATCACCCAGCACATGCCGCCGACATTCACGACGATTCTGGCCGAGCATCTCGCGCGTTCGAGCCGCCGTCCCGCCCATGAGGCGGTCGATGGTGAGATCGTCAAAGCCGGGACGATCTATCTTGCGCCGGGTGGACGCCACATGCGGGTGACGCGCCATGGAGCCGAGGTCGCGATCGCCCTCGACAATGGGCCACCCATCAATTTCTGCAAGCCGGCGGTTGATCCGTTGTTCACCTCCGCCGTCGAGATCTGGCAGGGATCGACCCTTGCCGTGATCCTGACCGGCATGGGCTCCGACGGCATGCGCGGCGGCAAGGACATCGTCGCCGCCGGCGGCAGTGTCATCGCGCAGGATGAGGCGACCAGCGTGGTCTGGGGCATGCCGGGCGCCGCCGCCAATGCCGGCATCTGTGCGGCCATCCTTCCCTTGAATCAGATCGCGCCGAAGCTGGTGCGTCTGTTTGCTGGAGACCGTTCGTGACCCCCCTGGACTATGAGTTCTTGCGTAAGCTCCTGAAGGAGCGGTCCGGTCTCGACCTCTCGGCCGACAAGCAATATCTGGTCGAGAGCCGGCTGCTGCCGCTCGCCCGCCGCGCCAACCTGCCGGGCATTCCGGAGCTGGTGCAGAAGATGAAGAGCGGCGGTGAGCAGCTCACGACGCAGGTGGTCGAGGCGATGACCACCAACGAGACATTCTTCTTCCGCGACAAGATTCCGTTCGATCATCTGCGCGAGGGCATCTTGCCGGGGCTGATCCAGGCGCGCGCCAGCCGCAGGTCCCTGCGGATCTGGTCGGCGGCCTGCTCGACCGGCCAGGAGCCGTATTCGATCGCGATGTGCCTGCGCGAGTTCGGACCCGCGCTGGCCGGATGGCGGATCGAGATCGTCGCCACCGACCTGTCGCAGGAGGTGCTGGAAAAGTCCAAGGCCGGCCTCTACAGCCAGTTCGAGGTGCAGCGCGGACTGCCGATCCAGTTGCTGGTGAAGTACTTCACCCAGCTCGGCGAACTCTGGCAGCTCAGCGCCGACATCCGCGGCATGGTGCAGCATCGCCAGCTCAATCTGCTGCACGACTTCTCGCATCTCGGCAAATTCGACGTGATCTTCTGCCGTAACGTTCTGATCTATTTCGACCAGGACACCAAGGCGCAGATCTTCGAACGGATGGCCAAGCTGATGGAGCCGGACGGCACCTTGCTGCTGGGCGCCGCCGAGTCGGTCGTCGGCATCACCGACGCCTTCCGGCCCAATCAGGAGCGGCGTGGGCTGTACCAGATCAACCCCGTGCGCAGTCCGCGCGGCGGTGCGGCGCTGCTGCCCGGCCTCAAGGTCGTCGCGGCGCGCTGACGACCAGCCCTGCTCGCAAGCCATTGAACGGCCGGCGCAAACGTGGGCCGTGACGCCGCGGATCTCCCGCAAGGCAAAATCTTTTTCCCGCGCCTGGAACCTTTTTCCCTCTGGCGCGTCGATTCACGCCTTGGTGTGGCCGAAGCGTGTTCGCTCGACGGCGGGGGAAAAATTGATGAAAACGAGCGTGCGTCCTCGAATCGTGGCGCGGGATCTCCCTGTCATTGCGAAATCGCCGACCGGGATCGACGGCCTCGACGAGGTCACCTTCGGCGGCCTGCCGCAGGGGCGACCGACGCTGCTATGCGGTGCCGCCGGCTGCGGCAAGACGCTGTTCGCCATGACGTTTCTCTATAACGGCGCGGTCACCTATGACGAGCCGGGCGTGTTCATTGCGTTCGAGGAGCAGCCCGAGGACCTCATCAAGAATGTCGGCTCGCTCAGCTATGACGTCGAGCGGCTGATCGAGCAGAAGAAGATCGTCGTCGATCACATCCATCTCGACCGCAACGAGATCGAGGAAGCCGGCGACTACGACCTCGACGGCCTGTTCATCCGCATCGGCTTCGCGATCGATTCCATCGGCGCCAAGCGCGTCGTCATCGATACGATCGAGACGCTGTTCGGTGGCCTCGACAACCAGGCCGTGCTGCGCTCCGAGCTGCGCCGGCTGTTCGAATGGCTGAAGAGCAAAGGCGTCACCGCCATCATCACCGGCGAGCGCGGCGACGGCACGCTGACCCGCTACGGCCTTGAGGAATACGTCGCCGACTGCGTCATCCTGCTCGACAACCGGGTCCACGACCAGCTGTCGACGCGGCGGCTGCGGGTCGTGAAATATCGCGGCACGGCGCACGGCACCAACGAATATCCCTTCATCATCGACCAGGAAGGCATCACGGTGATGCCGATCACCTCGTCGGGGCTTTCGCATGATGTCTCGACGGAGAGGGTCTCGACCGGCATCGCCGATCTCGACGAGATGCTCGAGGGCCATGGCTACTACAAGGGATCGAGCATCCTGATCTCGGGCATGGCCGGCGCCGGCAAGTCGACGGTCTCGGCGCACTTTGCCAACTCGATCTGCGCGTCCGGGCAGCGCTGCATCTACTTCGCGCTCGAGGAATCGCCACAGCAGATCGTGCGCAACATGAAATCGGTCGGGCTCGACCTGCAGCAATGGGTCGATCGCGGCCTGCTGCGGTTCTCGGCCCGCCGTCCCAACCTCTACGGGCTGGAGACTCATCTGGCGGCGATGCACCGCGAGGTGAAGGAGTTCGATCCCGCTGCCGTCGTGGTCGATCCGATCTCGTCGTTGATGGGGGCCGGGCTTGCGGGCGACGTGCATTCGATGACGCTGCGGCTGATCGACTTCCTGAAATCACGCGGGGTCACCGCCTTGTTCACCAATCTCGGCGCCGGCAGCGCGGAGACGGCGACCACGGAGATGCAGATCTCCTCGCTCACCGACACCTGGCTGCTGCTCTACAACCGCGAGAGCAATGGCGAGCACAATCGCCAGCTCTATCTGTTGAAGTCGCGCGGCATGGCGCACTCCAACCAGGTGCGCGAATTCCTGATGGGCAGCGACGGCATCTCGCTGCGCGAGGTCTATGTCGGTCCGGAAGGGGTGCTCACGGGATCGGCGCGGGTGGCGCAGGAGGTCAGGGATCGCGCCGAGCGCCTGTTGCGCACGCAGGATATGGAGCGCCGCACGCGCGAGATCGAGCGCCGCCGCCGCGAGATCGCGGCGCAGATCGAAACGCTGAAAGCGCAGCTTGTGAGTGAGGAGGGGGAAATGGAGCTTCTGAACCTGGAAGGCGCTGCCCGCGAGGATCAGCGCTCGGCCGACCGGATTGCCCTGGTCCAGAGCCGCTCGTCGAAGCGGGCGGCGAGCTCGCCGTCGAAACCAATGACATCACGCAAATGACGGCCACAGCGATGGAACAGGATGGCTATAATCTCCGGCTCTATGTCGCGGGCCAGACGCCGAAATCGCTGGCTGCGCTCGCCAATCTCAAGAAGCTGTGCGAGACGCATCTGCCCGGCCGCTACACCATCGAGGTGATCGATCTGATGAAGGATCCCGCGCTGGCGCAGCGCGATCAGATCGTCGCCATCCCGACGCTGATCCGGCAGTTGCCGGAGCCGCTCAAGCGCATCATCGGCGACCTCTCCAACGCGGAGAAGGTTCTGGTCGGTCTGGATATCGCACCGAGCTGAACGGAGGTTTCGTGGCGGCCAAGGACGCAATGCAGGCGGCACGGCCGCGGAACGAGGCGGAAGAGACCGTCGAGGCGATTCATCGCGGCAACGTCGATGCCGTGGTGGTGCAGGGTCCGAGCGGACCGCAGGTCATCATGCTGCAGGGCGCTGACGCGCCCTATCACGTCCTCGTCGAGCGGATGAGCGATGGTGCACTGACGCTCGATGCCGATGGCAGCCTCGTCTACGTCAATTCGAGACTTTGCGCGCTGACCGGGCTCGACGCGCAGCAGTTGGTCGGACGCAGCTTTGCCTCGCTGTTTGCAGGCGCGGTGCCGCAGCAGCGCGCCGGCGATGCGACCAGTGATGCGCAGTTGCGCCGCGCCGACGGCGCCGATCTGCCCGTCTCGGTCTGGATGCGACAGATGGTGATGGGCGGCGTGGTCGCCACGCTGGTGACCTTGACCGACATGTCGATTCAGCGCCGGGCCGAGGAGGTCGCCAGCGCCGAGCGTTTCGCGCGATCGATCCTGGAGCAGGCCACCGATGCCGTCGTCGTGCTGGCGCTCGATGGGCGCATCACGCATGCGAGCTGGGTGGCCGAGCAGCTCGCGCAACGCTCTCCGGTGGGACAATTGTTCTCCGAGGCGTTTCCGCTCGATGCCTTGAGTGCGAACCAGCAGGGCACCCTGACGCGCTTCTCACGCGAGAGTCTCGATCGGGCGCTGGCCACCAAGCCGTTTCATGGCGTCGAGGTGCGTCTGCGCGACGAGCGGATGTCGGGGCGGTCGTTCCTGCTGTCGGGCGGTCCGCTGGTCGATGACGCCAAGGAGACGGTCGGTTCGATCGTCACCTTGACCGACATCACCGAACGCAAGCGTGCCGAGGAGCAGCAGACCGTCCTCGTCGCCGAGCTCAATCACCGCGTCAAGAACATCCTGGCGATCGTGCAGTCAGTCGCAGGCCAGACGCTGCGGACATCGCCGTCGCTGCCGGCCTTCAACAAGGCATTCTCCGGACGCATCCAGGCGGTCTCGATCGCCCACGACATCCTGACCCAGACGCGCTGGATCGGCATCGGGTTCAACGAGCTGCTCACGACGGTGCTGGCGCCCTATGGCGTCGGCGAGGGCCGCATCAGCATCGAAGGGCCGCCGGTGCTGCTGGAGGCCCGCTTGGTGCTGCCGCTCTCGATGGTGCTGCACGAGCTCGCGACCAACGCCTCGAAATATGGCGCGCTGTCAGCGCCGTTCGGCCAGGTCACGATCAGCTGGCAGCTGTGCGACGATCGGCGCCGGCTGGAGCTCGTCTGGCTCGAGCGTGGCGGACCGCCGATCGAAGGCAACGGATCGCGCGGCTTCGGCACCACCTTGATCGATCGCGTGGTCCGCTTCGATCTCGACGGCGAAGCGGATCTTGCGTTCGCGCCGGAAGGCATCCGCTGCACGTTGCGATTTGCGCTGACGGCCGAGACGATGCCCGAGCAGGTGCCCGCCTCTGCGGTGCAGCCGGACTAAAGCATGATCCGGAAAAGTGCGCAGCGGTTTTCCGAATAGATCATGCGCAAACAACAACCTAAAGCGCGATGATGATTCATCCTGATCTCATCGCGCTTTCGGTCGTTCAGCGCCGCAAGAACGTCGTCTCGCACATGGCGCGCAGCGCGCGTTCGTCGAACGGCTTGGCGAGCCGCGGCAGGTTGCGGAATTCCGGCGGGAACAGGGTCGCATCATCGTAGCCGGAGGTGATGACGATCTTCAGTCCGAGCGCGATCAGTTGCGGCAGGATGGCGAAGATCTGTTCGCCGCGCAGATTGACGTCGAGCAACGCACCATCGAGGTTGCCGCGTTCGGCTTCGCGCAGCACCTCGGTGACGCGCGACACCGGGCCGATCACCTCGCAGCCAAATCCCTGCAGCACCGTCTCGAGTTCGAGCGCGATCAGCCCCTCGTCCTCGGCGACCAGGATCCGCAAACCTTCGAGCTGAGCGTTGTCGGTCGTCATGCCTCACATCCGGTCGCAGCCGCCGCGTCCAGGAGTTCCGTCCCCTCAGCTCTATCTAACCATCCGACGCGGCGTGTCGAGGCGTTTTCGCTGCTTATTGCTAACGCTCTACACGATCGCGTGCGGCAAAAAGCGCGAGCGGTTGCCGGTGATCGGGGTTGCATCTTCCCGGATCGACATCCCGCACGGCGTATGGGCCACCAGCCAGCTGCCGATCACCGGGAAAGCGCCGCCGAAATCCGGCAGCGGCGCCAGCGCCTGGCGGATGAAGCCCTCCGCACCGTAAGGCCCGTCCTGGGTCGAAACGGCGACGCCGTCGGACACCAGGCTGACATTGGCGCCTTCGCGCGAATAGATCGGCTTGCGCACGAAGCTCGGGCCGAGGCTCGCCGCCTTGGGATCATCCTCGAAATAAGCCGGCAGCAGATTTGGATGCCCTTCGTTCATCTGCCAGAGCAGCGGCAGGATGCCCTTGTTGGAGAGGATCGCCTTCCACGGCGGTTCGACCCATTGCGTCGGAGCGCGCGAAAGCTTCGCGCCGAAGGCGTCCTGGAACATCCACTCCCAGGGATAGAGCTTGAAGGCGAGCGCGATGTCATTGCTGTCGAGATCGACGAAGCCGCCGCCTTTGTCGCGCCAGCCGATGTCGGCGATGTCAAGCACGGTTGTCGACAAGCCGGCCTGCGCCGCCGTATCGGCGAGATAGGCCAGAGTGGCCGCGTCCTCGGCCTCGCCGGTCATTCCCGTCAGGTGCAGCCGTCGTCCCTTGCCGAGGGATCGCCAGCGCTCGATCAGGCGCTCGTGGATCGAATTGTACTGGTCGGCGCGGCCGGGGACGATGCGCCGCTCGATCGCCTGCTCGAGCCAGGTCCATTGAAAGACGGCGGCCTCGAAGATCGAGGTCGGCGTATCCGCATTGTATTCGAGCAGCTTCGCCGGCATGCGGCTGCCGTCGCGAAAGCCGGGAAAGCTGAGGTCGAGCCGTCCGTAGAGGCTGTCATCTCTCCGCTTCCAGCTGTCGGCCAGCAGCGGCCAGAAGGCCGGCGGAATTTTCAGCCGCTGCAACAACGCCTCATCGGCCACGACCTTGCCGACGAGTTCGAGGCACATCTGCTCGATCTCGGCGGTCGGCTCCTCGATGCCGAGCTCGATCTCCGCCATCGTGAACGCGTAGTAGGCGCGCTCGTCCCAATAGCGCTCGCCGTCGAGCTCGTAGAAATCGAAGCCGCATTGTTCGGCCGTCTGCCGCCAGTCGTCGCGCTCGGGGCAGGGGATGCGCTGCATCTCGGCTAACCCGGGACGCAATCAGGCGTGCCGCGACCTGCGACGAGGTGCGCGGCAACCTGCATCATCGTCGGCGCCATCCGGCGCGGACGTCTCAACGGATCATGTCCGATCAGTCGGCAGGCGCGTTTTTTATGATTTTGAGTCTGTGTCAAAGATCCGAATCCAAGAGATATCACAAACGCGGTGATTTCGCGGCGATGGCGCGACCGACATCAGCTGCCGCCACCGAAGCCATGGCCGAACCCGCCGAAGCCGCCACGCGAAACGTGAGAGGAGGAGGCCTCGGCAACATGGCTTGAGCCGCTGCCTCGAGAGTCGGAGTCGCCGCTCGAAAATCCCCAGCGGCCGGAGCCGCTGCCGCCGCCACCGCTGCTGCTCGAACGGCGCGTGCTGCATTCGCTGGTTTGCGGCGGAGCGGCCATCGTCGGCGTCTCCGCCTCTTGCGGACAGCTCTGCTGGCGCGGCATCAGCGTGTAGGCCGTGCCGCCGACGGCGAGCGTGCCCATCAGCAGCAACGCGACATGGCCGGAGCGCTTCACCGGCGGCGTCGGTGGAGGCGGAGGAAGCGGCCTTCGCTTGCCGAACTCGGGGCGTTGCTCGGTCATGTCAGTAGATCATCGAGGCGGCGTTGAGCGCGCCGGCCGAGAGCGAAGCGAGCCCGAGCCAGATCGCCGAGGCGAGCTCGCCGGCGACGATGCGGTTGGCAAGATCGGGCACCGGGATGCGCACGAGATAATACACGATCACCTGCACGATCAGCGCGACCAGCGCCCAGATCAGGCAGTCCAGCACGTTGGCGGAATGGGCGATGGCGCTGACCAGCGGCAGGGTGAAGCCGAGCAGGCTGAGGCCGAGCGCGACCGCGGCCGAGGGATGATTGTCCCGGATCAGCTGGAACTCGTTGTAGGGCGTCACGCGGGTATAGATGAACAGGTACGCCGTCACCGCGACCAGCGCGGTGCAGAAATAGACGAGGAAGGCCGGCAGGCCGGCGAGGGATTGCAAGATCATGATCAGGCCCGACGCGGGAAGCTCTCTTCTGTCGCGGCGCCAGTCTGCCGGGTTCGACGTGAAGAAAGTCTATCCGCCGGGCTGTTGCTTGGCCTGCGCCAGCATCTGCAGCACGGAATCGCCGGTCTTGCGGGTGTGGGCGCTCAGCGCCTGCGCGAAGCCCCGGGCGTCGCGGGCGCGCAGCAGCGCCATGAAGGCTTCGTGCTCCCCGAGCGACTCGTCCCAGCGGCTGGCATCGTAATTGGCGACCGCGCGGGCGCGGAAGACGCTCGCATGCAAGGTGCTCCACATGTTCAGCAGCACGGCGTTGCCAGCGAGCTTGCTGATCTCTGCGTGGATCTGCTGGTTGAGCCGGAAGTATGCGCCGCGCTCCGCGGCACGATGCAGCGCGACCAGTTCGGCATGCATGGCGTCAAGACTGGCGATGTCATCAGCCGTGGCGCGCGTGGCGGCGGCGTGGCCGGCGGCGGCATCCAGCGCAACCATGACGTCGAAAATCTCGGCGATCTCGCGTGCGTCGATCGGCGTCACCACCGGCGTGCGGTGCGGGCGCAGTTCGATCAGGCCCTCGGCGGCGAGGATCTTGAACGCCTCGCGCAGCGGCGTGCGCGACACGCCGAAGGTCTCGCACAGCATCCGCTCCGGCAGGGCTGCGCCGGCGGCGAGCTCGCCGTCGATGATCATCTCGCGCACCTTGGCGACGAGCTGATCATGCAGCGACAACCGCGCCAGTGGCCGCGTCGGCTGGTCGGACGACAGCTTCAGCCGGGCCGGCTTGAAGCGCGTCTTGAGCTTGGGGCGGGATGCCGGGGTCGTCATGGCGGCTGCGGGGGCTCCTCACATTGCCTGAATTTCGGGCGAAGCGCCCGCAGATCAGGCAAATCGCTGAAACTTGATAGAGTAAAAAGCTATTGAAATAACGACGTAAAATCAAGATCGCATATCGCATCCAAATGGCACGTGGTTTGCTGAAGGCAACGAAAGCCCGTTGATCGACCTGCCTCGGAGATGACCGTGAACCGTTTCGTGCTGCCCATTCTCGCTCTGCTCGCCCTGGCGCTGCCCTCGCTCAGCTTTGCGGACGACACGCCCAAGATCAAACTCGGCTACGCCAAATGCGCGCATTGCACGCCGATGTCGCTGACGCCGCAATTCGCCGAAGGCGTCGCCATCGACGCGGTCGGCTTCAACACCGGCACCGACGCGCTGACCGCGCTGGTGTCGAAGAACATCGACGTCGCGCAGGTGACCTATCTGCACTACGCCATCGCGCTCGACAAAGGTTTTGACGTCGTCGCCATCTCCGGCCAGGTCAATGGAGGCTCGGCGATGCTGCTCGCCAACGACATTGACCTCCCGCAGGGCGACTGGGCCGCGCTGAAGGCTGTCATCGCCAAGTACAAGGCCGAGGGCAAGCCGTTCCGCATCGCCGGCTCGCGCGGCAATGCGCAGGACATCCACATGCGCGGCGCCTTCGCCAAGCAGGGCATCGACATCAACAAGGACGTGCAGTTCGTCAACATTCCCAATCCGTCCGACCATCTGCAGGCGCTGCGCCGCGGCGAGGTCGAGCTGATCTGCACCGTCGAGCCGTTCGCCACCCAGATCATGCAGGCCAAGGCGGCAAAATTCTTCGGCTTCCCCTACGACCAGGCCGCCGGCAAGCTGACCAACCTGATCCTGACCCGCTCCGACGTCATCGCGTCGAATCCGAAGGCGCTGGAGGGCGTGGTGCGCGCGGTGGTCAAGGTCGATGCCCACATCGCCGCCGACAAGCCGGCGCTGATCAATGTGATCTCCAAGATCACCGGTCTGGACAAGGCGATCGCCACCGGCGCGGTCGAGAACCTCGATCCCGATCCGAAGATGTATCGCGCCTCCGCCCTCGCCATCGCCACGATGATGCGCGACCTGAAGTACATCAACTCCGATGTGACGGCTGCCGTCGAGAAGAACCTCGATTACCGCTTCCTGGAAGCCGCGACGGGCAAGCCGAAGAGCGAGCTCGGGTATTGATGAGGCGCTAATTGCGCCGCGGCGGGATGTCACCTCTCCCCGCGTGCGGGGAGAGGTCGGATTGCATCGAAAGATGCAATCCGGGTGAGGGGGACTCTCCACGCACCGTGCTCGCGGAGAGTCCCCCTCACCCTAACCCTCTCCCCGCACGCGGGGCGAGGGGGCGCACCGCTCTTGCCGTGAAGAGCCTGGATCCAACTCCGACACGCCAACGGTCGAGCAGATGATTTATCAAAACCCCACGATCCTCCAATGACCCCCGCACTCGCGCATTTGCGCAAACTCGATCGCGCCATCGTTCCCGTGCTCGTGCTCGCCGGCTGGGAAGCCTTCTCGCGCTCCGGCGCGCTGCCGGCGGCGCTGCTCCCCGCGCCGTCGACGGTCGTATGGGCGTGGGCGGACTGGCTGATCGGCACCGACGGCAACACCCAGACCTATAGCGGGCATTGGCTTGCCGACATGCTGGCGAGCCTGTCGCGCGTCGCGGCGGGCTTCGCTATCGCGACGATCCTTGGCGTCGCGCTCGGCGTCGCCATCGGCTGGTCGCGCAAGATCGAGATCATCATCGAGCCGACCTTGCAGATGCTGCGCCCGATTCCGCCGGTGTCGTGGATCCCGCTCGCCATTATCTGGTTCGGCATCGCCAACAAGCCGGCGATCTTCCTGGTGTTCCTCGGCGCGTTCTTCCCGATCCTGCTCAACACCATTCACGGCGTGAAGACCTGCGACCGCAATCTGATCCGCGCAGGCGCCATGGTCGGCGGCAGCGAGCGCAAGCTGCTGCGCTACATCGTCGTTCCCGCGGCGATGCCGAGCATCTTCGCCGGCCTGCGCATCGGCATCGGCTCGGCCTGGATGCTCACCGTCACCGCCGAGATGGTCGCGGTGAAGAGCGGGCTCGGCTATGTGCTGTGGGACAGCTACTACTTCCTGCGCTACGATCTGGTGCTGGCGGCGATGGCGAGCATCGGCCTGCTCGGCTTCTGCAGCGACCTCGCCATCCGCATGGTGATGGCCCGCGTGCTGCATTGGCAGCGCAATACAACGCTTCGCGGCGGAGAGTGACAATGGCGACCATCGACATCTCCGGCGTGTCGAAGATCTTTGCCGACAAGAAGCGCAACGCCGACGTCACCGCGCTGGCCGACATCAATTTGTCGATCGCGCGCAACGAGTTCGTCTGCCTGCTCGGCCCGTCCGGCTGCGGCAAGTCGACCTTGCTCAACATGATTGCGGGTTTCGAGCAGCCGAGCGCGGGCAGCCTGACCGTCGACGGCCGGCCCGTGACCGCGCCCGGCGCCGATCGCGGCGTGGTGTTCCAGCACGCCAATCTGATGCCGTGGCTGCCGGTGTGGGAGAACGTCGCCTTTCACCTGCTGCTCGCCGGCGGCCAGAAGGCCGAGCGCCGCGCCCGCGCGCAGGTCCATATCGACATGGTCGGCCTCACCGGGTTCGAGAACCATTATCCGTCCGAATTGTCCGGTGGCATGAACCAGCGCGTCGGCATTGCGCGGGCGCTTCTGATGAATCCGCAGGTCATCCTGATGGACGAGCCGTTCGGCGCGCTCGACGAGCAGACGCGCATGGACATGCAGACCGAGCTGGTGCGCATCTGGCAGCAGCACCAGGGCACGATCGTGTTCGTCACGCACGGCATCGACGAGGCGCTGACCTTGGGCACGCATGTCGCCGTGATGAGCGCGCGTCCGGGACGGATCGTCGAGATCATCCCGATCGACCTGCCGCGGCCGCGGGATATCACCTCACCGCAGTTCAATGCGTTGAAGCGGCATATTCTGGCGCTGTTGCGCGGGGAGAGGGCGGAGCAGGAGAGGGCGCTGGTATGAACCGCGGCCGGCTCCATCGCTCCGAACTTCAGGACCTGCGCTCACGGCGTCGTCGTACTTCTGCATCATGGATGATGTGTGCCTTCGCGGCACGGTCGGTGCACCCTCTCCCCTTGCGGGAGAGGGTGGTTTCTCACGAAGTGAGAAACCGGGTGAGGGGTCTCTCTCCGCGATCTCAAATGTTGAGGCATACCCCTCACCCAACCGAGCCCGCTGCACGCTCGTACATTCCCTCTCCCACAAGGGGAGAGGGCGCATTCATGCGCGGCTCGCCCGCGGCTGCTCTCGAAGGAGTACCCCATATGTTGGAGTCAGCTGTGGCAGAGGGGCTTGACCACCCATGACCAAACGCACCCTTCTCGGCATGCTCACCCCGTCGTCTAACACCGCGCTGGAGCCGATCACCTCGGCGATGGTGGCCGATCTCCCCAACGTCTCCGCGCACTTCTCGCGCTTCAAGGTCACCGAGATCGCGTTGTCCACCGACGCACTCGCGCAGTTCGACATCAGCAACATCCTGCGTGCTGCCGAGCTGCTTGCGCATGCCAAGGTCGACGTCATCGGCTGGAACGGCACCTCTTCCGGCTGGCTCGGCTTCGAGGCGGACGTCAAGCTCTGCGAGCAGATCACCGCGGCGACGGGCATCCCTGCGACGACCTCGATGCTGGCGCTGAACGAGATCCTGGCGACCTCGAAGGCCACATCGCTCGGCCTTGTCACGCCCTATCGCGACGACGTGCAGGCGCGCATCATCGCCAATTACGAGAAGCTCGGCATCGCCTGCCGCGGCGACCGGCACCTCAATCTGCAGGACAATTTCTCCTTCGCCGAGGTGACCCCGGCCGAGATCGAGACCATGATCCGCGAGGTCGCGCGCGAGAAGCCGGATGCCATCGCTGTCGTCTGCACCAACATGCGCGCCGCGCCGCTGGTGGCGCGGCTGGAGCTCGAGACCGGCATCCCCATTCTCGACACCATCGCCACCGTGGTATGGAAATCGCTGAAACTGGCCGGCGTCGATGTCAGCGGCGTCAGCGGCTGGGGATCGCTGTTTCACAAATTCGCCTGAGCTTGTTCGCCTAGGGAGAGCGCGTCACATGGCTGCCTTCGACACCGTCATCCGCAATGGCACCGTCGCCACCGCGAGCGACACGTACAAAGCCGATGTCGCCATCAAACAGGGCCGCATCGCCGCGATCGGCGAGGCCATCACCGATGCCGACGAGATCGTCGACGCCTCGGGCCTGCTGGTGCTGCCCGGCGGCATCGACAGCCACGTCCATATCAGCCAGCCCTCCGGCCCCGGCATCGTCATGGCCGACGATTTCGAGAGCGCCACGCGCGCAGCAGCGTTCGGCGGCAACACCTTCGTGATGCCCTACTGCCTGCAGGAGAAGGGCCAGCCGCTGCGCGCGGCGTTGAAGGACTATCACGCGCTCGCCGACCAGGCCTGCTACGTCGACCACTCCTTCCATCTCATCATCGCTGACCCCACTGATGCGGTGCTCGGCCAGGAGCTACCGGCGCTGGTCGCCGACGGCTATTCGTCGCTGAAGATCTTCATGACCTATGAGGGTCTCGCGCTGAACGATTACGAGATCCTCGGCGTGCTCCAGGTCGCGCGCGAGCAGGGCGCCCTGGTGCAAATCCACGCCGAGAACTACGACGCGATCCGCTTCCTCACCGACCGGTTGGAGCGCGCCGGCCAGATCGCTCCCTATTATCACGGCAAGTCGCGCCCGATCCCGGTCGAGCGCGAGGCCACGCACCGCGCGATCTCGCTGGCCGAGCTGATCGACGTGCCGATCGTCATCGTCCACGTCTCCAACCGCGAGGCGATGGAGGAGATCCGCCGCGCGCAGATGCGTGGCCTCAAGATCCATGGCGAGACCTGTCCGCAATATCTCGTGCTGACCGAGGAGGACATGCAGGGCCTCAACATGGAAGGCGCCAAATATGTCTGCTCGCCGCCGCCGCGCGACAAAGCGAGCCAGGAGGCGTGCTGGGAGGGCCTGCAAAGGGGCGTGTTCTCGCTGTTCTCCAGCGATCACTGCCCGTTCCGCTATGACGACGAGGCCGGCAAGCTGACCCCGAAGGGCCGCACCAGCTTCCGCTGGGTGCCGAACGGCATCCCCGGCGTCGAGACCCGCCTGCCGATTCTGTTCTCCGAAGGCGTCAGCAAGGGCCGGATCACCCTCAACCAGTTCGTCGCCTTCACCGCGACCAACCACGCCAAGACCTACGGGCTGAAAGGCAAGGGCTCGATCGCCATCGGCTACGACGCTGACATCGCGCTGTGGGACCCGAACAAGACCGCCAAGATCAGTCAGGCTGGTCTACACCACGGCTCCGACTACACGCCGTATGAGGGCATCGAGATCACCGGCTGGCCGGTTGCCACGATGCTGCGCGGCAAGTTCGTCGTGCGCGATGGCAAGCTGGTCGGCGCGAAAGGTGAGGGACGCTACGTCACCCGCGGCAAGCCGGGCGCGGTTGCGTAGGGCAGGCTTTCTTCCGTCTCTCGTTGCACCGACCGTATCGTACTACGAGATGAGCCGAGATCACGCCGCGACGACAGTGCGCTCCCTCTCCCCGTTCTTCACGGGGAGAGGGCTGGGGTGAGGGGCAGCCACACGGGCGGTGTTCTTACCAGAGCTGCAGCTCTCAAACGGAATGCATCTGGCGTGGAATGTGACGCGACATCTTCATGATGACGTCCAGTCGTGGTTCGTGAATGAGTGCGGTAAGCTCTTCACTGACACCAGCCGTGCCGCTGCCCCTCACCCCGACCCTCTCCCCGTAAGAACGGGGAGAGGGAGTGCACCGCCGCTGCGGCGACGGCTTGAGGCCATCACGACGCCCGGCTTGCGTCGACTAGCTCACCGTCCCCCTCCGCTGCACCGCACTCGCCCGCCGCGACCTCCGCTATCCGCTTTCTTGTCCCGGATGTGTCGAACCGTTGTTACAACTGCGCGACATACTTCTTGTCAGACAAGGAGTGCTGCCATGCCCGCGCTTGCATTTTCCAATAATGATATTGCCGTCGTCGCCTGGACCTTCGATCGCCGTCTCGACGGCTGTCTCGGCTTCGCCATCCACCGGATCGACGTCAACGCTAACACCGACACCGTGCTGCCGGCGCTGGCCCGCTTTGCCGGGCAGACCGCCGACAAGCTCGGTACCGACCAGGCCCCGGTGCAGAAATTCTGGTGGAAGGACCTGTATGCCAAGCGCGGCGGAACCTACAAATATCGCATCGTGCCGATGGGCGGCACGCCGGGCCAGACGTTGACGCCGCTCGAAGGCGTCGCGCCGCTGGAGAGCAACCAGGTCACGCTGACGCCGGAGCGGCCGCCGTTCCATGCCTATTTCAACCGCGGCATCACCGCGACCCAGGCGCTGACGCATGCGCTAGACGACAAGCCGAGCGTGCCGGCGCTGGCGCCGCACATTCTCGATCCCAAGGATCCCATTCGCATCCGCCTGATGGGCCAGCTGCAGGATGGCCTGACCTCGCTGCTGAAGCGCGCCGATAGCGGTGGCGGCACCATCCATGCCGCGCTCTATGAGCTGAACGACCCCAACGGTCTCGAGCAGCAGCTGCACCAGAACCCGAAGAGCCGCACCGTCATCCTCGGCAATGAGCAGGGCAAGGACTCCGACGATGCCGACGCGGAGAACCGCGCCAATCTGAAGGCCGCCGGTGTCACCGTGATCGACCGCATCCTCGGCAAGGGCTCCATCCCGCACAACAAGTTCATGGTGCTGAGCGAGAACGGCAAGCCGGCGGCGGTGCTCTCAGGCTCGACCAACTGGACCTCGACCGGCCTGTGCACCCAGACCAACAACGCGCTGGTGGTGGAAAGCCCTGAGCTGGCCGAGCGCTATCTGTCCTATTGGAATGCGCTGAAGGCCGATGTCGACGCCGCCGACGGCGAGAAGTCGGCGTTGCAGTCGCAGACCCTGCGCGACTTCGCCCATGCCAACAACGCCAGCTCGATTCAAAAGCCGATCGACCTCGGCCATGGCGTCACCATCGAACCGATGTTCTCGCCGAACACGCAAGGCAAGCTTGGCAGGAACCCGAGGACGCCCAACGACATGGGCCGCGTGTTCGAGCTGATGAAATCAGCCACGCACGCGGTGCTGTTCCTCGCTTTCGATCCCGGCAACAATTCGATTCTCGACGTTGCCGGCCAGTTGCTCAAGGACAAGCCTGATCTGTTCGTGCGCGGCGCCCTGACAAGTCCGGTGCGCGCCACCAACTTCTCCGCGGCGCTGCATGCCGGGGGCCATTCGGAGAGCGGCGGCGAGGACGAGGGCGGCAGCGACGCGCCCGAGGTGAAGGTGGTCGGCGAAGCCGGCAAGCCGAAGAAGCAGGGCGAGGCCGGCAGCATCGATTTCCGCGGCGTGCCGGCGGGAGCAGTCGGGCCCAGGGACGCGTTCGGCAAATGGGAGGCCGAGCTCGCCAAATACGGCTTCGCCATCATCCACAACAAGATCGTGGTGATCGACCCCTTCAGCGACGATTGCGTCGTCGTCACGGGCTCGCACAATCTCGGCTTCCGCGCCTCGCACAACAACGACGAGAACATGCTGATCATCCGCGGCCACCGCGGCCTCGCCGAAGCCTATGCCTGCCATGTCCTCGACCTCTACGACCACTACGCTTGGCGCTTCCTCTTGAAACAGCACCCCGACATCTTCGGCAAGCCGCTGCAAGGCGACGACACCTGGCAGGACCGCTACATCAAGGGCGCCGAGGAGAAATCGCCGGAGCTGCGGTTCTGGCTGTCGGCGGCGGGTGGGGCCGCCGCAAGCGGCGGTGAGCGCAGCAGCGGCGGGGTGGCTCCGAAGAAGCCGGCGAAGTCTGGCGGACCTGACAAGCCGACGAAGACACCGTCTGCGAAGACCAACCCGACGGCTTCATCCGCCAAATCAGCCAAACCCGCCAAGAAGGCTACGAAGAAAGTAGCGGCCGCCGCCAAGACCACCGCCGGCCGGAAGAAAACAACCAAAAAGAAGGTGGCCAAGAAGGCGACGAAGACCGCCCAGAAGCGAAGCGCGGCCGCGAAGAAGTCAAAGGCAAAGACCACGAAAAAAGCGGCGAAGCGACCTGCACAGAGGGCGGCCAAGGCGACTAAGAAAAGCGCCGCGAAGAAGAGGGTCACTAAGAAGAGAGCTTGATCCGTGAGATCCGGCTCATCTGTGAGATGTTGCTGCGCAACGCTCGGTCGGAGCTGAGCGGGTGCTTGTCAGTTCGAGCCACACTCGCGCGGCAATGGCGGTGCGCCCCCCTCCCCCCTTGCGGGGAGGGGGCGGGGGTGGGGGTTTCTTGCTTGGGAGGATTTTGGGGCAGAGACTGACAAGCGGCGTCTTGGTCGTGAGATCGCCTGCTGATCAGCGGCAGATAGGGGGCTTTCATGTGGACCTTTTCCGGGGACCCCCACCCCCGACCCCTCCCCGCAAGGGGGAGGGGAGTGCACCGGTCGCGTAGCGAAAGCTCTCGTCCGGCGTTGCAGAGGCTCGGTTGAGAGTAACCACCCGAATTCGAGAATTTCTGTTTCTCGAAAATTTCACTTTCGCTTTCTCAGAAATTGTGCTTTACTCCGCTTCGTCCCGCCCCAACGAGGGGACGCTTCGCGGTCGTCACGGACGTCGGGTGTGGGATGCGATGGGCGCTTGGGGTCGCAGCATGGTTCGCCGTGCCGACGAACGATCCCGGCGCACGGTGAAATCGCGTGGTCCTGGCCTCCCGGTGCTGAGGCCAAGCGCGTGGGCGTTGCGGTTGACGCTGCCTGCGGGTGATGGGGGCAAGACAGCCGGTCCCCAGGGAGATCGCGTATAAATCGTAAAGCCATCGCGCAGGGAGGGCCGGGTGATCGGCCAGACCTGTGGTGACTGCCGCCTGCTTTCTTGTCTAGCAGGCGGGCCACGGGCGCGGCCAGCGCCCGGCCTTCCCTGCGCCCTCAGTTCGGAAGAGGGCGGTGAGAATGGCACATAGCTCGGGCGCTTTGCGCCGCGAGATCGCGAAGGTTTGAGGTGATGAGTTCTCGGAGAACTTCGTGGCAGCAAGTGCGCACAAGCGAGCGGTGCTCGTGTTCGCCTGATGAAAGGCGAGGGCGGTCGTGTCTGGTCGTTTGAGGCGCGCAGGCGCGGCGATGGCGGTGGGCTCCCCTCCCCCTTGCGGGGAGGGGTTGGGGGTGGGGGTTTCTTGCTCAGGACGGAGTTTGGGGCAGGGTCGGTGCGAGCGGCGAGTTCAGTGCTTAGTTCGCTGGAAGGCTACGGGTCTCATCTAGAACATTTCCGGGGACCCCCACCCCCGACCCCTCCCCGCAAGGGGGAGGGGAGCGCACCTTCTGCTGGGCGAGAGCTTGGCTCCAATGCGGGCTGGCCCGGCGCAAAGCGGCCGCCCCATCACCAACCACCACCCCCACAAACAAAAACCCCGCCATTTGCGGCGGGGTCCAGTCTGGGAGGAGCAGGCCGTGAGGCCCGCCGGTAAACCCAGTGAAAGATCAGGCGGGGATGCGCTCGTCGAGGTCGTGCGGCTCGCGCAGCACGTAGCCGCGGCCCCAGACGGTCTCGATGAAGTTGCGGCCTTCGGAGGCGTTGGCGAGCTTCTTGCGCAGCTTGCAGATGAAGACGTCGATGATCTTGAGCTCGGGCTCGTCCATGCCGCCGTAGAGATGATTGAGGAACATCTCCTTGGTGAGGGTGGTGCCCTTGCGGAGCGAGAGCAGCTCCAGCATCTGGTATTCCTTGCCGGTCAGGTGCACGCGCTGGCCGCCGACTTCGACCGTCTTGGTGTCGAGGTTGACGACGAGGTCGCCGGTCTGGATGACCGACTGGGCGTGACCCTTGGAGCGGCGTACGATCGCGTGGATGCGGGCGATCAGCTCGTCCTTGTGGAACGGCTTGGTCATGTAGTCGTCGGCGCCGAAGCCGAGACCCTTGACCTTGTCCTCGATGCCGGCGAGGCCGGACAGGATGAGGATCGGCGTCTTGATCTTCGAGACGCGCAACTGCTTGAGCACGTCGTAACCGGACATGTCGGGCAGATTGAGATCGAGAAGGATGATGTCGTAGTCGTACAACTTGCCGAGGTCGACACCTTCTTCGCCAAGGTCAGTCGTGTAGACGTTGAAGCTCTCGGACTTCAACATCAGCTCGATCGACTGCGCGACGGCGCTGTCATCCTCAATCAGCAAAACGCGCATGCCAGTTCCCCATAGTCGCCGCTCCGGGCGTCAGGTCGGCCGCCACCGCGGCACTCAAAACGCCTTTGAACAACTGATTCGGATCCTGACGAGAGATGGTTAACAAATCCTGATTCCGCTGCGCAAGCTCTATCCGTGCAATTTTTGTCGAATCGCCGTAAGGTGTTGCGAAGAAGCAGTTTTTCTCAACCGTCCTCGTTCAAGCTCCATGTGAAGAGATGGAACTAACCGACTCTCGTTCCTCACCGCTTTTGGGGGCGGCAAAGCGCACTACGTCAGTCACTCCAGACCATGACGCAATGATTAATGATGCGAGTAAACACAGAGTTAAACCGGCGACGCGAATCTGCCCCTACTTAAGGTTTTCGCAATGAAGGCGGTTCCGTGATGAAGGCGCTTTGGTGATGAAGGCAGTTTTCTGATGAAGGCTCTTGCCGAGCAGATCAGCGACATCGACGCCGTGAACACGTATGGCCGTGTCGTCGGCGTGAAGGGGTTGATGGTGGAGATCGCCGGGCCGATTCACGCGATGTCGGTCGGCGCGCGCATCGTGATCGAGACCGGCAGCTCGGTCATTCCTGCCGAGGTGATCGGCTTTTCCGGTAAGAATGCGGTGGTGATGCCGTTCGCGGGCCTCGAGGGCGTGCGGCGCGGCTGCCGCGCGGTGATTGCCAACTCCGCCAACCAGGTGCGGCCGTCGCCGGCCTGGCTCGGCCGCGTCATCAACGCGATGGGCGAGCCGATCGATGGCAAGGGGCCGCTGCCATCAGGCGCCGCGCCGGTTCCCTATCGCAACAATCCGCCCCCGGCGCATTCGCGCAAGCGCGTCGGCGCGCCTCTCGATCTGGGTGTGCGCTCGCTGAACACCTTTCTCACCTGCTGCCGCGGCCAGCGGCTCGGCATCTTCGCCGGGTCCGGCGTCGGCAAGTCGGTGCTGCTGTCGATGCTGGCGCGCAACGTCGATGCGGATATCTCGGTGATCGGCCTGATCGGCGAACGCGGCCGCGAGGTGCAGGAGTTCCTGCAGGACGATCTCGGCGAGGAGGGCCTCGCGCGCTCCGTCGTCGTCGTCGCGACGTCGGATGAACCGGCGCTGATGCGGCGCCAGGCGGCGTATCTGACGCTCGCAATCTCCGAATATTTTCGCGACGAGGGTAAGGATGTTCTGTGCCTGATGGACTCGGTGACGCGCTTCGCGATGGCGCAGCGTGAGATCGGGCTGTCGGCCGGCGAGCCGCCGACTGCAAAGGGCTACACGCCGACCGTCTTTACAGAGTTGCCGAAACTGCTCGAGCGCGCCGGACCGGGCAGCGGCGACGGCACCATCACCGGCATCTTCACGGTGCTGGTCGACGGCGACGATCATAATGAGCCGGTGGCGGACGCGGTGCGCGGCATTCTCGACGGCCACGTCGTGATGCAGCGTTCGATCGCCGAACGTGGCCGCTATCCGGCGATCAATATTCTCAAGTCGGTGTCGCGGACGATGCCGAAATCGGCCGATCCGGTGTTCCTGCCGACCATCATGCGGGCGCGCCAGGTGATGGCGACCTACGCCGACATGGAAGAGCTGATCCGGCTTGGCGCCTATCGCGCAGGTTCGAGCCCGGAGGTCGACGAGGCGATCCGGCTGCACGAGCCGCTGGAGGCATTCCTCAGGCAGCGCAAGGACGAGGTCTGCGGGCTTGCGCAGGGGTATCGGGAGCTGGAACAGATCTTGGGGCGCTTGGAAACGGAAAGCTAACTTTGTCGGGTAATCATCCCCTCCATGTAACGAGCCTAGTCGGCAGGCCCAGTAAGGGCGGCCGGCCCTGTCCCGCGCCGTCTACGGGACTTCTGGGGAGTATGAGTCGATGAAGTCGCGCGAAACGCTGATCCGTCTGAAGAAATTTCAGGTGGATGAGAAACGCCGCCGGGTGACGCAGATCGAGGGCATGATCGCTGACTTCCAGCGCATGTCGTCTGAGCTCGAGCGGGAGATCCAGACCGAGCAGGAGCGGGCCGGCATCAACGACCCGACCCATTTTGCCTATCCGACCTATGCCAAGGCGGCGATCCAGCGCCGCGAGAACCTGACGCGCTCGGCCGACGAGCTGCGCGCCCAGCTCGAGGACGCCAAGGCGGCCTTGTCCGAGGCGTTCGAGGAGATGAAGAAGGTCGAGCTGCTCGATGAGCGCGATCAGGCCCGTGAAAAGGCCGAGGAAAGCGCCCGCGAGCAGGCGGACATGGACAGTATCGGCCTGATGCGCGCCCGGCTCGGCGTCATCGCCTGAGCCTGGTTGCCAAGGTCGGAGCTTTTCGAAAACCCGGGCCGCAAGGTCCGGGTTTTTCGTCGCGCCCGCCCGGCTGGAGCGCCGCGCGCGATATGTGCTACGGGAGGGCAGGGTCGAGTGAAGGAGTGGGGCGATTTTCGGGGACGCTGAATGCTGACGCCGGCAGAGCTGGTCTGGCTGCTTGCCGCGGTCGCCAAGGGGGATGAGGCCGCCTTCGAGCGCCTCTATGCGGCGACGCGCGCGAAACTCTACGGCGTCGTGCTCCGTATCTTGCACCGTCAGGACCTCGCCGAGGAGGTCGTGCAGGAGACCTATGTGAAGGTCTGGAACAACGCGGCCCAGTTCGATCCGTCGGTGTCTTCCCCCATTACCTGGATGGCCGCGATCGCCCGCAACCGCGCCATCGACCTCGTGCGCAAGCGCGGCGAGCTGTCTTTGGAGGATGAGCCCTCCGCGCTCGAGGTCGCGGCCGAGACGCCCGATCCGCTGGCGCGGCGCGAGATGTCGGAGGAGCTCAAGCGTCTGTTGGAGTGCGTCGGCCGGCTCGAGCCCGACCGGCAGAAGCTTGTGCTGCTTGCCTACTATAACGGCTGGAGCCGCGAGCAATTGGCGACCAAGTTCGAGGCGCCGGTGAATACGGTGAAGACCTGGCTGCGGCGGAGCATGATGGATATCCGCCAATGCCTGGGGATCGGATGAGGGGCGGTTTGGACTGAGCGTCGGCGATCGAGCTTTTCGGTGAAGTGACCTGGACCCGTACCTGGACCTGTGATGGCGTATAGCGAAGACCATATCGCGCTGGCGGCGGAGTATGCGTTGGGCACGCTCGACGCCGCCGAGCGCGCGCAGGTCGAGACCATGATGGCCGTCGACCAGGCGTTCGCGGCGCTGGTCCAGGCGTGGGAATTTCGTCTTGGGCCGCTCAATCAGATGGTCGGGCTGGTCGAGCCGCGACCCGAATTGTGGGAGCGGATCAAGGCCGAGATCGCGCGGTCTGGGATTAAGGCGGCGGTCATTTCGCCGTCTCCCGCAGAAGCGGACGTTGAACTCCCGGCTGTCGCGACACCGCAGGCTCCCAAAGCCCCGTCCGTCGTAGCGGAGGCTCCGATGGCTGAAGAGCTCGCGGCGGAAGCTCCGAGCGCCGATGCCCCCGTCGAGATTCCCCGCCAAGACACGCCGGCCGAAGCACCTCCCGTCGCACCGCAGCGTCGCGCCTCTGCGGCGCGGGAGGTTGCGAACGATAACGCCAATGTCGTTCAGCTCGCCTCCAAGGTCCGGCAGTTGCGCACGGTCGCCAACGTCATGACGGCGGTTGCCGCGGTGCTGCTCGCGCTGCTTGGCGTCCAGCTCTATCGCCCGGATCTGCTGCCGCCGCCGTTGCAGCCCAAGCCGCGCATCCAGACCGTCGAGGTCAAGGTGCCGGCCGCGCCGCAACCCGCCGCGCAGTTCGTCGCGCTGCTGCAGAAGGATGCGGCTTCGCCGGCCTTCATCCTCACCGTCGATGCCGGCAGCAAGAGCTACACCGTCCGCCGCGTCGGCGCCGCGCCCGAGCCGGGCAAGAGCTTCGAGCTGTGGATCGTCTCCGACAAGCTGCAGAAGCCGCGCTCGCTCGGCGTGATCGGCGGCAGCGATTTCACCAGCCGTCCCGTTCTCTCCTCCTACGACGCCGACACCGTCAACCGCGCCACCTACGCCGTCACCGTCGAGCCGGAGGGCGGGTCGCCGACGGGGCAGGCGACGGGGCCGATCGTGTTTACGGGCAAGCTGATCGAGACGGTGCCGCCGGGGAAGTGAGGCAAAGCGCAAAAAAGAAAACGCCCGTGGGGAGCGGGCGTTTTCGGTAGTCGACTTGGGGTTGGGTCTACTACATATCCACGCGGCCAGTTGGGGGGCTGTGAGAACCGCGTGAATTCCGGGAATTCCAATCAGCGAACCAGCGACGCTTCCGAGCTCGTGACGGCGACCGGCTTGCCGGCCTTGATGACCTTCGCCGTCTGCGTGTAGTTCGGCTCCGCATTCAGACGGGCGGAGATGCCGAAGCCGGCCACCGCGATGCCAGCCACGAGCGCAACCACCACGATCTTGAGATGGGTCGTCCGATCCGCGCTGTAAATCGAGTGGTTCATGGAAGCCTCCTGCCGCCTTCCGTCCTTCGCTGATTCGTGTGAGCCGGCGGCGTTCCGGTTCATCGTCTCGCCTGCAAGAACGTAGGAAACCTCGATTCTGTTTCGTAGGGGTCATCACAAGCGTGTGATAGCGCGTGATGCCGCGCGACCGCTGATGAATAGAACATGAATAATGCATGATATTACAGTGGCTTGATTGGAAGTTCGGTCTGTGGCGGAAAATCAGCCACCTAACGCAAAATTAAGAAATCATTTGCCTGTGGCGGTAAAGCACAGGTGGGTTTGCCCTGAAAAACGGCAAAACCGGCCCGTTGGACCGGTCCTGCCTCTGACAACTTGGGACTGACTCGCAGGTTCCGGGCCTCCTGTCTCAGACGCTCCCGACTGTCTTCAGCCGCGCCCGCGGGTGAATCTCGGCCTGCGACAGCACGGTGGTCTGGGCGCGGAAGCGCTCGACCAGCGACCGGACGAACGGGCGGATCGCAGCCGAGGTGACCAGCACCGGCGACTCGCCCTCGCGCGCGGCGCGCTCGAACGCATCGCGCGTCGCAGTCATGAACTCCGACAGCTTGGATGGCTGCATCGCGAGGCTGCGGTCTTCGCCCTGGCCGATCAGCGATTCCGCAAACGCCTGCTCCCATTTCGGCGACAGCGCGATCAGCGGCAGATAGCCCATCGGCGAGGTGTTCTGGGCGCAGATCTGGCGGGCGAGGCGGGCGCGGACGTGCTCGACGATCGTCGCCGGGTTGCGCGAGAAGGCGAGCGCGTCGGCGACGCCTTCGAGGATGGTCGAGAGATCGCGGATCGAGATCCGCTCCGACAGCAACAGCTGCAGCACGCGCTGCAGGCCGGAGATCGTGATCTGCGTCGGCACGATGTCCTTGACCAGCTCGCCCTGTTCCTTCGGCAGCTCCTTCAAGAGCTTCTGCACCTCGCCATAGGAGAGCAGGTCGCTCATATTGGCCTTGAGCAGCTCGGTCAGGTGCGTCGACAGCACGGTCGCCGCATCCACCACCGTGTAGCCCTTCAGCGTCGCTTCTTCCTTCAGGCCCGCATCGACCCAGGTGGCGGGCAGGCCGAAGGTCGGCTCCGTCGTGTGGATGCCGGGCACCGCGACCTGGTTGCCGCCGGGGTCCATGACCATGAACTGGTTCGGCCAGATCTTGCCGGAGCCCGCGTCGACTTCCTTGATCTTGATGATGTAGGTGTTGGCCTCGAGCTGGACGTTGTCGAGGATGCGCACCGACGGCATCACAAAACCCATCTCGATCGCCAGCGAGCGCCTCAGCGCCTTGATCTGGTCAGTCAGCCGGTCGGTGCCATCGGGCGCGTTGACCAGCGGCAGCAGCGCGTAGCCGAGCTCGATCTTGAGATCGTCTATCTTCAACGCGGCGGAGATCGGCTCCTCGGCGGCTGCGGCAGAGGCCGCGGCTGCAGCGGGCGCGGCGGCGGCCAAGGCGATCTCCTCGGCTTTCGTCACCTCCTTGTGCCGGCGGGCCTTCAGCGCGAGCGCGGCGGCGCCGCCGCCGAGCGCGAGGAAGGGGATGGTCGGGATGCCCGGCAACAGCGCCAGCACCAGCATCACGGCGGCCGACATGCCGAGCGCCTGCGGATAGCCGGAGAACTGCTTGATCAGCGCCTTGTCGGCCGCACCGGTGACGCCGGCCTTCGAGACCAGCAGGCCGGCCGCGGTGGAGACGATCAGCGCCGGCACCTGAGTGACGAGACCGTCGCCGACGGTCAGCGTGGTGTAGGTGCGGGCGGCCTCGGCAAAACCCAGGCCTTGTTGGGCGACGCCGATGATGATGCCGCCGATGATGTTGATGAACACGACGAGCAGGCCTGCGACCGCATCACCGCGGACGAATTTCGACGCACCGTCCATCGCGCCGAAGAAGCCGCTTTCGTCCTCCAGCTCCTTGCGCCTCGCCTTGGCGACCTTCTCGTCGATCAGGCCGGCGGAGAGGTCGGCGTCGATCGCCATCTGCTTGCCGGGCATGGAGTCCAAGTGAAAGCGTGCCGCGACTTCGGCGATGCGGCCCGAACCCTTGGTGATGACGACGAAGTTCACCGTCACCAGGATCGCGAACACGATGATGCCGATGACGAAATTGCCGCTCATCACGAAGTTGCCGAACGCCTCGATGACGTGGCCGGCGGCATCCGTGCCCTCATGGCCGCGTGACAGGATCAGCCTGGTCGAGGCCAGGTTCAGCGACAGCCGCAGCATCGTCGAGATCAGCAGGATGGTCGGAAACGACGAGAATTCCAGCGGCGTCTGGATGAACAGAGCGGTCATCAGGATCAGGATCGACAGAGTGATCGAGATCGCCAGGAACAGGTCGAGCACCAGCGAGGGCAGCGGCAGGATCAGCACCACCAGGATGGTGAGGATGCCGAGCGCCAGCGCGATGTCGCCGCGCATGACGGCTGTCTTCAGGTCAGCAAAAGAAAAACCGGCCGGAGACCCGGCCCCCTGACCCGCCGTGACGTCGACCATGGCTTTCGCCCCTTCCCGCGGGCCGCGTTTGCCGGCCCCAAACGACTGCGCGGCGGCCACGGGGCCGCCGTTCCGAAACTGAGGTACCGCGCTGGCGTCCACGGAAGCTCTCCCCCGTCAACTGCACCCAACCACGACACGCACATTCCACTCGGCAATTTTTGCCCGGTGTATGGTTAGCGTTCGGTTAACGGCGGTTAACGAAAGGTTGCGCGGAGGCGGGATGCGCGCTCCTGCCGCATGGTTTGTCGGCCGCTGCGGCTTACGCAGGTCGCTCCTCGTGGTGCGGAGAGCCGCAGACGCGTCGCGAACCCTGCGGCCGAAGTCCGGTCCTTGCCCTTCGAGACGACCGCCTTCGGCGGTCTCCTCAGGGTGAGGGGAGGGGTTGTGTGGTCCGGCTCGAAGCAGCATGTCGCCTTTGCCGCGCAAGCTCTCCTCTATGAGGCCGCCGCACATGAACAAAGTGCAGCACCGGTCTCTGCACCAAACCCTCATGGTGAGGAGCCGCGCAGCGGCGTCTCGAACCATGAGGCCCGTACCGCCGCTCGGCATTCCGACCGCCCAAAGGTATCCGTCTCGCAGACATGCGCCATCATCTCCCGCGGCGCATCCGCGCCCGAGTTGTGCGTCAGACCCGCCCTCGACACAGAGGAGGGCGCAGGGAAGGCCGGGCGCTGGCCGCGCCCGTGGCCCGCCTGCAGCAAAAAAGCAGGCGGCAGTCACCACAGGTCTGGCCGAACACACCCGGCCTTCCCTGCGCGACGGTTGGAACGGCTTATACGTGGTCTCCCTGGTGCGCCGGGCTTGTTGGCCACCATGTCGCGACAATGCGCTTGCGCGCACTGCGCTGGATACCAGCGTCGGGGTATCAGGACCGCACGACTTCGCCGTGCGCAACGAACCGTTCGTCCGCGCGGCTAGAGGCCACGCTGCGATTCCTTGCGCCCATCGCATCCCACCTCCCACGTCTCGTGACGGTCGCGACACGCCCCTCCGGCGGAAGCAGGATGGACAGAGATATACATCAGTTCGGAAAAAATGAAAGAGAAAAATTCGGCAAACCGAAAATTCTGATCGCGCCGGCTCCTGCACGCTCTGCGTCAGCCAGGGATGTCGCTTGTGAACGACCTCGCGAAAGTGTCAGCGCGTGCGCCACGGGCGAACAAAGCAGCGATCATCTCGCGTCGTAGGATCGGTGATATCCGTTGGAGCCGCGCCCATGGATGCAACCCGAATCTTCGTCGAGAGCGAGTTCGCACATTTGCACACGGTGGTGCGGGGCAGGACGGCTTCGATTTATTTCGATGAGTGAGCTGCCCAAAAATCGCACGAGACTCCGGCCAGAGAGAGTGGCCGCTGCGGTGCTTCCTCGCCGGTTCACTGCTATCATGCCGCACGACTCGATGCGATGGAGGATGGTGATGGCAGTGAACATGGCGCAGAAGCGAGCCAAGAAGGCGCAACGGCGCAAGCAACTGGCGACCCTGGCGAAGCGCGAGGACGCGATCTACAACAGCCTGCCGGCGCGCGTGGCACGGGCGGCACAAGCGCCGATCCGGCATTGCTGCGTCAATGAAGGTCTGTTCGATATCGGCCTGGGGACGCTGCTCCTGACGCGCGGCCAGGCTTCGCCCTACAACGCAGCCCTGTTTTTGCTCGACACGTTGGCGCTGGGTGTCAAGGACGTGATGTTCAGGACGCTGGAGAGCGCGCAGGTCGAGCAATACATGGCGATGGCGGATGCGGGCGGGACCATGGTCCCGATCGCTCCGAGCGAGGCCCGCAAGCTGCTGCGCGAGCTTGTGGCATGGTCGAAGACCCATGGCTTCGCTCCGCACCGGGAGTTCGCCGCGCTGGAAAAGTTCTTCGGCGACGTCAATGCCGACGACAGCGACGCCGTGTTTCAATTCGGCAGGGATGGTCAGCCGGTTCTGATCGGCGAGCTCGATCCCGATCTGGATCCCGACGTGGAGTGGGAGTTGGCGGACGAGGAGCCGGATACGAAGCTGGTGGATCAAAGCGGATCGAGCCGTCGCGGCGACGCCGGCTGAAGGGAGCCGGCGAAGTCATCCTTGGCCTCGAGCCGTGATCGCGGGCACTGCGCGAGCGTCCACCAGTGCGTGGCGTGGGGCTTTGTGCAAGGTCGCCGTGATCGCCTGCAGTCATCGGAATGGAGTCTTTGATGAAGTGCCTACGGGTCTACGCCACCGAAGATGGCGAGTCGCATTTCGATGAAGTCGACATTCCGACAGTCGCGCGGCAGGTTCACCCGGAGGCTGCCATATTCGACGTGTCCGCAAGATATGCGAGCACCCACGTCAGCTTCACACGCATTCCGGCAAGGGCAGGGCAGGTCGACTGGCACACCGTGCCGCGACGCTCGCTCACCGTGCGGCTCAGCGGCTCGGCGGAGTACCAGACCAGCGACGGAGACCGAAGGCACGTCCCGGCCGGAGGCTTCATCCTGTTCGAGGACACGCATGGCAAGGGACACAGGACGCTCCATTCTCCGGAGGAGCAGACCGTCATCTGGATCAGTCTTCCGCAGGGGCTCGGTCAAGCCTGACGCTGGTGTTTGGTATTGCCGCGTAAAGCCGTCCGTAGTTTCGCGGACGTCATCGTTCGTGACATTTTGTAACGACGCTGCGTGCGGCCTTCATTAAGCAACACGTGCTGCTATCGTCTGACGACGATGGAGCTCTCGATGTTGCGTTCGACACTTGCCGTTCTGTTGGTCGCGAGCCTGGGGCTCGTGCAGCCCGTTTCGCTGATGCCTGCCAGCGCCGGGCCCTTTCTGGAGCGGCTGCAGGCGCGCATGGCGGCGCGGGAGGCGGGGAGCCAAGTTGCGCCGGCGACCGAATATGCCTATGGCCCCGATCCGTTGCAGAGGCTCGACGTCTGGCAAGCGAGGGGAGGCGCGGCTGCGCCGTTGGTCGTGTTCGTGCATGGCGGCGGGTGGAAGCGGGGCGACAAGCGTAACGCGACGGGAGCTGCGAAGGTCGAGCACCTGCTCGCGCAGGGCTACGCCTTCGCCTCGATCGACTACCGGCTGGTGCCGGCGGCGACGGTTGAGCAGCAGGCGGCTGATGTCGCCGCGGCGCTGGCGTGGTTGCACAACAATGCAGCGCGTCTGGGCATTGACTCCTCGCGCGTCGTGCTGATGGGGCACAGCGCAGGCGCACATCTCGTTGCGCTGGTCGGGACCGATCCGAGGTACTTCACGGCAGCGGGGCTGTCCTTGCGCGATATCAGCGGCATCATTGCGCTGGATGGCGCCTGCTACGACGTGGCGCGCCAGCTCGCCGACAGCGGCCGCTTCATGCTCGACACCTACATCCAGGCGTTCGGCACCGAGCCTGCGCGCCAGCGCGCGCTGTCGCCGACCTTACAGGCTGCCAAGCCGAATGCGCCGGCGTTCCTGATTCTCCATGTCGACCGCGCCGACGGCAAGGCGCAGTCCGAGGCCCTCGGCGCGGCTCTGACCCAGGCGGGCACGCCGGCCGAGGTCCAGGGCGTCGGGGGCACCGGCCTGCGTGGTCACATGGAGATCAATCGCGAGCTCGGCGATCCCAGTCATCCGGCCACCGCGATTGTCGACGCCTGGCTGCGCAGGATGATCGGCGCGAGGTAACATTCGTCGATGTGCCGCCGCCCTGATGGCACGATGGTGACGCTACATCCGATCGACCCCGACCAGGCGCAGCGCGCCGCTCGTCTTGTTGTCGCCGTGACAAGGCGCATGAAACCGACGCCGAAGCGCTCTGCCAACGGCAGGAGCGCTTCGTCACCGCGAAGAGAAGACGCCTGTTCTCGCCATCATGATCCCGGCGATCTGCCCAGGTGCCTACAGCCTCAAAACGATCTTGCCAAAGTGCGAGCCGGACCGGAGATGGGCGTACGCCTCGGGAGCGTCGTCGAAGTCGTAGATCCGGTCGATGACCGGATGGATCGCGTGTTCGCCGAGGCAGCGATTCATGGCTGTGAAATGGTCGACCGAGCCGACGGTGACACCGATGATGTCGGCATTCTCCCATTGCAGGCGGGCGAGGTCGGGCTTCGGGCCGAACCCGGTCAAGACCCCGATCTGAACGATCTTGCCGCCCGATGCGACCGAGCGCAGCGACCGGTCGTAGGTGCCGGGTCCGCCGAGCTCGAGAACATGGCTGGCGCCTTCGCCGTCGGTGGCTTTCATCACCGCGGCATCCCAATCGGGCGTGTCGCGGTAGTTGATCAGGATCGAGGCACCGAGCGCCTGGGCGCGGGCGAGCTTTTCATCCGAGGACGAGATGACGATCGCGCGGGCGCCGAGTGCCGTGGCGAACTGAAGGCCGAACAGGGCGACGCCGCCGGTTCCCTGGACCAGCAGCGTGTCGGCTTTGCCCATTCCACCGCGTGTGATGAGGCCGTGCCATGCCGTCACGCCGGCACAGGGCAGGGTCGCAGCTTCGATCGACGTGAGGTGCTCCGGCACGGCGACCAGCGCCGTCGCCGGCAGCACCACGTACTCCGCCAGCATGCCATCCATCGTGCTGCCGCCGAGCGATGACGGAACATAGCTGGACTTGAACGGCCCGGAGATCCAATCGCGAAAGAACGATGCGGCCACGCGGTCACCCGGGCGCCATCGAACGACATCGGGGCCGACGGCGTCAACGACGCCTGCGCCGTCGGACAGTGGAACGCGACCGTCGAACCCGCCTTGGCCCGCTCGGTCGAGAATCAGGAGGTCGCGGTAGTTGAGACTTGCCGCTTCGACGCGCATGCGAACCTCGCCGCTGGCAGGTTCGGGTTTGATGAGGTCGGTGCGCACCAGGCGCCCTGCACCTGCGTAGCGGTTCAAATGATAGGCTTTCATCGTTGCTCCCAGCACAAGGGGGACTCCACTTGGGCAAGCACGATCTGTAAGGTCTGACAGCGCTGTCAGGGTCAAGAGGTTTTCGGATGAAGATCGGCGAGCTCTCTCGAAGGACGGGCGTCAGCGTCCGGATGCTGCGTTACTACGAGGGCGAAGGCCTGCTTGCGCCGCAACGAACGTCGTCCGGTTATCGGGACTACGGCCCGGCGGACGAAGAAGCCGTGCGCCGGATCAAGGTGCTTGGCTCCGCCGGGATGACGCTGGAGACGATCAAGCAGTTGCTCCCCTGCGTGCGCAACAACCGCCCAGACTTCAGGCCTTGCGACAATCTGCGAAAAATATTGGCGCAGCAGGTCGGCCTCATCGATCAACGCATCGAGGCCCTCAGCCAGAGCCGGACGATCCTCGCGGGCTTCATATCGAGCGTGACCTGATCGCCGGATGTCGGATGACGGACATCCCAGGCGGCGGGCCGATCGAAGATGGCGGCCTCGAGCGCGAGTTCCTGAAGGTGCGTCGCGCTGGCGAATGACGGTCCGGCCTCATCGCGATCACGCGGAGCTCGCAGAGCGAGTTCGAGAACACGGGCCTCACCACAAGGATACTTGCGTTGGTTGCATTCACGGGCGGAATCTGGAGCAGCCGGGGTCGCATCACCGCGCCACATGCCCAGCTCCATGTTTTTCCCGAGGCCTTGCGTCTGGTGTTCTTCGATCAGGACTACGTACTTCCGCGCGAGGCGATCAATGCGTTGTCGAAGATGGGCATTCGGCCCGTGAACGGTCTGCGCATTCGGCATTCGACCCCGTTGTATCCGAGCTATCTGGTGTTCTGGCCTCGCGGTCTCTTCAACAATCGAGAATATGAAAAACTGAGACGCTCGTTGGACGACAACGGCTATACGGTGACGTAGACCGCCAAGCCGAGGCGATCCGAGGTCATCCGTTGGTTCGATTTGTCCGCGCAGCGCGCCGATCCAGGGTGACGGCGCCAAACGTCCACCAAACCTCCGCGCTCCATCCTCTTCGACCCGCGCCTTCCCGTGCGTAAAGCGCCGCGTCCCCGGTCGACATCGCGCTTTCCAATGCGATCGCTGAGCGCCGTGATTGCGGAGATCGTCTCCAGCTCCGCCTCAGCGTGACGTCGTGCTCGATAGTTGGCTCGCGAGGAATGTCTGAAGTTCCAGCACCGAACGTCGCGCCGCGTCGGCATCGTATTTGAGCCAGTGTCCGTAGGCTCTCACGCCCTTGGCAAGATCCGGCACATCGAATGCGTGATAGGCGCCCTGATAGACGATCAATTTGGCCGCGGCGCCGTCTGCTCTCCGGGTCTTCATCCAGGTTTCGCAGGAATGCGCCGCGCTCCAGTCATCGAGCTCGCCAATCATGATGAGCGTTGGAATCTCCAGTTTCGGCCCGGCGACACTACACAGCGGATAGTAGGCCACTGCGGCCTTGAATTGCAGGCCTTCTGGAACGTCGAAGATATTCGTCTGAACCTCGGATGCCAGATCGAGAGCGACATCGCCGCCTTGCGATGATCCGATCACCACGACTCGGCGCGGGTCGACGAACGGAGCTCCGGAAAGATAGGCGAGTGCGCCTAGCGCATCTCCCTGCCGGGCGGGCATCAGCCGGGTGCATGATTGCTTGATGCCGCGGGTGGCCAAGCTGTCCACGGCGAGTAGAACATAGCCCCAGCCGGTTGCCAGCTCGGCGAAGTGCTTGCGGACGTCGTCATGGAGCCCGCTGCAGCCGTGAAGAAGCACGATCGCGCCGAAGGGCCCGTTTCCTTCCGGCTTGGACAACCAGCCCTCGACCGTGTCCGAAGTTCGCTCAGGGGCATCGCCACGCTCCTGCGCGAGGCGCTGTTGCAACTGTCCGAGACGGTAGGGCGCGCTCTTGAAGCTGACCAACTGGTCTGCCAGCACGGGCGAGAGAGAAAGAACTTCAATGATTGCGAGAACAATCAATGCGTGAAGTTTCGGCATCTCGAAACCAAGTCGCTGCAAACAAGAGCGTGGTGCTGGTGACGGCCATGCAGGTCCCGCGACCATTCTTGCACGCAATCCCGAGGCCGTCATCTGGGGCCGGTCGTCTCCAGCCGTCCTCTGAAGGGCCGGCGCTTCGAATGCGGGAGCATGACGCGCGCTCGGTCGGCCTGGGCCATCAAGTTTTTCTGATCGTTGCGATCACGGAAACCGATTGGCGACCGGCATGGGCCTTCTTTAGAAGTATTCTAAATCAGTTTGGGGACCCTAAAGATGCCTTTCGAGAAGCTCCGCCGGAGCGTGCGGCTGATAGTCCTGGCCGCTGGCCTTGCCGGGCTTGCCTCGCTCGCGACCGTCGCCGGCCTGCGAGCCGACGCGCCGGCGCCATCGCCCGCCTATGTGCCGACCGTCAGCGACCTGATGATTGCGACCATCCAGCCGCGCCACATCCGGCTTTGGCTGGCCGCCCACAGCGGCAATTGGGCGTTCAGCGCCTACGAGCTCGGCAATCTCAAGGGGGCATTCAACCGGGTCAGCCGGGCGCAGCCGCAGGTCGAGGGCAACTCGTTCGCCGAGATGAATGCAGCGGTGACGCAGGAGCCGTTCGAGGCGCTGGCGCAGGCGATCAAGCAGAAGGACATCGGCCGTTTCGAGCAGTCCTATGCCGACCTCACTGCCGCCTGCAACTCATGTCACCAGGCGCTCAACCGCGCCGCGGTCGTGATCAAGGTGCCGCAGGCCGCCAGCGTTGCCGATCAGGAGTTTGCGCCGGCCATGGAGTGACAGCGGGCGGACGGCGAGGCACGATCGGTCGGGCGTCGATCGTGAGATGGGCTCGCCGTCTTCGAGCGTTGTCCGAGGAGCCTTGCATGAAGCTCCATTCGCTCCGGCGCTCGCTTGCGAGCCTTCGGATAGCACTGCGCCGCAAGCCCGCCGCGCCACAGCTCCATTGATCACCGGCGCTACCGCGCCGGCTGATCGCCTTCACGCTTCATCCAGCCTTGGAATTGCTCGAACAAGGCCTTGGCCTCGGTGTCACTGAGACGCCGGCCGCCCGTTGCGTTCCTGGCGCTCATCCACTCGTCGAACTGCTGCTTGACGGTGACGTCGGTCTCCGGCGGACGGCTGCTCACGAGCAACTCCTCGGCGGCGCGGAAGCGGGTCCAGCCGGGCAGCGAGGAGGCGATGTTGATCTCGTTCCATTTCGGATGGAACGGCGGCTGCTTGAACTGGTCGAAGCGCTTGAAGAGATATTCGACGAAGCGCGCGACGCGGCGATAGCGCTCGGTCTCCGGGGACCAGTTGTAGACCGCCAGCACCTGCGGCACGCCGATGGTCTCGACGGTCTCGCCCGGCTTGAGCAGGTTGGGATAGTCCTGCGACGTCAGCTTGGTCGGCACGTAATAGTCCTGCAGGCTGCGCGCGAACGGCACCGACAGGAAGTGGAAGCCCGGCTCGGGCTTGAACTTGGCGAACAGGTCGGTCGGCTTGCCGGTGACGTGCACCACGCCGGCGATCTCGCCGGTGCGCATCTTCTCGAGCGCCACCGAATTGTTGATGAAGACCTTTTCGGCGCCGATCTTGAGCCGGTCGAACACGATGCCGCCGGTGAGGTTGGCCGCGCTGCCCACGGTGTTGAACGAGACCTTCTTGCCCTGGAGGTCCTCGAGCGTCTTGATCTCGGGGCGGACATAGACGTGCATCTCGTTGATGTAGAACGAGCAGATGTAGCGGATGCGGTTCTTGATGTTGGCGAGGGTGCCGTTGCGGACGAACTCGTCGAGCACGTCGGCCGAGGTGATGGTGACGTCGACGCCGCGCAGATAGAGCAGGTCCTCGATGTTGCCGAGCGCGCCATAGGTCACCATCGGCAGCACGCGCAGGTTCGGCCGGTCGTCGAGCACCTTGGCCATCTCGGCGGCGAAACGGATGTTGGTGCCTTCGAGCAGGCCGCCGGCGATGCCGACCGTCCATTCGTTGGACTCCTGCAGCTTGCCGCCTTCGCCGGCGGCCGCGGCGGTGGCCGATTTGGCCGGCTTCACGGTCTGGGCAGCGGCCGGCAGCAGCGTTGCCGCGAGACTCAATCCTGTCGCAACGACGCAACTCAACAACGCGACCCGCATGCCCCATGTCCTCCGTTGCAGGCCGCACTGCAAACGCGAGGCCCGATCTGTTTCTTCTCTTGTATTATCTCCTGGCTCGATGATGCTGGTCTACTACTCGCCGGTTGGTAGCAGTTAGGCCGGCAGAAAGGCGCAGCTTCGCCACCAAAAAGCCATAGGCTTGATTGCGCCCCGTCTGCGGCAGGCTGGGCGCGCGAGTGGCGACATCGCGGCGTGACGATTTCCGGTCTATGTCAAAATGGCACAGTGGGAACTTGTGCAGCCAATGGTTGTGGGTGGCACGCCACGGACATAGGACCCGCACGCGATCGTGCGATCGCGGCGCGGCCAACTCACATCGCCGGGCTCATAGCTGATCAGTCCGGACCGCGCGTGCGATCATGCGCCGGTCTTCGCGCAATAGGTCTGCCAGAATTGCCGATAGGCCGATTCGACACAGCGCGTGTAGTTGGCGACGTCGCCGGCCGGCGAGCGCGCCACCATGCCGGGCAGCTCCGCGCGCAGCTTCGACAACAGCTCGGGCTGCGCGGCGAAGGTCTTGGCGATGCGGATATAGCCGTCGTCGTCGTCGCCGACCCAGTCCGCCAGCCCCGCGGCGGTCAGGATGCCCCCTGCCGCACGCGAGGCCGCACCGGCGCCGAGCTTGGCGACGACGGGAACGCCCATGTAGAGCGATTCGAACGTGGAGATGCCGCCGTTCTGCGGGAACGGATCGAGCGAGATGTCGATGCGCTCGTAGGATTTCAGATGTTCGCTGCGCTCGCTGGCGCCGAGACAGACGAGGCGCGCTTCCGGCACGCCGCGGCTGACAAAGCGGCCGATCAGGCCGTCGCGCACCAGGGGATCGTTGAGCGCGAGATGCTTGATCACCAGCTTGGCGTCCGGCACCTCGGCGAGCAGCCGCGCCCACAGCACGATCGCCTCGTCGGAGATCTTGTCGATGCGGTTGTAGACGCCGAAGGTGACATGGCCGTTCTGCAGCATCGGCGGCGGTGACGGCGTGACGCCGAGCAGCGGATCGATCGTGATCACCGACGGCAGATCGTGGACACGCTCGGCGAACAGCGGCCGGACGCTCGCAGGCACCGTGACCGGATCGGCGAAGAAGTAGTCCATGGTGGCAAGGCCGGTGCCGGTGCCGCTGCCCCAGGCCGTGACCTGGATCGGCGCCGGCTTGCGCGCGAACACCGGCATGCGGGTGCCCGTGGTGTACCCGGAGAGGTCGACCAGGATGTCGACGCCGTCCGCCTGGATACGGTCGGCGAGCTCGTCGTCGGAAAGGTTCGCGGCCTCGACCCAGACGTCGGCGATGGACTTGAAGTTTTCCGTGAAGGCGTCGTGTCGCGGCGAGGTCGAGTAGCAGTTCACCTGCACCTGCGTCTTGTCGTGGCCGCGCAGCACCGGCAGGAAAGCGAACGCTGCCGAGTGGGTGCGGAAATCCGCCGAGACATAGCCGACGACGATGCGCCGGATAGGATCGAGCGAGCGCGGTGCCAGCGTCCGGCGCGGAAATTTCGAGCCGATCGCGACCCACCAATAGTGCCGCGCCGCCTGCTGCACGGCGAAGTCGGCGCCTGGCAGGAAGTCGAGATAGAAGATCTTCTTGGTGATCGCCTCGTCGTAGTCCGGCTGCACCTCCAGCGCCTGGTCGAACTGCGCGACGGCGCCGGCGACATCGCCGAGCTTGCCGCGGCAGGCGCCGAGCAGGGTCAGCGCGACCTGGGCCTTCGGATTGGTGTCGAGCACGCGCTTGCAGGCCGCGATGGCCTGCGCGATGTTGCCGTTGAGCAGGCTGATCTGCGCCTTGCCCTGCCAGCCGACCTGCAGGTTCGGGTCGAGCGCGACGGCGCGGTCATAGTCGGCTTCGGCGTCCGCGGTGCGTCCGGAGATCATGTAGAGCCGGCCGCGATGCGCGAGCAACTCGGCATGCATGGGACGCGCGGCGAGGGCTGTGTTGAAGGTCGCCTCGGCCTGCTCGAAATGATGCAGCTCGAGATGCGCCAGCCCCTTGTTGACCAGCGCCTCGAAATGGGTCGGATTGAACACCAGCGCCTGCTCGGCGCTCGCGGCGGCGCCGTCCCAGCGCCGCAGCATCAGCTCGGCGACGCTGCGGTTGCACCAGGAATCGACGTCGTCAGGCTTCAACTCCAGCGCCCGCGTCGCGCTCGCCAGCGCCGCCTCGCCCTGCTTCAGGCGCAGCAGCGTGATGGTCAGGTTGCGCAGCGTGATCGGCGCATTCGGCCGCAGCGCCAGCGAGCGCTCGAGCGCGGCGCGCGCCTCCTCGAAGCGCTCGCAATTGACCAGCGCCCAGCCGAGATTGGACTGCGCGTCGGCCGAATTGGGTTCGAGCGCGACGGCCTGCGCCAGGAACGTGGTGGCCTCGGCGAAGCGGGCCGACGACACGAGCGACACGCCGAGCAGATGCACGGCCTCGAAGCAGCCCGGCACCTCCTGCAGGAGCTTGGCGCAGATCGCCTGCGTGTCGGCCTGGCGCCCGGCGCGGAACGCGATAAAGGCTGCCGTCAGCTGCGTCTCGACCAGCTTCTTCTGTTTCTTTTCCTGCCGTGCCTTCTGGAAGGCGCGCGAACCGACGGTGCTCAAGGCTCATTCTCCGGGCGGACTTTGCGGTGTCGCGTTCGAAACGACTTGTCGCCGCATCGGGGGCGCCCCGCGGATCCGCAGGGCGAGCCGATCGCGGCGTCGTGTCGGCAGCCGCACGGCGAGGACATGTCGGACAGGTTGTCCGCCGGCCGGCCACGCGCAGCGCGACGCGGCAAGCTTGGCCGGTTTATGGTTAGCAATTGGTTAACGCCGGTGGCGGAGGGGGGGCGCCGCTCCGCCACGACATGGCTGCTGCTCTTGGCAGGCGTGCTACGGCTTCATTGCCGTCGCGCCGGGGACGCGAAACAGGTCGATCAGCTGCTTCGACTTGCGCGGATAGGCATCGAACAGCTGGAAGTCCAGGTCCTTGGTGCCGGCGAACTTGCCATGGCAGTTGATGCAGCCGTTCGGCTGCTGCGGGCCCTGCATGTAGGTCTCGAGCGTGGTGTTGGCGAGGAAGGGCGGCTGCGTCGGCGTGCCGATCGGCACACCCTTGCCGGCCCATTGCGCGTTGACCAGCCGGTAATACTGCCAGACGTTGTCGGAGCGCAGCGTCTTCAGCGCGGTCTGATAGAGCACGCTCTTCTGCGCTGCGACGTCGTCGAGCGGGATCACGCGCATCACCTGCGTCGGCGTATTCGAGCCCTTGGCCGGCGGCTGGTTGACCTTGCAGTCGGTGCAGGCGGGATTGAAGAAATTGTACCTGGCGCCGGTGGGAATCGTCTGGCCCTGGGTCGGCGCGTTGTCGACCTGCTCGAACGTCGCCCACATCCATTGCGGCAGCTGGTCGGTCTTGATCACGACATGCAGGCCGACGAGGCCGAGCTTCCTGACGTCGCAGCGCTTGGTCGCGGGATCGAACACCAGTGCGTCGGTCGTGTAGAAGCGGGTGGCATCGTCGGGCTGCTTGCTGCCGGGGCCGCCCATCACCTTCCACGCCGCCTTGACCTTCACCGTGGCGGAGCGGTCGGTGGTGTTGGACGAGGCCGGGAAGGCGATCTTGGCGCCGCTCTGGTTGCGGCTGTCGTAGAACTTGTTGCTGACGACGTAGTCGTAATAGACGCGGTTGAGCTTGACCTCGTACCAGACGTTCTGGCCGTTTTGGTCGACGAGGCGGTTGCCGTCCGACTCCTTGTCGCCGGCAATCAGGACGTCGCTGATCTTGGCGGTGCGCACCAGCGTGCGGCGCGCCGCGGCGGGATTTTCGCGGGCCTGGATCAGGCATTGCGGTGGGATCTTCTCGGCGGCGTCGAACGGCGCCGGCCTGACCGGCGGATCGAGATAGATGTCGTCGGAATCCTTGTAGGTCTCCCACACCACGGGCCCGGTCGGCATCGTCTTCGGGCCGCCCTCGGTCATGTAGGTGAAGCCGCCGATCACGTTCTCGCGGTCCGGCACGCCGCGCTCGACGATCGGGTTCGGCGCCGGCCAGTTGAGCGCGATGAATGAATCCCAGGCCATGTTGTCGACATAGACCTGCAGCCCGATCGCGCCGACATTCTGCGTCACCAGATCGGCCGGGATGTCGGGGCTGAACACGTAGGACGGCGGCGTGAACTGACGGCCTTTGACGGCGGGACCCGCCGACGTCTCCGCCTGCTGGGCCTGTGCGAGCGCGACGGGCAGCAAGGCCAGCGCGGTCAATGCAATGAGTGTTTGTTTCAAATTGACCTCCATCGGAAGGAGTTTCGTGAATCAACCGATGGATTAATATCGCGGAATGCTCGCTCAAAAGATGAGCTGCTTCACATTTGGTATTTTGCCTGGGACGGCCCGAATGCAAAGCGGCCGCCCACGGGCGGCCGTCCCACTTCCGGTCGCCTCGCCGATCTCAGCTCGCGTGCTCCTCGCGCTCATGGATGACGCTGGCGCGGCCGACGATGAGGTCGTCGACGTGGCCGATGCGGGAGACGTCCTTGCCGGCATAGGGCAGGGAGTGCAGCACGCAGCGCATCGCGTTCAGGCGCGCGCGCTTCTTGTCGTCGGACTTGATCACCGTCCACGGGCAGTCGGCGGTATCGGTGGAGAAGAACATCGCCTCCTTGGCCCGGGTGTAGTCGTCCCATTTGTCGAGTGACGCCGTGTCGATCGGCGACAGCTTCCACTGCTTCAAGGGATGCGCCTCGCGCTCCTTGAAGCGGCGGCGCTGCTCCTCGCGGCTCACGGAGAACCAGAACTTGATGAGATGCATGCCGCTGCGCACGAGGTTGCGCTCGAACTCCGGCACCTGGCGCAGGAACTCGTCATATTCGACCTGCGAGCAGAACCCCATCACGCGCTCGACGCCGGCGCGGTTGTACCAGGAGCGGTCGAACAGCACGATCTCGCCTGAGGTCGGCAGGTGCTCGACATAGCGCTGGAAGTACCATTGGCCGCGCTCGACATCGCTCGGCTTGTCGAGCGCGACGACGCGGGCGCCGCGCGGATTGAGATGCTCCATGAAGCGCTTGATGGCGCCGCCCTTGCCGGCAGCGTCGCGGCCCTCGAACAAGAGCACGAGGCGCTGCCGGGCGTCCTTCATCCAGTTCTGCAGCTTCAACAGCTCGGTCTGCAGGACGAATTTCTGCTCCTCATAATCCTTGCGGAGCATGCGGTATTTGTAGGGATAGCCGCCGTGGCGCCAATTGTCGGAGAGCTCGTCGGAGGTGTGACGCTTGTCGCGCTTGGCCTTGCCGTCGATCAGCGCCTTCATCAGCTTGGCGTCATCAGGCGCGGCGCCGTCGAGCATGGCCTTGATCGGCGCGCTCTCGGCGTTCAGCGCCGGCGGTCCGTTCAGCACGCTCTCGAATGCCGACAACTCGGTGATCTGTGCGGCCTGCATGGACTCGTCGACCAGCGACTGGGCAATCGGATCGAGCGGGGCTGCGGATTGCTTGCGCGCGACTCGCGCCGTGGCGCTCGCGCGCCGGCCACTGGATGCCTTGCTCTTGGTCGTCCTGGTATTTGCCATGCGATTCCGCCCCGCCTGTTGGTGATGTACAGACATGTGAATCGTTTTTTATCCGCCAAGCGCCGTGCGGCAGCTTGACCTGGATCAACGGGTCGCAGGGTTTGCGGGAACAAGGCAGGGTAGTACCGCTACGCGCGCAACATTCACGCAACGGTCTCTACTACGGGTAGGGCTGTGGCTAATTTACTCCGTCATGCCCGGGCTTGTCCCGGGCATCCACGTCCTTCCCAGTGCGCGGAACGACGTGGATGGCCGGGACACGCCCGGCCATGACGATGCCGTGAGAGCGTAGCGCTAACCGGACACATCGTTCGACGCGGCCCGATTCGGCTCACACCACGATGCTGAGCCGCTTCGCGGCGCGCGTGATCCCGGTGTAGAGCCAGCGGGCGCGGCTCTCCTGGAACGCAAAGCTCTCGTCGAACAGCACGACGTCGTCCCATTGCGAGCCCTGCGATTTGTGCACGGTCAGCACGTAGCCATAGTCGAACTCGTCGTACGGCTTGCGCTGCTCCCACGGGATGTCCTCGATACCACCGGCGAAGCATTCGCCGCGCACGGAGACCTTGGTGACCTTGCGGCCGAAATCCTCCTCGGGAGCGACGCGCATCGTGACGATCTTGGACTTCGAGGTCGCGCGCGACTTCACCCGCCACAGGCCGCCATTGAACAGGCCCTTCTTGCGGTTGTTGCGCAGGCAGACCAGCTTGTCGCCGGCGACCGGCAGGGCGTCCTCGATGTCGAGGCGCTGGCGAAAGCGGTTGTTGTAGGCGCGGCGGGTGGCGTTGCGGCCGACCAGCACCTGGTCGGCCTCCATGACGCGCGACGGATCGAGCTCGCGGCGCTCCACCACCTCGCTCTCGCCGTAGCGCCCGATATCGAGCGTGTTGCCCTCGCGCACGTCCATCGACATCCGCACGATCGGATCGTCCTGCGCCTGGCGATGCACCTCGGTCAGCATCACGTCCGGCTCGCTGTCGGTGAAGAAGCCGCCGCCCTTGACCGGCGGCAGCTGCGCGGGATCGCCGAGCACCAGCAGCGGACAGTCGAACGAGAGCAGGTCGCGGCCGAGATCGGCATCGACCATCGAGCATTCGTCGATGATGATCAGCTTGGCCTTGGAGGCCGGCGCGTCGTCCCACAGTTCGAAGTTCGGCTGCTCCTCGCCGCTCTCCTGCGCGCGGTAGATCAGCGAGTGGATCGTCGAGGCGTTGTCACAGCCCTTGCTGCGCATCACCAGCGCCGCCTTGCCGGTGAACGCCGCGAACTTGACCTCGCCATCGACGCCCTCGGCGATGTGGCGGGCCAGCGTGGTCTTGCCGGTTCCGGCATAGCCGAACAGCCGGAACACCTGCGGCGTGCCGTTCCGGCCGGGCTTTTCTTTCAGCCAGTCGGCGACGGATTTGAGGGCAGAATCCTGATGGGGAGAGAAGGTGGTCATGGCTCACGGGGAAGGAGCCGCGGGGCGACTCGGGACATTCCGTGAACCTAAGGGCTGTTTCAGCGAGATCAAGCTGGAATGGGTGAGGTGCAATTCGGACGAGAGAGCACAAGATCGCGCCCCGCGGACGGCGCGCCCCCCTCCCCCTTGCGGGGAGGGGTCGGGGGTGGGGGTCCATTCGGGCAGTCTCTGCTGAGACCCCCACCCCCAACCCCTCCCCGCAAGGGGGAGGGGAGTTGACCTCGCGTGCGGCGAAAGCTCGCCTATTCACAAGAAAGGCTACTGCCAGCCCGGCACGCCGCGCATATCCGGCAGGTGATGCGCGATGCCTTTGTGGCAGTCGATGCAGGTCTTTTCGCCGGTGAAGAGGAAGCGCTGGTGGGCTTCGACTGCGCGGGGAGACTGCTTGGTGATGTCCATCGACTGCGAGCTGTGGCAGTTGCGGCATTCCAGCGAGTCATTCGCCTTGAAGCGTGCCCATTCGTGCAGCGCGAGCTCCAGCCTACGGTCAGTGAACTTCTCGCGGGTGTCGATCGAGCCGAACAGATGGCCCCAGACCTCCTTCGAGGCCTGCATCTTGCGCGCGATCTTGTCGGTCCAGTTGTGCGGCACGTGGCAGTCCGGGCAGGAGGCGCGGACGCCGGAGCGGTTGGAGAAGTGCACGGTCGATTTCAGCTCGGCGAACACGTTGTCCTTCATCTCGTGACAGCCGGTGCAGAACTTCTCGGTGTTGGTGATCTCGAGCGCGGTGTTGAAGCCGCCCCAGAAGATCACGCCGGCGACGAAGCCGGCGAGCACCAGTACGCCCAGGCCGAAGATCGAGCTTGGCTTGAGCAGCACGTCGATCAGGTCGAGCACGAACTGCCAGGCGCGGCGGACGAGGCCGAGGCGTTTCTCGGGGGCCGGCGTTCCCGTCCCCTGCGGGATGTCGGCGCTGCTCATCGCTTGGCACCCGGCTTGTCGTGCGACAGCACCGTGTCGATATCGACGAAATCGTTGCTGACCGGCGGTGTCGCGACACTCTGCGGCACGTGGCACTGGGTGCAGAAATAGCGCCGCGGCGACACCGAGGCGAGGAACTGGCCGTCGCGATCCATGAAATGGGTGATCGACAGCATCGGCGCCTTCGACTCCGCGGTGCGCGCGCGGGCATGGCAGGACAGGCATTTGTTGCCCTGCATGTCGACCTGATAGCCGTCGATGGAATGCGGGATCACCGGCGGCTGCTCCGGATAGTTTCGCACCTCCTTCTCGGCGGTGTTCTTGGTCGGCTGCATCGGCGGCGCCGGTCCTTCCTCGTTGAGCGGCGCGGGACCCCGCAGCGAGGAGGAGACGCTCTGGGCGAGCAGGGCGCTCGAGCCGGCAGCTAAGCTGGCCGCGAGCAGCATCATGGCAAGTTTCTTGATCATGTCACACCCGCTCGATGCGCACGGCGCATTTCTTGTAGTCGGTCTGCAGCGAGATCGGATCGGTGGCGTCGAGCGTCACCTTGTTGATCAGCTTGGATTCGTCGAACCACGGCACGAACACCAGCCCGCGCGGCGGCTTGTCGCGGCCGCGGGTTTCGACGCGGGCGCGGATGAAGCCGCGCCGCGAGGCCACCTTGACTTCATCGCCGCGACGCAAATTCGCCTCTTGCGCATCGTCGGGATGCATGAAGCAGACGGCTTCGGGGAACGCCTTGTAGAGCTCGGGCACGCGACGGGTCATCGTCCCGGAATGCCAATGCTCGACGACGCGCCCTGTCGACAGCCAGAACGGATAGTCCTTGTCGGGCGATTCCGCCGGCGGCTCGTAGGGCAGCGCGAAGATGCGCGCCTTGCCATCGGGGAAGCCGTAGAACTGCACGCCGGTGCCGGCCTTGACGTAAGGGTCGGAGCCTTCGCGGAAACGCCAGCGGGTTTCCTTGCCGTCGACGACCGGCCAGCGCAGGCCGCGCTCCTTGTGATAGGTCTCGAACGGCGCGAGGTCGTGGCCGTGGCCGCGGCCGAAGGAGGCGTATTCCTCGAACAGGCCCTTGTGGACGTAGAAGCCGAAGGCCTTGGACTCGTCGTTGGCGTAACCCGCTTCGATCTGGTCGAGCGGGAATTTGTCGACTTGGCCGTTCTTGTAGAGCACGTCGAACAGCGTCTTGCCGCGATATTCCGGCTTCTTGGCGATCAGCTCCTCGGGCCAGACTTCCTCAATCTTGAAGCGCTTGGAGAACTCCATCAGCTGCCACAGGTCCGAGCGCGCCTCGCCCGGCGCCGACACCAGCTGGTGCCAGAACTGAGTCCGGCGCTCGGCATTGCCATAGGCGCCTTCCTTCTCCACCCACATCGCGGTTGGCAGGATGAGGTCGGCAGCAAGCGCGGTCACCGACGGGTAGGCATCGGAGACGACGATGAAGTTGTCGGGGTTGCGGAAGCCCGGATAGGTTTCTTCGTTGGCGTTGGGGCCGGCCTGGAGGTTGTTGTTGACCTGCACCCAATAGGCGTTGAGCAGGCCGTCCTTCAGCATCCGGCTTTGCAGCACGGCGTGGTAGCCGGGCTTGTCGGGGATCGTGCCCTCCGGCAGCTGCCAGATGTGCTCCGCCTTGGTGCGGTGCTCCTTGTTGGTGACGACCATGTCGGCGGGCAGGCGATGCGAGAAGGTGCCGACCTCGCGCGCGGTGCCGCAGGCCGAGGGCTGGCCGGTCAGCGAGAACGGGCTGTTGCCGGCCTCGGAGATTTTTCCGGTCAAGAGATGGATGTTGTAGACGAGGTTGTTGCACCAGACACCGCGGGTGTGCTGGTTGAAGCCCATGGTCCAGAACGAGACCACCTTGGTCTTGGGATCGGCATAGAGCTCGGCCAGCGCCTGCAGCCGGTTCAACGGCACGCCCGACATCTCCGCTGCCTTCTCCAGCGTGTAGTCCGAGACGAATTTGGCATACTCATCGAAAGAAATGTCGGTGGCGTCGTTGGCCTTGGCGGCACCCGTGGCCTTCTTCTGCAGCGGATGCTCGGGGCGCAGGCCATAGCCGATGTCGGTCTGGCCCTTCTTGAACACGGTGTGCGCCTGGACGAAGTCCTTGTTGACGCGCCCGGTCGTGATGATGTGGTTGGCGATGGCGTTGAGGATGTAGAGGTCGGTCTGCGGCTTGAACACCATGCCGACATCGGCAAGGTCGAACGAGCGGTGCTCGAAGGTCGAGAGCACGGCGACCTTGACATGCGGCGCCGACAGGCGGCGGTCGGTGACGCGGGTCCACAGGATCGGGTGCATCTCCGCCATGTTGGAGCCCCACAGCACGAACGCATCGGTAGCCTCGATGTCGTCGTAGCAGCCGGCAGGCTCGTCGATGCCGAAGGTGCGCATCATGCCGGCGACCGCCGAGGCCATGCAGTGCCGCGCATTCGGATCGATGTTGTTGGTGCGGAATCCGGCCTTGAACAGTTTCGAGGCGGCATAGCCCTCCCAGATCGTCCACTGGCCGGAGCCGAACATGCCGACGCCGGAGGGGCCGCGCTTCTTCAGCGCGTCCTTGAACTTCAGCGCCATGATGTCGAAGGCTTCGTCCCAAGAGACGGGCGTGAACTCGCCGTTCTTGTCGTACTTGCCGTTCGTCTTGCGCAGCATCGGATGCGTCAGGCGATCATGGCCGTACATGATCTTCGACAGGAAGTAGCCCTTGACGCAGTTGAGGCCGCGATTGACCTCGGCCTTGATGTCGCCATGGGTGGCGACGACGCGGTTGTCCTTGGTCGCCACCATCACGCTGCAGCCGGTGCCGCAGAAGCGGCAGGCGGCCTTGTCCCATTTCAGCTCGCTCTGCTCGCGCTCGGTGACGAGGTTCGCGGCGCGTGCGGCGGCGGGCATGCCGGCAGCGGCTGCGGCAATCGCGGCGGCCTCCAGCTTGAGCATCTGGCGGCGATCGATCTTCATGTCGGTCATGGGAGTCTCGTGGTGTTAGCCGGCGTCGATGGCGTGGAAGACGAGGCAGGCGGAATGCACGTTCGGCAGCAGCCCGATGCGGTTCATGGTGGCGCCGAGCGCGCCGGCGTCGGGCGCATCGACGACGACGATCAGCTTGCCTTTGACGTCGCGGGCGTGGATCTCGCAGCCGTCGAGCGCGAGAATGTCGGCGGCGACGCGGTCGAGCTGATCCGGGCGGGTCTGCACGATGATGCTGGCGATCTCGCCCGCGGGCGGCGTCACCACGGGCTCGGCGGTCAGCACGCGGCCGGTGATCAGCGCGCGCCGGTCGAAGGAGGTGCGGTGATTGAGCATGGGACGTCCTTCCTGTCAGTGCGCGGCGGGCGGGCCGGGGGGGCCGGCCATCATCTGGTAGACCCACACCGCCAGCCCGTAGGAGCCCACGGTGGCGACGGCGAGCGCGGGCATCAGCACGGCGGTGAGAAAGAGGAAGGCAAAAACTTCCATGCGTCTGCGACGCGCACGCGCGTTCGCATCGCTGCCAACGAGCGACATGAGAGAATTCTCTGCTATGGGGTACGGGAGGGTTTGCGGCATCCGGGCCGCGCCTATTGTTTAGACTAAGACAAGCAGGCGGAACCCGCGTTGACGTGGATCAAGGCGCGGGAACCGGGCCCACAACCGCGCACCGCCTGGAGCGGATTCGGACAGGCCCGATCACCATCGTGGTTGATGAGCCGTGAAGGCGCGTGATCGCATCTTTCCTTCCGAGAAATTCTCGCTGCTTTGCGCGGCAGCGTCGATACGAACATCCCCTCGGCCGGCGTGCGGATAGGATCGGCATCGCTATTTTTCCGGGGTGCTCGACACGCGTTCGGCTCGCCACCATCATCCCTTGCATCGCATCAACGCGGATGCGCAAGCCGAGCGGAGAGGGCAATGGAGCGTCGTGATTTTCTGAAACTGTCATTGGCATCGGCTGCGGTCATGGCTTGCGCGGCGCCGCTGCGCGCCGAGGACAGGCCGAAGGAGATCCGCATCGGCACCCAGAAGGGCGGCTTCTTCCCGGCGGTGCGGGCGCGCCGCACGATCGAGACCACGTTCAAGCCTCTCGGCGTCGACATCGTCTGGGTCGACTTCCAGTTCGGTCCGCCGCTGCTCGAAGCCATCAATGTCGGCAGCGTCGATTTCGGCTATGTCGGCGACGCGCCGCCGATCTTTGCTCAGGCCGCCAGCGCCAAGATCCGCTACGCCGCTGCGGTGAAGCAGAACGGCAGCACGCAGGCGATCATCGTGCCCAAGGACTCGCCGATCAAGACGCTGGCCGATCTCAAGGGCAAGCGCATCGCCTTCGGCAAGGGCTCGAGCGCGCACAATCTGCTGGTCGCGGCGCTGGAAAAGGCCGGCATTGCCTGGAGCGACATCACGCCCGCGCCGCTCGCGCCGGCCGATGCCACCGCGGCCTTCGTCAAGGGCTCGGTCGACGCATGGTCGATCTGGGATCCGTATCTCGCACTCGCCGAGATCAAGGAGAACGCACGCGCGATCGTGTTCGACAAGGACGTGCACAAGCCGAACTCGTTCTACATCGTCGGCAGCGACTTCGTCGAAAAGTATCCGGCCATCGTTGCCAAGCTGAACGCCGCCTTCGCGGCTGAAGGCGTGTGGGCCAACAGCCATCACGAGGAAGTTGCCAAGGCGCAGGCGGAGGCGACCGGCGTCGACATCGAGGCTGTCCGGCGCTTCGTCGACCGCTCGGTTTACAGCGTGGTGCCGATCGACGACGAGATCATCAAGAGCCAGCAGGCGGTGGCGGATCGCTTCGCCCGCGTCGGGCTCATTCCCAAGCAAGTCAACGTCGCCGACATCGTCTGGAAGTGGACGCCGTCCACCTGACTTCATCGCGACACCTGTCCGAAAGAGATCGATATGAGTAACGCTTCAAAGCCCAACGTCCTCTGGTTCCTGCCGACCCATGGCGACGGCCGCTATCTCGGCACGTCGCAGGGCGGCCGCGAGGTCAACTTCAACTATCTGCGCCAGGTCGCGCAGGCCGCCGATCAGCTCGGCTATTACGGCGTGCTGATCCCGACAGGACGCAGCTGCGAGGACTCCTGGATCGTCGCCTCGGCTGTGGCGCCGTTCACCGAGAAGCTGCGCTATCTCGTTGCGGTGCGCCCCGGTCTGCAGTCGCCGGCGGTGGCCGCGCGGATGACCGCCACGCTCGACCGCGTCAGCAATGGCCGGCTGCTCGTCAACGTCGTCACCGGTGGCGATCCCGTGGAGAACAAGGGAGACGGCATCTTCCTGTCGCATGAGGAGCGCTACGAGGTCACCCGCGAATTCCTCACCGTCTACAACAAGCTGCTCGAAGGCGAGGCGGTCAACTTCTCCGGCAAGCACATCAAGGTCGAGGACGGCCGGCTGCTGTTCCCGCCGGTTCAGTCGCCGCGTCCGCCGCTGTTCTTCGGCGGCTCGTCGGATGCGGGCATCGACGTCGCCGTCGACACGGTCGAGAAGTATTTGACTTGGGGAGAGCCGCCGGCCGATGTCGCCGCCAAGGTCGCCAAGGTGAAGGCCGTCGCCGACAAGCGTGGCCGCAAGCTGTCGTTCGGCATCCGTCTCCATGTCATTGTCCGCGAGACCAATGAGGAGGCGTGGGCTGCGGCCGACGACCTCATCAAGCACGTTACTGACGACACGATTGCCTCGGCGCAGAAGATCTTCGCACGGATGGATTCCGTCGGGCAGCAGCGGATGTCCCAGTTGCATGGCGGCCGGCGTGACAAGCTCGAGATCAGCCCGAACCTCTGGGCCGGCGTCGGCCTGGTGCGCGGCGGTGCCGGCACAGCGCTGGTCGGCGATCCCGACACGGTCGCGGCGCGCATCCGCGAGTATCAGGACATCGGCATCGATACGTTCATCCTCTCCGGCTACCCGCATCTCGAAGAGGCCTACCGCTTCGCCGAGCTGGTCTTCCCCAAGCTCGGCCTGAATGCGGTGGAGCAGGGCGGCAACGTCACCAAGCTCCGTGCGAACACGGGTCCGTTCGGCGAGACCATCGCCAACGAGCATCGCCCCCTGCAGCGGGCGTCGCAGTCATGAGCCTGATCGAAAGTCTTCCTAAAGTCCGCAAGCTCGCCGTGCCCAAGGCGGATGGATTGCTGCCCTGGCTCGTGCCGCTCGCGATCCTGCTGATCTGGCAGGCGGCCTCTGTCGCCGGCCTGGTTTCGCCGCGCGTGCTGCCGGCGCCGAGCGACGTTGCGCGCGCCGGCTGGAAGCTGTTGTGGTCGGGTGAGCTCGGCCGCAACATCTGGGTCAGCTTCTGGCGCGCCTCGATCGGCTTCCTGATCGGCGGCAGCATCGGCTTCGCGTTCGGTCTCGCCAACGGCCTGTCGCAGCTGTCGTCGAAGCTCACCGACACCACCTTGCAGATGGTGCGCAACGTGCCGCATCTGGCGCTGATCCCGCTGGTCATCCTGTGGTTCGGCATCGACGAGAGCGCCAAGCTGTTCCTTGTCGCGCTCGGCGTGTTCTTCCCGGTCTATCTCAACACGCTGCACGGGATTCGCACGGTCGACCCGCAACTCATTGAAATGGGCCGCGTCTACGGCATGACGGACGGCGAGCTGTTTCGCCGCGTGATCTTCCCCGGCGCGCTGCCGTCGATCTTCGTCGGCCTGCGCTTCGCGCTCGGCATCATGTGGCTCACCCTGATTGTCGCCGAGACGATCGCGGCGTCCTCAGGGCTCGGCTACATGGCGATGCAGGCACGCGAGTTCATGCAGATCGACGTCGTCGTGCTCTCCATCCTGATCTACGCCCTGCTGGGCAAGGTCGCCGACAGCGCCTCGCGGCTGCTGGAGCGGCTGACGCTGTCCTGGCATCCGGCGTTCAGCAAGCATTGAGGTCTTTAAATGCAGCAAGTGCTCCGACTTCCTGTGTCCGGGTCCGAAGCTATCGACGGTACCGACGTCATCAGCCATGCTGAGGCCTTCCGCCCCCAGAGGAAGCCCAGCGTGAGCCCGGCCAAATCCGACACGCGCGGCCTGCCGCTGGTGATCCGCGATCTCCGCAAGGCGTTCGGCGACAACGAGGTGCTGCGCGGCATCGATCTGGAGATTCCGGCCGGCCAGTTCGTGGCCATCGTCGGTCAGAGCGGCTGCGGCAAAAGCACGCTGCTGCGTCTGATCGCCGGCTTGGACAAGCCGACCTCGGGTACGATCAGCTTCGGCGAGACGGAGGCGCGCGCGGAGGACGTCCGCGTCATGTTCCAGGAGCCGCGGCTGCTGCCCTGGGCGCGGGTGCTGGCCAATGTCGAGGTCGGGCTCGGCCGCGACCGCAAATCCGCCGGCGCGCATGAGCGCGCGCGACAGGCGCTGGAGGAGGTCGGTCTCGCCGAGAAGCGCGACCAGTGGCCGTCGGTGTTGTCGGGTGGCCAGAAGCAGCGCGTCGCGCTGGCGCGCGCGCTGGTCAGCGGGCCGCGCCTGCTGGCGTTCGACGAGCCGCTGGGCGCGCTCGATGCGCTGACCCGGATCGCCATGCAGCGGCTGCTGGAGCGGGTCTGGGCCGACCAAACCTTCACCGCAATCCTGGTCACCCATGACGTGGCGGAAGCGGTGGCTTTGGCCGATCGGGTCCTGGTCATCGAGGACGGCCGGATCGCCGAGGACATCAATGTCGATCTGCCGCGCCCGCGCCAGCGCGGCTCGGCCGAACTGGCGGCGCTCGAAGGCTCGATCCTGGGCCAGTTGCTAGGACCGGGCACGACGGGGTAGGAAAGATCAACGCAATGAACTCCATCGTCCGCCACATGCCTGATGCCACGGCGCTCCAGCCGGATTTCCGCTCTGCGATGCGCCAGCTGGTCGGCGGCGTCAGTGTCATTACCGTCGGGCGAGGCGACGAGGTCACCGGCATGACCGTGAGCTCGCTGTCATCGCTCGCGGTCGACCCGCCCTCGATCATCGTCAGCCTCAACCGCAACGCCTCGTCCTGGCCGATTCTGCAGCGGGAGCGCGTATTCGGCGCCAATCTGCTGGCGGCGGACCAGATCGGCGTGGCCGAACGGTTTGCCGGCAAGGGCGGCCTGCGCGGCGCCGAGCGGTTCGCCGGCGCCGAATGGCGCAAGCATGTCACCGGCGTGCCGCTCCTGGTCGGCGCGCTCGCGACGCTCGATTGCGAGGTCGAGGAGATCATCGAGCGGCACTCCCATGCCATCGTGATCGGCAAGGTGGTCCATATCGATGTCGCGCCGCAGTCGGCGGCCCTGGCGTATTGGCATGGCAGCTATGTCGGGGTCGATCGCGAAGACGATCTCGGCCGGCTCGCCGCCTTCAGCGTGCCGGACCCGCGGCTGAGGCCGTAATACGTTCGGCGGCACCTGCGCTGGCGTCCGCCCGTCGGACGCCGTAAAAGCCGTTGTCGGCGTCGGCAGCGGAAATCATGAAACGGATCGGAACCTGGGCTCTCTACGCGATCGGCACGGTCGCGATCCTTTATCTCGCGCTCTATGCCTACGCCATGTTCACGCAGCGCGAGTTCACGCCGGGCGACCCGATCCACATCTTCCGCAATCCCGAGGCGCCGAACTATTCGTGAGCCGGGTCGAGCGGACAGCCGGTCGAGCGTAACTGTGTCAGTGAAAAAGCAAACGGCGCGCTCAGGGATGAGCGCGCCGTTGCAACGAGACGAGGGATCGCAGTCAGGCTACACCGCACTCGGCATGCGCGGCGTCTCGCCGGCGCCCGGTGGCGGAATCGGGACGCCGCCGTCGGCGTATTCGTTGAGCTTGTTGCGCAGCGTGCGGATCGAGATGCCCAGAATGTTGGCCGCATGTGTCCGGTTGCCCAGGCAGTGCTTCAAGGTTTCCAGGATCAGGTCGCGCTCGACATCGGCGACGGTGCGGCCGACCAGCGCGCGCGTGACCTGCTCGGCGGCCATCGTAGCATGAGCCACGGCCGGCTGCGTCTTGCCGATGTCCAGGCGGGCGCCGTCGGGGGTGAGAATGGCATCCGGCCCGATCTCGTCGCCCTGCGCCATCAGCACGGCGCGATGCATCGTGTTCTCCAGCTCGCGCACGTTGCCCGGCCAGCGGTTGGTGGTCAGGATGCGCTTGGCCTCGGCCGAGATCGGCCGTAGCGGCACCGCGTTGGCCTCGGAATATTTGCGGGCGAAATGCTGGGCCAGTTCCAGGATGTCAGCCGGGCGCTCGCGCAGCGGCGGGATCTTGAGGTTCACGACATTGAGCCGGAACAAGAGGTCCTCGCGGAACGTGCCTTCGCGCACGGCATCCGCCAGGTTGCGGTTCGAGGTCGCGATGATGCGGATGTCGACCGGGACGGGGCGGGTGCCGCCGACGCGATCGATCACGCGCTCCTGGATCGCGCGCAACAGCTTCGACTGCAGCCGCACGTCCATCTCGGAGATTTCGTCCAGCAGAAGCGTGCCGCCATTGGCCTCCTCGAACTTGCCGATGCGGCGGGCGACCGCGCCGGTGAACGCGCCCTTCTCGTGCCCGAACAGCTCGGACTCCAGCAGATGCTCGGGAATGGCGGCGCAGTTGATCGAGATGAACGGACGCTTGGCGCGGGCCGAGCGGGTGTGGACGTAGCGCGCCAGCACCTCCTTGCCGGTGCCGGATTCGCCGGTGATCATCACTGAGGCATCGGAGCCGGCGATCTGCTGCGCCAGCTTGATCACCCGGGCCATCGCGTCGTCGCGATAGACGAGGTCGCGGCTGTCATTGGCGACGGCGGCCAGCACGGCGGCGATCAGCTCGGGATCGGGCGGCAGCGGAATGTATTCCTTGGCGCCGGCATGGATGGCTGCGACCGCGGCGCGGGCGTCGCTGGTGATGCCGCAGGCGACGATCGGCACGTGGATGTGCTCGGCGTCGAGCCGCATCACGAGATCGCGGATGTCGAGGGCGACGTCGACCAGCAAGAGGTCGGCGCCCTTGCCGCCGCGGAGCACGCGCATCGCCTGCTCGTTGTCCTCGGCATGGGTGACGGTCGCGCCATTCTCCATGGCGATCTTGGTGGCCGCTGTCAGCTGCCCTTTCAGCGTTCCGACGATGAGAAGCCGCATGGTGGTCTCCTATCCGGCCGCGCCGCTCTCGATCAGCGCGCCGGTCATGTCTGTCAGTTGCGGTCGGACTTGATGATTTCCGTCATCGTCACGCCGAGCTTGTCCTCGACCAGCACCACCTCGCCGCGGGCGACCAGGCGGTTGTTGACGTAGATGTCGATGGCCTCGCCGACCTTGCGGTCGAGCTCCAGCACGGTGCCGGGTCCGAGCTTCAAGAGCTCGCCGACGTCCATCTTGGAGCGGCCGAGCACGGCCGAGACCTGGACCGGCACGTCGAACACGGCCTCCAGGTCGGCGGCGATGCGCGAGGCGTGCTCTTCCTCATTGTAGCCGACGTCGCCGGTGATCGGCGGAGCGTCGGCCGAATTGAGGTCGGGAAGCGGGATCTCGTTATCGCTCATGACTTAAACTCCCTCGGCCACTGCCATGGCCTAGCTCTTCTTGGACGCCATGTAGCGTCCGACCAGTTCGTTGATCTTGGCGTCGATCGCCGCGCGCTCCAGCACGACGCCGCCATCGGCCCATTCGATGCGGCAGTCGCCGGTCGCGATCTCCGGCTCGGCGAGGATGACGAGACGTCCCTCGAAGCCGCTCTGTCTGGCGAGCTTCTCGATCTTCTCGCGAGCCTGCTCATACAGCGCATCGTTGATGCGCAGCACCAGATGCGGCGTGGCCACGAGATGCGCGAAGCAGTCGTGCACCAGGCCGGTGATCTCGCCGAGCGGCTCGGCGTCGATCAGCGCGGCGCAGAGCTTGCGGGCGACGGCGACCGCGACGTCGACGGCTTCGGTCTCCATCCGTTGCTCGATGCCGGCGTAACGCGCGGCGATGCCTTGGAGATGGATGTTGATCTGCTCCAGCGCGGCAGCGACGCGACGGTCGGCCTCGACCTTGGCTTCGCGCTGCGCCGCTTCGTAGCCGTTGCGGTAAGCGGCGGCTTCGGCGGCTGCGACCTTCTGCGCGATCTCTGCGGCCGAGGCGCCGCGTTCCCGCGTCTTCTCCGGCGCGGCAAAGTCGGTATCGAACAGGAACTTCGCAGGCTGAGCCATCAATACACCAGTTCGTCGTCGGCGCGGTTCTTGCTGAGCATGATCTCGCCCTTGGCGGCGAGGTCCTTGGCGAGATTGACGAGCAGGGCCTGCGCCTCGTCGACGTCGCGCAGGCGCACCGGTCCCATCGCGGCCATGTCGTCCTGCAGCATCTTGGCGGCGCGGGACGACATGTTGCCGAAGAAGAAGTTGCGCACCTCCTCGTTGGCGCTCTTGAGCGCCACGCCGAGCTTGTCCTTGTCGACGTTGCGCAGCAGCGTCTGGGCGGAGGCGGAGTCGAGCTTGATCAGGTCGTCGAAGGTGAACATCAGCGCCTTGATGCGCTCGGCCGACTCCCGGTTTTCTTCTTCGAGAGAGGTGATGAAGCGGGTCTCGGTCTGGCGGTCGAAATTGTTGAAGATCTCGGCCATGACCTCGTGGGCGTCGCGGCGGCGGGTCTGCGACAGGTTCGACATGAACTCGACGCGCAAGGTCTGCTCGACCCGCTCGATGACTTCCTTCTGGACGGCTTCCATGCGCAGCATCCGGCCGATGACGTCGAGCGCCATGTCCTCGGGCAGGATCGCCAGCACGCGGGCGGCGTGCTCCGGCTTCAGCTTGGACAGCACCACCGCGATGGTCTGCGGATATTCGTTCTTCAAGTAATTGGCGAGAACCTCTTCCTGAACGTTGGAGAGCTTCTCCCACATGTTGCGTCCGGCGGGGCCGCGGATCTCGTCCATGATGCCGGAGACGCGCTCCGACGGCAGGTACTGCTGCAGCAGCCGCTCGGTGGCGTCGAAATTGCCCATCAGCGCGCCCGACGCCGACATCCGCGAGACGAATTCGAGCATCAGGTCCTCGACGACGTCGGCTTCGACCGTTCCGAGCGTGGACATCGCCAGCGACAATTCACGCACCTCGTCGTCGTCGAGCTGCTGCCAGATCTTGCCGCCATACTGCTCGCCGAGCGCCAGCATCATCACGGCGGCGCGCTTGGGGCCGCTCAGCGGCTCGGTCTTCTCACGCTGCGCCTGACGGCTCGCCAGCGTCGCGATGACGGTGGAGATGTCGGCGGTGTTGGCGTTGGCGTTCTGGGTCTGCGGAAGCGACATGGCGGTCTACGTTCGATTCGGTTGCGACGGTTCAGATGGAGCGGATCATTGCTGCGCCGGCTCGGCGAGCCACTGGCGGATGATGGAGGCGGCTTCGCCCGGGTTGCGGTCCGCCAACTCACCGACCCTGTGGACCGATTGGGCGTGGACCTGGCCCTGAACCTGGGCGACGTCGATCATGGTGGCGGTCTGCTGGGCGTGGGCGACCTGCGCCTGGGTCTCGTCGGTGATCGCCGGCACGCCGGTCAGGGCTGCGATTTCCTCGGTGGCGATGATCTTCTTCACCAGCGGCCGCACCACCATGAACACCACCACGATCCCGAGCAGCATCATCACCGCGAGCTCGATGACGTACATCACGTCATCCTTGGTGAAGTGGAGCATGCCGAGGAAGCCGGTGGGCTCGTTGATCTGCGGCACGGTGGGAGCGTCGGCGAATTTCAGGTTGACGACCTCGACCTGGTCGCCGCGCTTCTGGTCGAAGCCGATCGCGGAGCGGACCAGGGCCGCGATGCGGTCGAGCTCTTCCTTGCTGCGCTCCTTGTAGACCAGATCACCCTTCTCGTTCTTGGAGTAGGCGCCGTCGACCAGCACCGCGACCGAGATGCGGTTGACCCGTCCTGCCTCGGTGACTTCGGTCTTGGTGGTCCGGGAGATCTCGTAATTGTTGGTCTCTTCGGTCTTCTTGCTCTGGTCCTTGGGCTGCTGCGGCGGCTGGTTCTGCTGATTGCCGGGCAGCTCGTTGTTGACCGTGACCTGACCATTGCTCTCCGACGTCGCCGACTGCTCTTCGCGGGTTTGGCTCGACCGGAGCACGCGGCCTTCCGGGTCGTAGCGGTCGGAGGTCTGGGTGATGCGGTTGAAGTCGAAATCGGCCGAGAGCTGCACCCGGGCCCGGCCCGATCCGACCACCGAGGACACGATGTCCTCGACCTGCTTGCGCATTCGTTTTTCGAAGGCGTTGCGGCGCTCGTCCCCGACCTGCTGGTCGATGTCGGTCTGGGTGCCGTCGGCGAGCAGCTGTCCGGCCTCGTCGACGATCGACACCCGCTGCGGCTTCAGGCCGTTGACGGCTGACGCAACGAGGTGGCGGATGGCGCGGATCTGGTTGGCCTCGAGGGCGCCGCGCACGCGCACGACGATCGAGGCCGACGGCTCCGGTGTCTCGCGCGAGAACAGCGGCCGCTCCGGTAGGACGAGATGGACGCGCGCGGCCTGGACGCGGTCGATGGCGCGGATGGTGCGGGCGAGCTCGCCCTCCAGCGCGCGCAGATGATTGATGTTCTGGACGAAGCTCGTGGTGCCCAGCGCGTCCGACTTGTCGAAGATCTCGTAGCCGACGCCGCCGCCTTTCGGCAGGCCGCCCTCGGCGAGCTTCATGCGCAGCCGGGTCACCTTGTCCTTCGGGACCAGGATGACGCTGCCTTCGTTGCGGATCTCGAACGCAATGCCCTGGCGCTCCAGATCCTTGATGATGCTGGAGGAGTCATCCATGCTCAGGTCGGTGAACAGGGTGGTCATCTGCGGCGCCGTCACCCGCATGATGACGAAGCCGAAGAAGCCGACCAATGCAGCCGTCACCGCCACCATGGCGGTGAGCCGCGCGGCGCCCAAACCCTTCAGGAAGTCCAAGAGACCTTGCAAGCAACTGCCCCATAGTTCGGCATTCGACGGGTGGCTGCTGAAGGGAGTGATTTGAGCTTCGCGGGCCTTTACGGCCGGTTGCAGAGATCGCGAAATTCAATCCTTAAACCTTCACCGACACCCGCATTCCAGGTGGCGATCCGATGCCAGCCTCTGCGCCCGTCGTCAGGGACACGTCGCGGAGGTTGAATCGAACCACTGGGCAATTATTGCCTATGGGAAGGTTTCGATATGGTTAACGATCGTTAAAGGGTCCTAACAAAGTGGCGACATGCAAAAAATCGGCTTGGCAGGGCCAAGCCGATTTTCGAAGAAAGCCTGTCGCGTCGTTAACGCTTTATTGGCGATATTGCTGAATTCGGGTGGTGCGCAGTCCGGCGAGACCATGCTGGTCGATCGAGAACTGCCACGACAGGAATTCGTCGACGGTCAGGGTGTAGCGGCTGCACGCCTCTTCGAGGGACAATAATCCGCCGCGAACGGCGGCAACGACTTCAGCCTTGCGGCGTATGACCCACCTCTTGGTGCCTGGCGCAGGCAAATCCGCGATGGTGAGCGGGCTGCCGTCAGGCCCGATGACGTATTTCACCCTCGGGCGATGGGGTTCTGTCATGGCGTACTCACAAACTCTTAACCACTGAACTCACGGTAAGACCCTACGCCGCCTCGCTTAAAATTTGCCTAAGCAAAGGGCTGGAATCCGGCGCTTGGAGCCAACGCCGCCGCTCCCGGCGGCTGAAAGCCCCGAGAGCGAGATCGTGGTAAATGATGGGTTAAGAGTTTCCAGCGGTTACGCCGGTGTCTCGCCATCCCGGCGGAGCTTGATGCTCAAGCTCAGCTGGAAGCGTATCCGTCGTCTTAAGATCGGGGCAGGGCGTTAAGGCCTAGTTAACGATCCGCTGGATCTGGTTGACCGTGTAGGTCTGGCCGCCGATCGACAGCATCGGCGGCTGCTGGGTCAGGTCGACCGATGACACGGTGCCCTGGACCTGCGTCGAGACCGCTACCGGATTGCCTGAGCTGTCCTTGGCGGTGATCTGGAGCTTATATTGGCCATCCGGCCATTGCGTGCCGTCGCTGCCCTGGCCGTTCCAGACATAGGGCTGGTTGTCGCCGGCCGTGCCGTTATAGGTGCCGCTGAAGACGGTCTGGCCGACGCTGTTGGTGATCGTCGCCGTCATCGTGCAATCCTTGGGAATGCTGACGTTCCAGTTCGCCTTGCCGCTGGCGAGCGCCGTGGTCGAGCCGTTGACGACAGCGGTCTTGCCGACGAAGGCGAGCGCCTGCGTCGCCTGCGTCGTCTGCTGCATGGTGAGCAGCGAGGCCAGCTGGTCGTTGGTCTTGAGCTGCTGCTCGACACCTGCGAACTGCACCAGCTGCTGGGTGAACTGGTTGGTATCCAGCGGATCGAGCGGGTTCTGGTTCTGCAACTGTGTCGTCAGCAGCGTCAGGAACGTCTGGAAGTTGCCCGCGATGGTCGATCCCGCGGTCGTGCCCATGCTGCCGCTGGACGTGGTGTTGGTGGTCTTGGTCGTGCCAGAGACCGCCGGGGGTGCCGTGATTGCGTCGCCGATTGCCATGGAAGCCTCCTGTTAAACCCTGATATCGACGCCGCCCTGCGCGCCGAACATCCGTCCATAGGATCGTCCGGCGAGCTGGACCGGGACGTTTTCGTCCTCGGCCACGATCAGGCGTTGAGAGTTGCCATTCTGTTGGTAGTCGCCGCCGTTCTGGCTGGACGAGTTCTGGTCGCGGAGCGAGAATTGCAGCCCGCTATTGTTGCTCTTGAGACCGGCGTCCTGCAGCGCCTGCTGCAGTTGCGGCGCAGTCTGCTGCAGCATTGCCAGCGTCTCCGGCTTCTCCACACGCAGATGCGAGGTCACCTGACCATTGCGGTCGACATCGATGCGGACGTCGATGCGGCCGAGCTCGGCCGGGTCCAGCCTGATCTCGAAGCGGCTCTTGCCGTTGAGGGCTGAGGCCGCGATCTCCACGGCAAGCCCGTGCAGCGGCACGCTGGCGGTCGTCGCAGCGGTCGCGGTGAGGTTGGCCGAGGTGATCTGGCTGGTCGAGGCGGTTGGAGTCGACAGCTGCGGCTGCAGCGCGGCTGCGGCCTGCGCGGAGGGATCGGAGACCGGCACGTTGGTCTGGGCGTTGGCTTGCGGCGCGCCGCGCTCATGGGGTGACGGGGCAGGGGCGGTGTTGCCCTTGGCCTCGAGCTCGCCGCTCTCCGGCTTGGCGGAGACGGCAGGCTGTTGCGCAAGGCCGGCGGCTTGCGTCTGCGGATGAGCTCCTTGCGTCGGGGCATTGCCCTGATCGGCGGTTTTGCCGACCTCACCAGTGGCAAGCCCGGTCTTCGTCTGAGTCGTGGCCTTGCCCGTCGGCTTGGTGCCGCCCGGCGTGGTGGACTCGAGCGCGGCCGTGAAAGTCTGATCGGATGTCGCCGTGGGGTCGGTCGCGGCCGTCGTCGCGGCGTCTGCGCCGGTCGTGGGGCTGGTTTCGCCCGTCGTCTTGGTGGCACCGGCTGTCTTGGCCGCCGCGGCCATCAGGCCGGCATTGGCATCAACCGAACCGATCTGACCGGCGGTCCCAACCGCTCCAGCCGGAGTCGGCGTAGGGGACGCCCCGCCGCCGTCAGCCGCCACGGGACCGGTGGCAGGGTTGGCGAGCGCGGCTTCGGATGGAATGGCGACGGCCACCGGGGCCGGCACGGTGGCCTGATCTGTGGTGACGGCTTGCGCAGCCGCCGTCGCGTCGGCCCCGGGCTTATCGCCGTCCTTCTTGTCGGTGGCCTTTCCGTCGGTGCCGTCCGTCGTGTCGGTGGTGCTCTTGGCCGACTTGTCGGCGGTGGTGTCAGAGGTCGCGTCCGATCCGGCCTTGTCGGTGCGTGATGGGCCGTCGTCGGCATTGTCCGAAGAACTGGCAGCAGACTTTGCCTGGCTGGAGCGATCCGCATCGCTGCTGCGACCGATGTCGCGGCTCGGCGCGGCGTTGCCTGCGCGAGGCGCCGGGGTGGACGAAGGCAGGGACGATGGCGACGGCTCCGGCGGCGTCGCGGCGTCGACCAGCGCCGAGAAGCTGTCGGACACCTGCGAGGCATCCTGACGGGGCTGTTTCGGCGCCGTGGACTTGAGAGCCGGGCTGGCCTGGATGTCTGACGTGACGCTGAACACCTTGGAACCTCTCGCGATGAAACTCGACGTGCCAATTCAGCAAGGAGCGGGCCAAGGCGCCGCGCGTAAAAATGATAATATATTTCAGTTGTTTAAAGGAGCGACCGAGATGCAGCGCCGGCGCAAGCCCCCCGCCATTTCTGCCCGGCCGGCAAGATTTGCCGCCGGACCCTGCGGCCGGCGCGATTGCTTCGCAGGAAGTGCACCTATATTAAAGACCAATGCTTCTCGTGTTGTTGCCGACCGGGAGACCGCGTCCGGACATCGCTGGGAGCAAGCCATCCGCAAAGACGGCACATGCGCGGCGTTCCCGTGCCGGGAACCCGTAGCCTGATGCCGCGATCGCAGTGACCTGACCATGCTCAACAGTCTCGATCTCGAAGGCCGTCCAGAGGACACCAGGGTCGTCGTCGCCATGTCCGGCGGCGTGGACTCGTCGGTCACGGCTGCGCTGTTGAAGTCGCAAGGTTACGACGTCGTCGGCATCACCCTGCAGCTCTACGATCATGGCGCCGCGACGCATCGCAAGGGCGCCTGCTGCGCCGGCCAGGACATTCACGACGCCCGCAATGTGGCCGAGCGGCTCGGCATCCCGCATTATGTGCTGGACTACGAGGATCGCTTCCGCGAGTCGGTGATCGACAATTTCGCCGCGAGCTACGCCTCGGGCGAGACCCCGGTGCCGTGCATCGAGTGCAATCGCGCCATCAAGTTCGGCGATCTCCTGAAGACCGCGCGCGAACTCGGCGCTCAGGTGCTGGCGACAGGACATTATGTGGCCTCGCGCCGGCTGCCGGACGGGTCGCGCGCGCTCACCTGCGCGGCGGACGCCGATCGCGACCAGAGCTACTTCCTGTTCGCGACCACGCGCGAGCAGCTCGATTATCTGCGCTTCCCGCTCGGCGACATGACCAAGCCGGAGGTGCGCGAGCTGGCGCGGCGCTTCGGGCTGGAGGTCGCCGACAAGCACGACAGCCAGGACATCTGCTTCGTGCCGACCGGCCGCTACACCGACATCATCGGCAAGCTGCGTCCGAACGCCATGGAGCCCGGCGAGATCGTCGATCTCAATGGCCGTGTGCTCGGCACGCATCAGGGTATCGCCAACTACACGATCGGCCAGCGCAAGGGCCTCGGCATCGCCGCCGGCGCGCCGCTCTACGTGGTGAAGCTGGACGTCGCGACCCGTCGCATCGTTGTCGGCCCGCGCGAGGCGCTGCGCACGCATCGCATCACGCTGCGCGAGGTCAACTGGATCGGCGACGGCGGGCTGGATGCAGCCGTGCGCGACGGCCTCGAGCTGTTCGTGCGCGTGCGCTCGACCCGGGCGCCGCAGCCGGCCTGGCTGCGTGGCGCCGACGGCAACTATGAGGTCGAGCTCGTTGGCGGCGAGGAGGGCGTCTCGCCCGGACAGGCCTGCGTGTTCTATGATGCCGCCTCGGGCCGCGCCCGCGTGCTCGGCGGCGGGTTCATCCAGAGCGCCGTTGCGGAGAGCAGCGGCCTCAGCGGCCATACCAGGCCGCAGCGCGTGGCCGAGTCGGTCCGCGGCTGATCAGCATTCATCATTCAGGGCAGAGGCATGGGGGACATCGACCGCGCGGGGGTCGAAAAGGCCTACGAGCGCTGGGCGCCGATCTATGATCTGGTGTTCGGCAAGGTCTTCGATCAGGGGCGCCAATCGACCATCGCTGAAGCCGATCGCATCGGCGGCCGCATTCTCGACGTCGGCGTCGGCACCGGCCTGTCGCTGTCGGACTATGCGCGCACGACGAAGATCTGCGGCGTCGACATCTCCGAGCCGATGCTGCGGCGGGCGCAGGCGCGCGTCCGCGAGCTGAAGCTGTTCAACGTCGAGACGCTCGCGGTAATGGACGCGAAGCACCTCGCCTTTCCCAATGATTTCTTCGACGCCGTGGTCGCGCAATACGTCATTACCGCGGTGCCGGATCCCGAAGCCACGCTCGATGATTTCGTCCGTGTGCTGAAACCGGGTGGCGAGCTGATCCTGGTGAACCATATCGGCGCGGAAAGCGGACCGCGTCGTCTCTTCGAGCTCGCCTTTGCGCCGATCGCGCGCCGGCTCGGCTGGCGGCCGGAGTTCCCCTGGGCGCGGCTGGTGAACTGGGCCGCCAAGCATGGCGGCGTCACGCTCGCCGAACGCCGGCCGATGCCGCCGCTCGGACACTTCTCGCTGATCCGCTATCGCAAGGGCTGATCGTCGCCAGCCCCTGGCGCGGTTCGCCGCAGGGGCGTCGGGCCGGGAACGCGAAGGCGGGGTTCGCGTTGCTCCGCCATGAGCATCAGACAAGCCTTGTTCCTCTCTTTCGTGCTGGCATCGGCCACCACTCTGGCTCATGCCCAGGCGCCCCCGACACCGGCCACGCCGCCGCAGGTGACTGCGCCGGCGCCGAACGCGAATGCGGCCTGCGCGCCGAATGCGCGGGCGACGCCGACGCCGGATGGCATCACGACCGGCCGCGCCGGCGAACCGCTCGGTGAAAAGCTCGCCAAGACCAACGGCGTGCTGTGCCCGCCGAGCGGCGTGGATCCCGAGATGCACGCGCCGACCCCCGAGGGCGGAACGACTCCGGTCATCCCACCGCCGGGCAGCCCCGGTGGCAATCCAAACGTGCAGCCGAAGTAAGGTCGAAGGAACCGGGCGCGCCGCGCAGACGATCCGCTCTGCAGCGCGCTCGCGCACCGTCTAAAGCATGATCCGGAAAAGTGCGCAGCGGTTTTCCGAAAGATCATGCGCAAACAATAGCCTAAAGCGCGATGACGATTCATCCTGATCTCATCGCGCTTTAGTCTAAAGGGTTGAGTCCGGCCCATAAATTCGACCGGCACGAAAACCGTGACAGCCAGCGAGGTTTGCTTGACAGGGCAGGGAACGGCTCCTTATATGCCGCCCGTTCACAAGGTTTTCGCCGCGCTCATTGACCGGCCACCCTTGATGGAATGCCGTGGCGGGGTAGCTCAGCTGGTTAGAGCACGGGAATCATAATCCTGGGGTCGGGGGTTCGAGTCCCTCCCCCGCTACCATATTTCCCCACACTCCTTTCGATCTGCGAAAAGCGACCTCCGGCGGAGCCCGTCTCAGCGGCCATCGCGGCTGTCACTTCGGAGCCGCGAACAGGCTCTTGAGGAAATCGGCGGCGCCTGCCGATTTGGACGGGTCGGGCGGCGTCGCTTCTGCGGTCGAGTTTTCAGCGGGGCGCGCCAAGTGAACGTGGCCTGTCTTCATGCGCCCATGAGTTTGCGCGACACGCCGGCCACGGCGTGGCGAGCCGCCCTCGACGGTAATCGTGATCTTCTTCGACATCAGCGGCGGATCGAAGTTGAAGTGCATTCCGTCGCCCATCACGAGCTGCAGCGTGTGCTTGCCCGGAGGCAGTTCGATCAGGGCCTCCGTCTCGCCTCCGCCGTAGTGAAGGTGCTTCTTGTCCTGCGGAATCGGCTCACCGGGGCTGATGTGCTCGTCATTGTCGATCAGGAGATGATGGTGGCCGGTGTTTGAAAAGCTGTCGCCGGCATGGGTCACGCCCATGTTGCGCAGCCCGAAGCGGCACCAGAACGGGCTCTTCACCGTGTCGCCATCGGTGGGAGAAATGAAGTAGACGTAGGCGTCCTTGGGCGCGCTCTTGCTCTGTGCCCACGCGTGAAGCGGCACGAGGGCCAGCGCTGCGGCGACGGCGGCGCGTGCGACGCTCGCAACTGATGCATGATGGGATCGTCGCCAGAACGTCAGAGCGAATCGTGGCGCCGGTCGCGCCGATGTCTTGCTTCCCACAACACTCTACTCACAAACTTTTACAAATAACGAGCCATACGGCCGATCAATGAATCGAACCAAGCGCGGCGAAATTGAGGTTCCGCTCAGTCCTCGCGAACGATTCCCGATAAGAATTTGACTAAAGAGGAGCACAGAACGCGCTTTGCGGTAATTTCAAACAGCAGGTCAGCTCCGGCTGAGCCGAAATTTGGCCCGGCTAAGGACGAGGCCAGCCGGCATGGGCTCCAATTCTGGCGTTAGCATCACAGCGAAAGCGCGACGCGGAAACCGTGGGTGGGGTATCTGATCCGCCCATCATAGCGATCACGGCTTCCGCTGCGGGCGTAGCTCGCGTCCTTCTTCCACGAGCCCGAGCGAATGACACGGACGTAGCTCTGCTCCTCCATCCATGCCGAGCCGTCGGACGGCGCGCCCTGATAGTTCTTGTGCCAGCTGTCGGCGACCCATTGGTCGACGCTGCCGCCCATGTCGAACAGGCCGAATGGATTGGCCTGGAAGTATCCGACTTTCATCAGTTGTGGCGCCGCGCCGGCATCGTTGCAGCCGCTGCAATTGGCCGTTCCGGGGCGCATCTGGTCGCCCCACCAGAACTTCGTTGTCGTCCCCCCGCGCGCTGCATATTCCCATTCGGCTTCGGTCGGAAGGCGGAACGGCTTGCCCACGGTGCGCGACAGCCAAGCGAGATAGGCCCCGGCGTCCTCGTAGCTCACATTGGTGACGGGGTTGTCGTCCGGACCGCTGGTGACGTCGGCGCACGCTTTGTCGGCGACGCATTCCTTCCATTCGCCGATCGTGACCGGGTATTTGCCGAGCGCAAACGGCTTGATCGTGACGCGATGGACCGGCTGTTCGGAGCTCTCGGTGCCGCCCATTGCAAAGCTGCCGCCCGGAATCATGACGACGTCAGGCAGGCGGATCTTCGCCTCCGGATCTGGCGCGGGCGGCGAAGCTTGCGCTGGCGCGGCCTCCGCAACGAGGGTCACGTCGGGGATTTGCGTTGCTGGCGGATTGTCCGTCGGAGCGTCGGAAGGCGCCTCTCGTGACACCGCCGGGGGAGGGGCGGCCGCGACTGAAACGGCCTGCTCCATCGCGGCGCGCAGGGGAGGAGCAACGCGTGGAGGCCCCGAGGATGAGACCGACTTTTCAGCCGTTTGCGGCAGCGTCGCGGTCGACGCGACCGGCTCTCGCAACAGCATGAAGGAGCCGCCTACGGCTGCAAGAAGCAATGCGCCGACGCCTGCCGCCACAGCGATCGGGATCAGCGAGCGGCGCTCCGCGCTGGCCGCGGCCTCGCGAAGCCGCGCGGCCAGTCTCGCCTGCCCGTGCGCCTGCCACATGTCCGCTTGGCTGCGAGCCTCGTTCGGTGTGTAGTGAGCGACAGAGACGCCAGGAATGCTGCAGACCACTCGCCGTGCTTCACCCCGGCTGGGCGCGGTCAGCTCGACCTCGGCGCGATCGCATCGTTCGGCGAGCGACTGCTGGAGAGGGCCGCACATCATCAGCAGGAGTCCGCGATCGGACTTGGTTCTGCGCTCCTGGATGTCGGGACACGAGATCTGCGCAGAAAGATCATGGAAGCCCGGCGCGCGCAGTGCGCTCAGCGCGACCTGCACGACGCGACCACACCGGCCACAAGGCACGGGATAAGTCATGGTGGCCGGCGGACGCTCGTGCCCGTCGCGGGCAGGGGCCCGTGGCGGCTCGAGGGTGTCGATCCTCATCATCATGTGCGGGCCATCAGGCGCTGGCAGCGCCCCCAGCTCATTGTCCCCAGGCGCTGAACGCGTCCTTGAATGCGCGATCACCCTCCGCTCCCTTCTCGATCGCCAGCACGGCGCGGCTGCCGCCGTTGTACACGATCGGGATATCGATCCATTCCTTGCCCTTGAGAAGCAGGACGTTTCGCTTGGTGTCGACCTCGCTGGCCGACAAAGCAATCATGAAGAATTCAGGCGTCACCTTGGCCGTCAGCGTGGCCAGGGCGGCGCCGCGGCCCGCTTCCTTGGCCTTCATGGTGACGCCCTTCAACGTTTCGACCCCTGCGTAAGCAGGATCATCGGGCAGGTTGAACTTGACCTCCAGGATGTGGCTCGCCGGCATGTCGCTTTCGACGTTTCGCCGCAGCGACAGCGTCGCCTTCATCCGCTTGTCGATCTCGACATCGCCTTTGAGCGAGGCGGGCACGCTGCCGGCGGCCGGCTCGACGCGCCAGGTCACCTTGCCGAGATAGCGCTTGCCGAGCGGATCCTGCGCATCCTCCTGGTACAGCACCGCTTGCGATTGAACCGGTTCGGCCGCGCCGGCGGCCGCAGGCCGGCCGTCCGGCGTCAGCCGCTCCGCCGTGACCTTGCGCGGTGCGGTGCTGTCCGGCAATGCGGCCGCAGGCGAGGCGACATTCCAGACCGCCGCAAGCTGGTTCGAGACCGTGCGCCAAGCGGTCGCGATCCCACCGGCTGGTTGTCGCCAGTAGATGGCTCCGCCGACCATCGCCACGACAATGACGGCTGCTGCGGCGACCGCGCGCCGGCGGAGCGAACGGTGCGGCGGCGCGCTCGCCCGATCAGTCGAACGACGATTGCGGATTGCATAGCTGCGCAACCGGGTTGGCCCAATGTGCGCAGCGGTCATCTCTGCTGGAGACGCCTCGTGTGCCGCGACGGCGGATGACGCGACATCCTCCATTGTTGATGTTGCCTCGGCGATTTGATCAGCGGCCGCCGGTGCCCGGCGCTCCTTCTTCGCCGGTGCTGCAGCGATCTCCATGGCTGCCGGCATCGCTACGGGTGCGTCATACGCGACGATCGTCGGTCTCTCAGCCGGGACCGCGCGTGCTGATCGGCGCGAGGCTCGCACATCGCTTTCTGCTTCGTCGCGGTCCGTCCGGCTGCGCAGCCACTCGGGTGCCGGGCCTTGGATTGGCAATGGCGGTTCGGCGTGCCTGTCCTGGCGGGCAAGCGACAGGCCTTCCGCGACTGTCGCGATCTCATCCTCCAGCGAGGAGGCCGGGTGCGTCACGGCTGAGACTGCCGGGACGACGTCGTCCGCCGGGGCCGGCGCTGGTAGCGGCGCAAGTGCCTGTGACGGGCCGGCCATCGACACCGCGAGGGGAGCAATACGGCGGGCGTGCTCGCGAAGCCGGATCATCCGGTTCGGGAAGAGCAGCTGGAGGAACTCACAGAGTGCCGCCTTCGGCGGCATCATCTGGCGCAGGGAGACCGGAGCGCCGTCGAGCCGGACGGGCGCGCCGATCATCTCCTCCGCGGGATGATCTTCTGCGACCGCGAGCACCTTGCGCCCCCTGACCAGAATTGTGAGGTCGCGCAAGTCGGACTGCGATGCATCGGCGACGACGACGAGATCGAAAGCGCCGAGCCGCGCCGGCAAGTGCTCGGCAACGCGCCAAGCCGGCATCAGGTGGCAGGGAATGCCGTCATGGCAAGCTTCGAGCGCCTCGCGCGCCTTTTGGCGCAGACGGGAGGCGCTGGGACCGGAGCACGCCGTGGCCAATTTCCGCAGCGTCGTGGTGAACAGGTTGAAGGCTTGCCTCACGGCGCTGCTGCTGTTCTGCGCAAGGTCGAGCTGCATTCGCGCGACGACGACCTGCTCGAACAGCTCACGCAGTCTCGTCTCCAACGCCGCGCGCTGGCCCGACAGATCCTGCAGCCGCTGATGCTGACCGAGACCTTCGGTCTGGCGCATCAACACAGCCCAGTTCCAGGCCACCGTCCAATCCACGACCAGCACGGGATCGCCGATGTCCTGGCGGGCCGGCTCGGTTCTGATGCGCCTGGCGAGCGCTCCCGCTCCGGCCTCGGTCGCCGCCGCACAGACCTCCTGTATGAGTTCGATATCCTGGCGCCGGTCGTGCAGCCTGTGCAGCATCGTGACAACCGCGGTCCAGCGCGTCTCGATCTCGTGTGCGTCGACGTCATCACGACCGATCTGCGACAGCACCTCGGCCTGAACGCGCGCAGTGATCGCACCGGATCCATCAAACAGCTTGGTGAGCCGGGTGAGCTCCGTCCGTTGTTGACTGATCCGGGCTGCGCCGCTCCTGACGACGGATGCGAGCACGGCGAGCCTTGGTCCGTCAGCCAGCAACCGGGCGATCTCGCCCTCCGGCATCGACAGTTTCGCGGCGGTCGTCAGGACATTCCGCTTCGCGAGCGACGCCATCACGATCGCGGCCTCGACGTGCCTGACGACCCGCTCGTGGTCGTGGAGCGCGTTCGACGAATCCTGCTGCGGCAGGGGCGCGCCGATCTCTGCCGCCAGCGACCGCCATCGCACGTCAAGCGAGTGCAGGTGGCGTCGCCAGGTGAGATAGTCGCGAACATGGGCCCAATCGGCCGCGCTCTTTGGCGGGAAGCCTGCGACCTTGATCGCATCCACCGTCGGCTTCAGCGCGCGTCCGGTCAGCGACACTTTCGCAAACGCCCGTTGCTTCGACGACAGGCGTTCGACCGCTGCCAGCAAATCATCGCTGGTGAACGCGTCTGCGGGCGCCTCCACCGGTTTCACCAGGAAACCGGCGCGCCGTGCCAATAGTGATGATGCGTCTCGGGCAAAATCGACCAGAATGCCGCCGCTGGCAGGTATGTCATCGACCGTTGCGCCGACCGGCGACAATGCGGCGAGCCATGGTTCGGCGGCAATGACCCGATGCGCGTCCGCCAAGGCATCGAGATCGCCGGCGAATCGGTCCGCACCCTCGGGATCGAGCGCGGCAATGGCCAGGCGCGCGAGCCGGTTGTCATCATTGTCCGTCGTCTTCCCCGCCGCAATCGGCTGCAGATCACGATGCAGACGTGCCATTGTCGCGGCATCCGGCAGGCTTTCGACCTCAGGCAGGTGATCATCGACATAAGCGAGATCGTCACCGAGCCGTAGCCGGGCCTCACGAGCCTGCTCGATCGCTGCAACGATCAGGTCGGTGTCACTCACAAACTTCAGCGGCCGATCGGTGAACCACGCATGGTCGTCGCGATCTGAAGCCAGCTCGGCCAATTGCTCGAATGACGGCGCGCCGTCTCCGGAACGCAGCGCCGTACGGCTGGCGATCTCGGCGACCTCATCATCGAGACGGCTGATGGTGTGGCTGGTCGCGATGATGTCCTGCTCGAGTGTGTTGACCTGTTCGGCCTGGTCCCGCAGGCTTGCATTGTCGACGATCGACTGCAGCCGGCCGATCACGCCCTCGGCGTGCTTCAACACGTCTTTGTCGGATCCCGTCAGATCCAGTGTGAGATCACGAACGGCACCGGGCAGTTTCTCGGCAAGCAGCGCGAGCGTCAAATCGTTGCGAGAAACGATCAGGACGCGCAGGCCGAGCGCCAGATAGTGGCAGACCACGTTGGCGATCGCGGACCTCCGGTCGGGTCCTGTTGCGCCTCGCACGACGACCCCGTTCGACCGCCGAAGCTGGCGCACGATCTCCATCTGGTCGGAGTTCGTCGGCAGCGGGAAGAACAGGTCGCCGCGATCGGTCGGCACGTGCACATCCGGGACGATATCGATCGGATCGCCAATGACGCCAGACAGCCTGCGGCGCGGGCTGTCGAGGGCGTCGTGATCGGGGGCGCCGAGCAGAAGGTGGCTCATCCCGGCAAGACAGCACTCTGTGGACGACGTGTATTCCATCGCTCGTCTCAGGCGCTCGATGTCTTGCCGCAGCAGTGCTTCCGAGCGCGGCCGCGCAAAGATCACCCAGCGATCCGAAACGACCAACTGCCCGCTCTCATCGGGCAGCAGCAGCGCAGAGTCGGGCGATGTCGGGCAATAGATGCCTTGCGGATCGAGCTGCGCGCCAATGGCACTGAGAATGGGCTCGAAGCTGGAAGGCGTGAACGGCGAGAGTTCTCCGCCGCGCTCGAGCATTTGCTCGGCCGTGTGAGCCGCCGTCTGTGCAGCGGGTGTGAGCGGTTCGAATGCCTTCAGATTGGCTGTCGCGCCGGAAAGGCGCGGCCGTATCCGGAGTTCGGCATCTGAGCCATGGAGACATTCAACCGTGACCAGCCGTTCGAGCAGCGGGAGGTCCAGGTCATGTCCATGACGGCGCCATCGCGATACGCCCAGGCCCCACACGATCTCGCAGCCACGATGGTGCTCTCCGGACTCCGCGGCGCGAGCCATCTCGCGTAATCTTTGGTGAACCGCCATGGTGCGGCGACGCGGCCGTTCGATCGCCGCCCACGCAGCCCAGGGACCGCTGAGATAATGATCCAGGCGTTCGACCAGATCACTCCGGTGCTCCAGGTGCAGCCGTACGTTCCAGAGCCCGCTGCTGCCGTCGTGTCCGGTCGCCGGAGAGCAGAGGTCGGCGCGAGCGTGCCCATCCGCAACCATCCGCTCCTTGTCCGACGCCGGCACCGTGACCGTCACACGCTGCCGCACCAGTGGGCGGCGGTTCGGATCGGAGGACACGTCGATCCACTTGGCCAGATCGCTCTCGACAGCAGGCGGATCGGTGGCCGCGAGGTGCTCGATGGAAAGCCAGACCGGCCCGTCCGCATCGAACGTATTGAAGGTGATGCCAGGCAGTTTCTCCAGCTCATGCTGGTGGATGGCATAGCGCCGTCGGTCCCCAACCTCATGGTCTGACAGACGCTCTATTTTCAGCGCGTCATCGGCGATCGTCTCCAGGAGCTGACTAAGCAGGTTCTGCAACGGCTCAGTCGTGGCCTCCGTCCGATGGATAGCGTTCATGACTCTCCTCCAATCATGGCCGCAGTGAAGCGCGCGATCGGTTCATTCTCGGTCGTCAAATTTCCAGCCCCATCCCGCCCTGCAGCGAACCCCGGTCGCCGCCTTCCGCGATCGGTTGAGGCGGTCCGACGTTTGCAGTCGAGGCGCGGTCGGTTGATGTCGTCGGTCCAAGCTCCGGCACGAATACTGTTCGCAAGCGGGACAGGCGACACTCACTCCTCAGCAATAGGTGAAGGCAATGCGGCGTAATGATGGGGAGGATATTAGTGAGACGCCCGATTAGTCCGACGGAGCAGCTCATTTACAATCATTCAAAGAAGTCCCGCGATCGGGGGACGATTGTGTTTTAGAATCTCTTTAAACGATCGGCATGCTCCTCCGCTCGCGCTGCCTTGATTGTCAGTCGAAGGTATTCATTTCCGCGTCATGACAGAGATCCTCAGCTGCCATGCGTCATGTCGCCGCAATCTGGGCCCGGGCCTGCGGCAGCTTTTCTCTCCTGAATTCAAGAGCTGATTGAAGATTGCGCCATTGCCTCACCGCAATCTCTGTCGAAGTGCGGCAATCGATCCGGAAGTGTGGCGCCAGCTAACAAGACGCGCCGTAAGCCCGCGAATGCAACCAGGCAGAGTGCGGGTCTGGCATTCGCGTCACGCGGATGTCGCGTAGGGCAATTCATCGACAATTGAACTACTTAGCTCGGTCTGAAGGCGCCGTTCCCCGGCCTCCGAGCAAGGCGCCGCCTCGCTCGTTCGAGCGTCGTTGGCCCGCGTAGTCAAAGTGCTGACACGCGGACATCGCTCGCGAGCCCAAGTATCGACATCGCCCGCCTCTAGCGCGAATGGCTTGCAGTTGTGCGCGAGCAGTTTCGGTCGCGCGGGCAGGGGATCTACGTCCGCGCGACAATCATGGGGAGGTCTGACTGATGAGATTGACTAGCTGCAGTATTGAGCGCGCCGGCGATCCGGCATCTCCACACTCTGTTGCGTCGACCGCTCGTCATGGTGCTCGATCAGTTCGCAATCGCGGAATACTCTGCTCGTCTCTGCTTGCCGCAGTATCCACCTTGGCGCTCACCGCCGGGGCCGTGCGGGCTGAGGAGGCGCGTTCGCGGCCTGCCGAGAGCGCGGCGGTCAAGGCGCTGATGGCGAAGCTCGATGCCATGGAGCAGCGCATCAACACGCTGCAGGGCGAGCTCAAGGACGCGAAGGCGAAGAAGGCGGCCGGTGTCGGGCAATCCGCGTCGCTCGCATCCAGGCGCCCCTCCGATCCGGTCGGGTTGAACGGGAAGGACGCTCAAGCAGGCGTCGCGAAGGCATCCGGCGCCGCGCAGGGTGGCTCTCAGGCGGGCGTCAACGCCATGGCGCTTGCCAGTCCGAAGGACGTCAAGTCGGCGTCGACAGCAGCCTCCGAGCCGCAGTCTCCGTCTCCGGTCTCCCGACTGGCCGCAGCATTCGCGGATTCTGACCCCAAGCCGAAATTCCTCCCCGCCGCTGATCTCAACAAGGCAGCGCCACCGCCCGGAAGAGATCTGTTCGGCGCGGCCCCGTCGCCGGTGCCGGGGATGCGGATCGGCATGTATGGCGAGATCAAGCTCGGCTCGATGCAAAACCCTGCCGCTAATGGCCAATGGCAGAACGGCTTCGACATGGCCCGCTTGGTGCTGCTGCCGACTTATCAGGTCAGCGACAACATCACGTTCAATGCGGAGCTGGAATGGGAGCACGGCGGCACCGCGTTCGATAACGATGACAAGCTGCACGGCGCCGTCGAGGTCGAGCAGGCCTTCTTCGACATCAAGTTCAACGACCACTTCACCTTACGCTCGCCGGGTATCGACCTGATCCCGATCTCGTTCACCAATCTCTATCATGAGCCGACGCTGTTCTATAGCGTGCAGCGACCCGAACTCGCCAACGGCCTGATCCCGACGACCTGGTATGCGCCGTCCGCCGGCTTCTACGGCAAGATCGTGGACGGGTTGAACTATCAATTCCAGGTCAGCCAGAGCGCCGAGGATTTCGGCGATGATTTCGGCCATCGTGGCGACAATGGCCATATCACGCCCGGCGGTTACGAGGCCGGCATCAGCGGCTCGGAGGCGCTCGCACTCTCGCGCGCGCCGATCGGCGACTTCCGCCAGATGAGCAATGAGCTCGCTTATACGTTCCGGCTGAGCTATGCGCCGTCGTTCCTCCCCGGATTTGCCGGCAGTTCGGCGATCTATTATTCGCCGAACGTCACGCCGCGCGGCGCCTATGCCACCCAGGCTGACGGGACGGAGACTCCGCTCGGCAGGAATGCGATGACGATCTTCAATACCGAGGCTCGGTATCGCGTTCCCAATACCGGGCTCGAGTTCCGCGGCGAATATGCCTATGTGCACTTCTCCAATCCGGAGAACCTGCGGGCCAACAACGATCTCGACGACACGAACAATGTCGGCAAGAGCATGTGGGGATATTCGGCCGAGGTCGCTTATCACTTCAGGGCGCCTAACGACTACGACATCGTGCCGTTCTATCGCTACACGCGCCAGAACTTCCAGACGTCGGGCATGCTCGGTGCCGACATTCTCAATGGTCTGAACAACCCCACGGGAAGCGGCGACATGACGTTCCACGATGTCGGTCTGGCCATCTTCCCCAATCCGAGCCTGGTCTACAAGATCAACTACACCAAGGTCATCGATCACAGCGCGACCGGTGCGATGTCCGACCGGGTTCTCGCCGGTGTGGGCTGGCTCTGGTAGGGCGTGACGGATAGGCCGCTACCTTCGAGAGAGCGGCCTGTTGTTCAATTCCGAGAGTGGTCCCCGGGACGGATCGAAGATCCACCTGTCCCGGGGAACGTGACGAAGGACTCGACACAGCGGGTGGGCGCGCGAGTGGTAGAGATTGGTGAATTGAGTCGAGGCCGGCTGCGGTGCCGCATGCTTGCAACGCTGGCGGTGATGTCGGTGACGCTTGCGGGATGCAATCCGGCGACGCTTGGAAGTGACAACCGCGGCGACGACGTGATGGACAAGGTCGGGCGGCTCGATCTTTCGCCGCGCTATCCGAAGCAAGTCATGCCCGAACAGTCGCCGGCCGCGCGCCGTGCGCGCGCGGAGATCTACGGCGGCAACGACGATGCAAGAGGTGCACGCGACGCACGCGCGGAAGTGCCGGCTGCGAACGCGCTTCCCATTCAGGAGGTCGCGGCGCATTCGCAGGCGGTCGGAAACGGGTTCGAGCTGAACTTCGAGAATACGCCGATCGCAACGGTGGCCAAGGTGGTGCTCGGCGACATCCTCGGCGTCGGCTACTCAATCGATCCGAGACTCCAGGGCACGGTCAGTCTGTCGTCGGTCCGCCCGGTGCCGAAATCGGACGTGGTCTATGTCCTCGAAAACGCACTTCGCCTGTCGGGAACGGCGCTGGTTCGCGACGGCTCGGGCTATCGGCTGATTCCGCTCGGGGAGGCGGCGGGGGCAGGCACCGTCGACTCCTCCGGAGGCTCGACTGAGGCCGGCTACGGCATTACTGCGTTGCCGCTGCAATATGTCTCGGCACCGACCTTGTTGAAGCTGCTCGACAGCTTCGCGCTCAAGCCCGGAATGGTACGGGCCGATCCTGGCCGTAACCTGCTGCTGATCCAGGGAACGGGAGCGGAGCGCCGCACCGCGGTCGATGCCGCGCTCAGCTTCGATGCGGATTGGATGCGCGGACAATCGGTTGGAATCTTTCCGATCACCAACGGCAATCCCGAGCCGATCGTGGCCGAGCTCGAGAAGATCATGGATACGGGCGACAGTGGGCTCGGTCAGAACATGGTCAAGTTCCAGACCGTCAGCCGGATGAATGCGGTGATGGTGATCAGCCGCAAGCCAGCGCTGCTCCACACCGCCGAGACCTGGATCAAGCGGCTGGATGCCGGCAACACGCTTCGCAACAGCGTCCACGTCTACCGCGTGAAGTACGGCGAAGCGCGACAGATGGCCCGGGTGTTGAACGAGATGTTCACGGGCAATGCGAGCAGCGCGGATGTGTCGTCAACCGATCTCGCTCCCGGATCTGGCGCCATGTCGACGTCGAGCAGCGAGCGGCTCTCGGCCGCCAGCACGACGGGGCAGTCGAGCGGCAGCTTCTCGGGACAGCCGGGCAACAATGGACTGGTCGCCAACCGTGGCTTTGGTGGAGCACCGCCGCCGACGCAGGTCGCAGCCGATGCCGGAGCTGAGCCGCGCACGTCTGGCGCGGGCGGCAAGCCGCTGATGGACGGCGTGCGGATCACGCCCGACATCGTCAACAACACGCTTCTGATCTATGCCGACCGGGAAAACTACCGCATCATCGAGGCCACGCTGCGGCAGTGCGATCGTCCGCAGCTGCAGGTCGCAATCGATGCGACGATTGCCGAGGTCACGCTGAACGACAATCTGAACTACGGTGTGCAGGCGTTTCTCACCAGCAAGAATCTGGGCCTGAGACCGGACCAGGGCTCGCTGCTGAACACCAGCTCGACGTCGGCGCCGGCGACGGTCGCATCGGCGGCCGGGACGATCACCAATGCCTTCCTGAATCGCGCATTCCCTGGATTCAACTTTCTGATCGGCTCGGAATCGCAGCCGAGTGCGATCCTGAGCGCGTTGCATACCGTCACCGACGTCAAAGTGCTGTCCAATCCTTCGCTGGTGGTGATCGACAATCAGGCGGCCACCTTGCAGGTCGGTGATCAGGTGCCGGTGTCGACCGGCAGCGCCACCGTTCTGACGACCAACAACACCGTCGTGAACACCATCGACTACCGCAACACGGGAATCATTCTGCGAGTCGCGCCGCGGGTCAATGAGAACGGCAATGTCCGGCTCGAGGTCGAGCAGGAGATCAGCAACGTTTCGCCGCAGACGGCCAACAGCCTCACGCCCACGGTGGCGCAGCGCAAGGTGAAGAGCTCGGTTGCGGTGGCGAGTGGTCAGACGGTGCTGCTGGCCGGTCTGATCAGCGAGACCCATCAGGGGACGCGGAATGGCGTCCCGGGGATCGACCAGATCCCTGGCCTCGGCGAGCTGTTCAGCAACAATGATCGCAGCCGCGGCCGGACCGAGCTGATCATCTTCATTCGCCCGCAGATCATCCGCGACGGCACCGATGCCCATTATGTCGCGGAGGAGCTTCGCTCAAAGTTGCGGGGCACGATCAGGCCGGTGTCGACGAGCGCCCTCCAGACGTCGCGGGCCAGTCGATGAGAGGGCACTCGAGCATGACTGTCAGCGTTCTCGCGCTCACGATCGGGCTTGCTGCAGCTGACGCCCGACCTCGTGCCGACGGATGGGCGGCGCTCGCGCGCGGCGATTACACTCGTGCGGCCGCTTTGCTGGGGCCCTTGGCGCAACGCGGGCAGCCGCGCGCCATGACCGCGCTCGGCTACATGTACGACAACGGCTTCGGCGTTCCGCAATCCTACGATGCCGCGGCCGAGCTCTACATCGCTGCCGCCGAGCACGGCGATCCTGCGGCTCAGCATCTGCTCGGGCTGAGCTACGACAAGGGGCACGGCGTCGATCAGGACGTCGTACTGGCCTATAAATGGCTGAGCCTCGCTGCGGCCGCGGCATCACAGCGCCAGCGTGAGCCGTACTTGCGAATTCGCAATGCGGTCGCATCGAAGATGTCGCACGAACAGATCATCGAGGGGCAGCATCTCTCGCTGGAATGGCAGCAGAGCAGGATTGGAAGACCGCGCCGTGAGGCATCGGCGTCAAGTTTGTAGTAGTTCTAAGTCGACGATCTCATAAGTGTCATCTTTGCATTCGAGTACGAAGGGTCTCAGATGAAGGATCCCGTACCCACGGCATGAGGGGATCGGGTCCGGTCCATCACGGGAAGCGCCATGGTCTCGACTTCTCATCATCGCCCGACCGACGACCCGCAGGGCCACGCGTTCGCCCGTTTCGGCGGCTCGCGGCCCGAGCGGAATGAGGGACCGGAAACCGCTGTCGATACGAGGTCGGGCGGGTTCGCCGATGAGATCGCAGGGCAACTCGGATTGCCGCGGATCGCGCTCTCCGACCTTCTGGCGGCCGAGCCGCTGGTCGACCATTTTTCTTGGCGTTTCCTGCGGGAGACGGTCGTCTTCCCGTTTCAATCGGCACGGTATGGGCGATGCCTTGCGGTCGCCGATCCGCGCGACACTGCGTCCGCGCGTGCGGCCGAGCTGGTGTTCGGCGGTCCCGTCGCACTGGTAGTGGCCTCGGCTGAGGATATCTCCACGGCGCTGAGCAGGCTCGCCGACGATGATCATGGCGAAGGGCGCACCGAAGCTCCGCAGCCGCAACTGCGCGAGGACGACATTGAAGGCCTGCGCGACCTCGCAGCGGGAGCGCCGGTGGTGCGCGCAGTCAACGACCTGCTGGAGCAGGCGGTCGAGCTGCGTGCGAGCGATATCCATGTCGAGGCGATGCGCAGCGGGTTGTCGATCCGGATGCGCGTCGACGGTCTGCTGAAGCAGCTTCCGGCGCCTGCCGGCGTGCTGCCGCAAGCGGTGATCTCGCGGATCAAGATCGTCGCCGGCCTGAACATCGCGGAGCGGCGGTTGCCTCAGGATGGCGCTGCACGGCTGCAGGTCGGCCGCTCCGAGCTGGACGTGCGCGTTGCAGTGATGCCGACGCAACATGGCGAGTCCGCGGTGATCCGGCTGCTGCCGCGGGATCGCGGACTGCTTTCGATCGAGAAGCTCGGCTTTTCCGCTCACGACGACCGGTCGCTCCGCCGGCTGTTGGCGCTGCCGCATGGCATGATCGTGATCTGCGGTCCGACAGGCAGCGGCAAGACGACGACGCTGGCGACGGCGCTGTCGGTCCTCAACGAGCCGACGCGGAAGATCCTCACCATTGAGGACCCGGTTGAGTATGAGCTGCCGGGCATCAACCAATCGCAGGTCAAGCCGGCCATCGGGCTCACCTTTGCCTCGGCTTTGCGTTCGTTCGTGCGTCAGGACCCCGATGTGATCATGGTCGGCGAAGTGCGCGACGGCGAGACCGCCCACGTCGCGGTGCATGCGGCGCTGACCGGCCATCTCGTGCTGACGACGCTGCACACCGAGAATGCTGCGGCGGCGGTGCCGCGGCTGCTCGATCTCGGCGTGGAGGACTTCCTGCTTCGCTCGACGCTGCGGGCGGTGATCGCGCAGCGGCTGGTCCGCAGGCTCTGCGACCGTTGCAGGGCGAAGCGAACGCTGAGCGCCGGCGATCTCAATGCCGACCCGCGCTATGCGGCGGTCGGCTTCGACATCGGTGAGACCGTCTATGAGCCTGTCGGATGTGACAGTTGCGGCGGCGCCGGCTATCGCGGCCGGCTCGGCATCTTCGAGGTTCTCGAGCTCGATCCGGAGATCCGCTCGCTGATCCAGGGCTCGACAGACGCAAGCGCGATCGACCGTACCGCTATTCGCCGGGGCATGACGACGATGCTCGATGACGGCGCCGCCAAGTGCCGGGCCGGAGCGACGTCGGTCGCGGAAGTCCTGCGCGTCACAACGTTACGGTGAGCCGGTGAGCACATTCCGCTATCGCGCCCTGACCGAGACTGGTGACGTCGTACACGGCACCATCTCGGCCGCGACGTCCAAGGAGGTGATGGATCGCATCGAATATCTGCGTCTGTTGCCGATCGAGACATTCGAGGAGAAGGCGGCGGGCGCCGTCGCGCGGGACACGTTGGCTTGGTTCGGTGGTCCGACTGCGGCCGATGTTACGATCTTCACCCGTGACCTGGCATTGTTGCTGAAGGCGGGCGCGCGGCTGGAGGATGCGCTCGACCTTCTCGCGGGCGATGCCGATATTGGGAAGCTGCGCCCGATCGTCTGCCGCTTGCGATCCAGCATCCTTGCTGGAGAGAGCCTTGCCGAGGCGCTGGCGCATCATCCTCGGCAGTTTCCCGCGATGTATCTCGCATTGGTGCGGGTCGGCGAAGCCTCCGGGACGCTCGATCACGTGCTCGACATGCTCGGTGCCGAGCGGTCTCGCGCGGAAGCGACGCGCCGCAAGCTCACCGATGCGATGCAGTATCCGCTGTTTGTCCTTATCGCCGCCTGTCTGGTGATGCTGTTCTTCTTTGTCGTCGTGCTCCCGCAGTTCTCGACCGTGCTGCGCGACTTCGGCGCCAGGAGCGATGCGACTATCACCACATTTCTCGACATCTCGGACTTCCTGCGCGGCAACGGTCCCGTTCTCGCGCTCTTGGCCAGTGCGATGATCGCTACGAGTGTTCTGTTGCTGGGCCGGGCGAGTGTGCGGGCCGCTGTGATGGCGTGGCTTTGCCGGCTGCCGGGCCTTGCGAGCGTGTTCCGGTCGTACCGCACCAGCGTGTTCTGCCGCAACCTCGCCATCCTGCTCGGCAGCGGGCTGACGCTGACGGCCACCTTGCGAATCCTGGTCGATATCATGTCGGTCACCGGTAGCGGTGCAGCGTGGAGCGCTGCGGCGGACCGCGTGCGGCATGGCGGAAAGCTGTCCGAGGCCGTGGCGGCGGTGGACATTCTGCCGCCGATGGCGACGCGGATGATCCGGATCGGCGAGGAGACCGGACAGCTTCCGGTGCTCGCCGGCCGCATTGCCGAGTTCTACGAGGCCAAGCTGCAGCGCAGCCTCGATCGCATCGTGGGCATCGTCGGGCCTGCCGCAATCATCCTCATCAGCGCCGTCGTCGGAGGCCTCATCGTATCGGTGATGAGCGCGCTCCTGTCGGTGACGCAACTCGTCGGATAGAGATCATGGACGATCACTCCAACACATCAGCCCGCAGCCATATCGGATGCGATGATCCTGAGAGCGGCTTCACCTTGGTCGAGATGCTGGTCGTCATCGCCATCATCGGCATGATCATGGGCTTGATCGGCCCGCGCGTGCTGTCGTCGCTGAACGAATCCCGGGTCAAGACCGCGCGAATTCAGATCCAGAGTTTTTCGAGCGCGCTCGATCTGTTCTACCTCGACACCGGTCGCTATCCGACGACGTCGGAAGGATTGGCCGCGCTGGTCCGGCCCGCATCGACCATTCCGGGCTGGGCCGGACCGTATCTCAAGGGAGGAAACGTTCCGAGCGATCCCTGGAACCATGCCTATGTCTACCGATCTCCGGGACAGCAGGTGCCCTACGAAATCGTCTCCTATGGATCGGACGGGCAGGAGGGCGGTACCGATCTCGCCACCGACATCTCCTCGTCGGTTGCCGGCGGTGTGAGATAGGGATGGATGATCGTGACGGCCGCACGGCCGGCTTCACGCTCATCGAAGTGGTGTGTGTGCTCGCGGTTGTCGCGTTGATGGCGGCCGTGTCGTTGCCGGCGATGTCCAGGCAGACCTCGCGGCCGCGGCTGGAAGCCTATGCACTCGAGGCCGCCGCGTTGTTGAAGGCCGATCGAAATGCGGCCATCAGTGGTGGTCTCGCGATCACGACGCGCGTCGATGCGCGGGCGCGGACGATCCGCTCAGGGACCAGCGGTCGAGTTGTCCGTTTTCCGGACGATGTTCGGCTGGAGACGGTCCTGCCGCGCAATTGCGACGACCGGCCGTCGTTCGATTCCATCAGCTTCTTCGGCTCAGGCATGTCGTGTGGCGGCGTCATCACGCTCACGCATCTCGATGCCGGCTACCAAATTCGCGTCAACTGGTTGACAGGAAGGATCGAAGTGGGATCGCATGCTGGCGTCACCCAACCATAGCAGGGCCGCCGGGTTCACCCTGATCGAGGCCCTGGTGGCGCTCGCGATCGTGGCGGTTTCGCTGGTCGCGATCGCGGCGCTCATGGGCTCGTCGAGCCGTGGGAGCCGGAAGCTGGAGCAGCATGTCGCCTTGGTGCAGGCTGCTCATAATGCGCTGTGGCTGGCCTTCCCCTCGCGTCTGTCGGCTGCGCGGACGGAATCCGGGGAGACGATGGCTCATGCCTGGCGCGCACAGGCGCAGCCATTCGCAACCGATGCCGGTGCATCCGCCTGGATACCCCAACGGATCACGCTTCAGGTTCGATCGCCCTCCGGCGCCACCATGGAGCTCGAGACGATCCGCCTGTTCCGGAGGCAGGCCGAGTGATGGCGCGCCGCTCCAACGATCCGCAGGCCGGCTTTACGTTGATCGAAGTCTTGGTCGCGCTGGCGCTGATGGGGCTGCTGATCTCGGCCCTCGCCGCGATCACCGCGCAATGGATTCCGAACTGGGATCGCGGCCTGCATCGCATCCAGCGCAACGAATCCTTGAGCGTCGCGCTCGACCGCATCAGCGCCGACATCGCGGCCGCGGAGTTCATCCGGCCGGATGCTCAGACCAAGTCTGTTCTGTTCGACGGATCGGAGACGTCGGTCGCGTTTGTCAGGCTGGCGCTGGGACCCCGGAGTGGCCGCGGGCTCGATCTGGTTCGCATCTCCGAATCTGGCGACGGCGAAAACGCGGCGCTCGTCCGAAAGCGCGCTGCGTTCGCGCCCGGCACCGCTCGTGAGCTGGCCGATCCTGTCGTGCTGCTTCAGCCGCCATATCGCGTCTCGTTCGCCTATGCAGGGGCGGACCGGAACTGGACGCCGTCGTGGCAGAGCGCCGAGAAGCTGCCGACAGCGGTAAGGGTGACGGTGCGCAGCACGGCCGATGCGAGCGCGCCATCGATCTCACGGATCGCTCTGATCCATATCTCGGCTCCGGCCGACAGCGTGTGTAGTGCGACAGACCGGCCGTGCGACCGACAGATGCCGCAAGCGGACGTCACGGTCGGGCGCGCCGCCACGCGATCGGAGCCATGACCATGCGAAGCGCTGCCATTTCAACAGATGCTTTAAGCCAAGATCGCGAAGGCGGCTTCGTTCTCGTTGCTGCGCTCTGGATTCTCGTCTCGCTGGCGGGATTGGCCGGAGCCCTCTCGGCCTATCTCGTCAGTACCGTCCAACGTCTGTCGCTCGACGATGCCCGGGTGCGATCCGGCGCGCTGGCTTCTGCGGGTCTTGAGCTTGCCGCGTTCAAGTTGATGGCTACGCCGAAATTGCAGCGGCCGCCGGCAGGGGCGTTCTCATTCCGGCTCGACCATGCGCAGGTGTCGGTCGCATTCCGGTCCGAAGCGGGCCGGATCGACCTCAATCATGCGCCAAAGCAGATGCTTGCCAACCTGTTCGCCGCGCTGGGCGCTCGCGCCGACAGGTCCAATGAGTATGCCGAGCGGATCATCGGCTGGCGGACCCCGTCCGCCGAGAACGCTGCTGATCCCGAGCGTGAGCTCTATCGAACCGCGGGGATGGACTACACGCCGCGTGGAGCGTCCTTTGTAAATGTCGAGGAGCTTCGTCTGGTGCTGAAGATCCCGCCGGCCCTGGTCGACCAGGCGATGCCGTTCGTAACCGTCTTCAGTGGGCGGCGTGAGATCGATCCGCTGGAGGCCGCGCCCGAAGTCGTCGCCGCGCTTCCCGGAATGACTCAGGATGTGTTGAAGAGCTTCCTGGAGCAGCGCGCCGGCCTGCGTCGCGAGGCGAGATCGCTGGCATCGGCGCTGGGAGCTGCGCGTGTCGGGACGACGCTGGAGGTCGGCGACGCCTTCCGCGTGGGGATCACGATCGCCTTCGATGCGGGGCGGCGCGCTGCGGTCGAGGCCGTCATCCTGCTGGGCGACAGCGACGAGCCGTACCGTATCTTGTCGTGGCGGGACGATGTCGCAAGCCCGGTGATGCTCAGATCGTCAGGAAAGGCGCTGTGATGAGAATGGCAATGGCCGCGCGCGGCGAGTTCGCAGCTTGGATCGGGTCTGCCGCCGAAGCGATCGTCGATATGATCGGCCGGCTCAATCTCAAGCCCTCGGTGCAGCTGATCGAGACCGAGCACAATGTCTTCGTCGTCAAGTCGACGGGGCGATCCGGACCGCCTGATCATTCCTTTCTCCTGTCGGGTGGCGAAGCGGCCATGCGGCGGCTTCCTGACAAATGGCTGGACCTCGTGCGAGGCCGCCGGATCGAAGTGACGCTGCGGCCCGACCGTTTTCTTTGGCGGCCGCTGGAACTCCCCAAGCGGGCCGTCGAATTTTTGGAGCCGATGGTCCGCTCGCAGATCGATCGGCTGACGCCGTGGACGGCGCAGGACGCGGTGTTCGGCAGCACGGCGCCGGTCGAGATTTCGGCTGACCGCATTCAGACCACCGTCATCGCCGCGCCGAGGACGAGCATCGATCCACTCATTCGGCTTGCGGAGTCCTGGCGTGCCGCCTGCGTCGTGCTGATCGCCGCTCCCCAGGGCCCTCCGCACGAACGCGCCAAGCCACAGGCAACGAGGCTGATCGAGCATCACCTGCGCGGACCGCTGGATGCAGGGCGCGTCCGTCGCATTCTGACCGCCGCGTTGGTCGTGGCAGCGCTGGCGGCGACGCTATCGTTCGGCATCACCAGCATTCTGGGTGGAAGGCTCGAAGAGCAGCAGCGCGTGCTGTCGCAACGTGTATCCGAGCGGCGCGCAACGCTGCGGCTCGGCGTCGAGGGGGCTGACAACAGCGCGTTCGGTGCGCTGCTGCGGAGCAAGCAGGAGAGGGCCGCCAGCGTGCTGGTGCTCGATGCGCTCTCCCGCGTGCTGCCGGACGAGACCTATGTGACCGAGCTGCGGATCGACCGGAACAAGCTGCAGATCACTGGCATCAGCCGTGATGCGCCCGCATTGATTGGGTTGCTCGAACAATCGGCGCACTTCAATCAAGCGACATTCTCCGCGCCGACGACGCGCGCGGCCGATGACGCCGGAGAGCGCTTCCACATCGAGGTCGGCCTCAAGGCTTACTTTGGGGGCAGCACATGAGTATGGCAAGGACGTTCGCGCGCACCCCGGCCTCGCCCGGCATGGCCGCCGCGGTCTATGTCGGACTGCTGATAGCGCTAGGCGTGGCGACCGCGCTGCCCATCAAGACCCTGCTCGATCAGCGCGCCGAACTGGGGGCGCTGACCGATACGCTGCGTCTGCTCGACGCCCACAGCATGGCTTTTGCGCGCGAGCACGGAAGCGATGCGGCAGCCGTGACCGGATCGGCCTTTCTGGAGGGCTCCAGCGTCACCGTGGCCGGGGCGGCGCTGGTGCAGCGGGTGAATGAGGTGGTGAGTCGTCATGGCGGCATCGTATCGTCGTCGCAGGTGGATGTGCGGAGCCCGCCCGCCAAGGCGCGGCAGATCAGCGTCAGCGCAAATTTCGAGGCAGATCAGGCTGCCCTGCAGCCAATTCTCTACGATCTCGAGGCTGGGATGCCGTGTCTGTTCGTCGATGAACTCGTCGCCGAGGGTGGCGGGTCCGCGGCCGCCACGGGTGGCAAGCTGCGCATCATGATGACGGTGTCCGGACAATGGCAGGGCCCGCGATGAGGTCGCTGATCCAAATGATCGCCAGTGGCTGTTGCTGCGTTCTCGCCGCAGCGCCGGCGTTTGCTGAGGGGCCCAGGATCGATTCGGCTTCCGCGATCTCCGATCAGCAGCCACCAGCGCCGGCGCAAGGTGCGCCACTCGCATCCAACTCGCAGAGGCAGGCCGCCAATCCACTCTGGGCGATTCCACTTGATCGACTCTCAGCCACGCGCGACCGTCCGATCTTCTCGCCCTCGCGGCGTCCGCCGCCGGCTGAAGCGCCTCCGCCGGCCATCGTGGCCGCGCCGGAGGTGCAGGAGCCGGTCCGGCCGGAGCGGCCGCAGCTGTCGCTCGTCGGAACCGTCGTCAACGGCAATCAAGGCCTCGCGGTCTTCGTCGATCCAAGCAGCAAGACGCCATTGCGCATCAGGACCGGCGCGGACTACCAGGGCTGGACTTTGCGTCACGTCGAGGCGAGGTCGGCCACGCTAAAGAAGGGCGAAGACGTCGTCGTTCTGTATTTCACGCAGCAACCCGGACAACTGATAAGTCCCGTCGCGCCGGACATCGCGGAAGCTCCGGTGACGCCGACCGCTCCTCCATTGGCGCAAGCAGGGCCGCCTTTCCTGTCGCCCGAGTCGAGGCTGCTCCGCATGCATCAGAGGCAACGCTCAGGGCGCCGGCAACTCTGAACGCGGACAACGGGGGATGATGATACGGCCGCAGGGGCGCGGCCGGCCTTCTGGAGAAGTCAGGAACGTCCCTGCGTCTTCAGCGCTTGCACAGTCCGCTGGTCAGAACCCAACCTTTGTCGGTCAGCGCGGCTGAGACGATATCGAAATACAGGCGCTTGTCCGGATCGTCCTCGGAGACGAACGACACCTGACACAGGAAGCGCCCGTTCTCGTCTCCCTTGCCGCAGGTTGCCTCGACAATCTTGAGGCCCTTGTCGTGCCGTACACCCGATGCCGGTGCTTCCTGCTCATAGGCTTTCTGAATGATCTCGGTGGTCGGTGCGCCGCAGGCCATGCCGGTTACATTGCAGGTCCATGCGAGAACAACAGCAAGCAGCATTCCCAGGTCTCCTTGAGGCGGATCATCGGCGGAGCGTCGATCGACGATCCCCGAGACGACACGCCATCCGCGATGGTCTGAAGGTCGTAGCTGACGAACTAAGCAGGCTGGTTGTCGTTTTTGTGTCGCGCGGTGTGCGGCGTGCGCACACAGCGGTTGTTTGTTCGTCTGATTAGATCGATTCTTGAACAGCGTGCCCAGAGTCTCACAAAGCGAAAGAAACGGTCACAAAGGAGACATCCGAGATCCATAGCCAAAAAGGGGAGGGTGCGAGGGCGCATTGCTGACGATTGGAGTCAGCGCTCGTGGAAGGCTGCGCCGAAGAAGCGGCAACGCTTCGCACCGATCTTAGTCTCGAAGCCAAATGGGGATCAGGCATGTTAGTCGGGTGTCTGCGGAAGCCAACGAAGAAAACATTGATATCAGCGGCCGCGCTACTGGCGGGCTTGTCCTTGGCAGGCGGCGCTGCGCGAGCCCATGACCTGGCCGAGCCGACGGTGTTCAGGAGCTGGCACGGAGTCCTGGACCTCCTGATGATCGCCAAGGCGAAGCCGATCTCGACGATCACCTATGCTCCGCCGGGCGGCTCGCCCATGAACCCGACCGGCTGGGTCTATGAGATCTGCCGGAGGCCCGCATCGGGTAACACCTGTCCCGCCGGCGCCGCGGTGGCGGAGTATGGCGGCGTACGCCTCGCGCTGCAAAAGGGCGACACGCTGAAGATCAGGCTGGTGAACCAGCTGCCGCAGCTCGACCCGGCTAAGGTCAATCACAACACCGACCCCGGTCAGGCCAATCTGTTTCGCAATCCCACGAACCTGCATACGCACGGGCTGATCGTGGAGCCGCGTGCGCCGACGCTGAACGATCCGACGTTCGGCGACTACGTGTTCGTCCAGATCTTCAACTCCGCCAACGGCATGCCGGTGCCGCAGACCACGCATCAGCACGGCTCGAACAAGATGGACTATGCGGATTTCCGCATCAACATCCCGCGGAATCATCCGTCCGGACAGTTCTGGTTTCACCCTCACATCCATGGCATCTCGCTCAATCAGGTCTCGCAAGGCTTGGCGGGGATCATCTCGGTCGGCGAAGTCTCGGACTATGCACATGGCGACGCGAGGGATACGCCGTTTCCTGAAGCGAGCGTGCGCCATCTGATCCTGAAGGATCTTCAGGTCGCTCCCGGCGGCGCCGTCAACTTCGACAGCGGCGCGGTCAACGTCCAACCGGGCGAAGTGATCAATCAGCAGGATCCGGGCTTCTGCGCCCAGTTCCCGGCGGACAGCTCCGAAGTGCGTGAAGGATCGTGCCCCGGGGTCGATGCGTCGGCCGATGGCGGCACGAATTTCAGCGGCGGCAAATGGTACTTCACGGTCAACGGCAGGACCTTCCCGAAGATCAAGGTGACCGATCCGGACGGTGAGGTCTGGCGGCTGACCAATGCCTCAGGAAGCCTGTCCTACAATCTCCAGCTGACCGACGACGAGACCCAGAAGCCGATGATCATGCAGCTCATCTCGGTCGACGGCGTCAGCGTGAACCTGCCGCAGGACACGACGATGGACACGATGGTCCATCTGGGGGGCGCCCGCTTCCGCGTGGTGGCTTGTCCGCCGTTGCCGACCTCGCGCTTCCACTCCAAGCCGGTCTGCGTCACCCAGATGGTGATGATGCCGAGCTCGCGCACCGAGGTCTTCGTCACCTATCGTGATCCTCAAACTGGAGCGATCGCGAGCTCTGGGCGTGGCGGGTCGGCGACGTTCAAGATGGCCGGATTGACCATGGGCAGCGGTGACCAATGGCCGGCCGTCGATCTCGCCAAGGTTCGCTTCCATCAGCATGGCTGGCGCAACCACATTGCCTATGCGATGGACATCAGAGGCGATGCATTGGCCACGATGCAGCCCTCCGGCATCCTCGATGCGAAGGTCCCGTATGCGAATGCCGCGCCGCTGCGCGACGGCTGTCGCCCGCTGCCCCCTGGACATCGGCGCCGGATCTTCTTCGGTCTGGCTGATCTCAACGACGACGGCACGTTCGGCCTCGGCTATGAGGAGGTCGATCAGAACGGCAACCCCGTGCCCGGAACGCAGCTTCCGGTGAGTCAGTTCGATCCTGCGCAGAACATCGTCTGCCTGCCGCTCGCCGCCGGACAGCGCCCGGTTCACGAGACCTGGGAGCTGGTGCAGCTCTCGACGGAGAACCACAACTTCCACATCCACCAGACGCGGTTCAGGACCATCAACAGCAAGGCCGGGGAGAACACGCCGCTTGCGGTCTCGTTCAACAAGAACATCGGCGGCGGCATGCTGCAGGACAACGTCCCGCTCGGGGTGGCGACTCCCAACGTGCCGGAGGTGATGGACGCTCAGAATGGCGTCTGCACCATCGAGCAGTGGCGCAACGGGCAATGCACCTCCAAGCCCGTGGTGGTGGATATCCCGTTCTCGCAGGTCGGCGAGTTCGTCTACCACTGCCACATCCTCGAACATGAGGACGGGGGCATGATGGCGAAGATCAAGGTGGTCCCGTCGCCCTATGGCGCCTCGCCATGGGAAGCGATGAACCAGATGCCCTGGTAGGCGCAGTCGCGCGGACCCCAGCTAAAGATGTCGGCGCCGCACTGGCGGCGCCGACGAGACTGACGACGATAGGACGCAGGCCTCTATTTGGCTCGGACGGACGCGTGCCGTACACCGCGGCGCTTGTGCGGTGAAAGCACGGTCAGCAACATCGTTATTCCTCAGCCGCTCCGGCAAATCGCCAATTTCGACGCGGCAATTCGCCGCAATCGGACCACTTACTAAGCCGGCACTGACAATCGGAATGGTTTGCAAGCGGCCGCGTGCTGCGTGGCGGCAAGCTGAAATAGACGGTCGCCGACAGCCGTCTTTTCGAAGCGAGAGTGGTCATTCGCTGTCGAAGAGACAGGCGCCGGTTGCAAGGGAGGATGTGACATGAAAACGGATTTGAGGGGGGCACGATGAGCAGCTGGTTGAAATGGACGGTGCCCGCGGCAGCCATCATGTCGGTCGCTTCGCCGGGCTACGCCATGCAGTATATGAGCGTCGAGGAGGCGCAGAAGGCTGCGTTTCCCGGCGCGAGCTTTACCGAGGTTCAAGCCGGTCGGGTCTGGAAGGCGAGCAATGGCGGCTACTTCTATTACGACCATGTCGTCGGCAAGCACCTTCTGATCGACTACACGGTAGCGATCGGACCGGACGGGCGCGTGCGCAAGGTCGAAATCCTGAACTACCGCGAATCCTATGGCGGCGAGGTGCATGATGCCAGCTGGCTCGGGCAATTCGTCGGAAAGAGCAGCCAGAACGAGGTTCGGATTAATTCCGATATTCGAAACATCTCGGGTGCGACGCTGTCATCGACCCATCTGACCGAGGGCGTGAAGAAGGTCCTGACCTATCATGCCAGCCACTTCCGCTAATCTGCGGCGCGCCAGGCCTCTGCTGGGAACATTCGTCGAGATCAGTCTCGACGAGGCGCCCGCGCACGACGTCGATGAGGTGATCGAGGCCGCGTTCTCTGCCGTCGCCGATGTGCATCGGCTGATGAGCTTCTTTGATCCGGACAGTGACGTCTCGCGTCTCAACCGCGACGCGTTCACACGCCCGGTGATGGTGCATCCCTGGACTTACGCCGTGCTGAAGACGGCCGTGGAGATGGCGCGTCTTTCGGACGGCGCTTTCGATATCGGTGTGGCCGGCCTGCCGCAACCCTCCGATGGCTCGCCTCCGAAGGCCGGCTCCGCCGTCGAGTTGCTGGCGGACCACCACGTCCGCTTTAACCACGCCGGGCTCAAGATCGATCTCGGCGGCATCGCCAAGGGGTTTGCGGTGGACTGTGCCGTGGAGGCGCTCCAGAGATGTGGGGTCCGCTCGGCCCTGGTGAATGCAGGCGGCGATCTCGCCGCCTTCGGTTCCCGTGTGCAAATCATCGATATCCGCGATCCGCGCGCGCCCGACAGGATCCTGTGTCAGCGGGCCGTGCGCAACACGGCCATGGCGTCATCGGCGCGCCGCTTCGATCCATTCAGCTCAGTGGATACGACTGAGACCGCGGTGGTCGATCCGGCGACGGGCCTGCCGGCCCGTGACATCCATGGCGCAACCGTCTGCGCGCCAACCTGCATCGTCGCCGATGCGCTGACAAAGATCGTCATGATCACGGGCGAGCGAGCTGACGGGCTGCTCGCACAATGTCAGGCAAGCGCCATGCTCGTTGCGGCGGACGGCGACATCCTCACGACACCGGACTGGCAAGGAGATCTGCAGCATGCGGCTTAAAGGTGCGTTTCGCTTCGCCCTCTATGCGATTTTCGGGCTTCTCTTCGTCAGCGGAGCATTATGGATCTATGCCGATCAGATGAAGACCCGCTCGGAGATGGATAGCGAGGTCTGGCAACAGGCCGCCGCGTTCCTGCTGAGCACACATGGCGGGGCCGCGATGGTGACGCTCCTGCTGCTCGGTGCGCTCGGTCCCATGCATGTCCAGCGCGCCTGGCGCGCCCGCAAGAACCGGGCGACGGGCGTTCTCAGCCTCGCGCTCTATGGTCTGCTGATCGCGACTGCGTTCGGGCTTTACTATGTAGGGTCGGAAGCACTGCGGCCCTGGATCAGCACCGTCCATATCGCCTTCGGTCTCGGCGTTCCCGTCGTCATCTCGGCCCATATCGTTGCTGGCCGTTGGAGCGTGACTGCGGCGCCGCAGCCCTTGCGCACGCAGCACGCGGCTGCCGCCACCTTGGTGCCCTCGGAGACGCCGGCTGATCCCGCACTGGTCAGTGTCATGAGCAAGGTGGGGTGACGCCGCGCGGCTGCTGGCAAACCGAGCCACTCTCGACAGCCCGCGACCAGCGCCAGTCGCGTCGGATCGTCCAGCAGGCTGGACGATCCGATTTGCGATAAGATCATCAGTTGCTGGTCGGAGCCGGAACGGCGGTGCGGTTCGCAGGCACGGTGACCGGCTGGTAGGAGAACACGTCGCGGCTGCGCGGATCGACCGTCACCTTCAGCCAGCGGACGTCGTTGTTGCCATTGGCCTGGTTGTCGCCGAACGTCTCGACCCGGACGAAGTTCTCCAGCCGCTGGCCAGCGCTGTTCAGGAAGGGCTGGTCGATGCGGAAGTAGTGCGAGTCGCCGTGAACGTAGGCGACCGGCTTGCGGAATGCCTCGACCTCGGTCCGCAGCGCCGTCAGGAAGCTGGCGAAGCCGTCAGGCTGCCCATCGGTTTCGGCGAGCGTCTTGGGATCGCGCTGCGGGGCCCGCGTGGGATCGGCGAGGTCCCAGCCCGGATTGCCCTGGCTGATGAAAATCACCGCCGCCGAGCGGCGCTTCTTGGCCTCTGCGAAGGTCTGCTGCATCCAGAGAATGACAGCGGCGTTGCGCGCGTTGTATTCGTCGGGATCGGGATTGGTGTCGCACAGATTGTTGCAGGAGCCCTGGACGTTCAGCGTTGCATAGGTGACACGACCGACGGTCCAGCGGCGGTTCTCGACGCAGCCGACCTTGGTTCCGTTGGCGCCGAGACACAGAGCGTCGGTCTGCACCTCCTGGCGCAGCTTGTGCTGTCCAAGCGAGAACGGCGTGGAGAAGAACACCTTGCGCTCATAGTCGAGCCGTTCACGCGAATTGTAGCCTCCGTTCGAGGGGCGGTCGCAGTCGACCCAGTCATTGTCGCCCGGCGTGAACATCGCCGGCGCCTCGAGGCTATTGAAGTAGGCGAGCGCCTGAGCGTAGAGGCCGGCATCGCAGGCCGAGTTCGAGCCCTGCTTCAGGTCGCCGTCATGGACGGTGAACTTCAGCCGGTGCGCATTCATGTCGGCGATCAGGTTCGGGACGCCGACCGTGGCCTGGAGCGTGGAGTACGGCAGGTCGCCCCACAGGCCGATGGTGTAGCTGTCGTCATCGTCGCGGTCGTGGTCATGCGCGAAGCTTGGCGCCGCGGCGGCGAATGAGAGCAGCGAGACCGTCACCGACAATGTGAGCAGCTCGCGACAGGCAGAATTGAGTGATGATCGGAATGACATTCGACAAGATCCCCCAAGACCTCGGTTACATCGTCCGCTTGAACGCAAGCGGTCATGCAACGATGCGGAGCGTCGATAACGGGGACGTGACGGTCGGCTGACAATCAGCTGACGCATCTGCGATGGTGGAGATCGATACCGTTCTGCTCGGTGATGATGCGAAAAGCCCGCCGCGTCGCGCGGCGGGCTCTCGCATCCGATGAACGTGCTCTCGCCTGGTCGTCAGCGATCGCGATCGTATCCGTCATCATCGTGGTCGTGGTGGTGCCATCCGCCGTGGTCGTGATCGCCGTCCTCGTCGGCGAACACGAACAGGTTCATCAGGTCGCCGATCGCCGGACGGTTCTTGGGCACGTAGCGGTTCTCGTCGCGATCGTGGATCGGATTCGGCAGCCGGTCACGGCTGACCGCGGAGATCGCCGGCAGCCGCCAGTTGCGCTCGATGAACTTCAGCAGCGAGACGTGGTCGTAATAGGTGTGGTCGACATGCCCCTTCTTGGCCAGCGGCGAGACCAGGATGAAGGGAATGCGGGTGCCGTCGCCGAGGAAGTCCACCGGCTGGACATAGCCGGAGTCGTAGTAGCCGCCGCCTTCGTCGGTGGTGATGAAGATCGCGGTCTTGGCCCAGAGTTGCGGGTTGGCCTTGACGCGGTTGATCAGCGCCTCGAGGAACTTCTCATACAGATCCGTGGTCGAGTCAGCGGGATGGCCGGCCAGCGCCTCGAACGGACGGACGAACGATACGGCGGGCAGCGTATTGTTCTGCACGTCCTTCACGAACGCGCCGTAGTTCTGCAGCTTGGCCTCTTCCGTCGGGTTCGACATCACCTTGATGAAGCCGGTCAGCGGATCGCAGATGCCGCAATAGGAGTGGAACAGCAGCGGCACGCCGTCCACGCTGGTCGCGAAGGTGGTGGCGTCGTCGCCGCGGTCAGCGCTGTAATATTTCCACGACACGCCCTTGGCCGTCATCACGTCGGCAATGGTGGGCGCGCTCTGCGGCGGCAGCACGAACTTGTCGGAGCCGAGCGCATTCGGCTTCGCGCTGCTCTGATTCCAGAACATGCTGTAATTGTTGACGAGATAATAGTGGTTCGGCGCGCAATTGTTGCGGAAGACGCCGTTCTTGAACAGCTGCTCGTTGATGGCGGCGACGCCGGGCGCGCTCGGATCCGAGCAATTGACGTAAGAGCCGCCGCTATAGCCGTCCTGCTTGTAGTAATTGTTGGTGCCGGGGACGGGATCGGGATTCTCGATCTGGTTGGCATAGGGCACGGCGGGCGCGCCGTTCAGCGTCTCGGGATTGGTGAAGAACGCCGCATGGCCGGTGACGAGCGACTGGAAGTTGGCGCCCGTGCCGCCCATGATCGCCTGGTGATAGTTGTCGCTGATGGCGTAGTCGTCGGCGAGCTGCTTGAAGAACGGCGCATCGCCCGGCTGCGCCTTGCCCGAGGCGTCGGTGAACGGATTCATGTTGTAGAAGCCCATCGAGATTGCGCCTTCCATCGGATTGAACCCGCCGGCGGGATAGGGCTTGCCGTTGGAGCCGGTGCCGATGGTCTGCTCGACCCACACGAACTTGTCGTGCTTGCCGCCGTCGATGTCCTGCCACATCTGGAAGAAGCGATGCACGGGGTCGCCGGTATAGGCGGCGTAGGTCACGTATTTGGAGATCTGATACGGCCCGTTCGGCAGATTCGCCGGGAAGCGGGTGTCGAGCACGTTCTGCGGCAGCCCGATGCCGTAGGTGGTGTAGGGCTGGGGCAGCGTCGCGTAGGCGCCGGTGGAGGCGGTCTCCGCCGTGTAGCGCACCTCGTCGCGCCCGATGCGCTGCTCGGCCTTCTTGAAATGCGGGCCCGGCGAGCCGTCCTCGTTGACGATGCCCTTGCTGAGCAGGTTGTCGATGCTCTGGCCGGCCTTCGGCTTGTAGGTGCCGAACAGATTGTCGAAGGTGTGGTTCTCGCCGACGATGATGATGACGTGCTCGATCGGCGTGCTGGTTGCCGGTTGGGCGAAGGCGGGGGCGATGCTAGTCGCCGTAAAGACGGCGGTGGTCGCAAGGGCAAGCGCCTTGGACCGGCTGACTGTTCTGGTCATGACGTCTCCGAACGGAAGGAGGGCTGGCGCGCGCTCGAGCCGAGGCAACGCCTGCGACAAAACATCGCAGCAACAAATTGCAATGCGGTGTCGGTCTTGCTTCGGATTTGTGAAATGCGCCTAAGCCGCCGGTCTCATCAGCAGCGACAAGCCGTGCGCACGCGTGCATCCGGTCTTGCAGGTGTCATGGCGCGCTCGACCTGCGATCAGTGCGTTGGAATGGCGTGTTACGGACGCTATCTGCCCAGCGACTATGCCGCTTACAGCTGACCCGGCATCCAGCTCAGCGCCAACGCCTGTCCCTGCGCGATCTGATCGGATGACATCTTCGAGGCAACGGCGTTGCGCAGGCGCAGGTAATAGCTGCGCTGCGCCGGCGAGGCATGGCCAGCGGCGAGGTTCAGCCATTTGTAGGCGAGCACCACGTCCTGGGGAACGCCGTGGCCCTTGTCGTACATCAGGCCGAGCATGGCTTGGCCGAACGGATTGCCGGCGGCGGCGGCCTGGCAGTAGAGATCGCTGGCGACGACATAGGCTTGCGGCGTGCCGAAGCCGTTTTCATACATGAAGCCGAGCATCGCCTGGGCCCGGGCGTCGCCACGCAACGCCAAAGGCATCAGCACGCGAACGGCGCGGACGAAATCGCCGCGCGCATAGGCGCTGCGTGCGGCCGCTACCGAATCGGCATGGCTTGGCGATGCGGCGGCGAGCAGCAGGCTTGCCGTGGCGATCGTCATCGCCATGCGGCGCATCAACGGGCGCACGACGCGTTTGATATCAGCGGGTGGTGCGGACACGCAGGTCATCCGTGATGCTGGCCCCGACCGATCCGCGGAGCTTGGAGCGGAGTTCCTCGGCCACCTGATGCGCATCGCTGCCGTCGCGAATGATCTGCGGCCGGATGAAGATGATCAGCTCGGTCCGCGTGCCCTTCTTGTCCTGATGCGAGAACGCGTCGCCGAGCACCGGGATCTCGTCGAAGCCGGGAATGCCGTTGCGGTTGCCGTTCTGCTGCTCGCTGATCAGGCCGGCCAGCAGCACGGTTTGACCATTGGCCACGGAAATGGCGCTCTTCACCTTGCGCTGTGACACCGTCGGCGTGAGGCTCGCGGCCGATTGCGCGGCGACGTTGCTGATCTCCTGCTCGACCTCGAGCCGCACGTTGCCGTTGGCGGCGATGCGCGGCACGACGCGCAAAATGATGCCGGTGTTGCGATAGTCGATGGTGTTGACGACCGTGTTGCTCGACGACAGCACGGTGGCGCTGCCGGTCGACACCGGAACGACGTCGCCGACCTGAAGCGTGGCGGTCTGGTTGTTGATCACGACCAGAGAGGGGTTCGACAGCACCTTCACGCTCGTCACGGTGTGGAGCGCATCGAGGATCATGTTGGGCGACGCCTCGCTTCCGATCAGGAAGTTGAAGCCGGGAAGCGCGCGGTTGATCAGGGCCGTGGTTGCCGCCGAGGTCGCCGCCGTCGCGACCGACGTGGCCTGGGTGCTGCTGATCGATCCCTTGTCGGCACCAAGGCCGAGGAACTTGCTCGAGAGATACGACTGCACGCCGTAGGACAGCTCGTTGGTCAGCGTGACCTCGGCGATCGTTGCGTCGATGCCGACCTGCAGCACCGGCTGGTCGAGCTGCTGCAGCGTGCTGGAGATGATGCGGTAGTTCTCGCGATCGGCGTAGATGAGCAGCGAGTTGTTCACGGTATCCGGCGTGATGCGTACATTCGGCATCAGGGACTGGCCACCGCCGCCACCGGCGGCGCGAGGTTCGAGCCCCGTCGAGGTGGAGGAGCTGCTCGATGAGGATGTGCTGGAGCCTTGCATGCCGGACAGACCCGCAGCGCCTTGCGCCCGGCCTGACGGATTGGCGCCGGAGCCCGATGATCCCGCCGCATTGGTGTTGAACGACAGCCGGTCGGCCACCGACGTCGTCGTGCCGTCCGAGCCCGGCGCGGTCTGGCCGTCGGTGCTATCGGTCGAGGACGACGAGCCGGCACCGCCGAACATGTCGGTCAGGACCTTCGCCAATTGGCGGGCATCGCCATAGCGGATCCGGTAGACGTGAACGCTGGTGCGGCCGGAGTCCGACTGATCGAGCCGTCGGATCCAGGTCGCCGCGACCTGCAGCAGCGCCGGCTTGCGCGTCACCACCATGATGGCGTTGAGCCGGTTGACCACCTGCAGCTTGACGAGGTTCTGGCTCATGCCGTTCTCGCCGCTGTCCATGATCTTTTCGAGCTCGGCGATGACAGGCTCGGGCGCGGAGTTGCTGACCGGGAAGATGCCGACCGACTGGCCGCGCATCCAGTCGACATCGAAGCTCAACGCGGTTTCGATCGCGGAGCGGCGCTCGGCACCGGTGCCCTGGATGAGGAGCAGGTTGCGTGTCGGATCGGCGCGCACGCTGCCGGCGCGCGTCGCAAAGCTGTCCATCAGCTTCAGGATCGTCTGCGCGCCGACATATTGCAGCGGCACCACCGAGACGCCGTAGCCGGGCTCCGCGCGGGCAGCCTCGGCATCGACCCGACCGCCGCCGATGGCGTCGCCGAGCGGCGTCAGCTTGTAGCCTCCGCCTTCGCGCAGCAGCACGACGCCCGACAGGCGAAGCGCGCTCTCGAGCACGAAGAGAATGTCCGATTTCGGCACCGGGCGCGCCGACACCAGGCTGACGCTGCCCTGCACCCGCGGATCAATGGAATAGCCGGCTCCGAGGATGTCGCCGATGACGACCTTCGCGACCGACGCAATCGGCGTGTTCTCGAAGTTGAGATCGTAGCCTTTGCCATCCGCGGCCGGGAGCGGCCTGGCCTCGGCAACCTCCTGGACCATCGTCCCCTGATAGGTCCGCGCGGTCGCTCGCTCGACCTCGGGACGTCCCTGGATCGAGGCGACCGGCGTATTGTCACGCGGCAGGATATCGATCGAGCGCACCTTGTCGATCACGTCGACATCCGCCGGCGCGCTGGCCTGGGAGTTGAGAGTGGCCATGTTGCACGACGCGAGCAGCACTGCGATCGCGAGCAACGAGACCTGACGGACAACCGCAGCGGACTGGCTTCGATTGCCGATACGAAACATGAACTTGCCGATCTACTCGTGTTGACCGGTCGAGTTGGGAGCGCGTCCCCTCTGGACCTTGGCGCCTGCATAGCGGTCCAATGTGACACTTATGTATATCCGCCCGAAGCTGCGCACCTTTGAATGAACTGTGTGTCGGAAATGTCGGCATCGCCCGCCTTCGTACAGCTGTCATGATCGCGATCGATAACGGCGGCAGCCAGTAGCGGGGTGCCGAGACGACGGGCCGGCGCGGGCGCTACCCCGGATCACGCCATGAGCGGTACGCTGTCGACCCAGTTCCAGGATTACTTGCGGCAGCGCCATCCTCAGGCGGGTGAGCGCGATGCTGCAGGCGAAGCCCAGGTCGCGCTTTGGGATCGGTTTGGGCTGAGCGCCGAGGTCTTTGCCGAGGAGGCCGCGCGCTTCACCGGTCTCGAACGCGTGTCGTTGCGCGAGCTGCTCGCGGCCGCGCCCGCCACCGCGCAATTCTCCGATCGCTTCCTGCGCGAGGTGCTCGGCTATCCCTATCAGGCGGCCGAAGGCATCGCCGTGTTTGCCGTCGCGGATCCGACCGATCAGGCCGTGCGCAGGGCGGCCGAGCTCGTGCTTGGACCGGCGACCGTCTTCAAGGTGGCGTCTCACGAAGATATTGCCGTCGTTCTCGGCCAGCGCCTTGGCGGGACCGAGGACGTCGAGGTCTCGGCGACGCAGGAGCTGCGCGACGACGACATCGAGAGTCTGCGCGATCTCGCCAGCGGTGCGCCGGTCGTGCGCGCCGTCAATGATCTGATCGAGAAGGCGGTGGAGATGCGCGCAAGCGATATCCACATCGAGCCGTTCTCGACCGGGCTCGTGGTCAGGCTGCGCGTCGACGGGCTGCTGCGTCCGATCGCGGCACCCACTGGCGTGCTGCCGCAGGCCGTGATCTCGCGCATCAAGATCGTCGCTGGCCTCAACATCGCGGAGCGGCGCTTGCCGCAGGATGGCGCGGCGCGGATTCGCGCGGGGCGCGCCGAGATCGACGTCCGCGTCGCGATCATGCCGACGCAGGCCGGCGAGTCCGCCGTCTTGCGCATCCTGCCCAAGGACCGCTCGCAGCTGGTGGCGAACCGCCTTGGCCTGTCCGCGCGCGACGATGCGGCGCTGCGGCGGCTGATGACGCTGCCGCATGGCATGATCGTGATCACCGGACCGACCGGCAGCGGCAAGACGACGACGCTCGCGACGATCCTGTCGATGCTCAACACGCCCGAACGCAAGATCCTCACCGTCGAGGATCCGGTCGAGTATGAGATCCCCGGCATCAACCAGTCGCAGATCAAGCCGGCGATCGGTCTGACCTTTGCCAGCGCGCTGCGCTCCTTCGTGCGTCAGGACCCCGACGTGATCATGGTCGGCGAAATCCGTGACAGCGAGACCGCGCATGTCGCCGTCCATGCCGCGCTGACCGGCCATCTCGTGCTGACCACGCTCCACACCGAGACGGCAGCGGCAGCGGTGCCGCGACTGCTGGATCTCGGAGTCGAAGGTTACCTGTTGCGATCGACCCTGCGCGCGGTGATCGCTCAGCGCCTCGCGCGTCAACTGTGCGAGCATTGCAAGACGGCCAGGCCGCTCGATGACGAAGCCTGTCGCAATGACCCGCGCCTTGGCCATCTCGGCCTCGTGCCCGGCGACGTCATCTGGCATCCGACCGGTTGCGAGCGATGCGGCCATAGCGGCTACCGCGGTCGCGTCGGTGTGTTCGAGCTGCTCGAGCTCACCAGCAGCCTCCGCGAGCTGATCGCCGACAGCGCCGACGGTCTCGCCATCGACCAGCGCGCCGTGCAGGAGGGGATGACGACGATGATGGACGACGGCGTCGCCAAGTGCCGCGCCGGCGTCACGTCGGCGTCCGAGCTGCTCCGTGTCCTCGTCGCGCGCTGAGGTGGACCGTGCCGAGCTATCGCTACCGCGCGCTGACGCAATCCGGTGAGGTCGTTGTCGGGTCCCTCGTCGCGCCGTCGCGCGGCGAGGTCGAGCGCCGCGTCTCCTATCTCCAGTTGCTGCTCATCGAAGCCGTCGAGGACAAGCGGGCGGGCGCGTCATCAGTGGCAGGACTCTCGTTCGGCGGTCCGTCCGCAGCCGAGGTCACCACGTTCACCCGCGATCTGGCGCTGCTGCTGAAGGCCGGCGCGCGGCTCGACGACGCGCTCGACCTGTTGTCGAGCGATTCCGACATCGGCCGGCTGCGTCCGGTCGTGGCGCGCCTGCGCGCGGCCATCATGGCCGGCGAGAGCTTCGCCGATGCCGCGGCCGCGCAACCGTCGCTGTTCTCGCCGATGTATGTCTCGCTGATGCGCGTGGGCGAGGCGTCAGGAACGCTCGATCACGTCCTGACGGCGCTCGCCGGCGAACGTGAGCGGTCCGAGGCGACCCGCCGCAAGCTCGCCGATGCGATGCAGTATCCCGCCTTCGTGTTCCTGGCGGCGATCGGCGTGATGCTGTTCTTCCTCGTTGCGGTGCTCCCGAACTTCTCCGCCGTGCTGCGCGATTTCGGCGGTGGAGCCGATACGACGCTGGGCTTCTTCATGTCCTTGTCGGACGTCGTGCGCGGCAATGCTGCGGCGATCTCGCTGGGTTGCGCCGCGCTGATCGCCGGCGGGTGGTGGTTGCTGCGCCAGGCCGCGGTGCGTGCCGCGCTGACCAGCGTGATCGCGGTGACGCCGGGGATCGGCGGCATTCTGATGTTCTATCGAACCAGCCTGTTCTGCCGCAATCTCGGCCTGCTGCTGGGGTGCGGCGTGACGCTGAGCGCGGCCCTGCGCATCCTCGTTGAGGTGATGGCGGTGACCTCGCAGCGCGCGCCGTGGTCGGCCGCTGCGGATCGTGTGCGTCACGGCGGCAAGCTGTCCCAGGCGCTGTCGGCCGACAACATGCTGCCGCCGATGGCGCTGCGCATGCTCAGACTCGGCGAGGAGACGGGACAGCTGCCGACGCTCTCGACCCGGATCGCCGAGTTCTACGAAGCCAAGTTGCAGCGTTCGCTCGACCGCATCGTCGGCATCGTCGGCCCCGCCGCGATCCTGCTGATCAGCGTCGTGGTCGGCGGCCTGATCGTCTCGATCATGACGGCGCTGCTGTCCGTCACGCAACTCGTCGGCTGAATTTGAGACCATGGAGACGGACATGACTTCGAGCACGAAAGCCAACCCCGCGAGCCGGGCGCGACGCGAGAATGAGCGCGGCTTCACGCTGGTCGAGATGCTGGTCGTGATCACCATCATCGGCCTGATCATGGGGCTGATCGGCCCGCGCGTCCTGAACTATCTCAGCGAGTCCAAGACCAAGGCGGCGCGAATCCAGCTGCAGAGCTTCTCGAGCGCGCTCGATCTGTTCTATCTCGACGTCGGCCGCTATCCCTCGACCTCCGAAGGGCTTGCGGCGCTGGCGCAGCGGCCGGCCGGGTTGAACGCGTGGAACGGTCCCTATCTGAAGGGCGGGGCGGTGCCGAAGGATCCGTGGAACACGGCCTATGTCTACCGCGCGCCGGGAGATCGCGGCCCCTACGACATCATGTCCTACGGCGCCGACGGCCAGGAGGGCGGCAGCGGCACGGCGGCCGATATCGTGCTGGGAACGCAGACGAGCGCGCGCGGTGAGTAACGAGCGGCAGCGCGGCTTCACTCTGCTCGAGATGGTCTGCGTGCTCGCGATCATCGCGCTGCTGACGTCGGTCGCGCTGCCTTATCTCCCACGCCAGACCTCGCGGCCGCGATTGCAGGCCTATGCCCTCCAGGCAGCCACGTTGCTGAAGACCGATCGCGCCGCGTCGATGCGCCAGGGGATGCGGGTCGATACTCAAATCGATACGTCGCAACGCGTGATCCGCGCCGGCACGGGTGCGGCGCTGAAACTGCCCGACGATGTCTCGTTTCAGGCGATGCTGCCGCGCAGCTGTCAGCAGCGGCCGGTGCTGGCGACGATCAGCTTCTTTCCCGACGGCCTGTCCTGCGGCGGCGCGATCACCCTGTCGCGTGCCGATCTCAGCCTGGAGATACGGGTGAACTGGTTGACCGGACGGATCGACATCGTCTCGCGCGGAGCAGCTCATGGTTGACCGCGGGAAGGCCTTCTGCAGCGAGGCGGGTTTTACGCTGATCGAGGTGCTCGTCGCGCTCGCTGTGGTCAGCGTGTCCCTCGTTGCGATCGGAGCGGTGGTTGCGCGCAATGCGAACGGCGTGCGCAAGCTCGAGCAGCACGTGACTCTGGTGGCCGATGCGCGGCTCGCGCTGGCGACGATGCTGTCGGAGCGCAGCCGCCTGCAGCCCGGCCGCAGCGATCAGCGTTCCGGCTCCGGCTCGGTGGCGGTGCAGATCAGTCCGCTCGGCGGTGATTGGAGCCAGCCGGCGGGGCAGCAGGGCTGGATTCCGGAAATGATCACGCTGCAGGTGAAAACCGGCTCCGGCGCGCTCGCCAACGTGCCGACGGTTCGTCTGGTGCAAGGACCACGCGAATGAGCGCTCGCGGGCCGAGATTCCAGGAGGCCGGCTTCGCGCTGATCGAGGCGCTCGGCGCGCTCGCCATCGCCGGCGTCGTGTTGTCGGCGCTGCTCGCCGTCACCTCGCAATGGCTGCCGGCCTGGAAGCGCGGACTCGATCGGGTGCAGCGGGCGGAAATGGTGGCGGCGGCCCTGCGCAGGGCCGGCGATGATTTCGCTGCCGCGCAGTTCGTCTCCCCCAATCGGGAGCAGAAAGGGCCGTTGTTCGTGGGCCAAGAGTTCTCGGCGATGTTCGTGCGCAGCGAGCTCGGACCGAATGCCGGACATGGTCTCGACGTCGTTCGCATCGGCGAGCAGGGGACTCGAAACGAGCGTGCCGTGCTGCGCTCGCGCGCGGCGTTCGCGCCGGTGCCGGTCGGCCAATCCGTGGCAGACCAGTTCCGGTTCAGCGATCCCGCGGTGCTGCTGTCGGCGCCGTTCCGAATGTCGTTCGCCTATGCCGATCGGTCCATGGTCTGGACGACGGAGTGGCGCGATGCCACCAAGCTGCCGTTTGCCGTGCGCATGACGATCTACGACGAGAGCAGGGGGCGAGAGCCCGTGCTCGTCAGCGCCGTCAGGATCGAGGTCGATTCGCCCGGTGGCGCCTCCGTCGATGGGATCGCCGCAGGCAATGCGAGCCGGCCCTCGGCGCCGGCTCAGCCATCGCAACCGTTTCAGAGTCAGCCGATCGACTGATGACGCCGCGTTGTCCAAGCCACGCCTCGGCTCAGGGGCGCTCGACGCAGGATGGCTTCATCCTGATCGCAGCCTTGTGGATGCTGGCGGCGCTGGCGGCCCTCGTCGTGATCGTCTCGCAGCAACTGGGCAGCTCGGCGCGGCTGCTTCGGCTCGAGGATGAGGCCGTCGAAGCCGAGGCGCTGATCTCGGCCGCGACGGAATTGTCCGCCTATCGCCTGCTGCTGTCGAAGGAGGAGGATCGGCCGAAGCAGGGAGCCTTCCGCCTCACCCTGGCCGGCAACGACATCGCAGTCAGCTATGTCAGCGAGGCGGCGCGGATCGATCTCAACGCCGCGTCGAAGGAGATGCTGGAAAATCTCTTCGTCGCCGTCGGCGCCGAACGGGATGCGGCGAAAGAGCATGCCGAGCGGGTCGTCGCCTGGCGCTCCAAGCCGGCAGACGCTGCGAAGGCGCAGGCGGAGGAAGCCCGCTATGCCTCGGCCGGGCTCCAGCGGATGCCGCGGCTCGCCCCGTTCGCCCATGTCGGCGAGCTCGCGCTCGTGCTTGACCTGCCGGCGGCGTTGATCGACCGCGTGCTCCCGCTGGTCACCATCTTCAACGGGTCGCCCGGGATCGACCCCTCGATCGCGCCGACGGAGGTCGTGGCGGCGTTGCCGGGCATGACGCCGCTGATCCTGAAGGACTTCGTCAACTCGCGCGGCTCGTCGTCACAGGATGCGGATAGCCTGGCCAAGATGTTGGGTCCGGCTGCGAAGGATGCGGCCAAGGGCAAGAGCAAGGCGGTGCGTCTGCACATCGTGGTGGGACCTGCGGGCGGACTGCATCATGCTGCGACTGTGGTCATCATCCCCGGTGAAGGCGAGCAGCCCTATCGGCTGCTGGCACGGCAGGACGAAGGACCGCAACCTAGGAGCGCGCGGCAGGCGCGATCGACGCGATGAAGGTGACGGAGAGCATCGAGCACGGACTGACGGCGTGGACGGCCAGCGTGGCTGCTGCGATCGAAGCCGTCGCGGATCGGCAGCTCAGGCGCCCGCAGGTTCGTGTCACCTATCAGGGGCCCGACAATGTGGCCCTGTGGGTGCAGGCGCCTACTGGGAAATCCGAGGTCCAGCGGATCGTCGTCAATCTGGCCAAGGGCGAGGCCCGGGCTGCGCTCTCGCCGGAATGGTCGCGGATCTTGCGCGGCTCGGCGATGGAAATCCATCTGTCCAGCACCAACGTGCTGGTGCGCCCGCTCGATTTTCCGAAGCAGGCCGAGCCGTTCCTCGACGGCATGATCCGGACGCAGATCGGCCGTTTCACGCCATGGACGCTCGATCAGGCGCTCTATGGCTTCAGCGCGCCGCGCACGGCCGACAATGAGCGGATCACGCTGACGCTCGCGGCCACGCCGCGCGCCCTCGTCCAACCGCTGCTCGCCTTTGCTGATGCTGCCGGTGCGGCGAAGATCGTCGTCTTTGCGGAAGACGTTTTGAACGGCGGTGCTCCCATCCAGATCTTCAAGGCCTCGCTGCGCTCGTCGCTGGCGGGCGGCCAAGATCTCGGGCGCCTGCTCAAACTTGGCTGGCTGGCGGTTGCCGCGGCGACTGCGGTGCTGCTGGTGGCGACGACGCTGATCGGCGGATATCTCGACGGGGAGCGCGATGATGCGCAGGCGCAGGTCGCGCGGCTGCGGGCCGCGCTGCGACCCGCGATCGGCGCCTCGGCCGCGGACGGGCTTCTCGCCAAACGCAAACAGTCCAGCCCCGCCAGCGTGATCGTGCTGGAGACGCTGTCGAAGATCCTGCCGGACGGCACTTACGTCATGGAGATGCATGTGGAGAACGATCGCCTGCAGATCTCCGGCCTCACGCAGGACGCGCCGGCGCTGATCCGGCTGATCGAGCAGTCGCCGCAATTCAGCTGCGCCACCTTCTACGCGCCGACGACGCGCACCGCCGGCGAAGCGGGCGAGCGCTTTCATATCGAGGCACGCATCAACGCCTACTTCGGAGACCGGGCATGAGCTGGCTGGCACCGCTGCGTCGCATCCTGCTCGGCTCGCCGGCGATTGCCGCGGCGCTCTACGTCGCGACATTGATTGCGCTGATCTGGGCGGGGGCTACAGCCCTGGCCGACATCATCGACAAGCGCGAGCAGCTCAATGACGCCAACGCGCAACTGGCGCAGTTCGCGGGGCGTAAACGGCCGGGCGTAACGGCTACGAGCGCAGCGACACCGGGCGGTTCGGTGTTCGTCGAGGGGCGGACGGTGACCATCGCTGGCGCCGCCCTGGTGCAGCGCCTGACGGACGCCGTGGCCAAGGTCGGCGGCAACGTGCTGTCGACGCAGGTCGAGCTGCCGGCCGCGAGCGCCAATGCCAGCATGATCAGCGTGGTTGCTAATTGTGAGCTGGAGCAGCCGGCGCTGCAGCAGCTGCTCTACGACATTGAGGCCGGATGGCCGTTCCTGTTCGTCGACCAGCTTCATGTCCAGCAATCGGTCGCCGAAGCGGCCGGTGGCGCCGGGCGCCTGCGGGTGCTGCTCACCATCTCCGGGCAGTGGCAAGGACAGACGTGATGCGCTCGTTCGTCAGCCGCCGCGCAATCGCGCCGGTCATCGCTTGCATGATCGTTAGCCTTCTCGATCCGGCCTGGGGCGAGGAGGCGGATGACCCGGTCGCGTCGCTCCAGCCTGCCAGGCCCGATCTCCCGCCGCCGTCGATCAGCGCGAAACCTCCCGCCGCCATGACACCAGCGGCCACCAGCGCCAATCCGCTGTGGGACGTTCCGATCACCGCGCTGTCGGCGACGCGTGATCGTCCGATCTTCTCGCCGTCGCGGCGCCCGCCACCGCCGGTCGCGGCCCCCGTCATGGTGATGCGCGCGCCGCCCCCGCCACCGCCGAAAGAGCCGGAGCGGCCGAACCTGCAGCTCGTCGGCACGGTGATTGGCGGCGAGGACAGTTTCGGCATCTTTCTCGATCCGTCGTCGCAGACCTCGTTGCGTGTGCGCCTGGGGTCATCGCATGACGGCTGGCTGCTGCGCTCCGTCGAGTCGCGCCAGGTGACGCTGGCGAAGGATGCCGACACCGTCACCTTGCCGATGCCGATGTTAGGCCAAGCCGGAGACGATACGGTTCAGGCGCCCCCGCCGGTGCCGCGCGAGCGGATGGCGCGGCGTTCGCGCTGAGCAGCTCCAGCCGCTTACGGCAGCATGATCCAATCAGCTCCCGCGCTCTGCAACGTGAACACCGCGAGCAGGCCGATGACGAGGAACGGCCCGAACGGCAACGCCGTCGCTCCGCTCATGCGCCGCCCCGCGATGTACAGGCCCGCCACCGCCAGCAGTGCCGTGGTCGTGGCCATGAGCAGCAGGATCGGCAGGCCGGACAAACCGGTCCAGAGCGTCGCCGCCATCAGGAATTTGACGTCACCCAGGCCCAGTCCCTGACGGCCGCGGGCCATCACATAGAGGCGGCGCAGCAGCAGCAGCGCGATGCCGACGGTTGCGGCCGCAGCCCCATCCCACAAGGCCTGCGCGACGTCGAAGAGTGCTACAGTCCGAGTAAAGCCGCTGATGGCCAACAGCGCATTCATCCAGTCCGGCAGCAGGCCGCTGCGCAGGTCCGACCAGACGAGGCCGGCGCAGGTCAGGATCAGGACGATGGCGCAGATGATGTTGATGCTGTCGGTCACGCAGTCCCGATAGTCGCAGCCGCCGAGGACTGCAACATCGGCATGCTCATGCCGCGAGCGATAGTCCCGCCATCATCAGGCCGATCGCAGCGACCCAGCCGCCGACCGCGCGCACCGCGATGCCGCGCCAGGTCGAGATCGGCGCCGTCTCGGGACGCCGGAAGGTCAGGGTCAGCGCCATCACCAGCGTGATCACCACATAACCGGCAGCGGCGAGACCGGCGGCGTAGAGCACATGGTCCGTCTGCGGCGTCAGCTCGCCGGCATTGACGACGCCGCGCATCAGCCCGATGGCCAGCGCGATGACGCACATCAGCATGACGGGAATGCGCAGGGCGGACGCCAGCAGCAGCCCGAGCACGAGGATGCTCAAGGCGTCGACGAGCGGTGACATCGGCGCGAGGCCTGTCCTCGCCGCGAGCGCAAGACCGATGCAGAGGCCGAGGGGAAACACCAGGACCAGCCATCGGCCGCTGGCCGCGCCGAGCGAGCCGGCGAGCAGGCCGAGCGCCGCCCAGGTGAGCACGTCCTGCAACGTGAGCAGGGGATGCAGGGCACCGGCATAGAAATCGCCGAGGCGCGCGGAGACGATGTGTGCGTCGGCGGTCCCGCTCTGCGCCAGCAGCAGCACAGCAGCCAGCAGCGTCCGTCTCAGGCGCGCGCTCATGCTGCGACTCCGAGGCTTGCGACCAGGAAGTAGCCGCCGAGCGCGGCGATCGCGGCGCCGACACCCTGGATGATGCGCTCCCCGCCCGGCCAGCGCGCGAGCGCGCCGATCGTGATGCCGCAGGCATGAAGCAGCCCGGTGGCAACGACGAAGCCGCAGCCATAGGCCAGGGGATTGGCCGAGGTCGGAAGCTCGGCGCCATGCGCATGGCCGTGGAAGATGGCGAAGACGGCGACGATCGCCGCCGCAGCAGCGAACGGCACGCGAAGGCGCAAGGCGACGGCGAGACCGAGGACGAGCGCCGACAGCGCGATCACCAGTTCCGGGACAGGCAGCCCGATCTTGAGAATGCCAAGCACCGCGCCGAACGCCATCACCAGCGGAAACACGACCGGCAGCACCCAGATCGCCACGCCGCCGAGTTGCGCGCCCCAGATGCCGACCGCGACCATCGCCACGAGATGATCGAGCCCGGTCAGCGGATGCAGCAGTCCGCTGGCCAGACCGCCGCCGACGCCCGCCTGCTCGTGCGCAAGCAAGGGACTCGCATTGAGAGCCGACAGCAGCGCGGCGCTCGCGACAATCTGCAGGATCTTGCGCCCGATCATGATCGCTCCCTTACTCGTCATGCAGCAACCAGGACGCGGGCGAGGCGGCCCAGGAACCAGAACATCGAGACCGAGCCGATCGCGTAGGCCGGCAGCTCCACGCCCCAGCGCGGCATGACGGCGCCGAGCCGGCGATGCGCCCAGATCAATGCGAGCACCAGCGCCACGAACAGGATCTGTCCGATCTCGACGCCGACATTGAAGAACAGCAGGGCCGCCGGCAGGATCCGCCGCTCCAGCCCGAGACCCGCCAGCGCGCTAGCGAAGCCGATGCCGTGAACGAGGCCGAAGCTGAAGGCGACCGCCCAGGGATAGCGGGCGGTGAGGCCGATCTCGCCGCGCTGCTGCTTGATGATCTCGACGCCTACGAACACGATGCTGAGCGCGATGCAGGCGTTGAGCGGCCCTTCGGGAACGCCGATCAGCCCGAACGCCGTGGCGGCGAGCGAAAAGCTGTGCCCGATCGTGAACGCCGTGATCGTCTTGAACAGCCGCCAGCCGCCCTGCACGATCCAGATCAGGCCGAGCACGAACAGCAGATGATCGGCGCCGAGCAGGATGTGGTCGATTCCGAGATTGACGTAGGTCTTGCCGAGCTCGAGCCAGGTATCCAGCGTCGGCGCACCGGTGCCGAGCACGGTGACGACCGGATTGGCGGCCGAGATCGTGTAGCTGTTGGTCTTGCCGTCGAGCGAGGTGACGCGGATGATCGCTGCCGACATGTCCTCGCCGAGATTGGCGATTGTCATCTGCCCGACCAGGCCCTTGTCGCCGCAATTGAGCTCCGGCAGGCGCAGGAAGCAATGCGCGGGCATCCTGAGCTCGATGCGATTCTCGCCGTCCTTCGGCAAGGTCGTCCACCGCCCGATATAGGCGCCCGGGCGCATCTCGCGGAATTCAAGCACGGCGAGCGTCGCCTGATGCGCCGCCACGGGGCGCGGGAGCAGCGGCGCTGCGAGCGCGAGCAGAACGATGAGCAGCGCGCGCAGGCTCACGGCTCGTACCTGATCGTGTAGTTGGCCTTGAGCCTGCTCACCGCCTCCCAGGCCTGCTTGCGCGTCTCATCGGTGTGCCAGATCTTGGCCGCCTCGGCGCGGATGTCCTCGAATTTTGCCGGCGCGCCGGGCTTGCGCGCGTCGAGCCGGACCACGTGCCAGCCGTCCTTCGATTGCAGCAGCGTCCATTCCTGCAGCGGCATCTTGAGGAGATTGTCGCGGAAGCTCTGACCGAAGCCGTCGGCAAGGCTCGGGACGGGGCGATCGAGAATGGCGCGGGTCTGGTCGCGCAACTCCTCGGATTCGCGTTGCGCCTGGATGTCGTCCAGATTGCGTCGCGCGGTCGCCTCGTCGCTCGGCGGCGTCATGAAGAAGCTGACGCGCTCGGGCTCGTCGAAGCGCTGATGGTTCTCGGCGAACCAGGCTTGCAGTTGCTCGTCGGTCGGCTGCGGCACCCGGACCTGATCGAAGATCAGATATTGCAGCTTGAAGGCGACGCGGTCGCGGATCATCTCGTCGCCCCGGTCGACCCCGAGCAGCTTGCCTTCTCTATAAAGAATCTCGCTGGCCACCCAGGCCTCGGTCATCTTCTGCAGTTCGGCCTCGCTCGGCACGCGCTGCTTGTCCTCGTCGAACGTGTCGATGAAGGATTGGCGCAGCGCCTTGGTCACGGTGATGACCTTCTCGTCCTTGGCCGGCGGATGCAGAATCGCGTCGGCTGCAAAAATGAGACCGCCGAGAACGAGGAAGTGCAGCAGCGGCTCCCTGAGGAGGCCGCGCAGAACGCCGGGGGGAGGCGGAGCATCGCTCCGGCCGTGCAGCTCGCGATGGCCATCTTGCGGGGGTGCGCTTGCGGAGGCGCTCTCGAAGGTCGCCGCGTTCGACATGACAGGAGCTGACATCAATTCTTTACAATCGGACCGCGCTCGTCGGCGCGGCGGGGTTATGCAACGCCGCCCTTGCCGTTGTCACCGGGCAATCCGCGCTGTCACAAAAATTTCGCAAGCGCCCCAGTGCGCTTCATCTCGCGAAGGTCGTGGAGCAACGTCCAGAAAAATAAATCCTTCAACAAACTGTCTCCGAGTTTTGGTTTGGTCGCCGCGCGACAAGACGGCGCATCACTCGCGTTGTCATCACGGTTTTGAACTCGACGAATTCCTTTAGGGGCGACGACATGGTTCCATCTGCCAAGAAAATCCTGCTGACAGCGGCGTCGGTGACGCTCGCCTTGTCGCAAAATGCCGGCGCGGACGAGCGTTGGGGCGAGACGAGGAAGAGCAATCCGTATGTCGCCGGCGACATGCACAACCACAACACCTGCACCGACGGCTCGGTCGCAGCCGGCTATTCGATCGATCGCTCTGTCGGCAAGGGCACGGCGGCTGCCGGCGGCAACAATTTCGATCTCGACTGGTTCACGCTGGGCAACCACGGCGGCTCCGGCAATCGCGACTGCCGCTTCAGCGATGCGAGCGCCAACATCCCGGGCGACAACACCACGACCTATTGGAGCCAGACGCTCGGCAAGACCATCGACGGCATCACCGTCACGAGCCTGAAGGGTACCCCGAACGGCACCGGCACGAGCGCTACGATGTGGCGCTGGCAGTCGATCCAGGAGATCGAGTATCCGACCATCGTCGCGCGCACGGCGACCTACAACAAGGTGCTGGTCGAAGGTCTGGAATGGATCGTTCCGGGGCACGAACACACCGACGTTGCGGTCATCGCCGGCCAGAATCCTCGCGGCACCGGCAATGCCGACAAGATGGCTGAGTTCGAATACCGCTACGATCGGGCCGACACCGACGCGATCGGTCCGGTCGATAGCAGCAACAACCCGATCTGGAGCGGCAAGGACAACGTCAACAACTCCGGTTCCGCCGGTCATGGCAAGGCGCTCGCCGGCATCACCTGGCTGCAGGCGAAGTATCCGCTGCAGTCCTACGCGATCCCGACCCACACCGAGCGTCAGGGGCCGTTCAATCCGAGCGGCACCGCCGGCTACAACATCGAGCACTTCCGCGACTTCAACAATGCCGGCCCGACCGTGGCGTTCGGCATCGAGGCTCCCGGCCACATGGCCGAAGGCGGCCTGACCGGCGGCTCCGGCTCGTACAAGTCGAACGCGGTCGGCGGCGGCACCTACGGCATGCATGGCATCTACACCGCCAAGGTCGGCGGTCTGTGGGACGGCCTGCTCGGCGAAGGCCGCAACTTCTTCGTGTTCCAGAGCTCCGACTGGCACAGCCGCGGCGTCTACGGTGCGCGCGATGCCAGCACGACGGCGGACTTCATTCCCGGCGAGTACACCCGCCTCTACGTTCCGAACGAGCGTCGTTTCGACCAGCAGTCGATCATCGACGGCATGCGCTCGGGCAACTCCTACTCCGTGAACGCCCAGATCATCGGCCCCGACATGGTGTTCCGTGCCAAGGGCGAGTGGGATGACGACTGGAAGACGATGGGCGAGACGCTGGTCGTGCGTCGCGGCGAGAAGATCGTGCTCGAGATGGAGGTGACCGTCCCGGCCTCCAACAACAGCCCGTACAGCTTCAACAACCCGCTGCTGCTGCCGGTCGGCATCAAGCAGCCGCTCAACAAGCCCTCTCTCGACCACGTCGATCTGATCACCGGTGACATCACCGGCCCGATCGCGCCGGGAGCTCCGGGCTATGCGGTCGCCAATGCCGGCGGTACCGCCGGTGCTGATATCGTCTACAATCCGTCGGCGAAGATCGCGAAGCAGATCCAGGCAACCAAGATGCAGAGCTACAAACTGCGCGATGGTTCGACCCGCCTCAGCTTCCGGACCACCTTCACCGCCGGCAGCACGCCGTTCTACATCCGCGCCCGCGGCACCAACATTCCGCCGGCGACCCCGAACGTGTCCGACAGCGCCGGCAACCCGCTGCTCGACCTCAACAACGTCAATGTCAGTTGCACCGACGCGGCGTGCCCGTCGCATCTCGGCGTGGTCAACGGCGTGAAGAAGGTCACCAACGACGTGCAGGCGTGGTCGAACACCTGGTTCTATGCGAACCCGATCTTCGTCCGTACCCATGGCACGCCCGAGCTGCTGGTGGAGAAGAACAAGGAGCTGGCGCGCAAGCTCGCTCATGAGCATCACCACTGGCACGATTGGGACCACTGGGGTCATTGGGGCCACTGGGGTCGCTGGGCCTTCAACCGCGACTGATTGATCTCCATCGATCCGGCGGGCGTCGTCCCGCCGGATCTGCCATCGGCGCCGGTTCGCGAACCGGCGCCTCGTCTTTGAGATAATGCCGTGTTCGGATGCTTTCGATGTTTCGCCTGCTCAGCCTGATCATCACTGCTCTTGCGCTGTCGATTGGCAGCGCGTCGGCGCATGACGAGGAGCCGACCAAGGAGAGCTGTGACGCCGCGGTGGCCGAAGCGCGTGCGCTCGCAGCAGGCCTGCCGGCTGACGACGTCGCGCGTTATTTCGCAGAGAGGCACATCCAGCAGGCGCTGGTCGAAGCCGGCAATGGGGAGTTCGACGATTGTGTCGAGAAGGCCGAGCAGGCGGTGTTCGAGGTACGCGAGCGGCCGCATAGCCTCAAGCCTGGCGAGCGTCTGAACATTCTGCGCGCCGACGAGATCCCGTCGCGCTGAGACCTTGCGTCATCGGTCTGTCATGCATTTCGGCACATTGTCCGCGCCGTTCCGACGCGTGCAAGGCAGTCAAGGCATGGACCAGATCGAAGCTCTCTTCCCGATACCGCTGATGCGTTCGCCGGCGCTGCTGAGCGCCGAGTTGAAAGATGCAGCCGTGGCGGCGATCCGCAGCGCGAAGATCGAGACCAATCTGCGCTCCGGGCAGTTGTTTCACACCGAGGTCGCCGACCCCCGCGCCAACAATCTGTTCCAGACCATCGCCGACCTCGCCGTGCCCAAGCTGGTCGATTTCGGCGAGTTGCTGTTCGGCGAGAAGCTGAACTGGACGGTCAAGGAAATGTGGACCAACATGCTGGAGACCGGCGGCAATCAGACCCTGCACGCCCACGCCAACAGCTTCATCTCCGGCATCTTCTATTTGACGCCGTCACATCCCGGCAGCCGCACGGTGTTCGTGCGTCCGCCCGGCGGTAGCGACTTCTCGTTCCGGCACCACACGCGCAGCGCGGCCGTGGGTCCGTTCAATGCGGGCAAATATGTGCTGCCGGAAGCCGAGCCGGGCGATCTCGTGCTATTTCCAAGCTATCTCTATCACGAGGTGCCGCGCAATCAGGGCGACCAGCGCATCACCATCGCGTTCAACGCGATTCCCGATCACCTGGATTGCTGGGGCTACCGCGTCAGCTTCGGCAGCTGATTACGCAGCTATCTTCCGAACTCCTTCGACAGCAGCTCGTGTGCCTCGCGGCGCGACGGCGCTGCCGCGTCCATCGCCTGCAGCAGATGTTCTGCCGCCGCGCGATCCGTTGCGAACAGTGATCGCGCCATGTTGATCAGCGGCGCGTAGGCCGGCTCGAACTCGGGGCTGAGACGGATGGCCTCGATCAGGCCAGGCGCGGCGGCCGCGATCAGCGCTGGTCCGCGCGGATCGCCGGTCAGCGCTGCGCCGGCTTGCAGAAAGCGGTTGCGGGCCTGCCAATAGGCCAGGAGGCGTTGATCCCATGCCGCGTGCATCGAGGGATCGATCAAGTCGGTCGCGTCGGTCTTCACCTGCGCCATGACGGTCAACAGCAGCTCCCAGGGCGGCGCGGTGAGTGCCGTGACATTGCGCCGGGCATCGAAGGTGACGAACGGAAAATCGTCGGTGTTGTCGGGTCCGGCACCGGCGAACCGCGCCAGCGAGTGCGCGCCGGCCACGTACTGGCCGAGCAGATCGAGCGGCTGGACGAAGCCGAGCGGGAGAAGAACAGGACGAAGCTGCGGAGCCGAGAGCCGGGCAGCGATCCGATCGGGATCGAGGGCATGCGGCCGGCGCGATCCGACCAGAGCCAGCATCGGTGTGCGTACGCTGTAATGGTTCAGCCAGGCGGCGCCGTCGGGGAAGACCGCGAGGAAGCTTCGGATGATGGCACGCAGCGACGGTGCATCCAGCTGATAGAGCGGCAGCCATTGGCAGAACACGCCGTCGTCGCTCAGACGGCTGCGGACCGCGCCGAAATGCTCGCGCGTATACAGCGCGCCGCTGCCGTCCAGCGCGGGATGGAACAGGTCGGCGACGATCACGTCGTAGCGTTTGTCGTCGGCGACGATGAAGCGTCGCGCATCGGCGACGGTGACGGGCGGCATCGCTGGCTTGGCCGCGCCCGTGTCGAACCAGGGCAGCAGCGCCACGACCTCCGCCGACAGCTCGACCGCGCGGACATCGAGGTCCGGCATCTGCGCACCGCCCAGCACCGTCGCTCCGGTCCCGACGCCGAGGAACAGCGCGTTGCGGGGCGACGGATGCAAGAGCAGCGGCAGCATCGCCTGACGGAAATCGGAGCGCACCGAGCTGGTGCCGCCCATGCGGAAGTGGCCGTTCACCTGGAGATAGCGCGCGCCCGATGCGTCATCGACGACGCTCGCCGTCGCCATCGGTCCCTCGCGCAACGCCAGCAGCTTGCCGCCGGGCGGCATCTTCACCATGCTCGGTGCGGGCATCCACAGCAGACCGAGCCCGAGCAGGCCAGGGACGAACGCCCAACGCAGAGCTGCGCGGCGAAGCGGTAGCAGCAGCAGGTAGCTAAGCGCAATCAGCACCAGCGCGGTCCAGCTGCCGAAGGCAGGAATCAACAGCTGCGCCGCCAGCAGCGGCGCGATGGCGGCGCCGAGGCTGTTGATGCCGACCGCCCAGCCGACCGATCCGCTGATGTCGCGCACCTCCTGGATCAGCTGGCCGAACAATGCGCCCATCGCCATCGACGGCAGCAGGAACAGGATCAACGCGAGGCCAAGCTCGCCGGCAACACCGAAGCCTGCGGCCTGATCTGCAATTCCGGCGATGAGAGGTGCCGAGGCGGCCGTGCCAAGACAGGCGAAGGCGGTGATCGCCAGCAGTCCGGTCTTGCCGAAGCTCGCCGCTGAGCCGATACGTTGCCAAAGCAGGCCGCCGGCCGCGGTCCCCAGCAGGTAGGCGGTTAACAGGCAGGCGAAGCTGTAGACGGTGTCCTGCATCATCTGCGCGGCGAGCCGGACGACCAGAACTTCGAAGGCGATGCCGATGAGACCGGTCAAGAACAGCGTGGCACTCACGCGCAGGCCGATGGCGCCTGTGGCCGTGCGCGGCTCGCGCGCGGGCCGTTCGGATCCCAGTGACGAACCCAGTCGGACGGCCGCGAGTGCGCAGGCCGCGTTGACGCCGGCCAGACAAAGAAGCGTCCTCGCCAATCCGAGCGTCGGGATCAGCACGAAGGTCGACAGCAGGGTGCCGGCGACCGCGCCGGCGGTGTTCGCGCCATACACTCCGGCACTGACGGTGCCGCTGCGGCGCGCGGCCGACATCATGCGCTCGAGCGCGGTGAGCGTGCCGCCCATCGCCACGGTGGCGGGAAACAGCACGAGGGTCGGCAGCAGAAAGCTCGCACTCCACAGCAGGACGGGTGATGGGGTGGTGCCGAGCAGCGGAGCAAGCGCGCGTGCGCTCGCCGGCAGCAGCCAGATCGCACACAGGCCCCAGGTGCCGATCACCAGCTCCAGACCGGCATAGACCAGGTGCGGCCTGGCGCTCCGGCGGATTCGTCCATCCAGGACGAAGGCCCCGAGCGCGAGGCCAGCGAAGAAGCCGGCGATGGCGCCGAGCACAGCCATCATCTCGGTGCCGAGCGCCAGCGCCAGCTGGCGCGTCCAGACGATTTCGTAACCGAGACCAGCCAGACCGGAGGCTGCGGTGAGCAGCTTCATGGCCAGCAGCGGATTCGCGCCGAAGTCGTCGAGGGCCGTGATGCCAGGAGATCCGACGGACTGCTTCTCAGCGCCGACATTCGCTTCGCGCGCATCTGCATCAAGGATTTCAGTCAAGGGTCGCAAACCTGGTTCTCAAGAATCGGTCTTCGCGCGATGCGGCGCAGGGATAGGCCCGTGCGCGCTACCGAGCTCCATTGCACCCCCGACGGCCTTGTTCTGTTTGCGTTTCGTGACGGTGGTTTGACAGCCGTCTGCATCCGAGCGGCCGCCCAGTTGATGTCGCGCCGGTCGCTCGCCGGCGAGGACGGCATGGCGGGCCGGCGTGCAGCGCCAGGGGATACCGTCGGCCATGACATTCCGCGCCGAGACGTGCTATTGGGGCATCATGATCGTTCGCGAGGCGTTGGCCCCGAGATGACGTGTTCTGCGAGGCTCCCGAAGCAGGGCTGACGGGAAATCGGCTGAATTCCCGCGGCGATCGATGGACCTGCTCGATCACCTCCTGACGTTCCGGCGGCATGTTGGACAACACCCAAACGACAACGGTCGATCCGCACGGTTCGCGGCAGCGAGGCATGCTCGGCGCACTGATCGGCACAGACCCGGGGTCCGGAATGGACCGGCGCTGGACGCCTCGGATCATCGTCCTCAGCGGGCTGATCCTGGCGCTGCTGTGCGATGCCTTCGTGGCGCACATGCTGTTCGTGAACTATCGGGAGACCTACCGGACGACCGAAGCCGCCAATGGCGATCTCGCCCGCGCCCTCGAAGAATACATGCTGCGCAACATCCAGGGCGTCGACGTGCTGCTGAGCACGACGATCGGCAATCTCATCCAGAATCCGTCTCTGCTCACGCCCGGCAATCCGGCCCTGATCGACGAGCTGAAGCATCGTATCGTGCCATATCCGATCGCGAGCGGCATCGTCGTGCTCGATGCGGCGGGAAATCTGCTGGCGGATAGCGCGGGCAACGGCGGGCCCGGGCGGGAAAACAACTTCTCCGACCGGGCCTATTTCAAGGTCCAGCGGGAGAATCCCGACCGGGGTCTCTTCATCGACGTGCCCTTGGCCGCGCGGGTTCACACCGGTCTCTTCATCGCAGTCAGCCGCGCGTTCAAGACGCCCGACGGACGTTTCGCCGGCGTGGTGTTGGTGCCGGTCGACTACGAAAATCTCCGCCAGTTCTTTCTGTCGCTGAACGTCGGCCAGCGCGGCACCGTCACCTTGTACCGTGACGACGGCACGATCCTGCTGCGGACGCCGAATGCGGACGAACTCGCCGGCCGCAACGTTCGATCGAATCGTCTGTTCAGCGTCTTTCTTCCGCAAGCACCGCATGGCAGCTTCGAAGGCAGTGGAATAACTGACGGGGTCTCGCGGAGCGTCAGCTATCGACGGGTCGCGGGCTTGCCGCTGGTGGTCACCGTGGCCCGCCATCCGGTCGAGTATCTGGCCGGCTGGAAGAACAATGCATTGTACTACAGCCTCATCGCCGCCGGGCTCAATCTGCTGATCGTGGGATTCGGCTTCAGCCTGGCCCGGCAATGGCAGCTGCGCGCGACCTCCGAGCAGGCGCTGCGCGACAATCTCGAGCAGCATCAGCTGGTCACCGAAAACGTGCCTGCGCTCATCGTTCATGTCGGCGCCGATGGCCACATCCGCTACGCCAACCGTGTCGCCCGCGAATGGTATGCCGAGCCGTCCACCGAGGCGATTCGCAATCGTAAGATCGACGAGTTCATCGATCCCCTGCCAATCGAGGAGGCGAGGCCAAAGATTCAGGCCGTACTGTCCGGCAGCACGGTCGCGAGCGAAGAGAAGGCAACCTTTCCCGATGGGTGCGAACGTTGGTGCGAGACCATCCGCGTGCCGGATTCCGGTCAAGACGGGACAGTGCGCGGCTATTTCGTGCTGTCGGTCGACATCACCGAGCGCAAGCGCATCGAGGACGAGCTGCGTCAGGCGCAGAAGATGGATGCGATCGGGCAATTGGCCGGAGGCATCGCGCACGATTCCAACAACATGCTCGCAGCAACGCTCGGCAATCTCGACCTGCTGCTCGATGAATTGCCGTCCACCGACGTCTCCTGCCGCGGCATCGTCGAACGCGCCATCGAGGCGGCGGAGCGGGTCGCCGATCTCAACCGGCGCCTGCTCGCCTTCGCCCGCAAGCAGACGCTGCAGCCGCAGATCACCGATGTGAACCAGCTCGTCAGCGGCATGACGACGATCCTGCAGCGGACGCTCGGCGAGACGATCGAGATCGAGCTGGCGCAGGATCCGCAGCTCTGGCACTGCCTGATCGATCCGACTCAATTGCAAAATGCGCTGCTCAACCTCGCGCTCAACGCACGGGATGCCATGCCCGGCGGCGGGTGCCTGACGATCACGACGGCGAACGCGGTGCTCGACGAGCCGCTCGATGATGGCGACGAGCGCATCGCGCTCGGTGACTACGTCACCATCGCGGTGTCGGACAGGGGAGACGGCATGTCGCCCGACGTCGCCCGTCGTGCCTTCGAGCCATTCTTCACGACCAAGGAGTTCGGCAAAGGCAGCGGGCTCGGCCTCAGCATGGTCTATGGCTTTGCGCGGCAGTCGGGCGGCACGGTGGTGATCTCGAGCCGCGTCGCCGAGGGGACGCGCGTCACGCTCTATCTGCCGAGCGCAGGACCTGGGCTCACCGATCCGCCACGCACCGGCATCGACAAATTGTCGCGGCCGGAGACCGGCGAGCGCATTCTGGTGGTGGAGGACAATGCGCTGGTCGGCGCGATGGCGTCGACCACGCTGTCTTCGTTGGGCTACAGTCCGGTCGTGGTCATCAATGCCGGCCTCGCAATCGCCGAGCTGGAGCGGTCGAACCCGGTATCGCTGCTGCTGACCGACATCATGCTGCCGGGCGGAATGACCGGCATCGACCTTGCACGGCAGGTGCGCCGCAGGTGGCCGGACCTGCCCATTCTCTTCATGTCCGGCTTCGCAGATCCCTCGCTGGTGCCGGAAGACTTCCGCGCTACCACGCAACTTCTCACCAAGCCGTTTCGCCTGGGTCAATTGTCGGAAGCGATCGCGTGCGCCCTCGGTGGCCGCAAGAACTGAACAGAAGAGCTGAAGCGAGGCAGGCAGCGATCATAGGCCGATCATGCGCCCGTGCAGCTCATCGCCGCGTGGCGCGACAAGCCTCATCGACGATGGCGCCTTGAAGTTCTCACGAACCACGCGCAAACAACCTGGAGGGAACTTCAGATTCGTTCTGCCACCTCAGGAGATGCCGCCCGTGAATCTCTACGCCAAGCTCCTGGAGCGTAACGCCGCGCGCAGGCCCATCAAGGTCGGCCTGATCGGCGCGGGCAAATTCGGCGCGATGTATCTGCATCAGGTGCTGCGCACGCCGGGCATCCATCTCGTGGGCATCGCCGATCTCTCCCCGGCGCGTGCGGTCGAGAACCTGAAGCGCGTCGGCTGGGACGAGCAGCGTTACGCCGCATCATCCCTGGACGACGCGCTGAAGCATGGCACGACGTTCGTCTCCGATGACTGGCAGGCACTGGTCGGATGCGATGCGATCGACGTCATCGCTGAATGCACCGGCAATCCGATCGCTGCGGTCGACCATTGTCTGGCGGCGTTCGCCGCCGGCAAGCCGATCATCAATGTCACCGTGGAGGCCGATGCGTTCTGCGGGCCGATCCTCGCGCACAAGGCCAAGCAGGCCGGTGTCATCTATAGTCTCGCCTATGGCGATCAGCCGGCGCTCGCCTGTGATCTCGTCGATTGGGCGCGCACCTGCGGCTTTCCGGTGGTTGCCGCCGGACGCGGCCATAAATGGCTGCCGCACTACCGGGAGTCCACGCCGGAGACGGTGTGGGACCATTGGGGCCTGACCGCGGAGCAGGCCGCGCGCGGCGGCATGAATCCCAAGATGTTCAACGCCTTTCTCGACGGCTCCAAGCCGGCGATCGAATCCGCTGCCTTCGCCAATGCGACCGGTCTCGAAGCGCCGTCGCAGGGGCTTGCATTCCCCCCGGGCTCGGTCGACGAGATTCCGACCTTGATGCGGCCGCGTGCGGAAGGCGGCGTGCTCGAGGCGAAAGGGCAGGTGGAGGTCGTGTCCTGCCTCACGGCGGATGGCCAGCCGATCGCCAACGACATTCGCAAGGGCGTCTGGGTCTGTTTCGAGGGCGACAGCGACTACGTCCGCAACTGCTTCGAGGAATACAAGGTCGTCACCGATCCGAGCGGCCGCTACATGTCGTCCTACAAGAAGTGGCATCTGATCGGCCTCGAGCTCGGCATCTCCGTCGCATCGGTTATCTTGCGCGGAGAGTCGACGGGCGCCGCGATCTGCTTCAATGCCGACGTCGCGGCGACGGCGAAACGGGATCTCAAGCCCGGCGATATGCTCGACGGCGAAGGCGGCTATACCGTCTATGGCAAGCTTGCGCCGGCCGAGGCCTCGTTGGCACAAGGCTATCTTCCGCTCGGGCTCGCTCATCAGGTGCGGCTGGTCCGGCCGGTCGCCAAGGACGCCTGCATCACCTGGTCCGACGTGGCCATGGACGAGACCTTGCCTGCCGTCCGTCTGCGCCGCGAGCAGGAGGCGCTTTATGCGCCGACCATGAGCCGGCATGCGTGACGGTGCCGCCGAGCGGGCGCGGTTGTCCGGCGGTGCCTGCAAATGCCGGTGATTGGCCGGGCCATGATGTGCAATCCGCGGCGTCTGATGCTAGAGCAGCCCTGGTCTATTTGAACGATCCAACGACCCGACCGCCACGGATGGAGGTCTCAGCGGCTGGCTGCGCCGGCCCGGGAGCGACGGAACGGAAGACGTGGGAGAGCTGCCATGAACGCCAATGTCAAACTGCCTGCCGCAAAGGGTGTCTTCATCGACAACAAGTGGCAGCCGGCGCAATCGGGCCGGACCATTGCAATGCTGGCGCCTGCGACCGGGCAGGTGATCGCCTCGATCGCGGCCGGCGACAAGGCCGACATCGATCTCGCGGTGGCCGCGGCGCGCCGCGCGCTCGAAGGTCCGTGGGGCTGCCTCGCGGCCGTGGAGCGCGGCCGCCTGTTGTCAAAGCTCGGCCGTCTCGTCGAGGACAATGCCGAGGAGCTGGCGAAGCTCGAGGCGGCCGATACCGGCAAGCCGATGAAGCAGGCCAGGGCCGACGTCGTCGCGGTCGCACGCTACTTCGAATATTACGGCGGCGCCGCCGACAAGGTGCATGGCGACACCATTCCGTTCCTCGACGGCTTCTTCGTCACGACCGTCTACGAGCCGCTCGGCGTCACCGCTCATATCATTCCCTGGAACTACCCTGGCCAGATGTTCGGGCGCACCGTTGCGCCGGCCCTCGCCATGGGCAATGCGACGGTGATCAAGCCGGCCGAGGAGGCCTGCCTGGTGCCGCTGCGCCTTGCGGAGCTTGCGGCGGAGGCCGGCTTCCCGGCGGGCGCGATCAACGTCGTGCCGGGTCTCGGCGAAGAGGCAGGCGCGGCGTTGTCCGCCCATGACGGCATCGACTTCCTCTCCTTCACCGGCAGCCCCGAAGTCGGAACGTTGGTGCAGACCGCGGCGGCGAAGAACCACATCGGATGCACGCTCGAGCTCGGCGGCAAGTCGCCGCAGATCGTGTTCGCCGATGCCGATCTCGACGCGGCGCTGACCTCGGTGGCGGCGGCGATCGTGCAGAATGCCGGGCAGACCTGCTCGGCCGGCTCGCGCGTGCTCGTCGAGCGCACGATGTGGGATCGCTTCCTGTCAGAGCTCAAGCTGCGCTTCGAGAAGATCACCGCAGGCACGCCGGAGATGGATCTCGATCTCGGCCCGGTCATCAGCGCGGTTCAGAAGAAGCGCATCGAGGGCATGCTGGCGCGCGCCGAGAGCGGCGGTGCCACGCGCGTCGCTACGGGCAAGATCGCCGAGGGCGTGCCGAGTGAAGGCTTCTATGTCGCGCCGGCGCTGTATCACCACGTCGACCGCAATTCCGAGTTGGCGCGCGAAGAGGTGTTCGGTCCGGTGCTGGCCGCGATGCCGTTCGATGACGAGGCTGACGCGATCAGGCTCGCCAACGGCACGGATTTCGGCCTGGTCGCCGGCGTGTGGTCGGGCGACGGCTCGCGGGCGATGCGCGTCGCGCGCAAGGTCAAGGTCGGCCAAATGTTCGTCAACGGCTACGGCGCGGGCGGCGGCATCGAGCTGCCGTTCGGCGGCATGAAGAAGTCCGGGCATGGCCGCGGGAAGGGCTTTGAGGCGCTATATGAGTTCGGGGCGATGAAGACCCTGATCGTCAAGCACGGCTAGACCGGCTGCGGCGAAGCTCCGATCGATTCCGCTGCGCGGGTGTCACCGGCAATGCCGCGCGTTGAAGCGCCAAGATGAGGCGCGACTAACAACGTTCAAGGGTGAAGGAGACGCTGGGATGAGCGACGAGAACGAACTGTTCGAGAAGGGCCTGAAGGTGCGCCGCGAGGTGCTCGGTGCCGGCTATGTCGATGGCAGCCTGGCCAAGGCCGACGACTTCATGATGGCGTTCCAGCACATCACCACCGAGATGTGCTGGGGCTATGCCTGGACGCGTCCAGGGCTCGATCGCCGCACCCGCAGCATCGTCAATCTCGCGATGCTGACCGCCTTGAGCAAGCCGAGCGAGCTCAAGCTTCACGTCAAGGGCGCGCTCACCAACGGCGTCACGGTGGATGAGATCAAGGAGATTCTGCTGCACGCCACCGTCTATTGCGGCATTCCCGCCGGCCTTGAGGCGTTCAAGGCCGCCCATGAGGTGCTCGTCGCGGAAGGCGCCATTCCGAAGAAGGACGGCGCATGAGCGCGCCGCAGAACGTTCTATTCGTCGGCATCGGCAACATGGGCTGGCCGATGGCCGCGCGTCTGCTCGGCGCCGGCTTTGCGGTCGCGGTCAATGATGCCGTGCCGGGCCGCGCGGCCGATTTCGTGCGCCAGGTCGGTGGTGCCGAGGCGGCGGATCTCGCGACGGCCGCACCGCAGGCGAATGTCGTCATCACCATGCTGCCGACCAGCAAGCATGTCGGCGAGGCCGTCGCCGCATTGCGCGCCGGCTTGAAGCAGGGTCAGATCCTGATCGACATGAGCTCCGGCGCGCCGGCGGCGACGCAGGCGATCGCGGCCGATCTCGCTCCGCTTGGCGTGACCATGCTCGACGCGCCGGTTTCCGGCGGCGTGCCGCGCGCGAAAACCGGCGAGCTCGCGATCATGGCCGGCGGCGATGCGGCCGCGCTCGACCGCGTCGAGCCGCTGCTGCGCGCGATGGGCACCACCATCCATCGCATCGGTGGCCTCGGCTCGGGGCAGGCGATGAAGGCGCTCAACAATCTGGTCTCGGCGGGCGGCTTCCTGATCGGCATCGAGGCCCTGCTGATCGGCCAGCAGTTCGGCATCGATCCCGCGTTGATGACCGACGTGCTCAACGCCTCCACCGGCATGAACAACTCGACGCAGAAGAAGTTCAAGCAGTTCGTTTTGTCGCGCCAGTTCAACAGCGGCTTCGGCCTCGACCTGATGGTGAAGGACCTCTCGATCGCACTCGAGATCGCACGCGCAGCCGGCGTCGCCGCGCCGTTCTCCAATCTCTGTCGCGAGCTGAGCGCGAGCGCGCAGGGCCTGCTCGGCCCAGGTCAGGATCACACCGCGCTCGCGAAGCTGAGCGAGGCGCTCGCGGGTGTCGAACTCGGCGGTGAACCAAGCTCACATTCGCAGAGCTGAGATCAGCCGATCGTAGCTCCTGGAGATCGGATGGAATTGGCGGCGAGCGATCGAAATCGCTGCTGGGTCGCGGGAAACCGGACGTCAGGCTGATGACCTGCAGGTCATAAATTTAAATCCTATCCCCGCAACCAACGAACGCCCGCAGCTTCGGTCGCGGGCGTTCTTGTTGGTGCGTGCTCGGGCGGGCGCCCGGCTAAGCCGTCAACTTCTGCCCACCGCACACGATCGCGCAGCGCGGCCCCCGGTCGCTCTGCGTCAGCGGCAGCCGACGCGATCCCGCGTAATAGTTCAAGCGCTTGTCTCCGCTGAACCTCGGCGTCATCGATCAATGAGTGGCGTGTATCGGCGCCAGTCGTTTGCAGTCGCGATATCGGCCGTAGTTGTACGGAGGTAAAAACACACGTTATGCGCAGGATATGTTTCGGTTCGACGGTAGTATTCGCGCGACGTGTCCCGCGGTCTGTTCTGCTGCCGGAAGCTCCGTCGAACTTGGGCCAGAAAGATCTTTAGCAGGTTTTAAGTCCAATTGATGGAGTGCGTCGCTTTCATTCGCGATGCGAATCCGACGGGGGAGAATGATCTTAGTGACATCGAAACCTGCGGGCAGCTGTGATGGTCCGTCCTAGGCCGTCGTCTGCTGACGTCGCGGCATTTGGAAAAGGAAGAACTGATCCATGTGTGTCGTATGCGAATGGGCGAGAGTGCTGGAGGATCCGAAAGCGTTTCCGCTCTCCCGCCGCAGGGTGATCGGAAACGCTGCCAAATTCGCGGCGGTCGCCGTTGCAGCGCCGATCGCTGCTGGAACGGACACTGCCTCTGCAACAGATGCTTGGACCTCATCGCGCGCGCCGCCGTCTGCAGCTGACGGAAAGGCGGACTGGCTATTTCAAAATGGAATGATCTACACGGTCAATTCCGCGCAGCCGACCGCGGAGGCCGTGGCAGTCCGCGCCAAGGAGATCGTCTATGTCGGGGACAAGGCCGGTGCTGCGGCATGGCGCGGACCGCACACGAGAGTGGTCGACCTTGCGGGGCGGATGTTGTTGCCCGGCTTCATCGACGGCCACAACCATCTCATCGCCTTGGCGGTCACCAAGCTGGGCGTGAACCTCCGCGACATCACCGGCAAGGACAAGGTCCTCGACGCCATCCGTCAGTACATCGCTACGCTGCCGCCCGGCGCGCCGCTGCGCGGCTACGGCTGGACGGGAGGCGTCTCGTTCGGCTCCGACCATTTTCCGCGACGCGAATGGCTCGACGAACTCACTGGCGATCGGCCGATGTTGATCTGGAACGCCGACATCCACGAGTCCTGGTTCAACACGGCGGCGATGAAGCTGGCGGGAATCGACAAGAACACCCCTGATCCTGAACCGGGCAAGCAGTATTTCAAGCGCGATCCCCAGGGCACGCCGACCGGCGTCGCGATCGAAGGTGCGACCATCCCTCTTGCGATCGCGACCGGCGTGTTTTCGCGGCAGACGATCCGGGAGTCGCAGCGCCTGACCATCGATCGGGCGCCGTCATGGGGTTTGACGGCCTACATGGATGCAGGCGTGTTGGCCGGCCGTTCTAGCGGCGGCAGCGAAGCCTTGTGGCGCGATATCATCGACCGGGACAATCGCGGTGAATTGCCGATCCGCATCGTCGGCACTGTCTGGACCCGCGCCGAGAACGACGATCCGCAAGCCATCGCTGCCGAACTCGTCGGGTGGAACAAGAAGCTGCGTTCGCCCCACGTGCAGATCTCGATCTGCAAGATGTGGACGGATGGCACCGCGATGGCCGGCACTGCGCTGCTGCTGGATCCCTTCGAAAACCAGCCCGGCAACAGAGGATCGGGCCTTCTGTCGCCGGCCCATATCAAGGCGCAGGTCGAGGCCGTGCACCGCGCCGGATTCGACATGCATATTCATGCCGATGCGGATGGGTCGGTTCGGGTCGTGATCGACGCCATCGAGGATGTGCAGAAGCGGCTCGGCCAGCAGGGGCGGCGCCACACCGTCTGTCACCTGTCGCTCGCGCATCCCGACGACGTCAAGCGCTTCAAACCCCTTGGTATCATCGCCAATGGCACCCCGGCCTGGGCTACCAATTACGATGGCGTCTATGTCGAGGAGTACAAGAAGCTGTTCGGCGAGAAGCGCGTCGAGGAGCGCGTGTACGCCTATGGCGATCTCGTGCGGTCCGGGGCGACCGTCACCTTCGGCGCCGACCTGGGCGGCGTTGATATCGACGAATGTCCGCCGCTCTATCAGCTCGAGGCGACCATCACGCGACAGCGCCCCGGTTTCCGCGACGATCCTCCGATGGTGCCGCGCCAGCGGATCAGCGTCGAGGAGGCGATCCGCTGTTTCACGCTCAACGGCGCCTATCAAATCCGACTCGAGCACCAGATCGGCTCGATCGAGGTCGGCAAGAAGGCGGATCTCGTCGTGCTCGGGGCAAATCTTCTCGAGATCGATCCGCACGACATCCACAAGGTCCCGGTGCTGCTGACCTTGATGGACGGCGAGGCTCGTCACGACAGGCTGCAGCCTGAGCGAGCTCGCAAGACGCGAGGGGGAAACCATGTGCATCGCTTGTAATTGGGGCCGATTCCGCGGCTTGCTCGAGCTCGACGGCCGGGCCGCATCCGAGTTCGATCCGTCGCGACGTCAGTTGCTGCAGGCAGGTGCGACGTTTGCTGCGACCGGCGTCGCAGCGGCCATGCCGATGCGGGCGGAGGCGGCTGCAGGCGGCAAGGCCGACATCGTGTTCCGCAACGGTCCCGTCTATACCGTCAACGGCGGCAGAGAATGGGCCCGGGCGGTTGCCGTTGCGCAAAAGCGGATCGTCTATGTCGGCGATGACACGCAGGTCAGCCGCTTCATCGGTCCCAAGACACGGGTCGTCGATCTCGCGGGCAGGATGCTGCTGCCGGGATTCATCGAAGGACACATTCACCCGATCTCAGGCGCCGCGATCACCAGCGGTATCGATCTTCAGTACGACACGCGTGACGACATGATCGGCGCGCTGACGGCGTATCGTGACAAGCTCGGCAAGGTCGAGGTCGTGCGCGGCTTCGGCTGGCGCTATCATGCATTCCCGTTCACCGGTCCGCGCAAGGAGGATCTCGACCAGATCTGGCCGGACACGCCCGTCTTCCTTGCGGCGATCGACGGCCATTGTGCCTGGATCAACTCCAAGGCGCTGGCGATGGCGAAGATCACCAAGGCCACAAAGGATCCGCTGCCCGGCTTCAGCTATTTTCAGCGTGATAAGGCGACCGGTGAGCCAACCGGCTACGTCGTCGAGGTGCCGGCGATGATGGTCGCGCTCAACGCCGCCGCGCCGTTCACCAGCAAATTCATCACGGAATCGCTCGAAGCGTGGCTGCCGAAGGCGTCCGCGGCGGGCATCACCACTGTCTTCGATGCAGGAATGCAGATCCTTCCGGAAGCCGCGGGCTTTCAGCTCTACCAGGACCTCGAAGGGCGCGGGAAGCTGTCCTTCCGCGTGATCGGGTCGACCTATCACAACAACCCCGCGGTCGATCCCGTCCCCATCATCAAGGCGTTGCGAAAGCAGTTTCATTCCGAACTGGTGCAGGCTTCCGTGCTCAAGCTGAACATCGACGGCGGCGAGGCGCAGCGCACGTCAGCGATGCTGGCCCCTTACGACGACGATCCCAAGACCAGCGGCGAGACGCTGCTGCCTCCGGACCTGTTCAAGGACATTATCCTTCGCGCCGACAGAGACGGATTCAACATCCACATCCATTGCTGCGGCGACCGCGGCGCCCGGCTGTGCCTCGATGCTTTCGAGGCGGCAATGAAGGCGAACCCGCCACGCGATCGCCGTCATACGGTCTGCCATCTGGTGGTCGTTGCCCCCGAGGATCTGCCGCGCTTTGCCGCGCTCGGCGTCACCGCGGAATTCTCGGCGCAATGGGCGGTGCCGGATCCATCCTGGCGCGACGTGGTGCGCACACGGCTCGGCGCGCGGGCCGATACGGTGTATCGCATCGGTTCGATCCTGCGCGATGGAGGCAACATCTCGTTCGGCACCGACTGGCCGGCGGCCGGCCACTACAGCACTTTCCGGCCGCTGGAGGCGATCGAGATCGCAACGACGCGGCGCGAGCTCAACCGGCCCGATCAGCCGCCGCTGGTGCCGCTCGCCGAGCGCATCAGCCTCGACCAGGCCTTGCGCGCCGCGACCATGGGCCCGGCCTATCAGCTCGGCCTGGACCGCAAGATCGGTTCGATCGAGGTCGGCAAGCTCGCCGATCTGGTTGTGCTGGAGAAGAACCTGTTCGAGGTCGCTCCGCACGACATTCACAAGACGAAGGTCGTCATGACGGTGATGAACGGCCAGATCCGGCACGAATGATCGGGCGGGGCGTCGAAGCGCATGCGAGGTTGTGAGCAGGAATGTCCAAACATGATCGCTGGCTGATCCTGTTGATCGTCTCCAGCGCGCTCGCGCTGATCGTCATCGACATGACGGTGCTGTACACGGCGCTACCGAGTCTCACCCATGAACTCGGCGCGACGGCGTCAGAGAAGCTGTGGATCGTGATGGCCTACGGACTCGTCGTGGCCGGACTGCTGCCCGGCTGCGGCGCACTCGGCGATCGGTTCGGCCATAAATCGACGTTCGTCAGCGGCCTCGTCGTGTTCGGAACGGCATCCCTCATCGCCGCCTATGCGCCAACGCCTGCCGTTCTGATCGGAGGACGGGTCGTGCTCGCCGTCGGCGCCGCGCTGATGATGCCGGCGACGCTGTCGATCATCCGGGTCACCTTTTCCGACCACCATGAGCGCGCGCTCGCCATCGGCATCTGGGGCGCCGTCGCATCCAGCGGCGCCGCGGTCGGCCCTCTCGTCGGCGGCGTGCTGCTGGAGTACTTCTGGTGGGGCTCGGTCTTTCTGATCAACGTGCCCCTGGTCGCGGTCGTGCTCCTCGTCGCGCTGCTGCTGATCCCTGGAGACGGCGAGCGCAACGGCCGGATGCTCGATGTGCTCGGCTCGGTGCAGGTCATGGCCGGACTCATCGGTTTTGCCTATATCGTCGAGGAGTGTGGCAGTCCACACCCTCACTACGGCATTTTGGCAGCCGTGGCGGTCGGCACGGTGATCATGCTGACCCTCTTCGTGCGCCGTCAGCTTCGGCTCGATCATGCGTTGATCGACTTCACGCTGTTCCGCGAGGCCGAGTTCGCGCTCGGTGTGGCGACTGCGATCGTCGCCGCGCTCGCGATCGCCGGCACCGAGCTTGCGATCAGCCAGCGTCTGCAACTCGTGCTCGGCTATTCGCCGTTGCAGGCGGCGCTGTATATCCTGCCGGCGCCGCTGGCGGCGTTCATCGGCGGGCCGCTGACGAGCCTGGCGCTTCGTCACATCGGACCAGCCAATGCCATGCGTGCTGCGCTCCTGCTCGCCGGTCTAGGGGCCGCGGGCTATCTCTTCTTCTTCACCGCGAGCCTTCCGCTGCAACTGACCTGTATCGCCGTCAATGGTTTCGGACTGGGCGTCGCCATGGCGGCCGCGTCCAATGCCATCATGAATCAGGCTCCGGTTGGCCGCGAAGGCATGGCGGCCTCGATCGAGGAGGTCTCCTTCGAGCTCGGCGGCGCGGTCGGGATCAGCATCTTCGGCAGCATCCTGTCCGGCGTCTACACCGCGGCGATGGTCGTGCCGGATAAGTCGGAAATTCCGCCGAGCGCGCGGGACAGCATCGATTCAGCCCTGATGATCGCGGAGCGACTACCCGCCGAGATCGCGGGCCTCGTCATCTCGCAAGCCCATCAGGCGTTCGACCGGGCGTTCATCTCGGTCGCTCTCGTCGCGACGATGCTGCTGCTGGGCGCCGCTCTTCTTTTCCGCGTGCGGAGAGGGCGGTACGCCGCCGAGGCGAGGCGACATGCTCATTGAGGCAGCCGAGAGGGGGCTCGAGATGAGAGTCGGGCGCGGACTTCGGTGGGAACGCGCAACGGGCGGGCTGGGTTGTTCCGGCCGACGCGTCTGGCTGCGTTGCGTGAAATCAGGGAGCAAACCTGAAACGATTGGTGGGCCCGGCAGGACTCGAACCTGCAACCAGACCGTTATGAGCGGCCAGATCGCTGGGGGGGGGCGGAGATTATTGATTTAGTTCGGGTCGCTATCTGACAAGCTTCACGTTTGTTCACGGTATATTGGTGGTCAATTGGTGGTTGGCGCCTTCAGGCCATCTAACCGATCATAACAATGATAGCTGGGTCGTGTCCCTGGGCGTGGTGCAGCACGGTAGAGCAAAGCCGTGCGCCCGCGCGCTCCCCCCATAATAGCGCCGTAGTGGGTGGACGGCTTTGTGGTGGTCACCGGCGATTGCCCGGTAGGGTTGGGTTGCTGACACCAACCTGATTCGAGGATACACCGATGAACCGACGAGATGGTCAAGTTTCGCGCGCTCGTGGAGAAGGCCCGGACGCCGATCTTCTGCGTGAGATGATCGGCTTTGCAGTCCAGCGGTCGATGGAGATGGAAGGTCGCCGGGCTGCGCAGAGCATCCTATGGCGAGAAGATCTCCGAGCGTCTGGCGCAGCGCAAAGGCTACTGTGAGCGGACCTAGGAGACTCGCGCCGGGGCGGTCGAGCTGCGCATCCCGAAGCTGCGCAAGGGAAGCGACTTGCCGGGCTTCCTGGAGCCGCGCCGGATGGCCGATAAGGCGCTGACGGCCGTCATTCAGGAGGCCGACGTCCTCGGTATCTCGACCCGATCGGTCGACGAACCTCGTGCAGGCGATGGAGATGAGCGGCATCTTGAAGAGCCAGGTGAGCCGGCTCTAGCTGTGGAGCCTCAAGAGGTTGTCCTCTGACAGACCGAGTCTGCTGATTGGCGTTTGAGACTTTATCCCGCCACGCGGGCGATGCCAGTTGTATCTGTGCAGTCAATGGGGGAGCTCCTCAGCGCGTCGGTCCGAGGTGGAGTAGGCCTGAGCATAGGCCCGCTCCCTGAGTGCCGTCTGTATGAAGCGTTCGGCCTTACCATTAATTTTTCCCATCCCATCGAGAGGGAGAATGGCGAGATCAAGCGCCGCACAGAGGTCGTCGGCATCTTCCCAAACGAAGACGCCATCGTCCGTCTCGTCCGCGCCATCCTGCTCGAACAGAACCACGAGTGGGCCGTCCAGCGCGCATGCTACATGACGCTGTAAACCATCGCGCCGTTGAGCGATGATCCCATCGTCGGCCTGCCCGCTGTGGCAGGCTGATCAGCTCGGCCCACACCGGAATCGCCCGGTGACCCACCATGCCAGCTACACCGCTCTGGGACACGATCCCTACTAGAGATGTCCACTCATTCGGAGGATGTTCGGGACGAACACTCGGGCAGCTGTCGCAGCTCAAGACGTCTGCGCGGCAAAATGAAGCTTGAATCCTACGTAACGTGAGGTTGTAAAGTCCGAGTCGTACCGCGTCACGCCTCGCGATCGGAAGTGGGGCTTCAATGTCCTTAAGGTCTCAGGTGAGTCGGGGGCGGCGACCACGGGCAGGTCGAAGTGACTGTGAGGATTTTAAACTGAATTCGAAGCGGCTGATTCCGAAAGTGACTTTCGGATTCTTGAATTCAAAGTTTCTTGGCGCTCCACCGGACGGTGGAGCTAGGAAAAGTTATCTCATCTAAGGAGGGGGCATGGAACCCGGCTATAACGACCCGAACTATTGGATGCGCTGGTACGCAGAGCAGCAGGAGCTGCTGCGTGCGCGGCAGGAGGCCGATCTCGAGCCGGTTGATCAGGCTGGCTTTGAGCAGCAGCTGGGCGAACTGCAGCTTCGATCCTCCAAGGAGAGTTCGCCTGAAGCCAGTTCGCCTGAGGCCAGTTCGCCTGACACTCCAGTCGCGCGGTGGGGCGACAATATGCAGCGCACGAACAATGGTGGTTCGATGCGAATGCCGCAAGGATATAATTTGCGGGACAGTTCGTTCAGCAGTGCGCGTTACAGCGTCGATGTTCCGCGCGCTCTTCTTGGATCGGGCGCAGACGGCTTGGGTGACGTCTCATCCAGCAGCATGCGTTACGCAGGGCCTTTGGAAGCGCAATCTACAGTTCGGACGAAAGAATACCGCAAGCCACGCGGATTTCTGTCCCGGGTCAAATCAGGACTAGGTAAAGTCTTGGGAGGAAGTCGCCGTGAGAAGTCGTCTGGCGACCCGGAGTATGTTGTTCTCCACTCCGAGCTTCGTGTCGACCGTGCAAAGCGCAGTCGCCCATCCGATGTAGACCACGAGCTGATCAAAGAGTTCGAGACGGCGTTGAGCGCTACGAACTATAACACCGCCACTATCAAGGACTACACTACAGCGCTTCGGTGGTTCAGTGAGCTCCTCCAGTCAAAAGGCCTCATTCTGAAGGACGTGCTTGGCGATCCTGACCTTCTGACGACTCTTAAAGATGAATTCAACAAGGACGTGAGCGTCGCTTACAGAAATAAGAAGTCTTTGAGTGGAGCTCTCCGTGTGCTTCAGGAATTTCAGGCTGGAAAGATTATTCAAGCTCCTAGTCGGGCCACACGCGTCGCACCCATGCGCCCTTCTGACGAGCAGATGATTAACCAGTTTGAGAAAGGAATCAGAGACTACAAAATTGAGACTGATGGTACCAGAGGCCGCGGGACTGGGATCGTTCCCTCCGCAACCATTCTCTCACATGTGAAAAGTCTGAGGCAGTTCGCGCGTTGGCTCCAAGCGAACGATAAGAGTTCATTGACTAGGTTGTACACGGAGCCAACGTCGTTGGCCGACGATGTGGACGAGTACCTCCAAGCTGTTGGCGACGATCAGGGCCGCCTCAGCGTAGCGCTGTCCCACTTGCGTAGATTTGGGACTGATGGGCAGCTCATAGGTATCGGCGCCGGCCCTCGCCTAATGGGACGCCAAACATTTGCTCCTTATCCGGAGGACGCCGTCGCTATCGACCGTGACATGATCAATGCGCTGTCCATGGGCGAGGAAAGAAGCGCCGTTGCATCGCAAGCCTCGCGACTGCGCGGTTTCAGTGACTGGCTTCAGAGGGAGGGCAGACCTGCCATTGTGGACCGGATTAACAGATCTTTTGAGCCGTTGGACTCTTTGAGGGCTGATCTCGCGGCGTATCGTAAAACTGGAAAGCAGGTGCCCCCGCTTGATCAAATTCGAGCATTCTTGGGCCTCGAAAGATTGCGCCGTTACGACATTGATAAGCAGCTCGTGGGTATCGGTGCCGGCCCCAGCCTGATGGGACGCCAAACATTTGCTCCTTATCGGGTGGACGCCCTCGCCATCGACAGTGGCGTGACCAATGCGCTGTCCTTGGGCGAGGAAAGAAGCGCCGCTTCGTCGCAAGCCTCGCGACTGCGCGGTTTCAGTGATTGGCTTCAGAGGGAGGGCAGACCTGCCATTGTGGACCGGATTGACGGAACTGTTGAACAGCTGGACTCGTTGAGGACTGATCACGCGGCGTACCGTAAAACGGGAAGGCAGGTGCCACCGCTTGATCAAATTCGAGCATTCTTTGGCCTCGAAAGATTGCGCCTTTACGACGAGGACGCCAGCCTCATCGAGGGCCTTGCTAACGAGGAGTTGAACAAGCCTAATCTTACTTCAAAGAAAAGCGCAGCAGCTCTAAGAACTGTTTCAGCACAGCGCGAGTTCGGCGCGTGGCTCCGAACAACCGGTAGAACGAGCATCGCAAGCCGCATCAATGGCAATGACGAGCAGCGAAGCTCGCTGGATCGAGACTACGAGGCTTTCCAGGAAGTTGGGGGGGACATCCCCGTGGCTTTGAGGAAGCTCAGGCAGTATGCACAGGTCGTCGATGCAAATAAGGCGCTCGGTCTGAACCTCCCGCAGCAGAGCGGCGAGCCGGACGCAAGCTCGACCTGGAGACGAACTTTGCCGCAGCCGCCGTCAGAAGCTGAGTGGACCCGGTCGCAGCCCGACCGGTTTGGGCAGGCGGGGTTGCAGACTTCGGCCGACTCAAGCTCGACCTCAACCTGGCTTCAAGACTTGCAATTGCCGGCCTTCTTCGACTTTCCCACGCCGGAGGGCGCGCCCGCTCACTCCTCAGAGATTTACCAAGGCCTTTCTTCGTTCGCGGACCTGCCGTCTACACCGCAGGCCGTGCGTGACGACGCCCAGTCGGCCTACTTCAATGTCTTTCCGGAAGACGCGCCAGTCCCATCCTCAGAGATTTACCAAGGTCTTTCTTCGTTCGCGGACCTGCCGTCCACACCGCAGGCCGTGCGTGACGACGCCCGGTCGGCCTATTTCAGTGTTTTTCCGGAAGATGCGCCAGTTCCGTCCTCAGAGATTTACCAAGGTCTTTCTTCGTTCACGGACCTGCCGTACACACCGCAGGCCTTGCGCGACGACGCCCAGTCGTCCTACTTCAATGCCTTGCCGGAGGGCGCGCCCGCCCGCTCCTCAGAGATTTACCAAGGTCTTTCTTCGTTCACGGATCTGCCGTCTATACCGCAGGACATGGGTGACGACGCCCAGTCAAGGCCGGCGCTCAGCCCAGCCGGCGCTCCGCCGTTCTTCATCGGCTCCTCAGGCGTTCTGCAGGAGCTCGAAGACATCGGACATCTCGTCGGTGAGGATTGGCGGCATGGCTCACAACCGGTGCCGGATTATCTGATCGATGTGCTGGACAACAAAATGCTGTTGCCGAGTTCGCGAATGGCTCCCCAGCCGGTGGCCATCAACGGAGAGACCTATTCCGTCACAATGGGACCGCGAGGTCGCCGTGACTCCCAATTCGTCCATCATCCCCGTCACCTCGCCGCCTGGGATGCCCAGGCCGGCACATCGGGTACCGCTGCTTCTTCCGGCGACCGCAGCGGACGTGTGCTGGGCTCCATGCAGTGGCTGGGTGACGAGCACATCCAACGAGACTACGAGCTTCTGTCGGAGGAGTTGCAGCAAAGCAATCCAGATCTCGCCGCTCGGACCCGGTTCGTGGATCCCCTAATGGCCTTTCAGCTGGCCCATAGCACAGGTGCCGATGCCCTAAGGGCGTTCCATATAATCGTGTCCGATCGGAATGAAAACGACACAGCCGACTTCCTGTTCCTGCCGGTGAACAATGCCAGTATCTCGGGCCTCTCTGCGCGAGGCACTCATTGGTCGTTGCTGCTGGTCGACCGTCGCAACCGCGACAGGCCAGTTGCCTACCACTACGACTCCGCTCAACAGTACGGCAATGCCGGACCAGCGGCAAGACTCGCAGCAGCAGTAGGGGCCAATCCGCAACATGCCCCAATAGCTCAGCAGAGCAACAGCTACGATTGCGGCGTCTTTGTCGTCGACGGTACGAGGGAGCTGGCACGAAGGCTTGCAGGAGGGCGCCAGGTAGATCTCAACCTCAGCAACCTCATCGTCGATCGGCAGGCACTTCAGAACCGGCTGAAGAGCTGATGTCGGCTTCAATAGCGTGCCTGATTGAAGCACAGCGTCTCGCCCATTGAGGGTCTAGGATCGGCGTGTCTGTAGAGCATGACGTGTAGCCGGCGTCAGGGCTGCTTTGCAAAATTGCAAGGCAGCCCCAACCGGCGCGATGTGGAATGAACGAACCAGAAGTGCGATCAGCAAGGTATTCCGAAACTTTCGAACTGGGGCTCCGACAAAACGCGCGGCCAAAGGCGCAGGCTCCTGCCTCGCCATCCAGTAGCTTTTAGACTCCTGGTGTGTTTACGCGAAGCAGCGCGGGTGGACGGATTTGCGTTGGTCACCGGCGCTTGCCTGGCAGGGTCGGGTTGATGACACCGACCTGATTCGAGAGATCACTAGCCGGTCGGCCAAGGGCCATTGCTCGAGATGAAGACGGCCTGTGGCGACGATTGAACGGGGTTTTGGCTTGCCAGGCGCGAGTCTATGTCGCCGAGAAAAACGAGATCTGCAGCATCCGGCGGCTCTTCCACTTCCGCAACCGCACCCAGTTCTGTTCGCTAGTCTCTTCGATGATTCGTTAGGAAGCTTGACCGAAGTCAATCGATCCGGAATAACATTGCCGCCTGCTCGGCGATGAGGAAGCCGTAAGTTGCGATGCACAGCGTGGCGTGGTGATGGAAGCCGCGGCAGCCCCTTCCTCATAGTGGCTGAGCCCGATCTGCTGCTTCAGCTCTTCATAGTCGCGCTCGACCGTCCGGCGCAGCTTGGTGAAGTCGACAAGCTTCCGGAATGGGGTTGTCGCAGGCAGCATCGAGAGCTAGTATCTGGTCAGCTCTTTTTCCTCTTTGGGCCATTGGATCGGCAGCCTCTCTGACCTTGCCCTAGGGCTTAATCCAGTTTGAAGTTCGTTCTGGCCCCTAGAGAGGATCAGAGCATGAAGCGCAGCCGCTTTGCGGAAGAGCAGATCACCGGGATTTTGAAGGAGCACGAGGCTGGCGTTGCGGTCGCCGATCTGTGCCGCAAGCATGGCGTGAGCGACGCCAGCATTTACAAGCGGAAGACCAAGTTCGGCGGAATGGACGTCTCGGAGGCCAAGCGGCTGAAGACGCTGGAGGACGAGAACACGCGGCTGAAGCGGCTGCTGGCGGACACCATGCTGGACAATGCCGCCCTGAAGGATCTCCTGGGAAAGAAGTGGTGACGCCCGCGGCGAAGCGGCAGGCTGTCGCACATCTCGTGGGCGTTCACGGGACGAGCGAACGGCGGGCGTGTAAAGCCATCGGCTGTTGCCGCATGACGGTCAGATACCAGACGAGCCGGGCCGATGATGCCGGGCTGCGGCAGCGCATGAGGGCGATAGCCCATGAGCGCCGCCGCTTCGGCTATCGTCGCCTGCACGTCCTGCTCAGGCGAGAGGGCTGCCTGGTCAATCACAAGAAGCTGTTCCGGCTGTACCGGGAGGAACGGCTCACGGTGCGCCGCAGAGGTGGCCGCAAGCGGGCCCTCGGCACACGTGCGCCGATGACGGTGCCGCTGCTCCCGAATGATCGCTGATCGCTCGACTTTGTGTCGGATCAGATGACCGACGGCCGGCGCTTTCGCATCCTGACCGTGGTCGACGACTGCGCCCGCGGGTGCCTGGCGCTGGTGGCCGACACCTCACTCTCGGGCGCCCGGGTCGCTCGGAGCTAGACCGGCTGGTCGCCGAGCGCGGCAAGCCCAGGATGGTGGTGAGCGACAACGGCAGCCAGCTCACCAGCAATGCCATCCTGACATGGGCTGATCAGAGCCGTGTCGCCTGGCACTACATCGCGCCGGGCAAACCCATGCAGAACGTATCGCTCCGGCGTAGGCCGCCTTGTTCGGCGTCACCGGCCGCCTAAGGATATGGCCTTAAGTCCAGCCTTGAGGTCATGCGGCGATGCAGATGGAAGTTTTGGGCGCCGAACGGCGGCGTCGATGGAGTTATGAGGATAAGGTTCGTCTGATCGAGGAGACGATGCAGTCCGGGCAGACCGTCTGCGGAGTTGCCCGGCGGCATGGGGTGGCTCAGAGCCTGCTGTTCACCTGGCGCCGGCAGGCGCGGCAGGGCCGGCTGGGTGCCGAGGCTGTGCCGGCTATCGTTCCTGTCGCCATCGTGTCGTCGCAGGCTGACGACTTGACGAGGGTGCCATCACCACCGTCGCCATCGCGTGCCGCACCGAGCATGCGGGCCGGAACGATCGAGATCGAACTGGACGACTGCTGCGTGCGCGTCGACCGCGACGTGGACACCGAGGCACTTCGGCGCATTCTCGACCTTTTGAGGCGGCGATGATTCCGATCCCGAGCGACGTCAAGGTCTGGATTGCGACCGGCCACACGGACATGCGCCGTGGTATGCAGAGCCTGGCCCTGATGGTCCAGGAGATTTTGAAGCGAGATCCCCACGCCGGCGATCTCTACATCTTCCGCGGCCGTCGCGGGGATCTGGTCAAGATCCTGTGGCATGACGGAATCGGCTTGTCGCTCTACGCCAAGCGCCTCGACCGAGGAAAGTTCATCTGGCCTTCGGTGTCCAATGGCGCGGTGTCGATCTCGGCCGCGCAGATGGCCTACATGCTTGAGGCGATCGATTGGAGGAATCCGTAGCTGACATGGCGGCCACAAAGCGCAGGCTGAGCAGAGATAGTTGCGGATTCCGGTATTTAGGGAGTTCCAACCGGCCTGATCTGTGATTCACTACGTCGCATGAAAGCTGATTGCGATGCTGGACCGGATGACGTCGTCGCCCTGAAACAGGCGCTGGGGGCCGAGCGCGCGAAGGGATTGGAGGTCGCTGCCGAGCTTGCGGCTGCCCGAGCCAAGGCATCGGAAGACGAAGCCCTGATCGCGTCCCAGAAGCTGCAGATCGCCAAGCTGAGGCATCAGATCTACGGGCAGCGGTCGGAGCGTTCATCACGCCTGCTCAACAACTGGCGCTGACGTTCGAAGAGCAGGAAGCTGGCGCCACCGAGGACGAGCTTGCGGCGGAACGCGCCGCGGTGAAGACCAGCACGGTCCGCGCCTTCACGCGCAAGCGCACCGAGCGACAAACCTTCCCCGAACATCTGCCCCGCGAGCGGGTGGTGATCGAGCCGCCGGCGGCTTGCGAATGCTGCGGCAGCCAGCGGCTGCGCAAGCTCGGCGAGGACGTGACGCGGACGCTGGAGGTGGTGCCGCGCCAATGGAAGGTGATCGAGACGGTGCGGGAGAAGTTCTCCTGCCGGGACTGCGAGAAGATCAGCCAGGCGCCGGCGCCGTTCCATGCCGTGGCGCGGGGATGGGCCGGGCCGAGCCTGCTGGCGATGATCATGTTCGAGAAGTTCGGTCAGCATCAGCCCTTGAACCGCCAGGCCGAGCGCTACGCGCTGGAGGGCGTGCCGATAGCGCTCTCGACCATGGCGGATGCCGTGGGGTCGGTCTGTGCGTCGCTGGACCCGCTGCTGCGCCTGGTTGAAGCGCATGTCATGACGGCCGAGCGCCTTCATGCCGACGATACGACCGTGCCGGTGCTGGCCAAGGGAAAGACTGACACGGGGCGGTGCTGGATCTATGTCCGGGACGACCGGCCGTTCGGTGGTGCGGACCCGCCGGCAGCGATGTTCTACTACTCGCGTGATCGCAAGGGCGAGCATCCGCAGGCGCATCTGGCGCGGTATACCGGCATCCTGCAGGCCGACGCCTATGACGGCTATAACCAGCTCTATCTGGCTGGACGCGGCCCTGGACCGATCCACGAGGCGTCGTGCTGGGCGCATGCGCCGCGCCCGTTCTTTGCCATGGCCGATCTGGAGGAGAATGCGCGCCGCAAGGCTGCGGGCAAGAAGGAGATCCCGCTTTCTCCGATCGCAATCGAGGTCGTGCGCCGGATCGATGCGTTGTTCGAGATCGAGCGTTCCATCAATGGCAAAAGCGCGCAGGAGCGTCTCGAAGCACGGCAGACGCTCAGTCGGCCTTTGACCGAAGACCTGCGGCTCTACATGCAAGAGCAACTCGCCAAGCTCGCCCGGGGGCACGACCTTGCCAAGGCATTCAACTACGTGCTGAAGCGATGGCCGAGCTTCACGCTGTTCCTCGATGACGGTCGTGTGTGCCTCTCCAACAATGCCGCCGAGCGCGGTCTGCGAGGCATCGCCCTTGGTCGAAAATCCTGGCTCTTCTGCGGGTCCGATCGCGGCGGCCGGCGCGCAGCTGCGATGTACAGCCTGATCGTCACCGCCAAAATGAACGGGATCGATCCGCAAGCCTGGCTGACCGATGTCATTGACCGGATTGCCGCTCACCCGTCCCAACGGCTCGACGAACTGCTGCCCTGGAACTGGACGCCTCAGGCCGCAGCGCTCTCCACCCGAGCAGCATGACCACGCACGTCAACAAAGTTCACCACGTCACCACCATCGCCAAGGTTGCCAAGGACCTCGGCGAAGATGAGGAATGGTTGCACGACGTCGCCAGCGAATTGGACATCGAGGATGGCGTCATCTGGGTCTATGGCGGATGCTTACTGCAGAACGCCTTCATCGAGAGCTTCAACGGCCGCCTGCGGGATGAGCTGCTGAATGAGACGCTGTTCACCTCGCTCGCCCAGGCCCGTGTCGCTCTCCGATGATTCTTGGTCGCCGCGCGCGCCGGCGCCGTCCTGGCCGCCATTGGCTCTATGCTCTTACACTGCCCGGGAAGAATCAGGCCTGTACAATGATCGTGAAGCGGTTTTACTCTGCCCGCGCTGCCCGATCTCGCTCGCGAGACCCTCGACCTAGGCTGAAGATCGACGCGCACTGTCTTCCTCAAGCTTGAGATCCATTCGACCCTCCCGCGCGTGAAAGTCTGAATCTCTACAAATACTCGAGTCTTACTTGGGGTATATCGTCGATTTTTAAGTCAGTAGTACTAAACAGCGTAGCGACCACTTGCAGGTCTGACATGACCGAACGGTCCGGATAGATATAAAGACTGTGGAACCGAAGTATGGACCGCTTCAAGCCGTGTGTAAACTCCAATCAATTTTAGAATTAGACGGACAAAATTCTCTAAGTCATTGAGGCGTCCCCGCGGCAACCCTGACAGCGCAGAGCAAAGTGGAAAGCCCATGGTTCAAACACGCCCGAACCTCCATCGTTGCCGCTCAATAACACAAGCACGCCAAGTGTCGGACACGACGTGGTCCGTTCGCCAGCCGCGCGAACGGCTGGACGGTCGGTCACCAGACCTTCAATACCGATACCGCAAACGATGCCCGCAAAACCAGCCCCGACGAAATGCCACCCCGGAAAACATGCATTCGGGCGGCAATGAGCAACCGGGTGCGACGTTGGAAATAGGACGGCGAACGATGCGACAGTTACGCGGCTATGTACCATCGGCGCAATTGCGGTCGCTGAGAGGACACCGTGGCAAGGCGCGTCACCGTCATCGCGAATTCGGGCCCATGATCACCCGTCCCCCGTTCTGTCAACCATCGCTCGTGCGAACGAAACGGCGAGGCGGCATGTCCGCAGCGTCACGGGCTCAGGTCTTTCGGGCGGATTGCCGAGTTTGGCGCAGCGGCTCGCCGGTGAGATCGAGCCGATGAGCGTTGTGGGCGAGGCGATCGAGCGTGGCGTCAGCATCGTTTGGATATCTATTGGGCACATGCCTCTGGTCCAGGAACTGTTGGGGACGATGATGGGAAGGTGACTGCAGGGATCTTCGGAAAAGTTGCAGGAGAGCTGACGGGCGCCGGCATCGGGCGGTTCCAGCCCCCAATCATGGAGGATCAGCAGATCGACACGGCGGGGTGCCGCGGAATAACGTATGGCGGCCGTCGCCGTGCGCGAGAGCTAGGTCATCGAACAGCGGCGGAACATGTTGATAAGAGCACTGATCGATTGTCACGGCGGACTTGTGGCCGAGCGTCGAGGCCAGCCAGCCAGCCAGCCAGCCAGCCAGCTCTTGCCGACGCCGAGCGGGCCCCAGATCAGCAGGTTGGCCTGGTCGTCTATCGAGCCTCCCGACAAGCTTGGTAACCAGTAGGCAGTCGAGGCCGCGCGGGATGCCGTCGTCAATGTCCTCGACGCACGCCTACTGGCGTAGCTTAGCCAGGTGAGTGGCAAGCCGTGCTTCATGCTGGCGTCGATGGTAGCGACCTCCAAGCTAAACAATGTTAGCACGGTGACCTACACCGCTCAACCGCCTGAGCCGATCATCGAGGGCCAGCCCCGAGCCAGGATCAACGATCTCATGCCTTGGCCACTCGTCAGTATCCCGTAAGATAGGTTTGCCATCCTAGTACTGTAGGATATCTCTCGATGCTAGTCCGCGACTTAATCGAACGCAAACATCGTCAAACGGAGTTTTGAGATGGCTCGAATTCACGACACGCTCGACACAGCAGCGTTGGCTTACGGCAGTACATCAGCTTCAGCTCCGCAAGATGAAGCTGCCTTTGACCGGCATCTCGACGAGAGACCGCAGGGGCAGAACGATCAAGACGATGCGGGTAATTCCGATCCTATTTTCTTGGCGGACGTAGATCGCGGCGATGCAGTCAACCAGCAGCCTGATTTGAGGCTTGTCGTCATTTCGAACCGCGTTGCGCCGTTTGACCCCAGCAAACCTCAGACGGGCGGGCTTGCCGCGGCGCTCGAGCCGGTTGTCCAACGTTCCGGCGCCATTTGGATTGGATCCTCTGAACACCGCGGCGACGGGAGCGAGCGTCCACTGCCACTGGTGCAGACCGGTGCAGGCGAGGTGGCCAGGCTCGATCTGCCAGCTAAGGATTATCCTGGCTATTATCGCGGCTTTTCCAATTCGACGCTGTGGCCGGCATTGCACTCCCTGTCTGGCCAGATGTCGGGCTCGGACGAGGATTATGAAGGCTATCGAAACATCAATGACTTTATTGCACGCGCGGCCTTGGGGGTCCGCGATCGTGACGCTTTCTGGGTGCATGATTATCATTTGCTCCCGCTTGGAGCCGCATTGCATGACTTTGGCATAGAGCGGCCAACCGGATTTTTTCTCCACACGCCGTGGCCTGCACCCGAAATGATCGAGCGCGTACCCCATCATCGCGAATTAATGAATTCAATGCTAAAATACGATTTGCTCGGCTTTCAGACGAACCGAGATCTGGAAAATTTCGTAGCCGGCTTGCGGGCGGTTTTTGGGCTCGAGAGCAAGGACGGTGTCGTGACCACAGAGCGCGGCCAGACGCGGCTTCAAAAATTTCCAATCGGTATCGATCCCAAGCAGTTCGCGGAGTATCTTGCAGCAGATCTTTCTCCGGCGGAGCAAGAAAAAGTGTCATCACTCCTTCAAAAATTCGAGGGTACCAAATTCGCGATCGGCGTAGACCGGCTCGATTACACGAAGGGTATCGACAAACGGGTCGAAGCGCTCAATCAGCATCTCAAGGCGGAGCCGCACAGTATCTCATTGTTGCAAATCGCGCCTTCCTCTCGCGCCGACGTCGAAGAATACCAGAAATACAAAGATTCCGTGGAGAACGCGATCAATCACGTCAACAACGAGCATGGCACGAACGAGTGGAGGCCGATCCACTACACGAATGACTCGTTCAGCCAGGCTGCACTCGCGCGTCTTTACCGCGCGGCCAAGATAGGAGTGGTGACGCCGTTGCGCGACGGTATGAACCTAGTAGCTAAAGAATATGTTGCTGCACAAGATCCGCAGGATCCCGGCGTGCTGATTCTATCCAAGTTTGCCGGTGCGGCTGAAGATTTCAGCGAGAATGAGGCGCTGTTGGTGGATCCGAATTACCCTGAAGAGATTGCAGCCGCTATTTCGAAGGCAGCCAACATGCCGCTTGATGAACGTGTCGCGCGTTGGCGGCCGATGATGAACAAAATCGAATCTTTTACAATCCACGATTGGGCGGCGGACAACGTTCGAGAGATCAACAAAAGCCGGATCACCGTTCCGGCCGATCAATTCCACCGTGTCGGTCTCGGCTGGACTAACGAGTTTCAACTGCCGCAGTTCGAAAGGCATGTTGAGGCACTGAAAGCCTATAACACGATCGACTCCGCGGATGTCGACAAAAAGGAAAGGGCCCATAAAGAGGTGGAAGAGACTCGTGAGGCGTTTAGGGCGACACTGGAACATACACAGGACCGACTGTGGGACCTGCCAGGGAAGTTGTAGCCGATGGAGGCCAGAGCGAGCGTTGGCAGCTTCTTCCTATCGAAGCCAGAGAAAGTCGTGCCCCATGCGGTGCTCGATCTTGAGATGCCGATGTCGGTCCTCCGGCAATCTTCGAGCTTAATCGTAAGCGTCACAGCTCTATTCTGTCCGAAGTGTTATCCGGCTTGCGAATTGTTCCCCCTAAGCTGGGGGACCGGCGTCCAAAGATGCCCCCCGATTGTTGGCCGTAGCAGGCCTCCGACTTCGGGTTGAGCGGGTGGTCAGGGGGATGCTGGTTGCAGAGACGGTTGCGCGGATCAGGCGCGAGCGCATCGTCAAGGGCAAGACGATCAAGGAGATTGCGCGAGACCTCAAGGTCTCGCGGAAGACCGTCCGCAAGGTGCTGCGGTCGGACGAGACATCATTCGAGTACGAGCGGGTGGTGCAGCCCCGGCGGAAGCTTGGGCAATGGACAAACGAGCTTGAGCGATTGTTGTCGGCCAACGCGCAGAAGGCGTCACGCGAACGGCTGGCGTTGATCCGGATCTTTGAGGAGCTGCGCAGCCAAGGCTATGACGGCAGCCATGATGCGGTGCGGCGCTACGCCAGGCGTTGGGGCAGGGAACACGGCGAGGCCACGGCGGCGGCCTATGTGCCGTTGAGCTTTGCGCCGGGTGACGCCTACCAGTTCGACTGTAGCGACGAGATCGTTTTGTTGAACGGGGTGACGGTGACCGCGAAGGTCGCCCAGGGTCGGCTCTGTCACAGCCGGATGCTGTTCGTCCGCGCCTATCCGCGCGAGTCGCAGGAGATGGTGTTCGACGCTTACGACCGGGCGTTCGCCTTGTTTAAGGGCGCCTGCCGTTGCGGCATCTACAACAACATGAAGACCGCGGTCGAGACGATCTTCGTCGGCAAGGACCGACAATACAATCGCCGCTTCCTGCAGAATTACAGCCATCATCTGGTCGAGCCGGTCGCCTGTACGCCCGCCTCGGGCTGGGAGGAAGGCCAGGTCGAGAACCAGGTCGGCCTAGTCCGCGAGCGCTTCTCCACGCATCGGCTGCGGTTCAGGAGTTACGAGGAGTTGAACGCCTGGCTGCTCGACAAGTGCATCGCCTACGCCAAGGCGCATCGCCATCTCGAACTGGCGGAGCAGACGATCTGGAGGTGTTCGAGGCCGAACGCCCCAAGCTCGTCCCCTATGCCGGCGGCTCGACGGCTTCCATGCGGTGCCGGCCTCGGTCTCGAAGACATGTCTGGTCCGCTTCTACAACAACAAGTACTCGGTGGCGGCGAACGCCGCTGGCCGCCCGGTCGAGGCCCATGCCTATGCGGACCGCATCATCATCCGCCAGGACGGTAGGATCGTCGCTGAGCACAAAGCGCGCGTTCGGCCGAGGCGAGACACTCTACGACCCCTGGCACTACGTGCCGGTGCGCGTCCGCAAGCCCGCGGCCCGGGGCACCGGCGCGCCCTTTAGGACTGGGGGCTGCCGGCCGCGATGGAGCGCGTGCGACGCAGGCTCGCCGGTGTCGACGATGGCGGCCGGCAGATGGTCGATATCCTCACCGCGGCGGAGTGGACGCCCTCGGCGATCGCCTGTGTACAGGCGGTGACCTTGCCCCCAAGCTTTATCCAGGTCTGAGTTCGTTCGGCGGTTGTATATGCCAATACGGGCGGTGGTAGCGGCGGGAGCTGGCGCGGAGCCTTCACAGCGCAGCGCCAGATCCCGACGCGGATGGCAGGTTGCGGCAAACTCGGATGGTGTCTTCCATCCGAGCTGGGAGTGCGGCCGAGCGTCATTATAGTCGGCCCGCCAGCATCGGAGAGCGACGCAGGCCTGGGCGAGCGAGGTGAACAGCGTCTCATTCAGCAGTTCATCCCGCAGGGGGGCGTTGAAGCTCTCGATGAAGGCGTTCTGCATGGGGTTGCCCCGTGCGATGTAGTGCCAGGCGACACGGCTCTGATCGGCCCATGTCAGGATGGCATTGCTGGTGAGCTGGCTGCCGTTGTCGCTCACCACCATCCTGGGCTTGCCGCGCTCGGCGACCAGCCGGTCTAGCTCCCGAGCGACCCGGGCGCCCGAGAGTGAGGTGTCGGCCACCAGCGCCAGGCACCCGCGGGCGCAGTCGTCGACCACGGTCAGGATGCGAAAGCGCCGGCCGTCGGTCATCTGATCCGACACAAAGTCGAGCGACCAGCGATCATTCGGGAGCAGCGGCACCGTCATCGGCGCACGTGTGCCGAGGGCCCGCTTGCGGCCACCTCTGCGGCGCACCGTGAGCCGTTCCTCCCGGTACAGCCGGAACAGCTTCTTGTGATTGACCAGGTAGCCCTGTCGCCTGAGCAGGACGTGCAGGCTTCGATAGCCGAAGCGGCGGCGCTCATGTGCTATCGCCCTCATGCGCTGCCGCAGCCCGGCATCATCGGCCCGGCTCGTCTGGTATCTGACCGTCATGCGGCAACAGCCGATGGCTTTACACGCCCGCCGTTCGCTCATCCCGTGAACGCCCACGAGATGTGCGACAGCCTTCCGCTTCGCCGCGGGCGTCACCACTTCTTTCCCAGGAGATCCTTCAGGGCGGCATTGTCCAGGATGGCGTCCGCCAGCAGCCGCTTGAGCCGCGTGTTCTCGTCCTCCAGCGTCTTCAGCCGCTTGGCCTCCGAGACGTCCATTCCGCCGAATTTGGCCTTCCACTTGTAAATGCTGGCGTCGCTCACGCCATGCTTGCGGCACAGATCGGCGACCGCAACGCCAGCCTCGTGCTCCTTCAAAATCCCGATGATCTGCTCTGCCGTAAAGCGGCTGCGCTCCATGCTCTGGTCCTCTCTAGGGGCCAGAACGAACTTCAAACTGGATTATGCCCGAGGGGCAAGGTCATAGCGATAGTCCATATCGTGATATAGGTGCAGTCGGAGTGCCAAAGCATGTTCGGTCGTGCCCTTGAACTTGCGGTTGACGCCCATGTCAGCAGGATAGCGGGCGCGTCCTCCACGGCGTAGGCGGGCTTCGTGCTGGATGCGCTGGAGCAGGCACTGCATTGATCGACAGCCGGTCCATCGCGGCGGACTCGTGCACTACAGCGAAGAGGCAGTCAATGCGTATTCATTGAGTACACCAACCGCGTGGCTGATGCTCGCGTCGAGCCGTCTGTCGGCAGTGTCAGAGAGTCTTACGACTATGCTCTCGCCAAAACCATTAACTGTCTTGACGAGGCCGAGTTAATCCATCGGCCGTGAACCACGGCGCAGCTTCGAAGCCGCCGAGCTCGCTTCCTTGGAATGGAAGGACTGGTTTGGTCAAACTCAGACTCCTGGAATCTATCGGAATAGTGCCGCCGGCGAAAGCCGATCAACGCTACTACGGCCGTGCCGGACCACTCGGTTATAGCCGTATAACTCAAACCATTTTGCCTCCGGCAAACCCGGGGCAGTTCATTATTCGCGGCGCGCCGATATGCGACGCAGCGCTTGAGGAGTAAAGTCGACCTGGAATTAGGCGAAAGGCTGTATTCACCAGAGAGCGCGTAGCCTGCGAGCAGCGCACAATAGCCAGCATCCCATGGAGAGCTCCCACAGTCTTATGTCGGTACAGCAAGAGTCTTGCCAGTACTTGTCTTCCGTCGAGTTTTTAGGCGTCACCAGAAATGACCACGGGTTCTTAGCTTGCAGCCGTTATGAGTCCGCTCGAAGAACGTGCCTTGGGAAGCTTAACAGATCCGATCGGTTGGACTGTGAAGTCCGCGGCTAGGTCTTGGTAAGACAGGACAGGCAGGTCGAGCCCGTTTCGCGTGAGAAAGCCGCGTACGAAGCGCCGGATGTCCATGGAACCGAGAACGACGGGCTGGCTCTTACTTTGCGCGATGGTCGTATGTATCTGACGAAATTGTGCGAGCAGCTTTTCACTCTGCCAATCATCTAAGACAAGGTAAGGGCCGACGGCTGTTTCTCTCACTGCTCCGCGGATGATTTCCTCGCTCTCGCGCTCAATGATAAACGCAACCACAACTCGATGCGCGTTAGCATACCTAAAGCAGATTTGCCGCTTTAGAGTTGCACGAACATATTCGGTGAGCAGTACAGCATTTTGCTCTCGCTCGCTCCATTCTGCTAGTGCCTCCAGAAGCAAGCGAGTATTCCGGATTGGAATGCCCTCGTCGAGCAAGCGCCGCAGAACCTCCGCTATCCGAGGGACGGTAGCCGTACGGAGCACCTCCTTCACCAGATCGGGATATTCCTGCTCCATTCGTGCGAGCAATTGCCGGGTTTCCTGGATGCCGACGAAGCGCTGTGCATAGCGAGTCAATGTAGAATGGAGACGCAAGGCAAGAACTTCGCTAGGTCGGAGAAAGCCGATTCCTGCGGTCTTGAGAGCCGTAGCATGCTTTTCTTCGATCCAAACGCGATTAGTCTCCGAGTCTTGCCGAAAGGGGATTCCGCTCAATTCGATGTTCGCCACATCATCGTTAAGCGCTAGGTGTCCTGGATTGATCACATCGCGCTCAACTGGCACACTGTCGACATCCAACCTGAATTGCGACGCGGACAAACTCTCACCGGTCTGGGCCGGAATGCGCGGAATTGTGATGCCAAGATCCGCAGACACCAGCGTTGAAATTCGTGCAATGCTCTCTTCCAGCTCGCCTCGGTCGATTGATTCCGTCAGGTTCGGTGCAAGAAACAAAGCTATGGGGAGCGCTTCCGCATGTACGGTCTGCTTCTGATTTGCTGAGGGAGCGGGCGCTGAATCGGCGGTCCGGGTTAGTGATTTGGCCTCAGCCTTGTCTCCCTTGTCGCCGATCTTGACGTAGCTTGCCGAGGCGAACAGCCCAGCCAGGACGACAAACGGTGCTAGTGGAAACCCGGGAATAAGACCCATGAACACCAAAACGCAGGCAGCTAGCCTGAGCGCCTGCGTACTTGCGGTAAGTTGGTGAACGATATCTGCGCCGAGCTTAAGCTTCGATGGCCCGTTGACGCGCGTGACAATCGTGGCGGCGGTAATGGAGAGCAGGAGTGCCGGAATCTGTGAAATGAGCGCATCACCGATTGTCAATAGCGTATAATGATGCATCGCTTCATCTAGCGACATGCCTTTGGAAAGTAGTCCGATGCTGATGCCACCCATCATGTTAATGCAGATGACGATCAGACCGGCGATTGCATCTCCCTTGACAAACTTCATAGCGCCATCCATCGCGCCATGCAGTTGACTCTCTTGCTCCAGCGCGGCACGCCGACGACGTGCTTCGTGTTGATCAATGTGGCTGTTGCGCAGTTCCGCGTCTATTGCCATCTGCTTGCCCGGCAGAGCGTCAAGCGTGAAGCGCGCCGACACCTCTGCGACACGTTCGGCCCCCTTGGCAAGAACCATGAACTGGACCATGGTCACGATCAAAAAGATTACGATCCCGACCGCGATGTTTCCGGAAATGACGAAGTCGCCAAAAGTGTGAATGATGCTGCCGGCGTCGCCCTCAGCAAGAATCAACCGCGTCGTCGCGATCGTTAGCGCTAGGCGAAACACTGTAGAGATCAGGATAACACCCGGCAAAGACGAAAAATCGAGCGGTGTGCTGAGATAGAGGGCGACCATCAGCAGCAATATTGCGAAGCCGAGATTAAAGCCGATCAGCATGTCGATGACGATAATCGGGATCGGCATGATCATCATGCCAATCGCCAGAAGCAGCATCAACGCAACCATGAAGTCTGGATGGGCCGGAGCGCGCGAGATGAAGTCACGCAAGATGTTCGCCATAATGAATTCCTGTTTTTACTTGATGACGACCGTGCTCGCGCGCAGCGAGATGTAGGTCTGGAAGACCTCGCGAGCCTCGGACATGCGCCCAGCTCGCCGTAGCGCGTGGCTACGCAGCAGCGTCATCGGAACGCGCGAAGAGGGGTGCGTATCAAGAGCCTCTAGGCGATCAAGTACATCAAGCGCTTCATCGCCAAGGTGCTCTGATATTAGTGTGTAGGCGAGAATTCGCAGCAAACCGATGTCGTCGGAGTGCTCGCGAGCTGCAATTCGCAACAGAGCCAGACTAGGAGCGCTCTGCCCGCACGCGAGGTAGACATAGGAAAGGGCGCAAAGCAGGTCGCGCTCCGGCCCGGAGATCGACCAAACCTCGCCGGACTTGGGGGCCTCTGAGCCAGCAGGAGGGGCGACCCGATGTAATCCATCGCGATTATTCATGGCTAGCCTTTGATCAAGTTGTTTTGGTTCTGTCGGAGCATGATAAATCGCTGTAGATCGTGTTGCAGAATATCCAAACACTCTCGCGCCGTCTCGTCGTCCGGCGTTACCTCTAGGGTACGAGTGAGACGTTCCAGAAGAACCGCGTGCTTCTCGGCGCGCAGGACGTCGGGGTGACGGAGGCGTGGAATGACAAAGGAGAGTAGACCGCGCGCCAGACTAGGACCATACAGCGAAGCCAAAATCGTGCGTGGATCGACGTCATTTGCTCCGGCCTCGCCTTCAAACAGAGCAATGCGCGAGATGGCGCCGATGTAACTAACCTCAATCGTAGGTTCAGGAGCTTCATCTATTGTGTAGTCATGCGAGGCGTTGTCCCGCCAGGACGCGCGCTTCGTGCCGCTATTCGCCTGGATGCCTCCGACCTCCAATCTCTGCGGAGAGGGTGAGGCAATGATCGGTGTGAGCTGGTCCGCGTCTAATCCCTGCGATGAAGTGGCGGGCCCTACGGGGTGCTGGGGCAGCCTAGCCATCGCATTTTCCTTTGTCCTTGCGGGGGAGAGATACTAGTAGGGTAATGTAGCAGATCGGCCGTTGCGTTTAAGTAAAACGCGACTCTCGTCAATTTTATCAATGGTCCATCCATTACTTAAGAGGGCGCCGACAAAGTACTTTTGGCCCGCAATAAGTAGATAAGGGTCGCGGCCGCGCCAAACGGCCTGAACGGCAATTGAGGAGGGTGTTTTTTCCTCTTTCACTATGACCGCATTGACAAGAACGGGAGTGCCGTTGGTCTGAAGATCGAACCATTTCTGGAGTTCCTTCCACTTCGCGACGAGGTTCGGGGGGATGGTGCCTTCCGCGGTTACTACACCGGTATCATGCCGAATGTGTAGTCCAGTAAGACCTGCTAAATCGACTTGTTTTCGTAGCGAGGCGGCGATCTCGTCAGCAATAACTGTTGCATCGAAATGATCGGCGGTTGACTTAGCTGCAGTCTCGATATGTGAGGCCTCAGCATTTGACGCTGTCGGCTGATCGTTGAGGGGCAGGTTAAACTGAACCAGGCCGCCAATAGTTGAGCTGAGCAACAGCAGGCAGAACGCCACAATTGATGCGCGAGAACGCGTGCTGGAAGCAGCCGTCTGGTTGCCCTCGGTTGACCAGCGCATCGACATCGCCCCGGCTTGAACCACCGAAGGCAGAGGAACACTCAAGCGCTCGCCTGCGATAATGCTTCTGCGTCCTTCCACGCTGACGGGGGCAGAGAGTGCCTCGATTTCGATTGAATCGCTTTTCTGAATGATACGAAAGTGATGGGGGGCGAGCTCTTGTTCAACGAATATAATATCGGCATCGAGGCCGCTGCCCACGATGCTGTTGAGGCCCGTCGCCTTGCCTCTGAGGCCAGCGTAGAGCCCGGAAAGCACCTCGAACTCCAATGAAATGGATTCGTCCACGGAAAATCTCCTGAACAACGAGATAAGCCGTACGGCAATGCCGCACGGCTCGTCGACAGTTCGTCATTCACAGCGAGGCGACAGCCATAGCGCGGTGAGTCAGCCGTCGTGGAAAATCACTGGACGCGCTCGTCTGCGACCTTCTTCTCAGAAGAGAGCTCTGTCGTAATCCTCCGCATCGAGACAGCCTGCGACTGAACCTTCTGGCTAACGCGCTCGAATTCAGCCATCTGGCTCTGGAAGCCAGAGTCTCCAGTCTGCTCGGCGCCCGCGGCGCCGCCATTGCCGCCAACATTATCGATTGCCATGTCTATCCACCTTTGTTCAGTACGTTGGGTACGGTTAGTTACGAGATGCGCGCCTGCGAAACGAACGCGGGAACACAAAGGAACATCGGCGCGCCACCGAGGGTGCTTTGGCCGATGTTGAGGTCCATGCTTTTGCAGGGGGTGTCAGGCTTAAGTTGTGCCTCGATCTTTTCGCCGAGGTCGCTATGGCCGGCTGCACTGCCATCGCCCTCGAGCTCGGGCACCAGGGCGTGGATCGCCTTGTCAAATACCTTGTCCACGGTTCCGCCCAGTACCGAACCAATTGCCGCTCCGGCTGGGCCGCCAAGGTATCCGCCGGCGGCGCCTCCGATCATTTCTCCGATCATCGCATTCTCCTGTCTTTGTTTCGCTCAATATCCGACTGCTCGCCGAGATTGAGTGAACTTAATGTATGGGCGGCAGCTTTCTAAAAGCTGACAAGTCTTACGTTAGGAAGAGGTGGTTGATCTTTGTGGTGGCATTAAATCGCGTAAGCTCGGGGCTGCGGCGCGCCTTGCGCCGGGAGCTGATGCGTGGTGAAGCCATAGGACTCGGTACTGTAGCCAGGTCTGTGGGCCAGACGTAAGTGGAAGTGATCCCGTCAAAGCTGCGGCGGTCTCATTGGTCGCGGGCGGCCAATGAGCGAGTCGTCGCTGTGGTGCTGCAGCCGGGCGCGACGATCCTGGGTGTGGCGCTTTCGGGGGGGGCATCCAGCCACTTGTTCGGCTGGTGCCAGCGGCCTTGCGGAAGGAGGCGACGCCGCTCGGCTTCGCCGCGGTGACGATCGCTGCCGATCTGCATGTGGCATTAGCCTGCATGCGTGGACTGATCGAAGTCCAGATTGGGGCAAAGTCCGGATCTGAGGCGCGGTGCATCCCTCGACGGTAACGGCGGGAGCGCGGCACTTCGGACGGGCTCGCGATCACGGTTCCGATCCGCTTCAACACCAAGGCCTGGCTCGCCGAGGTCTTTGTCAGGGTGCCCGATCATCCGGCCAGTAAGGTCGCCGATCTGGTTTCCTGGATCTGGCGGGCCACCCAGACCGCAGCCATTGGCTGATCAACAGCTGGGACCGTCCAGAGCAGTCGCTAGCCTGTGGTCTTCACCGGAAGCATGCGCGTCTTCGTGCAGGAGTCAACTTTTCTGGCGAAGGCTCTGCAGTGCGTTCGAGCGGTTGTGCAGCAATCGAAGACCCGCGCCGCTCAATAGTAAAAAGGTCGATCTTGTTGCGGTTAGCAGGCGTTCGGTGCGTCGTGGTCGCCAATCTGTGGGATCAGCGGGTGAGGTAACTATGAAAATGATTAGCGGACAAGCGGGAATGGTCGCATGAATCGGGACGTGGCCGTAAGAGTGAGTGTCGATCGTGTCCCATAGAGTGGTGTAGCTGGCATGGTGGATCACCGGGCGATTCCGGTGCGGGCCGAGCTCGTCAGCCTGCCACGGCGGGCAGGCCGGCAATGGGATCATCGCTCAAAGGCGCGATGGTTTCCAGCGTCATGTAGCGGGCGCGCTGGACGGCCCACTCGTCGTTCTGCTCGAGCAGGATCGCACCGACGAGACGGACGATTGCTTCCTCGTTTGGGAAGATGCCGACGACCTCGGTGCGGCGCTTGATCTCGCCATTGACCCTCTCGATTGGATTGGTCGAGTGCAGCTTGGCGCGGTGCTGTGCCGGGAAGCTCATATAGGCGAGCACGTCAGGCTCGGCCTCATCCATGAGGGCGGCGAGCTTGGGCACGTTGGGACGGATCTGGTCGGCGACCTTGCGCCATTGCGCCTTGGCTGCCTCGGCGTCGTCCTGGGCAAAGGCCGTGGCGATGAAGGCGGAGACCACGCGGCGCCCGCTCTTACCGGCATGAGCGAGAGCGTTGCGCATGAAGTGAACGCGACAACGCTGCCAGGTGGCATTGAGCACCTTGGCGACGGTGGCCTTGATGCCCTCGTGAGCATCCGAGATCACGAGCTTCACGCCACGCAGTCCACGGCGTGTGAGCTTGCGCAGGAACGCGGTCCAGAACGTCTCGGCCTCGGACGGGCCGACGTCCATGCCCAGCACCTCGCGCCTTCCGTCGCTGTTGACGCCGATCGCGACGATCACCGCGACCGAGACGATGCGCCCATTCTGGCGCACCTTCACGTAGGTGGCGTCGATCCACAGATACGGCCAGTCGCCTTCGATCGGACGGGCGAGAAAGGCCTTTACCTTGTCGTCGATCTCGCCACAGAGCCGGCTCACCTGGCTCTTGGAGATGCCGCTCATCCCCATCGCCTGCACGAGGTCGTCGACCGAACGGGTCGAGACGCCCTGCACGTAGGCTTCCTGGATCACGGCGGTCAGCGCCTTCTCGGCCATCCGGCGCGGCTCCAGGAAGCCCGGGAAGTAGCTTCCCTTGCGCAGCTTGGGAATGCGCAACTCGACCGCGCCGGCACGCGTTTCCCAGATCCGGTCACGGTAGCCGTTGCGCTGCGCCAGACGCTCGGAGCTCTTCTCGCCATAGGCCGCTCCGGTCAGCCCGGCGACTTCCATCTCCATCAACCGCTGGGCTGCAAAGCCGATCATCTCGCGCAGAAGATCCGCGTCCGGGGCCTTCTCCACGAGCGCGCGAAGGTTCATCATCTCGTCGGTCATCGGTGGTTCCTCGAATCAGGTTGGTGTCAGCAACCCGACCCTACCGGGCAATCGCCGGTGACCACCGCAAAGCCGTCCACCCACTACAGCGCTATGGGGGAGCGCGCGGGCGGACGGCTTTGCTCTACCGAGCTACACCACGCCCGGGGACACGACCAGAGTGGTGTCTGGCTCCTGAGAAGGCCTGAATCGTTCCAATAGAGGGAGTTGCCGGGTGGGTACCCGGTGTGATTCGCTGTCATCAGTAGCAGTGGTGCAGGCGAGGGCTGACGAGCATTTGTTCGAGAACTTGCCTGAGCAGGGTAAGTCGCAGCCCGGAGGGGGCATTTCGGTTCGACTGCGGGTGCCGGACCGTACCAGATCGTCATGCAGATAGCGGCACTGGATGAGCCGATTGCGGAGGATCATCCGGTGCGTCCGGTCTGGGCGTTCGTCGAGGCGCTGGACCTATCGCCTTTGTACGACCTTGTTAAAGCGACGGAAATCGCTGCGGACATCTTCCGGCGGCGCCGGAGTTGTTGGTTGCGCTTTGGCTGTGGGCGGCGGTTGAAGGTGTGGGCAGTGCCCGCCAGTTGGACCGGCTGTGCCGCGAACATCTGCACTACCTACCTGCGCGGCGACAATCAAGGTGAGAACCCAGCGACAATCAGGATGAGAGAGCGCCGGCGGGAGCGGGACTAAGGGAGGGCGTAGCCCGACCGGAGGACCGCTCCCGCCGGCGGCGCGCCTTATCAGGCCGTCTGGCGGCCGGGTGGGGTTGGCGCAAGCTGTTGATTCGTCTCGACAAGAGGGGATCGACGGCTTGCCTGGCCTCCACATCACCGACCACCAGATGAGGCTATACATGAGTTACCGACTGACGTTATCGGCGGAGGCCGCGGCGGCCAAAGCCGGGTTTTCGACGGCGAGCGCCTACCGGATCGAGGCCGATCCGCGGCTGCCCTCGCAGAAGCAGGCGCCACGTGGCCGGCGCCGGCCTGATCCCCTGGCGGCCTATTGGGACGCGGAGATCGAGCCGATCCTGAAGGCCGCGCCCGGGATCCGAGCGGTTGGCGTGCTGGAGGAACTGCGCCGGCGCCATCCCGACCTCAATCCCAACATCCGGCGCACGCTGGAGCGGCGCATCACGGCTTGGCGCGCGTTCAATGGCCCCGAGCGGGACGTCATCTTCCGCCAGGAGCATGAGCCCGGGCGGCTCGGCCTGTCGGACTTCACCGACGCCGGCGTGCTGGGCATCACCATCGCAGGCGCGTCCCTCGACCACCGGCTCTATCACTTCCGGTTGGCGTTCTCCGGCTTCGCGCACGCTCATGTCGTGCTCGGCGGCGAGAGCTTCGTCGCATTGGCCGAGGGCCTGCAGAACGCGCTGTGGGCGCTCGGCGGCGTCCCCAGAGAACATCGCAGCGACAGCCTGTCGGCGGCGTTCCGCAACCTCGCCATCGATGCGCGCGAGGACATCACGCAACGCTACGAGCAACTGATGCAGCATTACGGCATGGTGGCGACCCGCAACAATGCCGGCATCGCGCATGAGAACGGTTCGATCGAGAGCGCGCATGGCCATCTCAAGCAGGCACTGGAGGACGCGCTGCTGCTGCGGGGCACGCGCGACTTCGCCGATCTCGACGCCTACCGTGCCTTCGTCGACATGGTCGTCGGCCGGCGCAACGCCCATGTCGTCAAGCGGATCGCGATCGAGAAGGAGATGCTGGCACCGCTGCCGCGAGGTCGCACCAGCGACTTCGAGGAGAAGGTGATCCGCGTGACGTCGTCGGGCGGCTTCATCCTGCGCCGCGTTTTCTACACGATGCCCTCGAAGCTGATCGGCCATCGTCTGCGCGTGCGCATCTTCGATGATCGCCTCGAATGCTTCCTCGGCACCACGCAGGTCGCGATGCTCAGGCGAGGCCAGCCTGTGTCGGAAAGCCGGGGCGGACACGTCGTCGATTATCGTCACGTCATCCATGCCCTGCGCCGCAAGCCGATGGCACTTGCCAATCTCGTCTACCGCGATCAGCTGTTCCCGCGGGCAGCCTACCGACGCGCGTTCGAGACGCTGCAGGACAGATATGACGAGCGTCATGCCTGCAAGGTCACGGTCGAGCCCCTTGCTCTCGCTCACGAGCGGGCCTGCGAGGCCGAGCTCGCCGAGGCCATTGCCGCCGATCTCGATGCGGGACGGCTGCCGGATCTCGCCACGCTCCGCATCCGCTTCCGCCCCGAACAGGCATCAGTCCCCGACGTCGCCGTCGAGCTTGCTCCGCTCGCCGCCTACGACGAACTGGCGTCCCTGGGCTTTGCGCCGATGACCTCGAACACGGGAGATGCAGCATGACCAGCACGACGACACCCATTGATGCCGCGCGCGTCGAGTTGCTGCTCACCGAGCTGCGCCTGCCGAGCGTCAAGGCGATCTGGCCAAAGCTCGCCGCGCAATCTGACAAGGAGGGCTGGCCCGCCGCGCGCTTCCTCGCAGCACTCGCCGAGCACGAGGTCGCCGATCGTGGTCGCCGCCGGATCGAACGGCACATGCTCGAAGCGCGCCTGCCTGCCGGCAAAACGCTCGCGAGCTTCGACTTCGACAGCGTGCCGACGCTGTCCAAGGCGCAGGTGATGGCGCTCGCCGCGGGCGACGTCTGGCTCGAGTCTGGCGCCAACCTGCTGCTGTTCGGTCCGCCCGGCGGCGGCAAGAGCCATCTCAGCGCGGCCATTGGCCTGGCCCTCGTCGAGAACGGCTGGCGCGTGTTGTTCACGCGCACGACCGATCTCGTGCAGCGGCTGCAGACGGCGCGGCGAGAGCTGGCGCTGGAAGCGGCCATCGCCAAGCTCGACCGCTACGATCTGCTGATCCTCGACGACATCACCTACGTGTCGAAAGATCAGGCCGAGACCAGCGTGCTGTTCGAACTGATAGCCACCCGCTACGAGCGGCGCTCGCTGCTCATCACGGCCAATCAGCCGTTCGGCGAGTGGGGCCGCATCTTCCCCGATCAGGCCATGACGCTCGCCGCCGTCGACCGTCTCGTCCACCACGCCACGATCATCGAGATGAACGTCGAGAGCTACCGCCGCAAGGCCGCCCTCGGCCGCAAGCGCGGCGCCGGCCGACCGCCGGTTCACGCCACACCGAAGGAGGTCGAAAGCACGGCTGATTGACGCTGCGGCAATGCTGATTGTCGCCCAGCGTCAATCAGCCCTTGCCAAGCCGGGAGCCAGCGACAATGATCCGGCCACCCGGCTCCAATCTTCTCATCCAGATTGACGCCAAGTTCTCATCCTGATCGTCGCGCTATACCTACCGCTGGTTCTGGCGGCGTCTCGATGAACTATCACACCCTGTCGAGCTTCCGGATAGCACACCTAAAGGTTCTGGAGCGGCTTCTGGCGTAGGGCGTCGTCAGGATGGGGTCAGGCAAGTACTGGTGTCGCGCGACACTTTGGCTCAGGATAGCTTGCGTGTTCCTGGGGGGGGGCGAGTGCCGAATCGTTCCGGCGGCGTGAGCGGCTCTATAAGCTAGCTAATGGGACCGTCAATGACCCACGGCGCCGTGATCCGATCATGGCGCAGGGCCGCGATGAAGGTCATGGTCTTCCAGTGGCCGAAGGGAACGGACGCGTCCAGACGTTGTCCGCGTGGCCCCCAGCCGCGGAGCGGCGCCATGTTGGTCTTGATCCAAGTTTCGTCGATAAAGACCAGGCGGGAGACGTCAATCTTGTCCTGGTGAGCTTTCCAGCGCGTCCGCTTACGAGCGACGTCTGGGCGATCCTGTTCGGCTGCGCGGATCGTTTTTTTTATAGCTCAGCCCTTCAGCATGTACGAAGGTCCACACCGCGCGAACATCTGTTTTTATCCCGCGGGCCGCCAGCTCCTTTGTCAGTTGACGCAGCGTGAAAGGCCCCGAGCGGATGCGTTGACGCAACCAATCGGCGTTGTCTCCAGATAGAACTGGCTTCTTGTGACCGCCGATCTTGCCAGGTGTGATATTGCCGGTCTCCTGCCTCAGCTTCTTCCATTTCGGGATGCAGGACGGGCTGATCTGGAGACAGCTTGCAATCGAGCGCACGCTCTCGCCGGCATCTGCCCGCGCCAGAGCAACCTCACGGATATCTTCCGAATACGGTCGCGTCATCCATGCTGGCCTCCGCACCCCAGCATGAAGCTTGAATCAGAGATTGCCTCCCTTGGGAATCCGATTCTGAAGAAAAACAACGCGCTCTAGGATCGGCGTGTCTGTAGAGCATGACGTGTAGCCGGCGTCAGGGCTGCTTTGCAAAATTGCAAGGCCCCAACTGTCGACCGGCGTTCAAAAATGCCCCCGCGTATTGCCTCAGCGAGGAATGTTACCCGGACGAAGGTCTACGAACCGGCCCAGACCGGTCTCTGGCCGCGGCCAACTCGGTTTGGAGGGGGTGTGGGCGGGGCGGAGTGCTCATCACACGCAGCGCCGTCCACAGCCCCGGGCCGTATTTCGTCGACGGGCATGGATACGATGGCTGTCTCCGCCACTTTCCGCCGGAGGGACCGAAGCAAGCGCTGGACGATGGAATCCTGCTTGTCGCTGAACGTCAGGGGATCAATGGTGGTGAGCCGGCCCACGATGGTCAGTGCAGTGAGCTGCGGCTCGACGGCGAGCCAGCTCTCGATCGTCGCGAGATGGGGATCGAGCTTGGACGGCATGCGAACGCGCTTTTTGTATCGCCGTTTCGGCAGGCGGTGCGTAGCCCGCACCTCGGTGGTCTTTGCCGAGTTGCCAAGCGACCGGGCGAATGAGCGCGGGTCGACCGAAGATACCTTGGCAGCTATCGCAGACCGCGCTTGCCGATCCGTTCGCCGAGCTCTTCTTGTGCCGAACGGATCGTAGCAAGCAATTGCACGGGGGCGAGAGTCCGATATGTCTCGCGCAGACGGCGCTTGATCGCCGAGGGAAGTTTCGGGTGTTCGAGTGCACGTTCGTACGGTGTAGTGGGCGGATGATAGCGTTTGATGATCCTGGCACCCTCGCGTCGCTTCTCTTTAAGCTTGAATGACGGCTGGAAGAAGTTCACCAGCAGGCGTGCCGCCGCGGAGAGACGTGCCATCACCCGGGCCGTCTCGACCCCGTCGAAGCGTCCGTATCCGACAAGCCGCCTGACCACCGCGCCGTTCTTCTGCTCCACGAAAGCCTGATCGTTCTTCTTGTAGGCACGTGACCGCGTGACCTCGATCTTCTGTGCTCGGCACCATGGAACGACGACGTCGTTCATGAACGCGCTGTCGTTGTCGAAGTCGGCGCAACAGATTACCCAAGGGAACAGGCCCTGTGCTCGCGTCATCGCTTCCACGACGAGGCTGCCATCGCGTGTCACCAGAGGCAAGCATTCCGTCCATCCCGTTGCGATGTCGACCATGGTCAATGTCTGGATAAACGAGCCGGCGACGCTGGTTCCACCGTGCGCAACCATGTCGATCTCGCAAAAGCCCGGCGGCGGGTTTGCCCAGTCATTGAACCTGCGGATCGGCACCTCGCGTCGAAGCGCCGAGTAGAATCCGACCTGACAGATCTCCCTGATCCGTTGTTCGAGGGCGGCCTGGTCGGAGCGACGGGATCTGTAGTGGTAGGTCGACCTGTCGAACTCCAGGGCGCCGCAGGCCCTGCGGATCGACACCTGCCACTTGCCGCAGACCGCGTCGACGAGCTTGCGCTTCCGACCAGGCTTCACAGCTTTCGGCGGATCATGTCCTGCAGCATCTCCTTGTCGAGCGACAGATCGGCCACCAGCTTCCTCAGCTTGCCGTTCTCGTCCTCGAGTTGCTTCAGCCGCCGCATCTCGGTCGGCAGCAGCCCGTCGTACTTCTTCTTCCAACTGAAATAGGTCGCTGGGCTGATCTGTAAGCATCCGCCGTAGGCCGCAGGGGGTGCCGGTTTGCGGCGTCATCTGGAAAGAGATTTCAGAGCTGCCGACGCGCTTTGACAAGCTCGATCAGGTTGTCGATCCCGAAGTCGGTCAAGGCCATGACGCCATCGTCACCAGCGCCGTAGACCCAGATGACGCCATCCTCGATGTCCAATTCGCTGGCGACGTCGTGCAACCATTCCTCATCTTCGCCGAGGTCCTGGGCAACCTTGGCGATGGTGGTGACATGGTGAACTTTGTTGACGTGCGTGGTCATGCTGCTCGGGTGGAGAGCGCTGCGGCCTGAGGCGTCCAGTTCCAGGGCAGCAGTTCGTCGAGCTGTTGGGACGGGTGAGCGGCAATCCGGTCAATGACATCGGTCAGCCAGGCTTGCGGATCGATCCCGTTCATTTTGGCGGTGACGATCAGGCTGTACATCGCAGCTGCGCGCCGGCCGCCGCGATCGGACCCGCAGAAGAGCCAGGATTTTCGACCAAGGGCGATGCCTCGCAGACCGCGCTCGGCGGCATTGTTGGAGAGGCACACACGACCGTCATCGAGGAACAGCGTGAAGCTCGGCCATCGCTTCAGCACGTAGTTGAATGCCTTGGCAAGGTCGTGCCCCCGGGCGAGCTTGGCGAGTTGCTCTTGCATGTAGAGCCGCAGGTCTTCGGTCAAAGGCCGACTGAGCGTCTGCCGTGCTTCGAGACGCTCCTGCGCGCTTTTGCCATTGATGGAACGCTCGATCTCGAACAACGCATCGATCCGGCGCACGACCTCGATTGCGATCGGAGAAAGCGGGATCTCCTTCTTGCCCGCAGCCTTGCGGCGCGCATTCTCCTCCAGATCGGCCATGGCAAAGAACGGGCGCGGCGCATGCGCCCAGCACGACGCCTCGTGGATCGGTCCAGGGCCGCGTCCAGCCAGATAGAGCTGGTTATAGCCGTCATAGGCGTCGGCCTGCAGGATGCCGGTATACCGCGCCAGATGCGCCTGCGGATGCTCGCCCTTGCGATCACGCGAGTAGTAGAACATCGCTGCCGGCGGGTCCGCACCACCGAACGGCCGGTCGTCCCGGACATAGATCCAGCACCGCCCCGTGTCAGTCTTTCCCTTGGCCAGCACCGGCACGGTCGTATCGTCGGCATGAAGGCGCTCGGCCGTCATGACATGCGCTTCAACCAGGCGCAGCAGCGGGTCCAGCGACGCACAGACCGACCCCACGGCATCCGCCATGGTCGAGAGCGCTATCGGCACGCCCTCCAGCGCGTAGCGCTCGGCCTGGCGGTTCAAGGGCTGATGCTGACCGAACTTCTCGAACATGATCATCGCCAGCAGGCTCGGCCCGGCCCATCCCCGCGCCACGGCATGGAACGGCGCCGGCGCCTGGCTGATCTTCTCGCAGTCCCGGCAGGAGAACTTCTCCCGCACCGTCTCGATCACCTTCCATTGGCGCGGCACCACCTCCAGCGTCCGCGTCACGTCCTCGCCGAGCTTGCGCAGCCGCTGGCTGCCGCAGCATTCGCAAGCCGCCGGCGGCTCGATCACCACCCGCTCGCGGGGCAGATGTTCGGGGAAGGTTTGTCGCTCGGTGCGCTTGCGCGTGAAGGCGCGGACCGTGCTGGTCTTCACCGCGGCGCGTTCCGCCGCAAGCTCGTCCTCGGTGGCGCCAGCTTCCTGCTCTTCGAACGTCAGCGCCAGTTGTTGAGCAGGCGTGATGAACGCTCCGACCGCTGCCCGTAGATCTGATGCCTCAGCTTGGCGATCTGCAGCTTCTGGGACGCGATCAGGGCTTCGTCTTCCGATGCCTTGGCTCGGGCAGCCGCAAGCTCGGCAGCGACCTCCAATCCCTTCGCGCGCTCGGCCCCCAACGCCTGTTTCAGGGCGACGACGTCATCCGGTCCAGCATCGCAATCAGCTTTCATGCGACGTAGTGAATCACAGATCAGGCCGGTTGGAACTCCCTAAATACCGGAATCCGCAACTATCTCTGCTCAGCCTGCGCTTTGTGGCCGCCATGTCAGCTGCGGATTCCTCCAATCGATCGCCTCAAGCATGTAGGCCATCTGCGCGGCCGAGATCGACACCGCGCCATTGGACACCGAAGGCCAGATGAACTTTCCTCGGTCGAGGCGCTTGGCGTAGAGCGACAAGCCGATCCCGTCATGCCACAGGATCTTGACCAGATCCCCGCGACGGCCGCGGAAGATGTAGAGATCGCCGGCGTGGGGATCTCGCTTCAAAATCTCCTGGACCATCAGGGCCAGGCTCTGCATGCCACGGCGCATGTCCGTGTGGCCGGTCGCAATCCAGACCTTGACGCCGCTCGGGATCGGAATCATCGCGGCCTCAAAAGGTCGAGAATGCGCCGAAGTGCCTCGGTGTCTACGTCGCGGTCGACGCGCACGCAGCAGTCGTCCAGTTCGATCTCGATCTTTCCGGCCCGCATGCTCGGTGCGGCACGCGATGGCGACGGTGGTGATGGCACCCTCGTCAAGTCGTCAGCCTGCGACGACACGATGGCGACAGGAACGATAGCCGGCACAGCCTCGGCACCCAGCCGGCCCTGCCGCGCCTGCCGGCGCCAGGTGAACAGCAGGCTCTGAGCCACCCCATGCCGCCGGGCAACTCCGCAGACGGTCTGCCCGGACTGCATCGTCTCCTCGATCAGACGAACCTTATCCTTATAACTCCATCGACGCCGCCGTTCGGCGCCCAAAACTTCCATCTGCATCGCCGCATGACCTCAAGGCTGGACTTAAGGCCATATCCGTAGGGTGCCGGTCACGCCGAACAAGGCGGCCTACGCCGGAGCGATACGCTGATCTCGGCCTTGCGGCAGATGTCCGTGACCGGCACGCCGTCGTTGCCCTGCTTCAGATGAACGCCTTCTGGGCGTACGAAAACTTCGAGGCCTTCATCGTCTTCCGCTCTTCCCAGCCGGGGAATCGGCAGCGCAAGACTCTAGCCAAAAATGGTCCAGTTTCCCGGCCTCAGATCAGTTGCGTCGCCACGAGATCTACCATCACCTTTGCCGGAAGGAAGCCCAGTCCCGACCCGGCTTCACTCCGTTCAGCGTGGAACAGACGCAGCCACTTGAGAAGCAAAGAACGAGAGATGCCGTACCGCCGGGCTGTCGCCGAAACCTGCCGATTTCCCTACAGGCTCTCCATCACGATCCTGGGCTTCTCATCCTCAGACCAGCGCCGCCGCCCCATCTCGCCCGCTTCAAGCCGCCCGATCCGGGCTCTGTTCTTATCTCTGTCCATAAGGACAGTTCTCAGCAACCACGCCAAATTACCAAGGCGGTCTCACTAAGATTTTCGACTCATCTGCATGGGCACAAAATGAGAAGCGGGCGCTAGCGCCCGCTTCTCCCTTTACCAAACTAGGCAGAACCTCGTCCCTTAGCAGATTACGTTGCTGCCTCCGTCAATCATCCCATGATGAACCGGTGTTCTCGTTCCTGTCGATAATCGCCTGGTTGACACGACGTCCAGATCGATCCACCCAACCAGCGTCCGGCTGCTCATAAATTGTCTGCGCCCCGTCGGATGTGAGCTGGTCAAGTGTACGGCCTGCGTTTGACTGCTGAACCTTCAGATTGTTCTTGCCATCGAATCCGTCTGCAAGACCTTCTACGACAATCGCGTTGTCGCCATTCGTGATGGTTAGTTTCGACGCCATAGTCTTTCCATTTCCGATATCGACGGTGTCAATCGTGATCTTGGTGCCATCCTCGAGCTGAAAGGTCATGTCTTTCTTAAAGTCAAAATCGGCCTTGCCGTCACCATCGGTATCAACATGCGGGTCACCTTTTATCGTTGTGACTTTACCCGTCTCGTTGTTGCGAATTCGGACGGTTCCGTCCCTTTCGTTGACGGAAAGCGAATACTTGTCACCCAGCTTAATCTCAGCCCTTCCACCCCTGACCTCATGCGACCACACGGGAGTCGGCTGAGCAGCCGGCGCAGCCACATGGACAGCTGCAACGGGTAGCATTGCAAGCGATGGCGGCGGAGGCGGCACAAAGAAGACAGGGAGAGAAGGGGCCGCATTCGCATACTGATAGTTGCCCGGTCCGCGCCCCTGCTCGCCGGCCGTAATACTCTCCTGATTTACCGAGCGGCCCATTCCATCGACCCAGCCCTGCCCGCTTTCATGGATGGTTTGGGAGCCATCAGAAGTTAGCTCATCGAGACTCAGGCCTGCATTGGACTGCGTCACTCTCAGATTGTTTTTGCCATCCCTATCGTCGCCGAGCCCCTCGACAACGATCGAATTGTGGCCATTTGTAATGGTTAGCCTCGAGGAGATCGCCTGGCCATTACCATAGTCAACATTATTGACGGTAATCTTTGTACCGTCATCAAGCTGAAATGTCATATCTTTCTTGAAGTCAAAGTCATCACGACCGTCCCCATCGGCATCAACATGGGGATCACCATGAATGACGGTAACGTGACCAGTCTCGTTGTTTCGAACGGTCCAAGTACCATCCTTCTCATTGGCCGTAATAGTATACCTGTCGCCGAGACGGATCGTAGCCTCGCCATCCTTGACGTCATGCGTCCAGACAGGATCAACTGAAGACTCAGAATTCTGATTGAGCTGACTTGTCAGCATGATCGGCGGCGGAGGAGCCATCATGTATGCTTGCGCACCAACAACCGCCGGCGCCACCGCCACAGGAGCAACCCCCACAACACCAGAGCCAATCAGCCCCGGCGAAGCCACAGGAAGATATGGGTAGCTCGTCGGCGAATACTGCCCCAACAAAGCATTAAAGGAGGGAGCGACAAAAACGCCCTCCGGAACCACTCCACTCATCGAGTCGGACGATACCACCACAGGCGCACCGGCCACCGGAAGATACGGCATTAGTTAACTCCTATTTCGCACGAACGGCAAGACTGCAAGAACACACGTTCAATCGCTAAACACACCCGCTTCACCCGAAGGAGAAAGTGTCACCAACCTATCCGGCGAATAACGAGACCTTCGGTAAGGAGCGCGGCCCATCGCCACCCCCCCCTCCTATCGCCCACACTTGGGAACGACACGAGCACATCACACGAACCTAACTCTCGACCTATGTAACCCAACGACCTGTCGAAAAGCTGACGGTGATGAGAAGGAAACGCCGACACTCCTCCTTGCACCTCAAAGAGTGAGAATATTCGTCGTTTCCGACAAATCTTGCTGTCGATGGGTTGGGCTCGAGAAGCTGTCGCTCGAGTAAATGGGTAAGGAGCTTGCTTTGTGGCACGATGCGGTGAGATGCTTGGTCGGGGCGTTGGGCAACAGGCTTCGCCGTCATGCCCTGGCTTCAGCGCTCAACGCGAAGAGGCGAATCATGTTGCGGGCAAGCGCAAGCCCCCGCAGCTATATCCGAGCCTTGACCCGGCACACGGAGCGACAGCTGCCGCAGACCCATGTGGCGGGCCGGGGCGTTGTACAATCGTGTTGAGCACGCAGCCGGTAGAGCGCCTCGTCTGTCTTCCCTTGCTCGGTCTTCATACGTTCCCGCCAGTCAGCGACGCCGACACCACCACCCTTCTTTTGAGCATAAAGGGAGCCTCCGTGCTTGGTCTGCCCCGGCGGGCGCCACATCTTGATTCGTTGGCCTGGGCACACTCGATGCCATCGATCTTGCTGAAGCCCCCATCGACCAGGAAATTGCGGGAATTGTAACCCTTGGCCTGCACGGCCTCGATCCCGATCTGAACCGGTGGCATCGATGTCGAAGGCGATGACCACCCTATACGCGGGCGCCGATATGATTTCTATGTTGTAGGAAGGTGCGCCAGCCGCCATCTTGATGACCCGCGTCTCGGAGTCGGTGGTGGAAGCGCGAGGCTTCCTTCCGCTTGGCCAGTTCCTTCTTGTCGGTCTTTTCCCGCCGCTCCCGTTCGGCTTCCAGCTGCTTCATTCGTTGTTTGGCTGCTTTGATCTCCGCCTCGCGTTCGCGAGCACCTCGCTCCTTGGCTGCGCGCTGACGTCGATCGCCGGCAGCTGCACGCAGGCGTTCTACCCGCCTCTGTGCCACGGCGATTAGAGCGCGTTGTTTTTCTTCAGAATCGGATTCCCAAGGGAGGCAATCTCTGATTCAAGCTTCATGCTGGGGTGCGGAGGCCAGCATGGATGACGCGACCGTATTCGGAAGATATCCGTGAGGTTGCTCTGGCGCGGGCAGATGCCGGCGAGAGCGTGCGCTCGATTGCAAGCTGTCTCCAGATCAGCCCGTCCTGCATCCCGAAATGGAAGAAGCTGAGGCAGGAGACCGGCAATATCACACCTGGCAAGATCGGCGGTCACAAGAAGCCAGTTCTATCTGGAGACAACGCCGATTGGTTGCGTCAACGCATCCGCTCGGGGCCTTTCACGCTGCGTCAACTGACAAAGGAGCTGGCGGCCCGCGGGATAAAAACAGATGTTCGCGCGGTGTGGACCTTCGTACATGCTGAAGGGCTGAGCTATAAAAAAAACGATCCGCGCAGCCGAACAGGATCGCCCAGACGTCGCTCGTAAGCGGACGCGCTGGAAAGCTCACCAGGACAAGATTGACGTCTCCCGCCTGGTCTTTATCGACGAAACTTGGATCAAGACCAACATGGCGCCGCTCCGCGGCTGGGGGCCACGCGGACAACGTCTGGACGCGTCCGTTCCCTTCGGCCACTGGAAGACCATGACCTTCATCGCGGCCCTGCGCCATGATCGGATCACGGCGCCGTGGGTCATTGACGGTCCCATTAATGGCGAACTCTTCACACTCCATGTTGAGAATGAATTGGCTCCGACCTTAACCAAGGGAGACATCGTGATCCTCGACAATCTCGGAAGTCACAAAGGAAAGCGAGCTCGCGAAATCATCCGCGCCAGAGGAGCGCATTTGCTCTTCCTGCCGCCCTATAGCCCCGACCTCAATCCGATCGAGCAGGTCTTCGCCAAGCTCAAGCACCTCATGCGAGCTGCAGAACCGCGCACTATCGAGGAAACTTGGCGAAAGGCCGGAAGGCTCCTCGACCTCTTCTCCGCGGAGGAGTGTGCGAACTATCTCAAAAACTCAGGATATGTTTCCGTATAAAAACATCATGCTCTCTAGACCATGGTCATCGGCCGTCAGGCGCTGATGATGCCGCAGCCCGTTGATATGGACGGCCAGCAGGCCCTTTTTATAGATGACCGATCGCGCGATTTCATACCTGACCCAAGGTCGGTACCAGGTCTCGGTGCCGACAAGGACGCAGACGGTGGAAGCGTGAACCATGCCGGTTCGAATGAGATTCTTGAGCCCTTCGGGATTCTTGCGCTGTACCGATTCCCACAGACTGCGGTCGAAGAACTGGCGCTTGTCTTCGCGGCCGGGAGCGTGGATCTTCCAGGCGTTGCGAACGTTGTTGACGCGGATGATGTCGGCATAGTGGAAGGAGAAGAATCCTTTCCGCTTCACCGTGGCGGGAGCGTAGACCGGCGGCGGTTTGGTGGGCGGGGCGGGGCGGGCGAGGCGTTGAGGGCTGTCCGATGAGGCCGAACAATCCTGCCAAAGTATCTTGTGGCGCAGTTGCGGGGGCGGGTGGAGTCGCGAACAGGGAGCCCAATGCCCAGCCGAACTGTGATTCGGCTTTGGGCGGAGTCGAGTTGCCGAGCAACGCATTCGCCAGCGCATCTTTGTCATAAGAGCTTGTCATAGACCTGCCTTGCGATGACTACCGCCGTGATCGCTACGATCGCGAGCGGTACGTAAAATCCGGCGACCAGCTGAAGAACGCAGACCAGTATGACGAACCAGGGTCGGTCTTTTTGGCCATGTTGAAGCTCGGAGACCTATCCCAGCCTTCGGCAGCGACCGTATCGAAACTCTGCGGGAAGCGGCGCTCCAGCTGGAGATAGCGCGCATCAAGGAAAGTGAAGGCCGTGATCGGCACCAGGGTCAACAGCGCTACGACGGGACGCGAAGGGTAATGGCGAAGCCGGCGATGGCAACCGAGATGGTGACGCAGTAGTTTTTCAGGGTGGCGCATTAAGACGACATGCGACTCACCACCGCCTGGATCATTTCCAGGTGTTTCACCCTCAGATCCGCAACCTTTTCGGGAGACAGCTGCATAGTGTCAGGCTAGCCCGTACAGGGAACGCCGACAACGCGATTCCTGGAACAATCCCAGGTTTTCAATAGAAAAGGGCCCGGGAGCAAGCGCTCAACCGGAGCCTTGAAAGACTTGCCCCGAAGGTATGCAAGAGCACAGACCATGCGGGGCCTATAGTGATATATTAGGGCATAAGATCGATAAATTCAAGGGTTTTGAGAGGGCTATGCCAACTTTTACAGAGGCGATTTCAGCCGACCGATTCAGTACCTACCGGCTTTGGGCCGGCCAGGATGAAGACCTCGCCAAGCGCCTATGCACCTTTAACGTCCAGCCTTCCGAGTCTCTGTATGGGCCTTTACATATGCTTGAGGTGGCGCCGCGCGTTGCCGACCGCAAGCTGACCGCAAGCTGACCGCTGTCTACGGCGTGGATTGGTTGGACGACCCCCAAGCTCTCCGGCACCATTACCGGCCGTATTGCGTAACCAAGGCCCGCGACCAACTGACGCGCGATCGAGAGGCGGGAACCCACGGAGAGATGGTAGCCGAACTGAATTTCGGTTTCTGGAGTTCGCTTTTCGGCAGGCACAGCAATCACCTTTGGCAGCATCTGCGGCCGATCTTCCAGACCAGCGGCATTCAGCGGAAAGACATTGCCGTCCAGCTCGAAAATTTGCGGGCTTTGAGAAATCGCGTCGCGCACTATGAGCCGATACTGGCGCTTCCATTGGCGCAACGCTATGCGGACATCACCACCCTCACAGGCTGGTTGTCCCCCAGCGCCGCGGCTTGGACAAACGTGGCCTCCAAGTGGACTGGTCTATATCCTGGGGTTCCCATCCTTATCGTCGATCCGGCGACGAATTCGACACAGGTCTCCAACGGCGTTCTGCAGTTCCTGCCGGTGATATGATCCCTCATGTTTGGAGCGATCAGGCGATCCGAAAGGAAGCTAAACTTCTCATTTGTTTCATGAACCGTCGATCCTCCGCACAGAGGTTTGCCCGTGATTAAGTTCTCAATGGATGGCAAGGCGCTCGATCCCCGCAACCTTAAGGATGCCGTCATGGCATCGGCTTTAGAAAGCGTTGGCAAACAGATCCGCGAGAAGCTTGGGAATGTTCGCGATCCTGACCTGCCACCGAAGTTTCATCCAGCAGAATTTAGAGTCCGAGTGGGTTTGCAGTGAGGCCGAGCTTTGGACCACCCAGAACTAGAGTTTTGCGCTCTGATACGGTGGCGGGCTGGTTGCGCCATCGTGGTTTTGCAGCAGAATCGGCGGTTTGTTGCCGATCGCGCCGTGCGGCCGTTCTTCGTTGTAGGACCTGCGCCAAGTCTCCACTTTTTCCTCGGCATCCGCAAGCGTCAGGAACCAATGGGCATTGAGACATTCCTCCCGGAAGCGTCCGTTGAACGCCTCGATGAAAGCATTGTCCGTCGGCTTGCCGGCCCTGGAGAAGTCCAGCGTGACGCCGCGCTGATACGCCCAGACGTCGAGATCGCGCGACACGAACTCGGTGCCTTGATCGACACGGATCGTTGCCGGGAATTCCACTTCATTGCAGACTCCTTCCAGTATCTCCACGACATCGGTGCCGCGGAAAGTGAACCGAGGTGTCAGCGCTGGCGAGAATCGGGAGAAGATGTCGACGATCGTGAGCACCCGTAGCTTACGTCCGGTTGCCAACTGATAGTGGACGAAGTCCATCGCCCAGGTCTCGTTCGATCGCGTCGCCGGCCTGCGATCATCCCGCAACTTGGCCCTGACTCGACGCTTCGGCGCCTTGTTGCGTAATTGCAGGCCCAATTCGCGATAGACCCGCCGCGTCTTGTTCTGCCCGTGGCGCCATCCTTCGCGACGAAGCACGACGTGAATGCGGCGATAACCGTAGCGGACGCGAACCTGACAGATCTCCCTGATCCGTTGTTCGAGGGCGGCCTGGTCGGAGCGACGGGATCTGTAGTGGTAGGTCGACCTGTCGAACTCCAGGGCCTCGCAGGCCCTGCGGATCGACACCTGCCACTTGCCGCAGATCTCGTCGACGAGCTTGCGCTTCCGACTAGGCTTCACAGCTTTCGGCGGATCATGTCCTGCAGCATCTCCTTGTCGAGCGACAGATCGGCCACCAGCTTCCTCAGCTTGCCGTTCTCGTCCTCGAGCTGCTTCAGCCGCCGCATCTCGGTCGGCAGCAGCCCGTCGTACTTCTTCTTCCAACTGAAATAGGTCGCTGGGCTGATCTCGGCCTTGCGGCAGATGTCCGTGACCGGCACGCCGTCGTTGCCCTGCTTCAGATGAACGCCTTCTGGGCGTACGAAAACTTCGAGGCCTTCATCGTCTTCCGCTCTTCCCAGCCGGGGAATCGGCAGCGCAAGACTCTAGCCAAAAATGGTCCAGTTTCCCGGCCTCAGATCATGCGTGGCGTAGTTATCCATGACCAAGCGAACGTCGAGCTCAGACGTCACTCTCGCTTCAATCTCGTCGAGGAGCTTGTGGAACTCGGCTGCGCGCAGGCGCCCCTGGCATTTGCGAATCACTCGTGGTGAGACGTTGAGGCCTACGACATCGCGCACCCTGACCACGAAGTTCGGATCGGTCGAGAGCTTGAACGTCGCCATCCGGTGCGGCTGGAGGCCGAAGGCCCGCCAGATGCGTCGTACCGTCGATACGGATAGGCCGCTCGCCTTCGCCATGTCCCGAGGGCTGCAATGAGTGGCGTTCTCAGAGCAATTCTCCAGCGTTCTCACGATCACGGCTTCGATGCGGGCCTCGTCAATCGTGCGAGGCGCGCCGAAGCGCGGCTCATCATGCAGCCCGGCCACGCGCTGCTCCAAAACCCCCTCGCCACTTGCCTACTGTGTCCCGCTCCACGCTTAGCTTCGCCGCCCCATCCTTGTTCTGACCGCCTTCCGCGCCGGTCAGCACGATCGGGCTCTCAAAGCCAGCACCTGCGCCGTCTTCCGCCGCTTCGTCAGCGACGTCAGTTCGGCGCGATCGTCATCGCTCAATATCAGGAGGGGGCAAGGTGCTGAACCGCCACTGCAGCCTCCGTCGCTGTTTGCCTCAATTCTGGCACAGCGACGCAACTCCACTGCAAATCCATGAATGCAAACTTGTGACTCGTGACACCAAGGTTGTTCCATCAGGACATTTAATGAGCACACCACGAAATGTCACCGATGAGCAGAATTCAAGGCAAAGATCGACGGCCAAATGCGAACCGCGCGAATCTTCGTTATGGAAGCAGCAACGCAAGGCGAAGAACGACGCAGCCGTTGACGACAACTCTGACGTGCCCGGCGAGCCCAAAAGTGCGAGATGCTAAAATGTTTCGGAGATTTGTATGAAGGCGAGCCGGCAACCTCAAAAATCATAAACGGTAGCTATGCACGGAGCCACTTGCCACTTTCTCTTGAGCATTTAATCTCCTTCTGTCCATTTATAGCCGCTTATTGCTCTTTTCACCCGACGACCCTTCTCAGACGTCGATACGGTGCGCACCATCGCATGGCCGGCTTTTGCGGAACCACCCGCATTAGTCCGACATCATTATTCGTCAGCTTCTTGCAAGCTCCCCCTGTTAGCAGGACAGAAACACGTTGTCGCACAACGCCGCCGCTATATGGATTTAAGGGCATGGATGCAGGCCTAAACAATACCGCAGCAAAGCCGCCGGAAGCTGACGCAAATACTGATAGCGCTCTAGACGGTCACGAAAAATCGTCTACAATGTTATTGCAGCGGGCATTCGAGAAAGCCCTGGTATCAGCCGCCACCCAAGTGATAACCGATTGCCAGTCAGATATGGATGATGGCATGAGCGAGCTCGATGATGGGTGAACGCGAAACCTCCTGCTTCAGTGAGAAGGCTCGGCCTGTAAGCTGAGCATGGGTACTCGCTTCATTCTAACCTGCCACCGAAGTTTCATCCAGCAGAATTTAGAGTCCGAGTGGGTTTTGCAGTGAGGCCGAATTTTGGACCACCCAGAACTAGAGTTTTGCGCCCTGATCACGGTGGCGGACTGGTTGCGCCATCGTGGTTTTGCAGCAGAATCGGCGGTTTGTTGCCGATCGCGCCGTGCGGCCGTTCTTCGTTGTAGTACCTGCGCCAAGTCTCCACTTTTTCCTCGGCATCCGCAAGCGTCAGGAACCAATGGGCATTGAGACATTCCTCCCGGAAGCGTCCGTTGAACGCCTCGATGAAAGCATTGTCCGTCGGCTTGCCGGCCCTGGAGAAGTCCAGCGTGACGCCGCGCTGATACGCCCAGACGTCGAGATCGCGCGACACGAACTCGGTGCCTTGATCGACACGGATCGTTGCCGGGAATTCCACTTCATTGCAGACTCCTTCCAGTATCTCCACGACATCGGTGCCGCGGAAAGTGAACCGAGGTGTCAGCGCTGGCGAGAATCGGGAGAAGATGTCGACGATCGTGAGCACCCGTAGCTTACGTCCGGTTGCCAACTGATAGTGGACGAGGGTCGTGTCCCCGGGCGTGGTGTAACTCGGTAGAGCAAAGCCGTCCGCCCGCGCGCTCCCCCATAGCGCTGTAGCGGGTGGACGGCTTTGCGGTGGTCACCGGCGATTGCCCGGTAGGGTCGGGTTGCTGACACCAACCTGATTCGAGGAACCACCGATGACCGACGAGATGATGAACCTTCGCGCACTCGTGGAGAAGGCCCCGGACGCGGATCTTCTGCGCGAGATGATCGGCTTTGCAGCGCAGCGGTTGATGGAGATGGAAGTCGCCGGGCTGACCGGGGCGGCCTATGGCGAGAAGAGCTCCGAGCGTCTGGCGCAGCGCAACGGCTACCGTGACCGGACCTGGGAGACGCGGGCCGGTTCGGTCGAGCTGCGCGTTCCCAAGCTGCGCAAGGGAAGCTACTTCCCGGGCTTCCTGGAGCCGCGCCGGATGGCCGAGAAGGCGCTGACCGCCGTGATCCAGGAAGCCTACGTCCAGGGCGTCTCGACCCGTTCGGTCGACGACCTCGTGCAGGCGATGGGGATGAGCGGCATCTCCAAGAGCCAGGTGAGCCGGCTCTGTGGCGAGATCGACGACAAGGTGAAGGCCTTTCTCGCCCGTCCGATCGAAGGCGACTGGCCGTATCTGTGGATCGACGCCACCTACGTGAAGGTGCGCCAGAACGGGCGCATCGTCTCGGTCGCGGTTATCGTCGCGATCGGCGTCAACAGCGACGGCCGACGCGAGGTGCTGGGCATGGACGTCGGCCCGTCCGAGGCCGAGACGTTCTGGACCGCGTTCCTGCGCAAGCTCACACGCCGTGGACTGCGTGGCGTGCAGCTCGTGATCTCGGATGCTCACGAGGGCATCAAGGCCACCGTCGCCAAGGTGCTCAATGCCACCTGGCAGCGTTGTCGCGTTCACTTCATGCGCAACGCTCTCGCTCATGCCGGTAAGAGCGGGCGCCGCGTGGTCTCCGCCTTCATCGCCACGGCCTTTGCCCAGGACGACGCCGAGGCAGCCAAGGCGCAATGGCGCAAGGTCGCCGACCAGATCCGTCCCAACGTGCCCAAGCTCGCCGCCCTCATGGATGAGGCCGAGCCTGACGTGCTCGCCTATATGAGCTTCCCGGCACAGCACCGCGCCAAGCTGCACTCGACCAATCCAATCGAGAGGGTCAATGGCGAGATCAAGCGCCGCACCGAGGTCGTCGGCATCTTCCCAAACGAGGAAGCAATCGTCCGTCTCGTCGGTGCGATCCTGCTCGAGCAGAACGACGAGTGGGCCGTCCAGCGCGCCCGCTACATGACTCTGGAAACCATCGCGCCTTTGAGCGATGATCCCATTGCTGGCCTGCCCGCCGTGGCAGGCTGACCAGCTCGGCCCGCACCGGAATCGCCCGGTGATCCACCATGCCAGCTACACCACTCTATGGGACACGATCGTGGACGAAGTCCATCGCCCAGGTCTCGTTCGATCGCGTCGCCGGCCTGCGATCATCCCGCAACTTGGCCCTGACTCGACGCTTCGGCGCCTTGTTGCGTAATTGCAGGCCCAATTCGCGATAGACCCGCCGCGTCTTGTTCTGCCCGTGGCGCCATCCTTCGCGACGAAGCACGACGTGAATGCGGCGATAACCGTAGCGGACGCGAACCTGACAGATCTCCCTGATCCGTTGTTCGAGGGCGGCCTGGTCGGAGCGACGGGATCTGTAGTGGTAGGTCGACCTGTCGAACTCCAGGGCGTCGCAGGCCCTGCGGATCGACACCTGCCACTTGCCGCAGACCTCGTCGAAGAGCTTGCGCTTCCGACTAGGCTTCACAGCTTTCGGCGGATCATGTCCTGCAGCATCTCCTTGTCGAGCGACAGATCGGCCACCAGCTTCCTCAGCTTGCCGTTCTCGTCCTCGAGCTGCTTCAGCCGCCGCATCTCGGTCGGCAGCAGCCCGTCGTACTTCTTCTTCCAACTGAAATAGGTCGCTGGGCTGATCTCGGCCTTGCGGCAGATGTCCGTGACCGGCACGCCGTCGTTGCCCTGCTTCAGATGAACGCCTTCTGGGCGTACGAAAACTTCGAGGCCTTCATCGTCTTCCGCTCTTCCCAGCCGGGGAATCGGCAGCGCAAGACTCTAGCCAAAAATGGTCCAGTTTCCCGGCCTCAGATCACCAGCGGAGTTCGTCGACGTCGTGCTGAGCAGATCAGACGGCGACGCGCCGAACGATTGTGTCGTTCCGCCAGCGCCGATCTGCGGCAATCCGTCCGCACGCGCGATGGTGACATTTTGACGCGCGATCAGAAGACAGTCGACGGCCTTCTCGATATCGAGATTGTTGGATAGACCGCGATCGATCAGGTTCCGCAATTCCTTGTTGTCGACTTGACGCCACCAAGCCACGAACCGGGTGGGTACAGGTGTTGTCGATCCGGTCGTGAAACGATCCGGGAGGCCGATCGCTGGCGGAGGATGCCCTGTGGTCGTTTGGCAACCAACTAATGCGCACGCCGTCGCTAAGCAGAGCTTCTTAATAAGGCAGTTACAGACTGAACGCCACATTTGAGACTTCGTTAGCAAAGGTTGCAGGCCCGATCAGCATTTGCTTTTGGTGGTTAATATGAAGTTTCGAGACAAGCAGGATTTGTCCGGGCTCGATTCAGGACTCTGAGAAATACTGACTTTCAGCCACGCTGCAGCGAAGTTTCGCCAATTTGATGTGCCCCTGTCCGGGGTCGTACGGGGTTCTTGCTATGCATACTTAAGTGCAGAACCAGGGGGGATACAACGCCCTCGGAGGTGAGATGATATCGCCGATAGATCAAGATACGGCATTGACTATCAATCGTCCAGATAGCGAGGCCAAGCCTGGATCCGCGGCGCCTACCGCAATCGATCAGCTCTCAAAAGCTATAGGCCCAACCAACTCTGTCACAGCACGAAGGCCGCCCTATCATTCTGAAGCCGGATCATTATGAAGCAATTCGATGTGAAATCCCCTTGGGAGTGGATAGCCATCGCTCGAACTCCGCCGGCCCCATAGGCTTCGCGAATAGGTAGCCTTGTGCTTCATCACATCCAAGCTCACGTAGTAGCTCCGCGACATCAGCGGTCTCGACTCCTTCACCAACCACCCGATAACCGAGTTCATGCGACAGCGTGATCATGGAGTTAACCAACGACTTTGGTTTTCTGCCTGTCCCAAGCTCTTTGATAAAAGACCGGTCGATCTTCACGACATCAATGGGGAGCCGTTGAAGGTAGGACAAACTGCTATGTCCCGTCCCAAAATCGTCGATGGCGAGCCGTATGCCGGTGGAACGTAGAGCGCTCAGCTGCCACATGGCGCGCTCACCGTCTCGCATAACCGCGCTCTCGGTAAGCTCCAATTCGAGGAACTGCGGGCGAACGCGGTGCTTCAGCAACAGCAGCTGAACGCGCTGAACGAGATCTGACTCCTCGAGATTCGTCGCAGAAAGATTGACTGAAAGTGTCAGCTGTCGGCCGCTAGCGTGCCAATATCCGAGTTGCCGTATCGCGCTTTTGAGCACCCAATCGCTGGTTTCTCGGGCCAGCGTCGTCTGCTCAACGATCGGGATGAACTCACTCGGCGGGACCGGGCCCAATTGGGGATGGCTCCACCGCATGAGAGCCTCAGCGCCGGAACAGTCTCCGGTGTTCATGTCAATGCGGGGTTGAAACAAGAGGTGAAACTGATTCCCGCCCTCGTGCAGAGCCACCCCGAAGTCTTTCAAAATCGCGAAGCGTCGTACATGGACTTGATCTTCTTCAGGCGAATACTTCCTCACCGCATTCAGCGATCTGCGTGCCTCCAGCGCAGCGCTGTGCGCCATCCTCAGGATAGCCAAAGGCTCGGTCTCCCTCGGGCGGAATGGCGCAAGGCCGATAGAGGCCGTCTTCAGAAAGCTGCCAGTCGATCCTTTGGCTATTCTGTCGAGAAAGTCCTGTAAACGTGTCTGATACTCGGATGGGTCCACATCAGGAGGCGCGAGGAAGGCGAATTGCGTTGCACCGACGTGATAGGCTGTCCGACTTGAACCAAGCGCTTCGCGGACCAGTCGAGCAGCGACGCGAACAATATCATCTATGTAGCCAGCGCCCATGACGCGCGTGCCGCTACTGATTTGCTCATCCCTCGCCAGATCGACGAGAACAGCGATGTGTTGCGTATTGTTGTGGTCCCGTGCGAGATCCATCAGATCTTCGAAAAACTGGAGGCGGTTCGGGAGGCCGCTGACTGGGTCGATCCGGCCAAAGGCGTGTTGCAGCTCGATCTGTGCCATCACCATCTCGGCCATGTCTTTCAATGCCGTAAGCTCAGATTTTAATACTGCTCTAGGCTTTACACCGAGAACGCACAGGGCGCCCAGTCCATGGCCATCACGCGTGATAAGAGGCGCACCAGCGTAAAACCGGATTCCCTGTTCGGCCAATGGGCTTGTTGAATAGCGCGGGTGTTCCATCAGGTCGGGAACGACGACCACGCTAGCGGTCTCGGCAACTTCCGCGCAAGGCGCTTTGTCGCGCGGGATCGAGTCGTGTTGAACTCCGATTCGTGACTTGAACCACTGCCTATCGCTATCGGTCAGGGATACGGCGGCAATCGGGAGTTCGAAGAGCTTGCTGGCTGTACGCGTTATTCGATCGAACGTTTCGCTTGGTGGCGTATCGAGCAACCGGAGCCGCGTGAGAGCGTCGAGTCGTTGTGCTTCGTTATATTGCGCGGTCATAGTCGCTCCAGACGATGGTGTCCGGGCGAAATACGTACGCCAAATGTGAAAGGTCCAATGAAAATCGCGCGAAGCGTGCAACGGTGCCTCGCATCTATCGAATAGACCTAGTGATTGGTTAAGCAGCCGGACAGCCGCGATGGTGCTATGGCACGCTGAGTCTTGTCGGCGTGATGGTTTTTTGCCGTTTGCCAGTCTTCTGGCTAGATACTGCTCCATCTGGTCAACCGCCTTTACCAACGCAAGTCGGGGATGGTCGCCATAAAACTGTCGGTCGGCGAAAGCTACCTGGTCAATCACAAGAAGCTGTTCCGGCTGTACCGGGAGGAACGGCTCACGGTGCGCCGCAGAGGTGGCCGCAAGCGGGCCCTCGGCACACGTGCGCCGATGACGGTGCCGCTGCTCCCGAATGATCGCTGGTCGCTCGACTTTGTGTCGGATCAGATGACCGACGGCCGGCGCTTCCGTATCCTGACCGTGGTCGACGACTGCGCCCGCGAGTGCCTGGCGCTGGTGGCCGACACCTCACTCTCGGGCGCCCGGGTCGTTCGGGAGCTGGACCGGCTGGTCGCCGAGCTCGGCAAGCCCAGGATGGTGGTGAGCGACAACGGCAGCGAGCTCACCAGCAATGCCATCCTGACATAGGCCGATCAGAGCTGTGTCGCCTGGCACTACATCGAGCCGGGCAAACCCATGCAGAACGCCTTCATCGAGAGCTTCAACGACCGCCTGCGGGATGAACTTCTGAATGAGACGCTGTTCACCTTGACCTGCCCCTAAGAACTTCCTCCAGAAGGATTTAGAGTCCGCCCTGACGATGCAGTGAGGCCGAATTTTAGACCACCCAGAACTAGAGTTTTGCGCCCTGATCACGGTGGCGGGCCGGTTGCGCCATCGTGGTTTTGCAGCAGAATCGGCGGTTTGTTGCCGATCGCGCCGTGCGGCCGTTCTTCGTTGTAGTACCTGCGCCAAGTCTCCACTTTTTCCTCGGCATCCGCAAGCGTCAGGAACCAATGGGCATTGAGACATTCCTCCCGGAAGCGTCCGTTGAACGCCTTGATGAAAGCATTGTCCGTCGGCTTGCCGGCCCTGGAGAAGTCCAGCGTGACGCCGCGCTGATACGCCCAGACGTCGAGATCGCGCGACACGAACTCGGTGCCTTGATCGACACGGATCGTTGCCGGGAATCCCACTTCATCGCGGACCCCTTCCAGTATCTCCACGACATCGGTGCCGCGGAAAGTGAACCGCGGTGTCAGCGCTGGCGAGAATCGGGAGAAGATGTCGACGATCGTGAGCACCCGTAGCTTACGTCCGGTTGCCAGCTGATCGTGGACGAAGTCCATCGCCCAGGTCTCGTTTGTTTCGAGGGCTGCCTGGTCGGAGCGACGGGATCTGTAGTGGTAGGTCGACCTGTCGAACTCCAGGGCGTCGCAGGCCCTGCGGATCGACACCTGCCACTTGCCGCAGACCTCGTCGACGAGCTTGCGCTTCCGACCAGGCTTCACAGCTTTCGGCGGATCATGTCCTGCAGCATCTCCTTGTCGAGCGACAGATCGGCCACCAGCTTCCTCAGCTTGCCGTTCTCGTCCTCGAGCTGCTTCAGCCGCCGCATCTCGGTCGGCAGCAGCCCGTCGTACTTCTTCTTCCAACTGAAATAGGTCGCTGGGCTGATCTCGGCCTTGCGGCAGATGTCCGTGACCGGCACTCCGTCGTTGCCCTGCTTCAGATGAACGCCTTCTGGGCGTACGAAAACTTCGAGGCCTTCATCGTCTTCCGCTCTTCCCAGCCGGGGAATCGGCAGCGCAAGACTCTAGCCAAAAATGGTCCAGTTTCCCGGCCTCAGATCACCCCATCCCTAGTCGGCGTCGACACCAACGAATAAATAGACAAGATTGGCGAGCTATTGATCGTTTAACTTATCAACGACGACCTTAAGCTTTGTCGCGCTTTCAATTGCATCCTTCATAGCCCCAGGCTTTGTGCGAGGCGGGACCAGCAATAGTGCCCAGATGACTTCCGCCTCCATTGACCGAAGCGGCGCTCCGCGCCAAGGAAGCTCAGGGCGAAATTGATGACTACGCACAACTCCTCAAGGCGCGTCCTAGTGCTGCTTGCGTTCTCGCTCCTAGCGACTTCCCTGGCAGCTTGCCAGAGGACGGCGAGCGTTAGGCCATCGCCGAGCTTCACCATGTCGCACGAGTCGGCACTCGTGCTCGACGAAGTGCCCGCTCCAAGGATCAAGCCCTGCGACAACGCTCGCGTGGCTTGGCGTTGGCAGCTGGCCGCCCGGATCGAGGCCAATCATCGGCTTCGTGTCTCCCGCTCAAACGTGCGCGACGAGGGCCTCAAAGCATCGGCTATAGCCAAATGATCCCGATCCCTGAATGGCTCATTGGCATTCTTGGCACCGCGTAGGGGAAGGTCATCGGCCTTCTGATCTGCAGCGCGGTGTCGCTCACGAATAACGAGGCGTCGGCGAAGGCCGGACAGGCGATTGCCAACGAGGCAAAGGCGGCTGCCGCCGAAGCTCAACGGCTTGCCGCCGCGACCGATCGGGACCTTGCGCAATTCGCGAGAAGGTCGCGCAGGAATACGCCACGGCACAACTGATCGATCGGCTCGAAGAGCGGCTGGCGCGATCCTTAGATTGTATCAGCGAGCCGTTCGACAAATTCCTCGCGTAGATTGCTAGTCTGTGAACGCCCTGGACGGGTATAAGCATCTTAGGCCGCCTATGAAATTTCGGACACTCGCGGACGCGAGACAAATGTGCCTAAACTATAAGCTGTAATCCGCAGTTATACGGTTCCGCGTTTTGGGGCATCGTTAAGAGAAAGTTGTTTTACTCATTGAGAGTTGGGGTGAGATCTCGTCGAATTTGTGTGGAGCACAGGTAGTGAAGCTGTTAGAAAATATCAAGATCGTCTGGAAGGTGAGTCTTATTGTTGCTGTTCTCGGCGCCGCGCTTGTGGGCATCGTGATATACAGCACTGTGCAGCTAGGGCGGACGGTCGAGGACTTTTCTGGATTGATATCAGATCTGTCGGCAAATCTTGGCCTCGTCCGCGCTCAGCGTCGCGTCGAAACGTACCATGGGGCCCTTTACGCGTTGCTAACTGAAGTCACAGATGAAGCAAACGCTCGGCGCATGAAAATTGCGGTTGAGGCGCGCGACGGCACCGCTGGTTTGTTGGAAATGGCGGCAAAAGACAGTGCAGTTCAAGCGAGTGAGATCCGAAACTTTGCCTCGCGTTTTAAGGTGGTATTTGCTGCGTGTGATCCAAGCTTGGTCGCCGCGTCAAAGTCGACGACCGCTGAAGAGAATGCCAAAGTTGGAGACCGTGTTCGCAAAGATTGCGACCCCGTCGTTGACAACTTGCTCAATGATATTCGTGCATTTTCACTTGTGATGATCAATCGAGTAAACAAGCAACGTGAGGCTGCCAGGGGCGAGGTCGCTGCGACTATGCGCAACGTGATCATGGTCGGCGGACTAGCCCTTCTGCTCGGTGTTGTGGCTGCGTTGTTCATTGGCCTGAAGTCGATGTCGGGTCCGATCGTGCGGCTTAAGGCCGCGATGGAGCGGCTGGCCAACAATGATCTTACAACGGTCGTGCCGGATACGGCTCGCCGTGACGAGATCGGTGACATGGCTAAAACCGTAGAGGTGTTTAAGACTAACGGACTCGAAGTGGCCCGTCTGAAGCAGGCTCAAGAACAGGCCGAGCGGGCCGGGGTCGAACAGCGCCGCCGCGATATGCTCGAGCTCGCAAACCGGTTTGAGCAGGCCGTGGAAGGCATCGTCAATACCGTCTCATCGGCGTCGTCGCAGCTTGAGGCATCCGCTGGTAGTCTCAGCACGACGGCGGAGCGGTCTCGGGAGCTGTCGACCACGGTTTCCGCGGCTACCGAAGAAGCGTCGACCAACGTCCAGTCGGTGGCGTCCGCCACCGAGGAACTGTCGTCCTCCGTGACGGAGATTAGCCGCCAGGTTCAGGAGTCGGCCCGGATGGCAAACGACGCGGTCGGGCAGGCCCGCAAGACCAACGAGCAGGTGGCGGAGTTGTCGAAAGCAGCGGGCCGCATCGGTGATGTGGTCGAGCTCATCAACACGATCGCTGGGCAGACCAATCTACTTGCGCTGAACGCCACGATTGAGGCAGCGCGTGCCGGCGAGGCCGGCCGTGGTTTTGCCGTGGTTGCAACCGAGGTAAAGGCGCTGGCTGAGCAAACGGCGAAGGCGACCGGAGAGATCGGTCAGCAGATCGGCAGCATCCAGGCGGCTACCCATGAATCGGTCGATGCAATCAAGGCGATATCGACTACGATCGAGAAGCTCTCCGAGATCGCCTCGGCGATCGCTGCCGCCGTGGAACAACAGGGGGCTGCGACGCAGGAAATTTCCCGTAACGTCCAGCAGGCCGCTGCTGGTACGCATCAGGTTTCGGTGAACGTAAGTCAAGTGCAGCGCGGAGCTTCTGAGACCGGTTCCGCTTCCGGCCAGGTGCTGTCGGCGGCAAAATCATTGGCGCGGGACAGTGAAAGGCTGAAGGCCGAAATTGGAAGGTTCCTCTCGACCATCCGAGCAGCCTAAAACGACCCAAATGGGCGGGAGCCGAGGGTGGCCGGCTCCAGCGCGGCAGAACCTGCTCCGTCTTTGGAGCCGAGGTAACATAAGATGTACAATGTAGTGCGAGTTCCTATAAATCGTGCGAATGAACTCAAAAAGTACAAACTCCTCAATGAGTTGTCTTCGCTCTTGGCCGGCCGGGCATCGACGGCGCTTGGCGACCAATTCGATCAACTAGAGGCCCAGGTCGCCATATGTCGAATGGCGATCGAAAAGCTCGAACATCAGGTCGCAAAGGACCATAGTCAGCCGGCTGACCAATGGGCGAGGAGCTTCAGTTGCCTGAGCGACGAGCTAAAAATAGCAGAAGCGTTGATGTCGATCGCCCGCGAGCATCTTAGCAACGCTCGGTTGACCAGAGCGGCGTGATCGTACTCGACGGTTGACTACATTGGCCCGCGTTTTTCTCGCGCTCTTGTTCTGGTGCTCGCAAAAGGAGTTTGAACCACTCCTGCGACCGCATCGTGCTCTCGCTAGTGGCTTTCGTAGGTTGGAACAAATCGGTGTCACTCGTCTTTGAGAGATCGACTCTGGCCTCTCAGTAGAGTACGTTTTTAACAACATCCCGCTATTCCCCCTTCTTTGGCGTTCTTTGGCGGCATTAATGACCTTGCCCCTAGGGCTTAATCCAGTTTGAAGTTTGTTCTGGCCCCTTGAGAGGACCAGAGCATGTGACCTGCCCCTAAAAATTTCCTCCAGAAGGATTTAGAGTCCGCCCTGACGAAGGACGGACAGATGAAGCGGAAGCGGTTCACGGAAGAGCAGATCATCGCGGTTTTGAAAGAGCCCGAGGCCGGTGCGAAGACGGCCGATCTGGCTCGCAAGCACGGGATCTCGGAGGCGACGCTCTACAATTGGAAGGCCAAGTTCGGGGGCATGGACGTCTCCGAGGCCAAGCGGCTCAAGGCGCTCGAGGACGAGAATGCCAAGCTGAAGAAGCTGCTGGCCGAGCAGATGCTCGATGCGGCGGCGCTGCGGGAGCTGTTTTCAAAAAGAATGGTAGGGCCTGCCGCCAAGCGCGCCGCAGCGGCGCACCTGCAGGCCAAGCTCGGCCTGTCGGAACGGCGGGCCTGCTCGATCGTCGGGGCGGATCGGACGATGGTGCTCTACCAGTCTCGTCGCTCCTCGGACGCCGAGCTTCGTGCAGACTGCGCGAGCTTGCCAACGAACGGCGGCGGTTCGGCTATCGTCGGCTGTTCATCCTGCTGCGACGGGAGGGCGAACGATCCGGCATCAAGCGTATCCATCGGCTGTACCGCGATGAAGGGCTTACGGTGCGCAAGCGACGCGCTCGTCGAAAGGCGATCGGGATGCGGGCTCCGATCCCGGTGGAAGCGAGACCGAATGCGCGCTGGTCGCTGGACTTTGTCTCCGACCAGTTCGCCAACGGTCGGCGCTTCCGGATCCTCAACATCGTCGATGATGTCACCAAGGAGTGTCTGGGCGCGATCCCGGACACCTCGATCTCGGGCCGGCGGGTGGCACGAGAACTGACGGCCATCGTCGCTTGGCGCGGCAAACCGGGATCAATTGTGTCCGACAACGGCACCGACTTCACCTGCAATGCGATGCTGGCTTGGTGCCAGGACAACAGCATCGCCTGGCACTTCATCGCACCGGGCAAGCCGATCCAGAACGCCTTCGTCGAAAGCTTCAACGGCAGGATGCGCGACGAGCTGCTGAACGAGACGCTGTTCTTCGGCATCGCCGAGGCACGGAGCAAAATTGCTGCATGGGTCGCCGGCCACAATGGCGAGCGGCCTCACTCCTCGCTGCAATACCAGACCCCGGCGGCCTACGCTGCCACATTCACCGCAACGGGCGATCGATCGGCTGCGCAACCCCGACCAGCTCCGCCGCTCGCCCATTGCTCCACCCGCGCCAATCGGCGTAAAACTGATCTGAGGCCGGGAAACTGGACCATTTTTGGGTAGAGTCTTGCGCTGCGGATTCCCCGGCTGGGAGGAGCGGAAGACGATGAAGGCCTCGAAGTTTTCGGACGCCCAGAAGGCGTTCATTCTGAAGCAGGGCAACGACGGCGTGCCGGTCACGGACATCTGCCGCAAGGCCGGGATCAGCCCAGCGACCTATTTTAGTTGGAAGAAGAAGTACGACGGGCTGCTGCCGACCGAGATGCGGCGGCTGAAGCAGCTCGAGGACGAGAACGGCAAGCTGAGGAAGCTGGTGGCCGATCTGTCGCTCGACAAGGAGATGCTGCAGGACATGATCCGCCGAAAGCTGTGAAGCCTGGTCGGAAGCGCAAGCTGGTCGACGAGATCTGCGGCAAGTGGCAGGTGTCGATCCGCAGGGCCTGCGAGGCCCTGGAGTTCGACAGGTCGACCTACCACTACAGATCCCGTCGCTCCGACCAGGCCGCCCTCCTCGAATGATGTCTCGCCCGACCGCAGCACCTTGCGGACGGTGTTCCACGAGACCTTGAGGTCCCGGGCAATCTCCTTGATCGTCTTGCCCTTGACGAAGTGCTCGCGCCTGATCCGCGCAATCGTCTCCACAACCAGCATCCCCCTGACCCCCCGCTTCAACCCGAAGCGGGCAGCCTGCTACGGCCAACAATCGGGGGGTCAATTTTGGACGCCGATCCCCCGGCTTAGGGGGGCAAATTTGCACGCCGGATAACACGAAAATGTTACCGGACAATTCCGCCGATGACTGGGGCGGCGTTACCGAATCAGGTCGGTGGCGCCAATGGCGAGCGGGATCAGCATGGGCGCAAGGCGCGAGATGTTGGCCGCGGTGGCGGAGCGCTACCGTGCGGCTGGACGGGTTGAGAAGGGTAGGATCTTTGACGAGTTGACAGCAACGACGGTTTGGCACCGCAAGCACGCGGTGCGGGCACTGTCGGCTGGAAGCGACAGGCCCAGACCATCACTCGACGAAGGGACAACGGGCCGATCCGAACCAGCGACAAGTCGGCGGCGCAAATACGCCAGCGTGCGCGACGCTCTGGTCGCGCTGTGGGAGGCCTCCGATCGTGTCTGCGGTAACTTGTATCGATGATCCCAGTGCTGTTGCCCGCGCTGGAGCGGCATGGCCGGCTGAAGCCGACGAGCGCCGAGCGAGTGCTGCTGACAACTCTGAGCGCGGCAACGATTGATCGGATGTTGATCGACGTCAAAGTTGCGGCCGCTGGGGGACGCCGGCGGCGTGTCGGATTCTACTCGGCGCTTCGACGCGAGGTGCCGATCCGCAGGTTCAATGACTGGGCAAACCCGCCGCCGGGCTTTTGCGAGATCGACATGGTTGCGCACGGTGGAACCAGCGTCGCCGGCTCGTTTATCCAGACATTGACCATGGTCGACATCGCAACGGGATGGACGGAATGCTTGCCTCTGGTGACACGCGATGGCAGCCTCGTCGTGGAAGCGATGACGCGAGCACAGGGCCTGTTCCCTTGGGTAATCTGTTGCGCCGACTTCGACAACGACAGCGCGTTCATGAACGACGTCGTCGTTCCATGGTGCCGAGCACAGAAGATCGAGGTCACGCGGTCACGTGCCTACAAGAAGAACGATCAGGCTTTCGTGGAGCAGAAGAACGGCGCGGTGGTCAGGCGGCTTGTCGGATACGGACGCTTCGACGGGGTCGAGACGGCCCGGGTGATGGCACGTCTCTCCGCGGCGGCACGCCTGCTGGTGAACTTCTTCCAGCCGTCATTCAAGCTTAAAGAGAAGCGACGCGAGGGTGCCAGGATCATCAAACGCTATCATCCGCCCACTACACCGTACGAACGTGCACTCGAACACCCGAAACTTCCCTCGGCGATCAAGCGCCGTCTGCGCGAGACATATCGGACTCTCGCCCCCGTGCAATTGCTTGCTACGATCCGTTCGGCACAAGAAGAGCTCGGCGAACGGATCGGCAAGCGCGGTCTGCGATAGCTGCCAAGGTATCTTCGGTCGACCCGCGCTCATTCGCCCGGTCGCTTGGCAACTCGGCAAAGACCACCGAGGTGCGGGCTACGCACCGCCTGCCGAAACGGCGATACAAAAAGCGCGTTCGCATGCCGTCCAAGCTCGATCCCCATCTCGCGACGATCGAGAGCTGGCTCGCCGTCGAGCCGCAGCTCACTGCACTGACCATCGTGGGCCGGCTCACCACCATTGATCCCCTGACGTTCAGCGACAAGCAGGATTCCATCGTCCAGCGCTTGCTTCGGTCCCTCCGGCGGAAAGTGGCGGAGACAGCCATCGTATCCATGCCCGTCGACGAAATACGGCCCGGGGCTGTGGACGGCGCTGCGTGTGATGAGCACTCCGCCCCGCCCACACCCCCTCCAAACCGAGTTGGCCGCGGCCAGAGACCGGTCTGGGCCGGTTCGTAGACCTTCGTCCGGGTAACATTCCTCGCTGAGGCAATACGCGGGGGCATTTTTGAACGCCGGTCGACAGCCATGGTCTCCAATTGGGCACAGAAGCTCAAATGCGGCTATCGGTCGGCCGAATTGTACTTTCGTCTCACTTCGGATAAGCGGCGAGGGCCAGGTTGTCTCTTGGAAGCGGCTTAGCTTCGGCTACGCGCCCAATCAATTCGCGCGCCTCGTCGATCTGCCTTTCGACCTTTGCCCGTACGTAGGAGATCAAATCATCTGTAGGTACAACATTTAGACGCCGTGAATCTTTTTCGTCGGGAACGAATCTTATGAAGCCGCGCTTAGCGGCCTCCTCAACATACTTTTTGCACGTATTGGTGTGCCCGATCGGAATCAAGCGGTAAGCTTGCGTCTTGTTGATGTGCTTGCCGCGAAGATGGTGCTCGTAAATGACTACCAGCAGGTTGTCGATGTAGAAGTGAAACATCATGTCTCCCCGATGATCGGCGAGAACCTCGTGCATGAAGTCCGAGAACGCATTGCGGTGATTCGCAAGCGCGGCGGCAATATGTTCGTCGGCGTATTTGCTCGTTGCAGACATCGAGGCCCCTAATGATCACAGCTCGCGGAGGCAACGACGTAATCGCGTGCGTTCGCAAATCAGGTAACGTGCCCCCAGCCATTTGCCACAACGATCTTACTATTTTTTCTCACGAAATGGTGACTGATCTGCAACAATCTGGGGGTATTTTCTGGCCACCTCATTGTTCTATCAATGGAAAATAATGTACCACTATCTATAACTGATCTGGTACAGAGATTGGTGCAATATGCTAAAAAGGGCCTGGGCGTCGTAAGCGTCCAGACCCGACTTTCAGGTTAAACGTCATCAGGAAAATCGACGATTTTCTTGCAAGATGAAGGGCTTGTCAATACGGCGAGTTCTCGGGTCCTCACGTCAGGAGACCTCGATGTGGAGCGAAGTTGAACTGCCCGGCGAATGGCGAAGCTTCCAAAAGCCTTTCCGGATCTTCGGTCCTCTCATCCGCATTGACGAAATCGTTGCTGAGAGCCGCGAGGCGGGGTTCAGCTGGTACTCGGAAGCGTCTCAAACGGCCTTGAAGCAGGTCGCTGGGTACGTCTACGACTTCCTCGCCCAGCCGCATCCGAACTTGGGCCGTGATGGCAATGTTTGCCCCTTCGTGCCTCATGCACTGCAGCGAGGACTTTTCCGCGCGACTATCGTGGGAACGTCCGACCTTGAAAGCGTGGACGCCGCGATGCGGGAAATCATTCCCGTTTTCCAGGCAATGGCACCCGCCAGCCCGCCGAAAGGGCGCAACGCTGAAGGCGACCAAATCCTGAAGTCCATTATTGCGGTGTTTCCCCACGTCGGCGCCGATGCCGCGCCCGAGGTCATCGATGCGCTGCAACGCCGCCTCAAATCGGCGTACATTCGCGCCGGGATGATGGTCGGGCAATTCCACCCCGGTTGCCCCGAGCCGGGTTTGCATAACCCCGCGTTCCGGCCGCTTCAGGCGCCGCTGGCGTGCTTGGCGATCCGCCACATCACCAAATACGACGCGCCCTTCATGGATACCGACGAGTACCTCGACGGCTATCTCCACCTGTTCGGCCTAGAAGGTATGCGCCGCATCGATGCGATGCGCGTCAAAGGCGGCCAACCAAACCTGTCTGGTTCACTAACAACAACCCCGGGGCCGGCGCTACGCAGCGGTGTCGGCCCGGCACCATGAAGGAGTGTAAAGATGAATGTTCATCCGAAGATCGAAGCAGCCCTGGCAGAACAGAGGCCGATTCGGGTGGTTGCGCATGCCAGCCTCGCGCAGCCGATCCGATCGCCAGCCGATTTTGCGAAGGCTCTGGGTTATCCCATAGTTCGCATCGTCAAGACCGTCCTGCTGGCGAACGCCGGCGTGACATCTGATCAGCGCTCGCTATCACATGCGGGGCAATACGCGGCGGTGTCCGTACCCAGCAGCAGTCGGATCAACCTCGCGCGCGTGTCCGAACTTATGGGATGGCCGCGCGCCGAACTCTCGAGCAAAGGCGAGTTGCAGCGCCTGCTGGATTACCCCCCGGGGGGCGTCTCGCCGTTCGGTCTTGGTAATATCCCTCTGATCTTTGACGAAAGTCTGCTCGGATTTGACAGCATCCTCGTTGGTGCCGGTGTTGTTGGTGCAGAACTCGAGGTGCGGCCTCGGGCGCTGCTGGACGTGGCGCAAGGCCAGGTGGCGCAGATCGTGCTGACCTAGTGTCCAATCATGCGGCCCGGGACTTCGCATTCTGGGTAATGTACGGGTCAGTACGCTCGACCAGAAGACCGATCGGCAACTCGTCGGCATTGACCTGCACCGCACCTTAACTGACCACGCCTCCGGATGCTCACGGGGAAGGGGGGCGTGTTCAGTTCGTCAAGGAAAGCCTCGCGTTTACTGGGGAGGCCTCGCCATGTTCCAACTCCTTCTGAACGTCATGGGCGAGGCGTTCGTTGACGGTCGATCAGGTCGGGCAGCTGCTCGTCCCCGTCAGGGAAGGGGCTCTACTCGCTTCGCTCCCCAAGCCGCTTTGCGTCTCGGCCATACGGTGACGATCCTGCGCGCAAGGCATATGGAGCCCGTCGTCCCGGGCGCTCGGTACCGTTTCCCGCCTGGCGGCGGCGCCACCGCTATGCTGGCGCTCCTGCGGGTGCGTTTTCTCTTAGAGGGGAAGGGGGCGGATAGGCCGCCCCGGTACGGTGCGAACTGATACGTATCTATCTTGCGGCCAGGCGGACACGAAGTGGGTAGAGAAGCTCAGCGGCCTGCCCGCAATGCCGCATTGTCGATCCACGCGCCAATGTTCTTGTGGCCCTCCTGGGCAACATAGTCATAAACGGCAGTGACATCGGAAAGCGGCACAACAAAGCCAACCTGCGGTGGGTTCGACTGCATATATCTTGGCAGCGGTACGGGTGTGCTGTGCTTGCTGTATTTCTCCCAGATCCACTTCCATGTCAGCTGACCATCTTGCAGGACTTGCTGCCGGACGAGCTCGTATAAGTAATAACGCCCCCGCTCCGGCGAGCCACGGCCATGAAGTCGAGGGTATCGCTCCGGCGTAGGCCGCCTTGTTCGGCGTCACCGGCCGCCTAAGGATATGGCCTTAAGTCCAGCCTTGAGGTCATGCGGCGATGCAGATGGAAGTTTTGGGCGCCGAACGGCGGCGTCGATGGAGTTATGAGGATAAGGTTCGTCTGATCGAGGAGACGATGCAGTCCGGGCAGACCGTCTGCGGAGTTGCCCGGCGGCATGGGGTGGCTCAGAGCCTGCTGTTCACCTGGCGCCGGCAGGCGCGGCAGGGCCGGCTGGGTGCCGAGGCTGTGCCGGCTATCGTTCCTGTCGCCATCGTGTCGTCGCAGGCTGACGACTTGACGAGGGTGCCATCACCACCGTCGCCATCGCGTGCCGCACCGAGCATGCGGGCCGGAACGATCGAGATCGAACTGGACGACTGCTGCGTGCGCGTCGACCGCGACGTGGACACCGAGGCACTTCGGCGCATTCTCGACCTTTTGAGGCGGCGATGATTCCGATCCCGAGCGACGTCAAGGTCTGGATTGCGACCGGCCACACGGACATGCGCCGTGGTATGCAGAGCCTGGCCCTGATGGTCCAGGAGATTTTGAAGCGAGATCCCCACGCCGGCGATCTCTACATCTTCCGCGGCCGTCGCGGGGATCTGGTCAAGATCCTGTGGCATGACGGAATCGGCTTGTCGCTCTACGCCAAGCGCCTCGACCGAGGAAAGTTCATCTGGCCTTCGGTGTCCAATGGCGCGGTGTCGATCTCGGCCGCGCAGATGGCCTACATGCTTGAGGCGATCGATTGGAGGAATCCGCAGCTGACATGGCGGCCACAGAGCGCAGGCTGAGCAGAGATAGTTGCGGCTTTCCGGTATTTAGGGAGTTCCAACCGGCCTGATCTGTGATTCACTGCGTCGCATGAACGCCGATTGCGATGCTGGACCGGATGACGTCGTCGCCCTGAAACAGGCGTTGGGGGCCGAGCGCGCGAAGGGATTGGAGGTCGCTGCCGAGCTTGCGGCTGCCCGAGCCAAGGCATCGGAAGACGAAGCCCTGATCGCGTCCCAGAAGCTGCAGATCGCCAAGCTGAGGCATCAGATCTACGGGCAGCGGTCGGAGCGTTCATCACGCCTGCTCGAACAACTGGCGCTGACGTTCGAAGAGCAGGAAGCTGGCGCCACCGAGGACGAGCTTGCGGCGGAACGCGCCGCGGTGAAGACCAGCACGGTCCGCGCCTTCACGCGCAAGCGCACCGAGCGACAAACCTTCCCCGAACATCTGCCCCGCGAGTGGGTGGTGATCGAGCCGCCGGCGGCTTGCGAATGCTGCGGCAGCCAGCGGCTGCGCAAGCTCGGCGAGGACGTGACGCGGACGCTGGAGGTGGTGCCGCGCCAATGGAAGGTGATCGAGACGGTGCGGGAGAAGTTCTCCTGCCGGGACTGCGAGAAGATCAGCCAGGCGCCGGCGCCGTTCCATGCCGTGGCGCGGGGATGGGCCGGGCCGAGCCTGCTGGCGATGATCATGTTCGAGAAGTTCGGTCAGCATCAGCCCTTGAACCGCCAGGCCGAGCGCTACGCGCTGGAGGGCGTGCCGATAGCGCTCTCGACCATGGCGGATGCCGTGGGGTCGGTCTGTGCGTCGCTGGACCCGCTGCTGCGCCTGGTTGAAGCGCATGTCATGACGGCCGAGCGCCTTCATGCCGACGATACGACCGTGCCGGTGCTGGCCAAGGGAAAGACTGACACGGGGCGGTGCTGGATCTATGTCCGGGACGACCGGCCGTTCGGTGGTGCGGACCCGCCGGCAGCGATGTTCTACTACTCGCGTGATCGCAAGGGCGAGCATCCGCAGGCGCATCTGGCGCGGTATACCGGCATCCTGCAGGCCGACGCCTATGACGGCTATAACCAGCTCTATCTGGCTGGACGCGGCCCTGGACCGATCCGCGAGGCGTCGTGCTGGGCGCATGCGCGGCGCCCGTTCTTTGCCATGGCCGATCTGGAGGAGAATGCGCGCCGCAAGGCTGCGGGCAAGAAGGAGATCCCGCTTTCTCCGATCGCAATCGAGGTCGTGCGCCGGATCGACGCGTTGTTCGAGATCGAGCGTTCCATCAATGGCAAAAGCGCGCAGGAGCGTCTCGAAGCACGGCAGACGCTCAGTCGGCCTTTGACCGAAGACCTGCGGCTCTACATGCAAGAGCAACTCGCCAAGCTCGCCCGGGGGCACGACCTTGCCAAGGCATTCAATTACGTGCTGAAACGATGGCCGAGCTTCACGCTGTTCCTCGATGACGGTCGTGTGTGCCTCTCCAACAATGCCGCCGAGCGCGGTCTGCGAGGCATCGCCCTAGGTCGAAAATCCTGGCTCTTCTGCGGGTCTGATCGCGGCGGCCGGCGCGCAGCTGCGATGTACAGCCTGATCGTCACCGCCAAAATGAACGGGATCGATCCGCAAGCCTGGCTGACCGATGTCATTGACCGGATTGCCGCTCACCCGTCCCAACGGCTCGACGAACTGCTGCCCTGGAACTGGACGCCTCAGGCCGCAGCGCTCTCCACCCGAGCAGCATGACCACGCACGTCAACAAAGTTCACCACGTCACCACCATCGCCAAGGTTGCCAAGGACCTCGGCGAAGATGAGGAATGGTTGCACGACGTCGCCAGCGAATTGGACATCGAGGATGGCGTCATCTGGGTCTATGGCGCTGGTGACGATGGCGTCATGGCCTTGACCGACTTCGGGATCGACAACCTGATCGAACTCGTCAAAACACGTCGGCAGCTCTGAAATCTCTTCCCAGATGACGCCGCAAACCGGCTCCCCCCGCGGCCTACGGCGGATGCTTACGTCGAGGGGTTTTAGAGCGCGTTGATTTTTCTTCAGAATCGGATTCCCAAGGGAGGCAATCTCTGATTCAAGCTTCATGCTGGGGTGCGGAGGCCAGCATGGATGACGCGACCGTATTCGGAAGATATCCGTGAGGTTGCTCTGGCGCGGGCAGATGCCGGCGAGAGCGTGCGCTCGATTGCAAGCTGTCTCCAGATCAGCCCGTCCTGCATCCCGAAATGGAAGAAGCTGAGGCAGGAGACCGGCAATATCACACCTGGCAAGATCGGCGGTCACAAGAAGCCAGTTCTATCTGGAGACAACGCCGATTGGTTGCGTCAACGCATCCGCTCGGGGCCTTTCACGCTGCGTCAACTGACAAAGGAGCTGGCGGCCCGCGGGATAAAAACAGATGTTCGCGCGGTGTGGACCTTCGTACATGCTGAAGGGCTGAGCTATAAAAAAACGATCCGCGCAGCCGAACAGGATCGCCCAGACGTCGCTCGTAAGCGGACGCGCTGGAAAGCTCACCAGGACAAGATTGACGTCTCCCGCCTGGTCTTTATCGACGAAACTTGGATCAAGACCAACATGGCGCCGCTCCGCGGCTGGGGGCCACGCGGACAACGTCTGGACGCGTCCGTTCCCTTCGGCCACTGGAAGACCATGACCTTCATCGCGGCCCTGCGCCATGATCGGATCACGGCGCCGTGGGTCATTGACGGTCCCATTAATGGCGAACTCTTCACACTCCATGTTGAGAATGAATTGGCTCCGACCTTAACCAAGGGAGACATCGTGATCCTCGACAATCTCGGAAGTCACAAAGGAAAGCGAGCTCGCGAAATCATCCGCGCCAGAGGAGCGCATTTGCTCTTCCTGCCGCCCTATAGCCCCGACCTCAATCCGATCGAGCAGGTCTTCGCCAAGCTCAAGCACCTCATGCGAGCTGCAGAACCGCGCACTATCGAGGAAACTTGGCGAAAGGCCGGAAGGCTCCTCGACCTCTTCTCCGCGGAGGAGTGTGCGAACTATCTCAAAAACTCAGGATATGTTTCCGTATAAAAACATCATGCTCTAGACCCTCCAATGGGCGAGACGCTGTGCTTCAATCAGGCACGCTATTGAAGCCGACATCAGCTCTTCAGCCGGTTCTGAAGTGCCTGCCGATCGACGATGAGGTTGCTGAGGTTGAGATCTACCTGGCGCCCTCCTGCAAGCCTTCGTGCCAGCTCCCTCGTACCGTCGACGACAAAGACGCCGCAATCGTAGCTGTTGCTCTGCTGAGCTATTGGGGCATGTTGCGGATTGGCCCCTACTGCTGCTGCGAGTCTTGCCGCTGGTCCGGCATTGCCGTACTGTTGAGCGGAGTCGTAGTGGTAGGCAACTGGCCTGTCGCGGTTGCGACGGTCGACCAGCAGCAACGACCAATGAGTGCCTCGCGCAGAGAGGCCCGAGATACTGGCATTGTTCACCGGCAGGAACAGGAAGTCGGCTGTGTCGTTTTCATTCCGATCGGACACGATTATATGGAACGCCCTTAGGGCATCGGCACCTGTGCTATGGGCCAGCTGAAAGGCCATTAGGGGATCCACGAACCGGGTCCGAGCGGCGAGATCTGGATTGCTTTGCTGCAACTCCTCCGACAGAAGCTCGTAGTCTCGTTGGATGTGCTCGTCACCCAGCCACTGCATGGAGCCCAGCACACGTCCGCTGCGGTCGCCGGAAGAAGCAGCGGTACCCGATGTGCCGGCCTGGGCATCCCAGGCGGCGAGGTGACGGGGATGATGGACGAATTGGGAGTCACGGCGACCTCGCGGTCCCATTGTGACGGAATAGGTCTCTCCGTTGATGGCCACCGGCTGGGGAGCCATTCGCGAACTCGGCAACAGCATTTTGTTGTCCAGCACATCGATCAGATAATCCGGCACCGGTTGTGAGCCATGCCGCCAATCCTCACCGACGAGATGTCCGATGTCTTCGAGCTCCTGCAGAACGCCTGAGGAGCCGATGAAGAACGGCGGAGCGCCGGCTGGGCTGAGCGCCGGCCTTGACTGGGCGTCGTCACCCATGTCCTGCGGTATAGACGGCAGATCCGTGAACGAAGAAAGACCTTGGTAAATCTCTGAGGAGCGGGCGGGCGCGCCCTCCGGCAAGGCATTGAAGTAGGACGACTGGGCGTCGTCGCGCAAGGCCTGCGGTGTGTACGGCAGGTCCGTGAACGAAGAAAGACCTTGGTAAATCTCTGAGGACGGAACTGGCGCATCTTCCGGAAAAACACTGAAATAGGCCGACCGGGCGTCGTCACGCACGGCCTGCGGTGTGGACGGCAGGTCCGCGAACGAAGAAAGACCTTGGTAAATCTCTGAGGATGGGACTGGCGCGTCTTCCGGAAAGACATTGAAGTAGGCCGACTGGGCGTCGTCACGCACGGCCTGCGGTGTAGACGGCAGGTCCGCGAACGAAGAAAGGCCTTGGTAAATCTCTGAGGAGTGAGCGGGCGCGCCCTCCGGCGTGGGAAAGTCGAAGAAGGCCGGCAATTGCAAGTCTTGAAGCCAGGTTGAGGTCGAGCTTGAGTCGGCCGAAGTCTGCAACCCCGCCTGCCCAAACCGGTCGGGCTGCGACCGGGTCCACTCAGCTTCTGACGGCGGCTGCGGCAAAGTTCGTCTCCAGGCCGAGCTTGCGTCCGGCTCGCCTCTCTGCTGCGGGAGGTCCAGGCCGAGCGCCCTATTTGCATCGACGACCTGTGCGTACTGCCTCAGTTTCCTCAGAGACACCAGAACGTCCCCCCTTGCGTCATTGAAAGCCTCGCAGTCTTGATCCAGCGAGCTTCGCTGCTCGTCATTGCCATGATCGTGTCCCATAGAGTGGTGTAGCTGGCATGGTGGATCACCGGGCGATTCCGGTGCGGGCCGAGCTGGTCAGCCTGCCACGGCGGGCAGGCCAGCAATGGGATCATCGCTCAAAGGCGCGATGGTTTCCAGAGTCATGTAGCGGGCGCGCTGGACGGCCCACTCGTCGTTCTGCTCGAGCAGGATCGCACCGACGAGACGGACGATTGCTTCCTCGTTTGGGAAGATGCCGACGACCTCGGTGCGGCGCTTGATCTCGCCATTGACCCTCTCGATTGGATTGGTCGAGTGCAGCTTGGCGCGGTGCTGTGCCGGGAAGCTCATATAGGCGAGCACGTCAGGCTCGGCCTCATCCATGAGGGCGGCGAGCTTGGGCACGTTGGGACGGATCTGGTCGGCGACCTTGCGCCATTGCGCCTTGGCTGCCTCGGCGTCGTCCTGGGCAAAGGCCGTGGCGATGAAGGCGGAGACCACGCGGCGCCCGCTCTTACCGGCATGAGCGAGAGCGTTGCGCATGAAGTGAACGCGACAACGCTGCCAGGTGGCATTGAGCACCTTGGCGACGGTGGCCTTGATGCCCTCGTGAGCATCCGAGATCACGAGCTGCACGCCACGCAGTCCACGGCGTGTGAGCTTGCGCAGGAACGCGGTCCAGAACGTCTCGGCCTCGGACGGGCCGACGTCCATGCCCAGCACCTCGCGTCGGCCGTCGCTGTTGACGCCGATCGCGACGATAACCGCGACCGAGACGATGCGCCCGTTCTGGCGCACCTTCACGTAGGTGGCGTCGATCCACAGATACGGCCAGTCGCCTTCGATCGGACGGGCGAGAAAGGCCTTCACCTTGTCGTCGATCTCGCCACAGAGCCGGCTCACCTGGCTCTTGGAGATGCCGCTCATCCCCATCGCCTGCACGAGGTCGTCGACCGAACGGGTCGAGACGCCCTGGACGTAGGCTTCCTGGATCACGGCGGTCAGCGCCTTCTCGGCCATCCGGCGCGGCTCCAGGAAGCCCGGGAAGTAGCTTCCCTTGCGCAGCTTGGGAACGCGCAGCTCGACCGAACCGGCCCGCGTCTCCCAGGTCCGGTCACGGTAGCCGTTGCGCTGCGCCAGACGCTCGGAGCTCTTCTCGCCATAGGCCGCCCCGGTCAGCCCGGCGACTTCCATCTCCATCAACCGCTGCGCTGCAAAGCCGATCATCTCGCGCAGAAGATCCGCGTCCGGGGCCTTCTCCACGAGTGCGCGAAGGTTCATCATCTCGTCGGTCATCGGTGGTTCCTCGAATCAGGTTGGTGTCAGCAACCCGACCCTACCGGGCAATCGCCGGTGACCACCGCAAAGCCGTCCACCCGCTACAGCGCTATGGGGGAGCGCGCGGGCGGACGGCTTTGCTCTACCGAGTTACACCACGCCCGGGGACACGACCCATTGCCATTAATCCGGCTAGCGATGCCCCTTCTACCGGTGGCTCGGAGCCAATCGCCGAACTCGCGCTGCGATGAAGCAGTTCTTCGAACTGCTGCTCTCTTCTGACGGGAAAGAGGATTGGGCCTGTTCAACTCCTCGTTGGCGAGGCCCTCGATGAGGCCGGCATCCTCCTCGTAAGGCCGAATTCCTTCGAAACCTAAGAATTCTCGAACTTGATCAAGCGGGGGCACCTGCCTTCCGGTTTTCCGGTACGCCGCGCAATCAGCCCTCAACGACTCCAGCTGCTGATCAGTTCCGTCAATCCGGCTCACAATGCTAAGCTTGCCCTCGCTCTGAAGCCAATCACCGAAACTGCGCAGTCGCGAGGCTTGCGTCGCAACGGCGCTCCTTTCCTGGCCCATGGACAGCGCATTAGTCTTGCCATGGTCGATGGCAAGGGCGTCCTCCCGATAAGGAGCAAATAATTGGCGTCCCATCAGGCGGGGGCCGGCACCGATACCTACGAGCTGCCCATCAGGCCCTAGTCTACGCAGATAAGACAGCGCCATGCGAAGGCGGCCTTTATCGCCGCCAATATCTTCGAAGTACTTGTCCACGTCGTCGGCCAATGACGTTGGCTCAGTGTACAACCTGGCCAATGGATCCTTCTTGTGCGCTAGAAGCCAACGCGCAAACTGCCTGAGAATCCCCACATGCATGCGAATGGTTCCTGAGGGAACCGCACCAGTCCCGTGGCCTCTGGTACCATCAGGCTCAATTTTATACCCTCTGACAGCCTTATCAAATTGAGAGATCAACTGCTCGTCGGAAGGATGCATGGGGTGGCCGTGCGTATATACCCGCTTAGGGGCTTTAAGAGTCTTTCCAGCCTGAAAATCCTGAAGCGTACGGAGAGCTCCACTTAAAGACTTCCTGCCCGTGCTATGGGCGCTGGCCGCCTTTACAAACTCATCTTTATAAGCTGTCAGTAGATCAGGATCGCCAAGCACGTCCTTCAGAACGAGGCCTTTAGATTGGAGGAACCCACTGAACTGCCGAAGCGCCAACGCGTAGTCATTAACAGTAAAGGGGTTGAAGTTCGCGACCCTCAACACTTTCTTGAACTTGTCGATCAGCTCCTGGTCTGTATCGGACGGGCGAGGGCGCTTTGCACGGTCGATCTGAAGCGCGGAGTGGAGCACAACATACTCCAGGTCGCCAGACGACTTCTCACAACGGCGTCCTCTCAATACTTTACCTAGTCCTGATTTTACCCGGGAGAGCAGTCCAGGTGGCTTGCTGTATTCTTTCGTCCGGACTGTAAATTGCGCCTCCAGAGGCGCTTCGTATCGCATGCTGCTGGATGATGCCGAACCCAAGCCGTCTGCGCTCGATCCGGGGGAAGCGCGCGGAATATCGACACTGTTGAACAAACTGTCACGCAAGTCGTGCCCTTGTGGCATAAGCATGGAACCAGCATGGTTCGTGTGCTGAATATTGTCGCCCGACCGCCCGACTGGAGTGTCAGGCAAACTGGCCTCAGTCAAGCCATCCTTGGAGGATCGAGGCTCCAATTCGCCCAGCTGCTGCTCAAAGCCAGCCTGATCAACTGGCTCGAGATCGGCCTGCTGCCGCGCACGCAGCAGTTCCTGCTGCTCTGCGTACCAGCGGATCCAATGGTTCGGGTCGTTATAGCCGGGTTCCATGTTCCCCTCTTTGGATGTAATAGCTCTTCATAGCTGCACCGGAACAACAGCCCGGTGGAGCGCCCAGAACTTTGAAGTCAGAAGCCGAAAGTGGATTTCGGATTCAGCCGCTTCGAATTCAATTCGATGGTTTCACATCCCTTCGCCCGACCCGTGGCGACCGATTCCGACTCACCTGAGGCCTTGAGGAGATTACGGCTCCACTTCCTATCGTGGGACTTGACGCGGTACGTGATTCGGACCGTACGACCTGACGCTACGTAGGCTTCAAGCTTCATTTTACCAAGCACGGGGCATGTTGACTCACGACATCGTCTAGTGTTCGTCGCGATCGTTTTCCGAATGAGTGGACATCTGTAGCAGGCCCGAAAAGCATAAAGGTGCCGTTTGTTATTGCCTGCGATTGCGAAATGCTGTCACCCGGGCCTGAGCGAGCTCCGAAATCTGAGTATCCTGATAAGTAGAATGTTTGTCCGATGGCGAACAAGACTGACCGGAAAATCGGCAGTGGCGATGAGCAGATGAGCTCGCCGCAACCACACACCAGCCTTCAAAGTGAAGGCTGCTGCTTGCCGCCGCAGGGCGACCAAACGCTTGCTTAAATGTTGGAGAAGTTCGACGTCTGCTCAAATTAGATCGCGTCGCGGAAAGCGCAGCATGAAGTAGTTGCGACTATGAGTCTTGTCCGGGCGCCGAGCCGTTCGGTTGTCGATGGGCGCTTAGCATAGAGGGGTATGCATTGGGTGCGTTTTGACTGCGTGGAGAGCGGCGCGGCTGAGCTTGCGCGCAGTTGCCAACGATCCCGCCTCAGCGCGACTGGGCGGCTGCATCAGGGCGTATTTTCAAATGACCTTGCCCCCAAGTTTTATCCAGGTCTGAGTTCGTTCGGGCGGTTGGATATGCCCATACGGGCGGTGGTAGCGGCGGGAGCTGGCGCGGAGCCTTCACAGCGCAGCGCCAGATCCCGACGCGGATGGCAGGTTGCGGCAAACTCGGATGGTGTCTTTCATCCGAGCTGGGAGTGCGGCCGAGCGTCGTTATAGTCGGCCCGCCAGCATCGGAGAGCGACGCGGGCCTGGGCGAGCGAGGTGAACAGCGTCTCATTCAGCAGTTCATCCCGCCGGGGGGCGTTGAAGCTCTCGATGAAGGCGTTCTGCATGGGTTTGCCCGGCGCGATGTAGTGCCAGGCGACACGGCTCTGATCGGCCCATGTCAGGATGGCATTGCTGGTGAGCTGGCTGCCGTTGTCGCTCACCACCATCCTGGGCTTGCCGCGCTCGGCGACCAGCCGGTCTAGCTCCCGAGCGACCCGGGCGCCCGAGAGTGAGGTGTCGGCCACCAGCGCCAGGCACCCGCGGGCGCAGTCGTCGACCACGGTGAGGATCCGAAAGCGCCGGCCGTCGGTCATCTGATCCGACACAAAGTGCAGTGAGGCCGAATTTTGGACCACCCAGAACTAGAGTTTTGCGCCCTGATCACGGTGGCGGGCCGGTTGCGCCATCGTGGTTTTGCAGCAGAATCGGCGGTTTGTTGCCGATCGCGCCGTGCGGCCGTTCTTCGTTGTAGGACCTGCGCCAAGTCTCCACTTTTTCCTCGGCATCCGCAAGCGTCAGGAACCAATGGGCATTGAGACATTCCTCCCGGAAGCGTCCGTTGAACGCCTTGATGAAAGCATTGTCCGTCGGCTTGCCGGCCCTGGAGAAGTCCAGCGTGACGCCGCGCTGATACGCCCAGACGTCGAGATCGCGCGACACGAACTCGGTGCCTTGATCGACACGGATCGTTGCCGGGAATCCCACTTCATTGCAGACTCCTTCCAGTATCTCCACGACATCGGTGCCGCGGAAAGTGAACCGCGGTGTCAGCGCTGGCGAGAATCGGGAGAAGATGTCGACGATCGTGAGCACCCGTAGCTTACGTCCGGTTGCCAGCTGATCGTGGACGAAGTCCATCGCCCAGGTCTCGTTCGATCGCGTCGCCGGCCTGCGATCATCCCGCAACTTGGCCCTGACTCGACGCTTCGGCGCCTTGTTGCGTAATTGCAGGCCCAATTCGCGATAGACCCGCCGCGTCTTGTTCTGCCCGTGGCGCCATCCTTCGCGACGAAGCACGACGTGAATGCGGCGATAACCGTAGCGGACGCGAACCTGACAGATCTCCCTGATCCGTTGTTCGAGGGCGGCCTGGTCGGAGCGACGGGATCTGTAGTGGTAGGTCGACCTGTCGAACTCCAGGGCGTCGCAGGCCCTGCGGATCGACACCTGCCACTTGCCGCAGATCTCGTCGACGAGCTTGCGCTTCCGACCAGGCTTCACAGCTTTCGGCGGATCATGTCCTGCAGCATCTCCTTGTCGAGCGACAGATCGGCCACCAGCTTCCTCAGCTTGCCGTTCTCGTCCTCGAGCTGCTTCAGCCGCCGCATCTCGGTCGGCAGCAGCCCGTCGTACTTCTTCTTCCAACTGAAATAGGTCGCTGGGCTGATCTCGGCCTTGCGGCAGATGTCCGTGACCGGCACGCCGTCGTTGCCCTGCTTCAGATGAACGCCTTCTGGGCGTCCGAAAACTTCGAGGCCTTCATCGTCTTCCGCTCTTCCCAGCCGGGGAATCGGCAGCGCAAGACTCTAGCCAAAAATGGTCCAGTTTCCCGGCCTCAGATCACCCCATAGCGCTGTAGCGGGTGGACTACTTTGCGGTGGTCACCGGCGATTGCCCGGTAGGGTCGGGTTGTTGACACCAACTTGAATCGAGGAACCATCGATGACCGACGAGATGATGAACCTTCGCGCGCTCCTGCAGAAGGCTCCGGACGCGGATCGTCTGCGCGAGACGATCGGCTTTGCAGGCCCAGCGGTTGATGGAGATGGAAGTCGCCGGCTGAGCTGAGCATCCTATGGCGAGAAGAGCTCCGAGTGTCTGGCGCAGCGCAACGGTTACAGTGAGCGGACCAGGGAGACGCGCCGGCACGGTCGAGCTGCGCATCCCCAAGCTGCGCAAAAAGGGCCACTTCCCGGGCTCCTGGAGCCGCGCCGGATGGTTGAGAAGGCGCTGACAGGAGGCCTACGTCCAGGGCGTCTCGACCCGCCCGGTCGACGACCTCGTGCAGGCGATGGGGATGAGCGGCATCTCCAAGAGCCTGGTGAGCCGGCTCTGCGGCGAGATCGCCAACAAGAGCCTGCCCCCCCCCCGCGAAGGCTGGGGTGAAGGCCTTCCTCACTCGTCCGATCGAAGGCGACTGGCCGTATCCGTGGATCGACGCCACCTACGTGAAGGTGCGGCAGAACGGGCGCATTGTCTCGATCGCGGTGATCGTCCCGATTGGCGTCAACAGCGACGGCCGGCGCGAGGCGCTCGGCATGGACCTCGGCCCATCCGAGGCCGAGACGTTCTGGACCGCATCCCTGCGCAAGCTCGCCGCCGCGGTTTACGTGGCGCGAAGCACGTGATCTCGGATGCTCACCAGGGCATTAAGGCCACCGTCGCCTAGGTGCTCAATGCCATCTGGCAGCGTTGTCGCGTTCACTTCATGCGCAACGCTCTCGCTCATGCCGGTAAGAGCGGGCGCCGCGTGGTTTCCGCCGTCATCGCCACGGCTTTCGCCCCGGACGACGCCGAGGCAGCCAAGGCGCAATGGCGCAAGATCGCCGACCAGATCCGTCCCGACGTGCCCAAGCTCGCAGCCCTCATGGATGAGGTCGAGCCTGACGTGCTCGCCTATAT